>NZ_JBIVLA010000007.1:0-465023 GCF_044751065.1 Streptomyces sp. NPDC088746
ACTAACCCCGCCCCTCGATGCAAGGTCACGCTGACCTATGCAAGATCGCATGCAGCTTAGAACTGACATCTGCAAGGTCAACCCGTACTAGACAGCTCCGAGTGCCCGAGGTTCCCCCTCGTTGATCATGATCTTGATTTAAGAGGACCAAGGTATCGTCACTTCGTGACGATACAATCAGCCAAGACGACCGAAACTGACCGAATGAGAACGGGGGGTGAGCGGGCCGGTGGGATGGGTGACCATGATCGGCCCGTCCGACGAGCAGGTTGAGTACCGCCTTACCGGCGGCCACGGATGCGGGAAGTCCGTAGCGGTCGACGCCGCCCCTCTCGTCGCCGCCATCGAGGCCAAGGCCGAAGCCGCCGGTGCCCCCGTCGCCTCCCTGCTCGCCAACCGCGAGGCCAAGCGCGCCTTCTTCCGCGCCCGCGGACTCCTCCGCAGCAAGGGCACGGCGCGGTTCACCGGGTTCGACGCCGTGGAAGTCGCCGCCGCAGCCGGGCTCGACGCCCGCGATCTCTACGGCGAAAAGGCCCTTCCTCCACGGCCCGCCGACGGACAGGTGGACTACCACCTGGACGCCAGTGAACGCCCCCTGGTCTGGATCGGAAACGGTCTCACCGAGTTCGACATCACCCCCGGCAGCACCCTCGCCCCCGAGCAGTTCCCGGCCGCCCGGCGCCTCATGCTCGGGGAAGACCCCCGGACCGGGCAGACCCTCGTGGAACCCAAGCTGGCCATCGCGCCGGCCGCCAAGCTCCCCGCCGCCCCCCTGGCCCGCGCCATCCGCCGCGCCGCCGCCGAACGCAGCGTGAACCCGACCTCCCTGCTTGACTCCAAGCGCAAGCAGGACGCCTTCCGCCGGATGGAGAGCCAGCTCAAGCGGTTCGGAGAGACGCACCGTGTCCCCGTCTCGACGGTGCTGAAGCTCGCCGACGCCGTCGGCTTCAACGCCGTCGACCTCTACGGCGAGGACACGGTGGAGAAGGCCGTCGCCGCCGAGGCGGGCGGCCACCTGGACGCCCGTGCACTCCTGCGCGCGGTCGAGGCCCACGCCACCGAGACCGGACAGCAGCCCGCCGACCTGTTCGACGCCGCTTCCATGAAGCGCCGGTACGCCCAGACCGCAGGCGAAGGTGCACGTCGTCTCCGGGACCTGCCGATGGACGTCCGCGAAGCCGTCGCGATGGCCAAGGCGGCAGGGCTCACGCCCGAGGACGTGTGGGACGCCGAGGAGATCAAGGCCGCCCTCCTCGAAGGCCGTGTGCAAGTCGGCAACCGCGGTGCTGACGTCACCTTGGACTTGGCGAAGTCGAAGTCTGCGTTCCTCGCGTACGCGCCCGAGGAGATCGCCGCCCAGGTCGAGGGCATCTACACGGCCGCCGGCCGGGAGTCCATCGGCGCCCTGGAGCGGTGGACCGCGTACGCCATGCGCGGCCACCACGGCGACGGCGACGAAGCGGAGACCGTGAAGACGAGCGGGTTCTCCGGCTGGATGATGGTCCACCGCGCCGCCCGCCCCGTCGACGGTGCCCCGTACGGAGATCCCCACTTCCACCTGCACTTCACCCTGGCCAACATGGTCAAGGGCACCGATGGCAAGTGGTCCACGATGGCCAGCGGGGGCCGCGACCTCCACCGGCACACCCGCGCGACCCAGTCCCTCATGAATGCCCGCATCCGCCGCGAGCTGACCAACGAGTTCGGCATCAGCTTCCGCCGAGAGGAACGGACCGGAGCCTGGGAAATCGCAGCGATCCCCGAGGCCACGATCCGGCTCTTCAGCAAGCGCGACAGCCAGGTCCGGGACCTGCTGACGAAGCTCGGCATCGACTACGACAGCGCCACGACCCGCGAGCGCACCGCCGCCTCCACCGCGTCCAAGGCCGCGAAGAACGGCGAGGCCGCCGGGGTCGGGGACGATGTTCTCCGCACCTACTGGCAGGCCGAAGGCCGTGCGGCCGGAGACGACCCCGACGCGATCGCAGCCAGCGCGATGGAACAGGACCGAGCAGATCAGAACCCCACCCTGGACGAGCTGTGCGCCCAGGTCTTCGACCCCAAGACCGGCTTGACCAGCCACTCCAAGGAGTTCACCCACGCCGCCGCCATCGCCGCCGTGCTGGACGCCCTCCCGTACGGCGTCGCGGATGCCGCCGAGGCCGAACAGCTCACCAACTCTGTACTCCGCCAAGCCGGATACGCGGTCCAGCTCAACCCGAAGGGCGCCCAGCACTTCGCGCACGCCGACCGGTACACCACGGCGGATGTCGTGGCGGCCGAAGCGCTGATCGTCTCTGAGGCCACGAACCGGCTCGGCACTCAGGCCGCCGTCGTCAGCAGCGACACGGTCGACATGACGCTGTCCACCGTCGAGGCTCAGCACGGCGGCAGCTTCACGTTCTCCGACGAACAGCGTGCCGTCCTCGAACGGCTGCTCACGGCCGGGCACGGAATCGACGCCGTCGTGGGCATCGCCGGGTCGGGCAAGACCACGATCATGGACACCGCGCGCCAGGCGTGGGAGGCGCACGGTCTCGTCATCGCCGGCGCGAGTACGGCCGCCGTCGCCGCCGCGAACCTGAAGGCCGAGGCGGGCATCGAGTCCCGCACCGTCGCGTCCTGGTTGACCGGCATCCGCAACGGAGGCTCCGGCCTCACCGGCGTGGACGTGTTGGTCGTGGACGAAGCCGCGATGTGCGATGACCGCGACGTCGCCGAACTCCTCACTCACGCCGCGGAAACCGGCACGAAGGTCGTCGGCATCGGTGACCCCAAGCAGCTCCACTCGCCCGGCATCGGCGGCAGTTTCGCCGCCGTGCACCACCTCGTGGGCGGGCTCACCCTCAGCCAGAATTTCCGCCAGAAGGACATGGTCGAGCGCCGGGCACTGGAGCTGTGGCGCGACGACAACCGCGTGGAATCGCTCCGGACCTTCGCCGGGACCGGCCGCGTGCACGCTCTCGCGGACAAGGACGCCACCCTCGCCGCGATGCTCACCGTCTGGGCCGACAAGCGGGCCGCGCACACTGACGACCACACCGCCGTGCAGCAGCTCCTCATGCTCGCCGCCACCAACGAGATCGTGGAAGAGCTGAATATCGGCGCCCGCGCACTGCGGAAGGAGAACGGCGACCTCACCGGTCCCGAGCACGCATACGCGCTGCCCGGTGGCGGCGAGCTGACCCTGTCCGTCGGTGACCAGGTCCTCCTACGGGTCAACGACTACCGGGGCAAGAAGAGCCGAGGGCAGAACGACGACGTTCTGAACGGCTACCGCGGAATCGTGCGCGCCGTGGACGAGGAACGCCGGGTGCTGGTCGAGTGGCGGGAAAAAACCGAGGACGGCCACCGTGACGTTGCCGAATGGGTGGACGCCGACTACATCGCACAGGGCGGGCTCAGCCTCGGATACGCGATCACCGGCCACAAGTCGCAGGGCCTCACCGTCCAAGAGGCTCTAGTCTACGGACCCGGCGCTCAGGCGAACGCCCTCTACACGATGATGAGCCGCGACAAGAAGGAGTCCCACCTCTTCCTGCCGCTCTCCGTCTACGAGACCGACGCCGACCGCGCCCGCCACGGCGACGCACTCACCGACCAGGAACAGCTTGACCGCGCCGTCGCGGGCCTCATCCGCGAGATCGAGAGCGGCACCGAGGAACGCATGATCCTCACCGAACTCCCGCAGAACGCGGTCCCTGCCCACGTCCGCCAGGCCGTAGCGGACCTCCCGATCCCCCGCGCCCCTGGCGCCGACGAGCACCACGACGCAGACACTCCCGAAGAGGCTCCGGAACACGAGGACCGCCCCGCACCGGCGAACGCCGAGCCGACCACGGAGCCGGCCACACCCTCGGGGCCTGCGCCGACGGCTGACCGTCCATACGCTCACCTCAGTAGCTCGGCACTGCGTGACGCCGTGCGCAAGGCCGCCATCGCTGCCCGCGCCACAACGACGGCGGCTGACAAGGCGGAAGCCGCCGCCGATCGTGCCGAACAGGAGGCCGCTGCCGGTGCAGGCCCCAATTCACTCGCGCTCCAACGCCGTCATCAGGACGTTGCCCAACGGGCCATGGCCATCCGCGAAGTCCGGTTGCTGGACGGCACCATCGCGGACCGCACCGCTCGACTGAACGGCAGCGAGGCCCGTATCGAGGGTCTTGAACAGCAGCTGGCCGCGACGGGCCGTTTCGGGCGGGCAGCACTCCGCGGTGACGAGCGTGCTGCGGTCGAGGCGGACCGGGAAGCACTCCTTCGTACCCGTGAGGAGACCGTCCAGGAGCTGGAGCAGATGGACACGCGGCTCCAGGACGTTACCCGGCAGGCCGGACCCGTCAGCGAGTACGAAGCTGTGCTGACGGAAGCGGACATGCCGCAACAGGAGAAGGCCGCGCTGCTTCGGCGGGCCAAGGCCAAGGACAACGAGGGAGCCACGCAGCTCCGGGCCGAGGCCATCAAGGCCCGCAGCACTGCTCGCGGTGCAGACCACCGCGTGTCCGGCCTCCAGAAGGAGACGAGTCTGCGAGCCCAGCACGAGCGTCAGCACGTCGACGCCGATGAGTCTGCGGCGCCCGCATCTCCGAAGCCTCACTCCCCGTACGCCAACCGAACCGCGGTGGACCACACACACCCCGCGCCGCCGGACAGCGCTCACGACGCACCGCCCGTGTAAGAAGCGGCCTACCTTCCTAGGCTGGCGGAGCGAAGACCGCGTTGTCCGGCATCCGGTCGCGGAACGCATCTGGGATGGTGCCCATGAGCCAGAGGCGGCGCGTCACGTGCACGGCGCCTGTCGGGTCTTCGAGCAGGACGTAGCGGGACTCCCCGCCCCCTACGTAGCCGATCTCCGGGGGGAACCCCTGCTCCTCGGTCCATGACAGGTAATGGACGCCGGCGATCCGGAGGGCACGCCGGCCGTCCGGGTCTTGGTCGCCGAGCATCGCGTACCCCAGGCACATCAGCCAGAAGTCACACGAGCTGCACACCCGATACGCAGCCATCCGCGCGCCGACACCTCGGATCTCCCGGTCTGTCCCCTTGTTCGGGCACAACTTGCACTGGAACACCGCGCTCTGCGCGGTCACGGGTGCTCGCCTCATGCGCCGGACCTCCGCCGGATGTGCTTGCACCGAACACCGCGCTCGACATCCTGAAGCGAGGGTCTGCGACGTGCCCCGCAGTCCATGCACTCGCTGTCCCAAGGCATCGAGCGTGCGCCGGGGTACGGCACCTTCGGCCTGTAGCGCGCTTCACGCATCAGCTCCTCGGCGTCCTCTTCAGCGGGTTCACCGACGGGCGGCACGGGGGCACGCGAGGGGCCGGAAGCGGGCTGCGGGATCGAGTAGACCGGGGTGTGGCCCCCGAACACCGAACCGAGGCTCACCCATCGTCTCGGCTGCGAAGGGGTGGTCATGGCATGCCCTCTCTCGTACGTCCTAGCCCGATGGCCAGGGGCGTTAGCGTCGTAGTAGTAGGTCCGGCCGGCACACGGTTTCAGATGTCAACGCGGGGCGGCCGGGTGCTGCCCGGCCGCTCTCACCTGCCTGAGCAATCCATCCCAGGAAGCCACTGCCGCCGAGGATGAGCATCGTCATGACCCTTATCTCTCCCCGTGCAGGATGGCTGCCCTGGCTGCCCAGGCGAGGATGCTCTGCCCGCGCATGGACAGGCCGAGCCTGTTCCAGTGAAAGATCACGTGATAGCTGAGCACTTGCCTCAGCCCCCGGTCGAGCGTCCCGTCCTGTACGGCACGGCGGAGTTCCTGCCCCGTGCTGCGGAAGGCGGCGGCCCACTCGGCGACGGGTTCCAACAGCCCGCCGGGGCGCAGCAGGACATCACTGTCGGCGAAGAGCAGCGGCCGGATCTCCTGCGCGCGGGCGTCGAGCCGGTCTGCCGGGACGTCGCTGACGGCCGATCGGTGCTCTTCCGTGATGACGCGGTGCCACACGTCCCCTTGCTCGTACCATTCCAGGCCCGCGGCGCGCATCATGATCGTGCAGAGGAGAACGGACAGCTCCCGGGGTCCCACGGCTAGGTCCCCGCGCTGCCTTAGTTGTTGTGCCTCTCGGCTGTCGGTGACGAACAGCGCGTGCGCGGCCGTCATGCTGACCGTGCCCCCGAACGCTGCGGTCTCCGGCTCGTAGATCCCGGGCCACCACCGTTGCAGATGCCCGTCGGAGGCGAGACGGTCGAAGCCGTCGCCGAGGGTCAGTTTGGTTCCGGCCTCGGGCTGTAGACGAAGGCGCAGGCGCCAGCACGGGTGCTTGCGGGTGTACCACCAGCCGCCCATGAGCCCCGCAGCCTCCGCCTCCAGAAGCACCGGGAGCACGTGCGTGGTGAAGGTGGTGTCGGCGTTCGTCCAGTCGGTGAAATGGAGGTACACCTGCCACCAGTCGGTGGCGGCTGCGTGGCGGGCCAGGGCCTCCCGGCCAGCTTGGTCGTAGACCGCCACGGCGTCGTACAGGATCGTCGGTTCCATCGCGTACTGGGCTGCGACCTCGGGGATCGGCAGGCCGGTGAGGGCAGCGAAGACCGCGCGCTGGATCGCGGTCGGCTCCGTCAAGATCAGTTGATCAAGAGACATGCGTCCCATCCGGAGATCGGGGCCTGCTGTGAGGCGTAGGTGGTGAGGGCGAGCGCGGTACCGGCGACGCCGTTGATCAGGCCGGACTTGGGAAGGTCCGGCTGGGCGTTCGCTGCGAGGGTGTCGCCGAGGCGCTTCGGGAGGGTCTGAAGTCGGGGGTCGCGGGCATCGGCGGCGGCGCGGGTGGTGGTCTGGTAGATGCCTGCCCAGCCGTGGCACAGGCCGGAGTCGGTGACGTGGGCGAGCTGTGCGGGGTCGGTCAGGGCGCGGTACAGGGCGTCCTCGTAGAACGCTTGGACGTCGGGGGCGCGCAGGGCGAGCCCGGCGAGTTGCCCGGCTCGTGCGATGCCCGTGGTTCCGTAGCACCAGCTCGGCCGGGTGGGGGCGTCGTGGTGCGGGCGCCCGAGGTCGAGGTCGCGGCGGGAGATGTGCTCGGGCCACCAGGGACCGGAGGGACTGAGCTGGCACCAGGCGTCAAGGTGTTCGCAGATGCTCCAGATGGCTTCGCGGTGGCCGCTGACGGCGATGCCGCGGCGCATGGCCTGGGCCAGCAGGAGAAGTGGACCGGTGATGCCGTGGGCTGCACCGAAGTTGCCGTGGCCGCCCGGGAAGTGGGGGGACTCGCCACGGGCCGGGTCGTGGCGGACCCACCAGCCCGGCAGGCCGTGGCCGTCGGGGGCGAGGGGGCGGGTCAGGGCAACGAGGTACTTCAGGACCCGTTCCAGGGGGAGCCCTTCGGGGTCGGTCCGAAGGAGGTAGGCCCCGATGCCGGTGAGGCCGTAGAACAGGTCGTACTCGGCGAACGTGGGCAGGTCGCCCTTGCGGATGCGGGTGAGCGCGGCGTCCACGCGGCGGTGGGTCAGGTCGGTGATGTGCTGGTGCAGGGTCCGGCGCGCCGGTTCGTACAGGTGCTGGAAGGATGGCGGGACGGTGGTGAGGACGAAGCCGAGGGCCGGGGCGCCGAGGAACAGTCCGGCGGTGTCGGCCGCGCTGATGTGCCCGCCCGCTGCGGCGGTGATCCATCGGTGGGCGGGGCGCCAGGAACCGCCGTGACGGCTGGCCATCTCGATGTGCAGCAGGCTGATTCCGGCGGCGCCGTCGGCGAGGGACTGCACCGCCCACGGCTCGTCCGGGGGCGGCGGAGCGGGTTGTGCGAGGTGGGCCGTGTACTGCTCCAGGATCGTCGCGGTGGTGGCAGCCGGCGCGGTCATCGGGCGGCCATCCTGTGCTGGAGGGCCGCGGTTCGTACGAGCCGGATCGTGGTCTCCTCGGCGCGCGGATCGACGCCCAGGGCCCGGACGTGGTGCTGGTGCAGGAGAGACCGGGCGACGCCGAGGGGATCACGCTGGCCGGTCAAGGCGTTCCGGTAGGTGTCCACGGCGGCGGCGCGGGCCCGCCATGCTTCGGCGACCGCAGGGCCGCCGGGGAGGGCCGCGAGCGCGGAGGCGCCGTTCGGTGCGGCGAGTTCGAGCACCTGGGTACGAAGGGCCCGGTTCAGTCGCCCCGTGCTCTGGGGGAGGTTGCGCACCAACCACTCCTCGGCCGCCGCGTTGTTCGGCGCCAGGGGGGTGACGAGGTGCAGAGCGCTGGCCGCGGCGAGGGCCTGCGGGGCGAAGACGTCGGTGCGCTCGGTGAGCTGGATCTGTGCGAGGGCGGCGGCGGAGTCTGCGGCGAACACCTGGTGCGCGGCGTCCATGGCTGCCTCGCTGCCGAAGCGCCCGGTCTGCGGCTGGTAGGGAGCCAGGACGAGTCCGGCCGCCAGACCGGTCCCGTGCAGGCTGTCCGCCCAGGTACGAACGTGTTGGGCGGCGGCCCCGTATGCGTCCGGCGGCAGGTGCAGCGTGAGGTCGAGGTGCTGGTCGGCGTCCGGGCGGGCCATCTCCCGGTGCCGGGTGAACCACCAGCCCGGCGGGGTGTCGCCGAACGCGGCGAGGAGGCTGGGAAGGTGGCGGCTCAGGATCTCGTCGTAGCGGCGCGGGTGGGCGTGAAGCTGCGCGAGCAGGACGTCACCGGCGCCCGGAAGGTGCCGCCCGGGGACCGGCGCCGTGGCGGGGCGCGGCCGGGGCACATCCGCGGTCTCCGGCTGCAACCGGCCCAGAGAGAGCCAGATCTCGTGTGCCCGTCCGATCCAGCCGTGGGCGTCTACGTCCGGGACCTCGCGCAGCTCCAGACGCCGGGCGTTGTCGAGGTGGGCGCGCAAGGCCCGGCGGTGGACCGGGTGGGACAGGTCGAGGGGAAGGCGCTGGTCGTACTCGATGATCGCGACCTGCATGGGGACCCGTAGCCGGTCCCGCCAGGCGGTGAAGGCGTCCTCCCACTCCTCGGTCGAGGCTTTGCGGCCGGGCAGGTCGTCGGCCATCAGAAGCCATCGGGCCTGCGTGAGGATGGTGCGGCGGTAGCGCACCCGGGGGAGGAACGGGAGCCGGGAGCCCGCGCCGAAGTCGAACGGCTTGTAGGCGGCGTACCGCCCGTTGGCCACTTCGGCGAGGAACCGGGCCAGTGGTGGTGTCTGTGTCCCGCCTTCCAGGGCGTGCAGAACCCGCACGTCGATGCGCCGGCCGGTGGAGAGCTGCACGAGGTGGAAGCTGCGCGGGTCCGCGGTGACGGCGATGTCGGCGAGCGGGATCGTCGTCTCGTCGATCTCCTGGTGGCCGGACAGCTCGATGACGTGCGGCAGCAGCCGCGACGTACGGGTGACGTTCTCGTTGCGGTGGCGGCGCGGCGGGAACACGAGCTGCGCCGTGAGGGCGTCCGGCGCCCCGTGGTACGTGGCGGCGAGCGCGTCCTGATGCTCGGGCGGCAGGACGTGGGCGAACCGGCCGGCCATGCTGCTGCCGGGGCGGGGGATCGCGGTGAGGAGGACATCGAAGATGCCGCTGGACAGTGCCCGGGTGCTGGGTGAGTGGACTTCGAAGGCGGCCTCCACCCGGGGTACGAACAGCCGCTCGTCCTCTCCGGCGGCCTTCTCCAAGGCGTCGACCATGTCGTCCGTCAGCCGCAGTTCATCGCGGCCGTCCAGGAGGACTTGCTGCATCAGTGCGAGCAGCAGTTCATCGCGGTCGGTGCGCACCTTCAGGGCGGCGCCGCGTTCGGAGCCGACGTATCCGGCGGGCAGGCCCAGACCGCTGTCGGCGACCAGGTCCATCACCGGCACCAGGGCCCCGACGCCGTACCGGGCCCGGAAGCGGCGGTGGTAGTCGCGCCAGTGCTGGTAGCCGTAGGGCTGCGGGGTAGTCCGGTAGAGGGCCGACACGGCTGCCTGCACTTCCGCGATCACGGACTGCGGGAGCTGGGTCTCGCAGTCGAGGGCGGTGTCAATGAGCAGCGGTGTCGGCGTGACGGTGGTGAGGGCGCGCATCCGCGCGGCGACGGCGCTCACGCTGGTGTCGGAAAGCGTCGGCTGGTGGGCGGACACGTCGTCGCGCAGCGCGTACAGCGCGTGGACCAGGTCCTGCACCTCCGGGACGTCGTCCGCCTGGTGCCGGTCCAGTTCGCGGCACAGGTGCTGAAAGCCGTCCACGGTGGTCATGGGCGCCCAGAGGCTGGTGATGAGGAAATGCTGCTCGACCAGGCTGGTGAGAAGGGCGTCGATCTTCTCCGGTGTCGCCTGCGGGAAGCGGTCGCGCAGGTGGCTGTGGAGGTCGCCGTAGAGGATGGGGGTGCGGGCCGCGTCCATGGCGGCGGCCACCGGCCGGGCGTTGCGGACGGATATCTCGACCGGGGCCAGCAGGACGGCGTGGCCGTCGGAGGGCGGACCCGGTGCCACGAGCCGGTCACCGCGTGCGCGGGCGGCGTTGTTGGCGACGAGCGGTAACCGCTTCAGCAACGCGGGGGTGCGCTGGAGCCGGAGAACCATGTCGGTGACCCATTCGGCGTCCGGCCGAATCATCGCGCGGTGCTTGTCACGCCACCGCGCGCTCGCCCGGGACCCGACCGACACCGGGGCGGTGCCGGCGAACAGCCCGAGCGGGGTCGGCCGGTGCTGCCACCGCAGGAGGTAGGAGACCGTCGACAGCGCGGTGCGGCGGACGTGACGGGGCTCGGTCTGCCGACCCCGGACGACGGCCTCGATGGCGTCGGACAGGACGGGGGTGGCCAGCTCCAGCGCGCTGCGGAAGTCCTCGCGCTGCCAGATGCGGTTCAGCCATCCGCGGGTGACGGCCACGTTGTCCAGGTCGAGGGTACGGGGGATGTCTGCCGGCCCGGGGCTGGTGGTGGCGCGCAGCATCGCAACGCCTTGCCACTGGTATCCGGCGGCTGCTCGGGAAGCCATGAGGCCCTTCCATGAGGCGGCGCGGGGAGGGGGAGAGGGGCCTGTGGGCCGGGCGAAGCGCTTCGCCCGGCCCACAGGTCAGGGGTCGGCCTGGATCAGGCCGGGTCCTCCGTGAAGGAACCGCAGGCGGAGGCACCGGTCGCGCAGGTGGTGCCGCAGCCGTCGCCCGTGGAGCACATGAGGTGGCCGTACGAGTGCTCGGCGATGACGACCTTCACGTCCAGGGGCGCGAAGTCGTCGTCCAGGTCCGCCGACGGCGCGGGCGCGACCGGGGGCGGGGCGAGAGTGGCGCTCGTCATGATGTGCCCTTCTTCCTGTTGGGGTGGTGCGGGATTACCTGGCTCCCGGTGTTACGCCGAGGGCCAGGAGAGCGAGACTCGGCTGTGCACCTTGTCGATGATCCGGTCGGCCGGGATCTGGTCATCGGGGGTGCTGGCCGGATAGACCCGGATGACCGGGCTGGGGCCGCCGCGCCGGTTGGCCTCCCAGTCGCGGAGCACGTCGGCGATCTCGTCGGCGAACTGCTCCGCGTGCGGGCCGAGGGCGTGCACGCCGTACTCCAGGTGCTTGTTGTCCTCGGTGCGGCGGGTGACGAGGTAGGCGAAGGTGTCGTCCTCGACGGCCGCGAGGGCGAACCGCTTGTTCACGGGGGCGACCAGCCCCGAGTCCGAGTTCTCATCGACGGCCATCGTGCAGAAGCCCGGCAGGGAGATCGCCATCGCCATCTGAAGGGTGTCGATGAGTTCCTGGATGCGAACAGTGACGCCGGTCCACAGTTCGTGGCGCGGAAACGTGACGGCGTTGTCGAGCCGGTGCGGGTCGGCCGGCAGGCCGTCATCGAACTTGAGCCCGATCTCCGGGGTGCCGTTGACCAGGAGGAGTTCTTCCCGGTGGGCGGTCGAGCCCTGCATCGGGACAAAGCCGCAGATCCGCGCCGACTCGCTTTCCAGGTAGGGACCGTGCTCGCCCGCGACCTGGATGAAGGCGACCGACCGGGTCAGGCCGCGCATCCGCAGCGGGACGACGAGCCGGCCGCCCTGCTTGAGCTGCGCGGTCCACGCAGGGGAGACGTCCCAGGCCCCGGCGGTCACCATCACGACGTCGACCTCACCGAGGTCCGGGATGGGCTCGGCGGCGTCGGCGGTGACGACGTGAACTCGGCCGTAGCCGTGCTCGTTCAGGAGCTGGCGCGCGAGATCGGTGACGACGGGGTCGATGTCCACGGTGACGACTTCGCCGTCCTCGCCGACGAGTTCGGCGAGGTAGGCCGCGTTCAGCCCGCCCGAGCCGATCTCCAGGACCCGCATCCCGGGCTTCACCTGGGCCTGCTCCAGCATCATGGCCTGGATCTGCGGGGCGGAGACGGAGCTGAGCTGCACGCCGTGCTCGTCCGTCTTGGTGATCACGGCGGCGTACGTGTCGTACGCCTTGTCCAGCGGCGTGTCGGCGGGGGTGAACTCGTGCCGGAGCACCTTGCGCATCACCGCTTCGATCTCCGGGGAGGAGATGTTGCCGTCCGCGCAGAGCTCGTCCACCACCTTGTTCCGCAGGCGGGTCGCCTCGTCGGGCTCGACGGTCGTGTTCGTCATGGACTTCCTTCGGTCGTTCGTGTTCAGGGGCGGGTAAGCCGGCACGCGTGCCGGGGGCCGGGAGGCTATCGGCGAAAGCTCTCCGTTCTCGTCGGACCGCCGAAGGTTGGCGGGTTCGTGCTGGACGGCGCGCGAAGGTCCGGCGCCGGTGGTGAGCCGCCCGGCGGTCCTGTCTGTACCACTCAGGAGAGCCGGGCGGCCGTCTAGGCGGCGGGCACAAGATCGTCCAGGTTGACGACCTTGTACTCCCGCAGTTCCCGTACTAGCTGGGAGGCCAGGAACATGCCGATCTGGGGATGGCGGTAAGGGATGGGGGAGTCCATGTCCGAGAGGGCCTGTAGGCCGTTCGCGCTCCACTGGTACGCGTGGCCGATCACGCCGTACAGCGGGAAACGGGTGGCGAGAAGCGCTACGTGGCCCCTTGCCCTGAGCCGTGGGCACCGGCTTGCCGCCATCCGGGCGTGCTCCAGACAGACCGGCGGCTGCGCGGTCTTCACCGGACCGTCGTAGCCCTCTTCACCCGCCGTTTCCAGGAAGAGGATGCCGTCGGTGCGCTTCAACTGGACGGTGCATACCTGGCACCGCAGCAGCGCCATCGTCACGCGTTGACGGTGAGGGTGAACCATCCGCCACCGTGGTGTCCCGCAGGGCTGCCCAAAGGTGTCGAGCGACATGGAGTAGCGGGCCCAGAGCACGTCCTTGAGGTCCCGGTCCGGCGGCAGCTCATCCACGTATCGGAGACGCGGCCGGCCGTCCGGCCCGCGGCCCATACGCAGGTTGAGGAACGAGTCGGCCTCTTCACCTTCCCGGGCGGTGATGTAGGGCACGACGGCCTCGGGAGCGGTGGTCACGCGGTGCTCCCGGCGGCGAGCGCGACCGGCCGGTGTGGAGCGACGATCTGGCCGTCCGGCAACAGCTCGCCGGTGTCCTCGAAGAGCAGCACCCCGTTGCACAGCAGGCTCCAGCCCTGTTCAGGGTGGGCCGCCGTGGGGCGGGCGGCCTCTCGGTCTGAAGCCTCGGCCGTGGGACACGGCGGGGTGTGCTGGCACATCGTACTCGTCGTCCTCTCAAGGCAGTGCGGGGAAGTCGGGCCCTCTTCGGCGACTACGAAGCCGTGGGGGAACACGGAGTGGAGGTTGCCGAAGAGGGTGTCTGTGGGCGTTCACGTACGAACGAGGTGATGGCGGACTCGCTGTAGCCGTAGAAGCGGCCGAAGACCGCGTCGTCCTCCCACCACTCGGGAGCGGGCTCGCCCCACTCGACGGTGTGGCAGGTATCGCGGTACGGCGACCATCGGACGCGGAGGTCCGGAAACCCCCGCCGGTTCGTGAGAAGGTCGCGTGCCCCTATTGCCAGGGACAGCAGATCGAAGGACATGTATCCGCCTCGACGCGGGCCGCCGACCGGCACGGCAAGCAGTGGTGCCCGGAACACGCGTACCGCGACAGCGTGAGCAAGGACCTCGGGCCGGGCAAGGCGGTCCCGGAAGTGCTCGAAGTCGTACGCCTCCTCGGCAGGGCAGAGGGAAGGGCCGAACGAACGCGCCGAAGTCTTGGTGGTCGTCAGCACTCGACCAGCCCCCTGACGATCCCGGCCTCTTCCAGAAGCTCGGCGAGATCGAGGGTGAGCCGCGCCAGCTTCCGAACGAGTCCGATGGTCTGTCCCGCGTCGCCGGCCACTACCTCGGCACGCAGCGTGCGGGCCTGTCCGATCAGAGCGGCGATGTCCGGGTGCTTCTCGTCGGCTTTGTCTCGCAAGGCGCGGGCTACAAGCAGCTTGAGCGCCATGAGGAAGCGCTGAGTAAGGGCATCGTTGTTGTAGTTGGGTAATGGTGCTCCGCCGGACGGGCCCGCGGCGTGGTGGCTGATCTCTTCCTCGCCGTGCAGGATGGTGTCGAGGTCGTCGTACACCTCGTTCCAATCCACGCTTGCCCACTCGCGCACTGCGCTCAGGTACCGCCGGGCCTCCTCCTCACCGTGTGGAGGAATCCAAGGGTTCGTGGGGACCGTCGGATCCTTGACGCGGACCGGCATGGTCTCCGGGCTCGTCGTCTCGTCGCGTAATGCGGTGTTCGTCATCAGCACGCCACCAAACTCAGCTCGCACCACGTGGTGGCGCCGTTGTCGCTGACACCCCACGCGCCCTGTCTGCTTCGGGCGATCTCCCGCACGAGCACCAAGCCGCGACCGTGCTCGTCGTCGTCCTCGGGGCACTGAGCAGTGGGGCGAGGGCCGGGCACGCCGTCATGGACACGGATGCGCAGGACGCCATCGCGCACATCAAGGGTCAGCCGGATTTGCCTGCCACCGCTGTGCACGATGGCGTTAGTGATCAGCTCAGAGACAACGAGTGTCGCGTCGTCGGCGACGCAGGTCAGACCGCGGGAGGTGAGACGTTCGCGGGTCACGAGCCTCATGGCGCGGACGCGGGACTCGTCTACGGGAGGGGGGCGCTCGCCCGGGGAGTGCTTGGTGATGGAAAAGCGTTCCTCCACCAGGCCGCCGGTACGAGTTGCGGTCGGGCGCTGCGACGCCGGCCCGATCACCGCTCCGTCCCGATCTGTGAGGCCCCGTCTTCCGGGGCGGCTCGGTCGTCGAGGGAAGCGAGCGGGCCCGTCCGGCGCTGCTGGCCCGGGACGTGCCGGAGCAGTCCGGCAAAAGCGGGCAACGGTGTGTTCGCAGCGTCCGCGAGGTTGCGGCGGCGCTCACGATCTGCGGGAGTTCGTGTGGTCATCGGCTGTCCCCCTCCGCGAACGGGAAGAGGGCACCGAGCCTGCCGTGCAGAGCAACCGCTTCATCGGCCGTCAGGACCAGCGGAATGGTCGCGGGCTCCGCGGCCCCCTCGTGCAGGTCGAGGGGGACCGCGAAACGACCGGCCTCCGTGTGCGCGACCTCGGCCTCACGAGCAAGGCGGAGGTGGCGATTGGCGGGCGGTAAGGGCGCCGCGCCAGCTTCCGTCTGAGCGTGACTTGTCGTCATGACCCGTAAACGTAGGGCCACTTCCGAGCCCCACCCCTGAGAAAAAATCAGGGCTGAGTAACGCTCAGGGTTGGCATATGCCTACGCGGCGAGCCCGATGTGCTTCGCTACCGCACGCAGGTCGTCGCGCCACATCGGCTTCTCGCGCTTCAGCAGGTCGGCCACCGCCTCCCTGACCAGGGGAGAGAACACGATCTCCTCCGGAGACTGCTTCAGAAGCTTGCCGAGGATGTGCACCGTCGCGTAGTCGTCTCGCTGGATGCGGTTGAGGTTCATTACCTCGATCAGGTACCGGGTCCGACGTTCGAGCGGGACCTCTTCATTGACGAGGACGTGATCGGCGGCGCGGAGTGCTTCGCTGGTGTCGCCCTCCTCTGCCTTCAGGTGTACCTCGTGCATGGCGAAGTTGGTCGGACCGAAGCAGGTGTGCCAGTGGTTGAGGTCCGCGCCGACCCGGTCCACGGCCTGCTGCGCGCCGTTGTACAGGTCCCACGCCCTCGGGCCCTTTGTGGCGCGTACCGCGGCGACGGCACCTTGCAGGTGTAGTGCGCCGTACGCGGACCAGTGTTCCGCGTTGGAGTCGTCGTGCGGCCGGCACTGGGCGATGGTCTGCCGGGCAAGTTCGTAGCTGTCTTCCACGTCGCCAGCGGAAGTGAGAACGCAGGCCAGGTTCCAGGCCGCAGCTGCGAGGAGGGCCGGGTCGCCGGCGTTGTCCGCGAGGGAGAGGCCGCGGTCGGCCGCGATGCGGGCGAGGGTCGGTTCACCGACGCGGCGAAGCCAGATCTGGTGCAGGCCGTAGAGACTGATGAGCTGCCGGAGGACGGTGCCCTCCTGCTCAGGCGAGGCGTCGCGCAGAGCGGCATGTCCCTGCCGCAGCAAGGTGGGCAGCCGCTCGCCGACGTCGCGGTACCGGTCGTCAGCCTGCGTCTCGTAGACCTTCCAGGCGTCCGTAACCGAGGACTCGAAGTCGTCGGAGGTGACCGACCCGATCCGCTGCGGGAGGAGGGAGGCGGGCAGCGACAGGGCCTGTCGGATGAGCGGAACGTGCTCGTGCTCCGTGCCCGCCGTAACGATTCCGGACACGTAGCCGCCCGTCAGGTCCTCCAGACTGCATCGCAGCTGCTTACTCAGCGCGATCAGAATCGGAAGCCGGTCCAAGGGCATCCGGTCATTCTCGATCTTGTAGACCCAGTTCTCTGACCTGCCGATTAGGTCTCCCAGCATCCTTTGGGACAAGCCCCGGCGCTCACGCCACCACTTGATCCGTTGGCCGATGCTGAACAACTCTCCGTCATACACCATGGGTTGACCGTTCGCCGTAGTGGACAGGGCACTCGTGTCAAGCGTAGGCCCACGTGCTTCGGGGAGAGGCGATACTGGGGGTCTCTCCCTCTGGGGAGGGCACTCAACGGTCCCCCTGTCGCCCTGCGGCCGGGGGACCGCGTACACGTAGGAAAGATCGGCAAGGAGGCCGCTTTGCCAGCCCCATACCGTGGTCTGATTCTCGACTTCGGTGGTGTGCTCACCACTCGGATGCGACTGAACGGGCAGGCGTTCGAGAGGACGGAGGGATTGACTCCAGGCGCGTATTTCGCGGCGCTGAACGAGCATCCCGACGGCGTCGCGATCTACGCAGCGCTGGAGGTCGGTGAGGCCACCCAGGAGGACTGGAACCGCGTCATCGGCGGCATCCTTGGTATCGACTCCACCGACCTGATGCGGCGCGCTCTGGCCAACCTTCACCCGGAGCCTCAGATCGTCGCAGCCGCGAAGCGCGCTCGCGCGGCAGGGATCAAGGTGGCCATGCTCAGCAACTCGTTCGGGATCGAGCCCTACAACCCGTACGAGGACAAGGGCATGTGGACGGACTTCTTCGATGCCGTGATCTTGTCGGAGCTGGAGGGCGTACGGAAGCCGTCGCCGCTCATCTATCAGCGCGCGCTTGACGCCCTAGACCTGACCGGTCCTGAGTGCGTCTTCGTTGATGACCATGCGGAGAACCTGCCGCCCGCCGAGACCCTGGGCATCCGCACCGTGCACCACACGACCGATCCCACCGGCACAGCTGCCATTCTCGACTCGCTTCTCCTCGACCCCGCTCCCGCCTGAACGAACAGAGCGGAACAGTTCGCTGCGGACGTTACGCCGGCCAACGAACGGCAGCAGCGTTCGAGGACGCCCCTACTGGGGCTCCTCGAACGCTGAAGGACAGGTATGGGCTCTTGCGGGAGCGCGTTCTAGATTGCTGGGGACTCGGGCCCGTCGGGTTCACTCGGCCCTTCCCAAGCGGATGTGCCCCCGTACGTAGGCCGCCTGGTCTCCGCTCTTGCAGGCTGATCATTTTCTTTTGCGCCCGCGTCGGGGGTGACCTCACCAGGTTCCCGAGCGGCGACCTTTGTGAACACCTGCTCCGCGCGACCCAGGGTCAACCGCATCGTGCCGTAAGGCCCCACGGCGTAGCCGGTTCGGTGCCCGTGCAGGTGCAGTTCCTCTACTGCCTGAAGGCCGGCGTCGACCTCCGGCACGTCGTCCGGTGGGACGAGGGCGTGCAGTTCCTCCGCCCACTCCCAACCGAGATCACGAAGCACTGTCCGTGCTTCCTCCTGCTCCCATCCGCTACGCGCCACCAGCCCGCGACGAGGGTCCGTCGAGAAGACCATGTTCGGGTCCGTCATCATCCGGCCGCCATCTCCTCGACTCGTCCCGCAGATTCCGTCTCCTCGGCCTTGGCCGTGGGCCAGGCCGCGAGCTGGAAACGCGCCGGGCGTTCGTCGTGCTTGCCGACGCGGCACTCGTCGCCTGCCTTGCCCAACGTCTTGTTCATTCGGGTGAGGAAGCGGTCGTACTGCTCCTGCCAGATCACTGACGAGCCCGCCTCCATATACGCGTCTCCCCTGGCGAAGGCCAGGGTAGCGATCTCGTATGCCAGGCCCTCGTGCTTCGCCCAGCAGGGCGGGATCACGTCCTGTGGCTGCCAGGCGTACGTCTGGTTCAGCCAGCGGCACACAGAATCGAGCCACGCCGGCATCGGCTCGATCAACTCGGCGGACAGGGCGCCGAGGTCCCACGGGGCGGGACCGTCGGCGGCCACAGACTCCTCCGTGCTCCGCTCCGCGATGTACTCCAGGATCAGTGCGGGCGGCTCGGGGAAGGGCTCAAAGCGGGTCAGGGCCTCGGTCATGCGGCAGCCGCTCCTTCACGTCCGGCCCACGCCGCCGCGTGGGCCGTGGCCTGGTTCTTCCTCTCGGCGGTCCGCCGGGTCCGCTCGGCTTCGTTGGCGGCTCGAAGGTCACGGACGTGTCCCTCGATCTCGGACCAGGAATCCCAGGTCCACATGCCGTCGAGTCGGGTGACGATCGGCGGGAGGTTGTCCGCGAGGACCAGAGCGTGCCCGGCGGGCAGACCCCTGATCTCGTCTCCTCGAAGGACGGGTTCGAGCGCCATGTGCGTGGCCGTCGAGTGGCCACCGCGGTCCCCACCGGACGTGGTCTTCGTCGTGCGCTCTCGCTCGACCTGACCGCACAGGTCGGACATGTCCTTCAGGAAGTCGGGGTCCTTGTCCCCGGGCAGGACGATGACGTTGTTGGTGAAGGCCGCCAGCTCCTTGGCGGTGTCTTCGCCGAAGCGGGCACGAGCCGACGCCCACGCCTGGAGGCCGTAGATGACCGTGATGCCACGACCCCGGCCGTCTGCGACGCGTTGGCGGAGGGAGGGGATAGGCGCGATGTTCGGCGCCTCGTCCAAGGCCGCGAGGAGAGCGGGGTCGAGCCGCCCGGCCGGGGACGCGAGAGCGTGCGCCTCCGCGAGATCCAGAAGGTCTTCGGCTATCGCGGTGGTCAGCGGAGCGACGCTGTTCACCTCGCTGTCCTTGCCGAGGAGGTAGAGGGTGCCCCCGGCGTCGAGGAACGCGCCGAAGTCCGTGGGGTCCTCTCCGTCTCCCTGGAGGGCGTTGATCACCGACTGGTGCATGAAGGGTTCGAGGGCCGCGTCCAGGGTCGAGGCGGTGTTGCCGACGGTGCGGCTGTCGCCGGAGGTGGCCGTGCGGAGCATGTCCGCCCAGCCGGGGCCGGCGCCGGGGTGGGCGTTGAGGATGCCGAGGGGCGCCGGGTCGGTCAGCTTGCGAGCCCACCGCAGCACCCAGTCGAGGGAGGCTCCGTCGAGGGCGGCGGCGTGGAAGAAGGCGGCGAGGATCTTGGCCGCCTGCCCCTTGTAGAAGGCGCTGCCCTCACTGGATTGTGCCGCGCTGTTGGGGGTGCGCGAGCCCGCGACGAACGCCTTCCCGCGCATCATCGCCACCTCCGTGTCGGCTGCGCCGTTGATCGGGGTCCACCGGAAGCGCGGGAGGCTCGGTGCGATGTTCTGCGGGTCGAAGACCGCGACGGGCCGGCCGTCCCGCTGCCGCGCGTCGAGGGTGAGTTCGACCAGATCGGGCTTGGTCGAGGTGGCCAGGACCGGCCCGGCCCAGTTGCGGACGAGCGGGGCGAAGAACCTCATCGTCTTTCCGCTGCCCATCGGACCGATGACCCGGCATGCCTTGTCGGCGCGGGACCAGAGGTCGACGCCCTTAGGGCGCTGCGAGGTACCCAATGAGTAGCCGAAATCGTGAGGATCGAGGGGGTGGGGCATGACGTACTCCGGAGCGAGGTGGGCGACAAGGAGGGAGGGTCAGCGAGCGGCGGCGCGGTCCTTCGCGAAGCTCACCCCAGCTGCGCGGCGGGGGTGGCTGTCGTCGCTGGTGAGGGAGGGCCGGATCTCGGTGGCCTTCAAGACTGCTTTGGCCGACATCTGGCGCTTGAGCTGTCCCTTGCTCGCGAATCCGGCGTTGCGCCGTCCGCGGTTCAGCAGGAACCAGAGCGTCACCAAGGCCACCGCGCACACGGCCGTCACGGCGTACAGGGCCAGGGAGATTCCGCCGGGCAGGATGTCCACTACTCGGCCCTCCGGGCGACGCGGGCCGCCAGGTAGCGCATCCGCCGGCCGCACAGCCGCGACATCGACGCGTCGGGCCCGGCACAGCGCGGGGGCGCGGTGTGGAAAGCGCTGTGCAGGTCCTCGGCGGCTCGCCAGATGTGGGCGACGGCCGTACGTACGCGGCCCCCGGCGGCGGAGTAGTCGCCGTGGTCCAGCACGAGGGCCAGTTCTTTCATGCGTCGAGCGAGGTCGAGTGCTTCGGCGTGCAGCTGGTCGATGTCCTGTCGCACCGCGCGTTCGTCAGCGGGAAGCGTGGTGTGGTCGGTGGTGACGGTCATGGCGAGGGCTCGTTCCGAATCTGCGTGGACGGGGTCGGCGGCGGAGAGGTGGTGGTATCCGCTCATTCGGTGTCCGGGGAGGTGCTGGCCAGGTCGGTCATCGAGCCGGAGGAGAAGCACAAGTGCTGCTCGGCCTCCACCAACAAATGCTGGACGCCCGGGTAGATCACCTCGCCGACCTTCCACAGGGCGATCCCGCGGCGCAGACGCATGATGTGCTCGGCCGTCCAGGACGGCAGACCCAGCCGGGCCACCGTCGCTTCCGCCTCCGCCTTCTTCTGGCTGTAGATCACGATGGTGTCGGCCATCTTCAGCGCTGCTTGGGTCTCCGAGCTGTCGTCGATGTCCGACAAGTGATGAACGATGAAGATGCAGGACAGGCCGTACCCACGCGCGAACTTGAGGAACTTCTCAAGTAGCGAGGCGAGTTGGGGCGTCCCGAGGATGTGCCACGCTTCCTCACAGACGAGGATGCGCTTGCGCTGCGTGTAGCGGCGGCAGCCGGAGCCGGGGTTCGGCCCCAGCTCCCAGGCTCCGGAGTTCGCGTCGACCACGACTCGGTCGTGTTGCCCCGGCTCCGACCCGCATTCGCACAGCGGACGCAGCCACACCTCTTCGAGGAAGACCGAGATCACGGCGACGAGGATGGTCATGGCGACGCCACCGGACGGGACCTTGGTCAGGTCGAAAACGATCATGTCGGCGTCGAGGTCCACGCCCAGGCTGGTCGGGCCGTCGAGCATGCCCGTCAGGTCGCCGGTGGCGTCCTGCTCGCTGCCGCAGAGCCGATCCAGGACGTAGGACGCCTCCAGGCCGTCACCGAGAAGTTCGTCCCGCGTACGCT
Organism: Streptomyces sp. NPDC088746; assembly: GCF_044751065.1. NCBI lineage: Bacteria > Bacillati > Actinomycetota > Actinomycetes > Kitasatosporales > Streptomycetaceae > Streptomyces > Streptomyces sp. NPDC088746. The sequence goes on from NZ_JBIVLA010000007.1 coordinate 21,520, forward strand.
TCTTGGCCGCCGCATCGGACTCCTCCGGTGACCGCAGCGCGGCGGCGACGTCGGCCAGGACCGGGGTGCGGCCGAGTTCACCCGCCCGCTGGTGGGCCCTGCGGATCGCGATCCGCAGGGCAGAGCCGGCGAACTCGTCCAGGGCCTTACCGAGACCGAGTTCAACGATCGTGCGCACCAGCTCGACTTGCCGCTTGCCCGCGATGGCGGGGTCCATCGGGTTGATGCACGACGCCGCACGGCCACCGCCGGGGGCGAACTTCACCGGGGCCTTGCCGGTCAGCGAGCGGCCGAGCGCGGCCCACTCGCCTTCTTCGCGCTCCTTCTGCTCCTTGGTGTCGAGGACGACGACCTGACGCCCGAGGCGGATCTGCCGGGCCGCGTACGTCTTGGTCAGGGCCGACTTTCCCCGGCCCGTGTCCCCCATGACGATCATGTTGCCGCCGGGCAGGCCGTCACCGAACGCCGAGAACGGGCAGTAGATGAACGCCTTGCCCGAGTACAGCTCTCGGCCGATGATCGCGCCTGCCGTGCCGAGGGTCGGCGGTGCGATGGGCAGGTACAGGGCCTGGCTGGTGGTCGTCTCGGTGTAGAGGGGACGGCGCACCGTCTCGTGCATCGGCGACAGCGGGGCGAGGTCGAGCAGGTCTGTCACTTGATGCCTCCGGCGAGGGGCAGGGTCGTGGCGAAGGCGCGGGCGTGTTCGAGGTCGAGCCATTCGATCCGCAGGTGCGCGTTGCGGGCACGGGAGGCGGTGGTGCGCTTGGTGCGCTCCAGCTCTTCGGCGCTGCGCGAGGAGATGGTGATGTAGCCGACGACGGCGGAGCCGGCCGCGCCGGAGGAAGCCAGGGTCATGCCGCGCGATCCGGTAGCGCTGGCGGCGATCTGGTCGCGCGGGTCGATGTTCTTGCCGCGCTTACGGTCGCGGTCGATCTCGGCCTGGTTGTTCGTGTCCTCCGCGAGCATTCGCTCCACGGCCTTGTCGTTGGGTTCGAGCTGCTGCGTGATCGAGATGGTGCGGATGACGTCGGGCATCCCGATCAGCAGCGGCGAGAGGAAGTCGGGGCCGACAGGGGTCGTGGGCCATCCGACGACGGCGGCCGTGGCGTGGTACCAGCTGTCCGGGGAACCTGCCGCGCGTGTGGCGACGTGGGCGCCGTCGCGGACGTCGACGTTGCGGGGGAAGGCGTGCGCCTGTCGGAGATCGGTGTCCCAGATGGCGTGATCCGGGTCGTACGAGTTGCGGATGAACGCGGTCATCCGCCCTTCGTCCAGGGGCGCGATCACAGAGAGGTCGGCGTCCTCCGCGCGGGACCACAGCTCATCCAGGTACGCGGCCATGGCGGCGGCGACTCCTTCGTCACCCGTACCGCGGGCGGCACCCTCGGCCGCCAGGTCGCGGGTGAACCGGGCGTGGATGGTGATGTAGTAGCGGTGCTCCTCAGCAGAAGTCGACACGGCGTTGGCCAGTACGTCGTACGAGTCCTTCAGCCACTGCGGGGCGTCCGTCGTCGCGGCCGACTCGTCGCGCTGCGCGATGTAACGCTGGTGGGCGTAGGGGTCCGACTTCATCTGTCGGGCCAGGACCTGGATGCGCTTCACCGGGTGTTCTTCGACGTTCCCGAAGGCGTCGAGGAGTTCGCCCCAACGCTCCAGGGCGACGATCTGCTCACCGACTTCCTTGCCGCCGAGGCCGGGCGAAGCGATCTCCAGGGTGGCTGTGACGCACCCGGCCTCCGGCTGGAGGACCACGACGGCCTGCTGACCGCGGACCGTGACCGGCACCCACGTCATGCCCGTGACGCCTTCCGGCTCCACAAGAGCGGCGTCCGGCGGTGTGCCGTTGCGGCGCACGCCGGCCTCGACGGCCGGGGACACCCATACGCCGCCGGTACGGCGGAGCGCCTTGCGGTGGTAGCGGTTGATCCGCCACCAGCGGTAGAGGGTGCGCCGCTGGGACGTGCCCTTGGGCCGGTACGGGGCGTACACGATGACGAGGGCGAGCAGGATCGGCAGGACCAGGCACGTTGCGGCGATGGCCGTCACGCCGTTGAAGAGGTAGCCGAAGAGGATGCCGGTGACGGCACCGCCGCCGAGGACGACCTGTTCGCCGAGGTCTCGGCGGCCGACCAGCCCTGTGGGGCGGTGCTTTCCGAACTGATACGTACGAGTCGACATGGAGGGTCACTGATCCTTGCTGGGGTTCGGTCGTCCGGGTGCCTGGCCGCCCGAGGGCCGCGACGGCGGCGGGGGCGTGACGGAGGGCCCGGAGCCCGAGGTGGTTCCTGATGCGGAGGAGGGGGAGGCGGGCGGTGTCGGGCCCGAGGTTCCCGTGCCGGTTGACGGCGGGGAGGGCGGCTGTGCTGTGCTCGGTGTCCCATTGGCTCCCGGTGGGCGCCCCGCCGAGGCGTGCCCACCGGCCGAGGACCAGTCCGGAGAAGAGCCGACGACCGGGTCGGAGGTCGCTCCCTGGGGACTAGCGGCGGCCGGTGCACCGGACGTACCGGCGGTGTCCTCGCCGCCCTGCTGGCTCTCGGGCTGTTCGGCCTTGCCGCCGCCTGCGGCGTCGGTGCCCTGCGCGCCTGGGGAAGTGGTGGCCTTGTTCTTCGCCACGTCGACGCCGGCCTTGGCAATGGCGGCACCGACCGCGACCGGTCCGGCCACAGCAGTTCCGCCGCCCATCTTCGCGCCAGCGGTCTTGGCGCCAGCGGACTTGGAGCCGCCGACCAAGGAGTCCTGGACACGAGCACCCATCGCCCTGTTGGCGTGCTGGGCGGGGCCGTCGACCGCGGCGGCCGGGCCGGAGGACTGTGCACTCTTCCGGTCGTGGTGGAGACTGGCCATCTCGTCGCCGAAGGCAGGCACCCACTTGTAGAGCGTGGCGGACGCGAAGACGGCAAGCAGGAGGATCAACGCGCCGACCAGGGTCTTGGAGACCGCGTCGGACATGCTCCCCGAGGTGTCGCTGAGGATCGCGCCGCCGAGGCCCAGCAGGGCGAACAAGATCGGCTTACTCAGGCCGATGGCGAAGATGGCGCCGAACCACTTCTTCGACTTCCCCCACAGGTCGCGGTCGACCAGCCCGGCGTTGACGATCGGCCCGAGCGCCACGGCCACGTAGATGGCCGCGCTGCGGATCAGGAGCTCGATCCACATCAGCAGGGCGCCGCACATCATGATGAGGTTGACGACCAGCAGCTGTCCCACGCCCTCGGTGGGGTTGGCTGCCATGACCTTGAGGATGTTCTCCAGGAACGGTTTGAAGTTGCTCGTCGCGTACGGCTCGAAGATGGCCGTGACTTCGTCAATGGCCTTCATCAGCAGCGCGATTGCTCCCGGCGTCATGGCGTTGACCACGAACTGGAGGAGAAGGAAGCCGATCGCCTCGGACACGGCGGTAGTCAGGGCGACTCCGCGGACCGCCCGTTTGGCCACGGCGATCAACCAGAGAGCCACGGTGAGCAGGCTGGAGGCCGCGAAGATGATCGCGTACTGCTTCAGGAAGCCGGTGCTCGTCAGGTCGATCTTCGTGGTGTTCTGGATCAGCTCCAGCATCTTGCGCAAGAACCAGATGTTGGCCTCGGTCAGCTTCTGGAGCAGGAACCCCAACGGGTCCTTGACGAAGTCGATGGCCGCCTTCGCCTCGCAGACCATCGGGATGTAGCAAAAGGGGTTGGCTACCGCCGAGGGCACGAAAACGAACCCGATGATCACGTTGACCATCGCCACCGCCTGGAGACGGCGGCGCCAGCGGCCTGGGGTTCCCCGCTCGATGGTCAGCAGGCCGGGGGCGTCATCACGCAGTCGCAGGCGCATTGCTGGCACCTCCCACGTCCGCGAAGCTGTCGGCCGGGTCGGCTTCCTGCATGGCCGGCGGCGACGGAACGAGCGGTTCGGACGGCGTGACGGCCGTCGTCTTCCAGGTGCCGTCCTCCCAGACCAGATCCACGGTCATCCGCAGGAAGGCGACCTGCGGGCGCTGCGTCTCGTCCTTCCCGGCGACGCCCCCCACCGACGCCGTCCACAGCTCCACGCTCGCGGCCTGGTCGGAGTAGGAGATCGAGCGGGTGGCGAGCGCCGCCGTCCGCGTGATCAGCTCGCTGCCGTCGGCGGTCGTCCCGTCCGCGCCGACACCGCGGTTCTCCATGACCAGACGAGCCGTCGAGTCGGTGTCCGAGGTGACCGAGTGCAGCACGCTCGACGCGGCCGTGGCCGACAGCATCCGGTGCCGCCAGTCCTCATCGGTGAAGAACCGAGGGTCGCCGTAGAGCATGGTGGCGCTGACGGCAGCGGCACGCGCGCCGCGCTCGTTGTGTCCGTACGGTGCCGGGAATCCACTGCGGTCTTCGGCGCCGCTCAGCACGGGGTCTTCTGCAGCGGCCGGAACGTAGGCCGAGAAGTCGCCCGGTACGTTGGATGCCTGCCGCACGTCGATCGGAGCGACCAGTCCCGTCGAGGCCGAACTGTCCTTCAGCTTCCAGTCGTCGGACTCCCAGGTGAGGGTGACCGTCACCGACTGGAAACCCGTCTTCGGTGTCGCGTGCCCGGCCGTGCTGCCGCGGACCGTCGTCGTCCACAACCGCACCATCGCCCCGTGGGCGTCGAAGCCCAGGACATGCGCCGAGAGGACACCGGTACGCGCGACGGTCTTCTTGACGGAAACCTTGGAGGCGTCGCCCCGCAGGGAGCCGACCGCGTCCTCGGCAGCGTGGTCGGCCTTCTTCACCGCCGCATCAGCCGAGCCCTTGGCCGCCATAACTGCCACCGCACGGTGCCGCGCGTCCTTGTCCGTGAGGAACTGCGAGCTCCCGCTGACCGTCGTGTAGTTGGCCGCTGCCGCCTTGGCGCCGGATCGAGTGTGCGGGTAGCCGACGGGGACGCCGTGTAGCTCCCGCACGCCTTCCCCGCTCGCCTGCGGAGCCGAGTGGGCGGGTGCCGACGCGGAGGGTGCCGTGGCCGGAGGGGTGCCCGTCGTCATGCTGACGACCACCCCGGCCGCGGTGACCACGGCCGCACCGCCGGCCGCGATGCCCCAGAGCTTGGCCGACGAGCGGCGCGCTCCGCTGGCTTTCGAGGAGGAAACGTTCCTCCGGGATCGGATAGGCATGGGTCACACACCCATGCCGTACGTGATGGCGAAGATGGTGCCGAAGCTGGCCACGAGGAAGACGCAGGTCAGGCCGCCGACCATCATGCCCTTGCCGCGCGAGCTGTCCATCGTGGAGTGGCCCTCACCGAACCACCCCTTCGACTTGCCGACACCGGCGAGGAAGGCACCGGCGCCGACGACGAGGACGACGGCGGCGATGACACCCAGGATGACCTTCGCCGTGCCGCCGAGCTTCCCGAAGGGGCCCCAGTCCGGCTTCACGCCGGACACAACATCGGCTCCGGCGGCGAGGGTCATGTGCAGGGAGGGATCGGCAGCGGCAGAAAGGAGGTTGTGCATGGTTCAGCCCCTTGGTGCTGTGAGGAGTGGTTTGGGATGTTTTGGCGTGATTAACCGACGTGCCGCATCGCGATGATCTGCGGTTTCCAGTAGCTGAGCGGCTTGATCCGCACCTGAGCCCCGGTGTGCGGTGCGTCGATGACCTGGCCGCCGCCGATGTACATGCCGACGTGCTCAGGGCCGGCGCTGCCCGGGACGCTGAACAGCAGGTCGCCCGGGACGAGTTGGGAGACGGCCTTGACGGCAGTCCCTGCGTGGACCTGGTCGTACGTGGTGCGCGGCAGGTTCACTCCCGCCGCTGACCAGGCCATCTTGGTGAGCGAGGAGCAGTCGCAGCCGCCCAGACCCTCGTACGGCATGACGCAACTGCCGCCCCACCGGTACCACGTGCCCAGGGCCGTCTTCGCGGCCGAGATCGCGCGGGCGGCGCCCTTGCCGGCCGGTGCGTCCGGGCTGACGGCGTCGGCCCATTTCGAGGCCAGAGCTCGAATGCTGCGCACGTAGTTGCGGGTCTCGGGGTACGGGGGGATGCCGCCGTACTTGATCACCGCGCCGCCGCCCGCGTTGTACGCGGCCAGCATGTTGTCCGTCGAGTCGCCCGGCACCTTCTTGACCTCGTCGGCCAAGGTGCAGTCATACGCGGCTTGCGCGGCGATGGCGTCGGCGGGGTTGCGGACGTCCTTGACCCCGTCGCCGTCGCCGTCCTTGCCGTGCTGGGCCCAGGTCCCCGGCATGAACTGAGCGATGCCGAGGGCGCCGACGGGCGACGTCGCACCGGAGTTGAAGTTGCTCTCCGTGTACAGCTGAGCCGCCAGGAGGGAAGCTGTGACCTGCGGGCACTCGCCTGCGTGCTTGTTGATCAGTTCACGGACCCAGCCCGGTACAGGCGCGTCCGTCGTGATGCCGCCCCCAGGTCCGGCTTCCTGCGCGGAGGCGCTGTCGGCCCCTCCAAACGTGGTCAGCATGGCGACGCCGGTGACTAGCCCGGCCGTGACGAGTCCCAGGCCAGCTTGTGTGCCCTTGTTCATCGCGGCTCCGTCACGCCCAGGGCAAGGCGGTGACGCGCCAGCCCTCGGCGGTGTGCTCCAGGCGGAGTGCGAGCTGTTCGTTACTGCTGCGCGCGTGGCCGGACTTCGGGGTGGTCGTGAGGGTGTAGCTCACGCGGACGAGGGCGGAGGAGGCCGTTGCCGCAGGCGCACCGTCGGGGATGACGGCGGACGTGATCTTGGCTGTCTGGTGTGCCTTCTCGGCCCGCAGGGCGGCCCATGCGGCGTCCTGGCTCGGTCGCTTCTGGGCGAGGACGCCTGCCAGTTCGCCCGAGGCGAGCCGGGCGGCCCGAGCGCCGGCGTCTGCGTACGAGTGGTCGGCGCCGTCGCGGGCGTCGCGTTCCGCGTAGGCCGTGGTGAAGGCCCGAGCCGTCCGCTCAACGTCTGTCGGGAGGCGGGTTGTTGCCGGGGAGACGGTGCTGCCGCTGTGCGACGGGTCGGTATCGGGGATGCCCGCCGAGACCGAATGCGGCTGCGTGGACGCGGTCGAGGCGGCGGACGTGCCGCTGTCCGAGCTGGCGCAGCCGGCCGACAGGAGAACCAGGGAACCAGCTACTCCTATTGCGGCTGATATAGGTATGAAACGGGTGGATCGAGGCATGCGGGAACCACAACCTTGGTGCAGGAGATTTCGGAAGTGCGAGCGGCGCGGCCCCGCGGGGGCTGGAAGCCGCGCCGCTCCTTCGCAGGAAGAGGCGGGATTCCTCCTGCGGGCTTTACCGGCGAATGCCGGAGAAATTGAGAATCAGGCCGGAGCGCGTAGCTCTATCTGCCTGTCTCATCTGTCGAAGAGTTCGATCGTGTTTCGCGTCTGTGAGACGGTTGAGCTGCCGGGGGCGTTACTCATATCAAGGCCATCAATCCCTTGCGTGATTCGAAGGAGATCCCAAACGGATCTCTACGGCCGGAAAAGCCTTGTGGCGTTGGCCGTGCCTGAATCCTTGCAGGGGTTCGCGGACAACTCGAATCAACAAAAAAGCCGGAACTTAATTCCAGGAATTAAGTTCCGGCTTTCGGCGGAGCGGCTTACGGTCCTATGCGGAGCTGTGGTGCAGGTGCTCGACCGCCACGCCGAGCCACGGGGCGGCTGAGCCGCTCAGGAGCAGGGGCGCGCACGTGCTGTACGAGAGCACGACGGCGGGCGGTTCATTGGCGACTCCGGTCAGGAGGACGTGGTCGAACGGCATCCACTCACGAGCCCCCACCGGGAGGAGCCGTACGCCAGCCGACGTCAGCACCACTCGGGCAGCGGTGTGATCGCGCCACTGCGGACGGGCGGCGTCCTCCGCTTCCTGCCGCCGACGGGAGTCGAGACGACCGTTGCTCACCCACCGCCGGCCGAAGGTCGGGTGGTCCTCGAAATAGCCACTCGCTGGGGTCGGGTAGTCGACCCCTGTCCCGTAGAAGCGGGCGGCGGAGCACGCCACGTCTGCGAAGGCGACCTCACCGACCGCAAGGGCAAGACCGTCCGCCTGGACCGGCACAAGACTGCCCCCGCCCTGGAGGTGAACCGCGAGGGCGGACGCTGTCTGTACGGCATCGGCACGGGCGGCGTCCTCAGCCCGGTCGCGTCGGCGAGACCACATCGTCGTTCCTTCCTGATCAAGCTGACCGGCCGGGGCCTGTGCGGCGGGAGCCACACAGGCCCCGAGCCCGTCATGAGATGACATCACCAGAGGGCGCTGGAGGCAGAGGCGGGTGTCCTTGCCCCCTCGTCGTCCTCTTCCTTCAGCCGGGCCAGCAGCACACCAAGCCGGTCGTTGCTGATCGCCTGATGCTTGCGGACGGCGTCCCCTACAACCTCGCGACTGGTCCGTCCGGCTCGCTCGGTAGCCGATCGCGCAATCGGCAGCAGCTCTGCCAACCAGTCGTCATCCGCCTCCCGGTCCTGTGGGCATTCCGCGTCGTCCGGGACGGACGGCGTTTCTCCGTCTGCCGAGGTGCGGACCGCCGTGGGCGCGGAGGATTCCGTGTCCTCCGGAAGTGCTGTGCTCGGAGCGTGGTCCGTAGGTCCACCCTCCGGTCCGTCCGCGCTCTTGCCCTCCGCCTCTTCTTCGTCCGCTTCGGCGGACGGATGGTCTGCGGTGTCCTCCGTACGTTCTTCTTCTGCGGGCGAGGGCTCGGCTTTCCGCAGGTCAACGGCTACTGCGGCGGCGTCCTGCGGCGCGGACGGACCGTTTGTCAACGACAGTGGAGGCATCGGCGCCGGTGCTTCCAGCGGACGAGGACGCTGCTGGACAGCGACGCGTTCGAGCGTCGGAGACGTCTCGCGGACCGGTCCGGGACCGGAATCAGCCCCGTCCGGGACCGCCCGCTCAGCCGTCCGCGCCATCAAAATGTAGAGGTGGACTGATCCCGCCAGCGCGAGGGGCGCGAGCATCGACAGCACACCCACGACGCTGTCCGTGAGGTGCAGCGCGGACCGTCCGGCCTGCGGAGAATTGTTCAGCGTGATGGCGTGCAGAGCGTTCGCGCCGAGGCTCGCCCCGGTCGCCGCGAGGAACAAGAACCAGGCGTAGAGCCGCGCGGCGAACCGCTGGTGCCTGAGAAGCACGATCGCCCGCACGCCGTAGGCAATGAACCCGTCGATGAACACCGGGAACAGGTAGGACAAGGTCTCCCTGGCGTGGATCGCGAGGGCGATCTGACGCAGTGCGTCATACGAGAAGGCGAAGCCGGCCGCGCCGAGCAGGATGATCGCACTGCGGTCCCAGGCCGTCATCCCGCGCAGGCTGTAGCTCCCCTGCGGTTCGGTTCCCGCCGCCGTGTCTATGTGCGCGTGTGACATCAGAGGTTGCCTCCGTCGCGCGGGCTGATGTCCTGCCAGGCCGGGGTCTGCGAGAGGAGCTGACCGAGCCGTTCCAAAGACGTGACCTCGTGCACGTGCTGACTCGGGCAGCTCACACACGACACCCGCAGCGAGATTCGTTCCGTGCCGCCCTGATCGGTGTAGTACAGCTCCAGGTGCTGGCCCCCGGTCGTGTCGAGCGACGCGAAGGCTTGCAGGTGTTCCTCGAAGCTGAGAAGCCCGAGGACCTCCCAGTCGAGCGTGACTGCGGCGTCCCCCAGGAGGGTGCGTGCGTACTTGGACGCTGCGGTGATCGACCTCGGACCCCAGGTGCGGAACGCGGCCTCCCGAGCGGTCTTGCGCCGCTCCTCTGCGGTGGTGAGGCGCTTGGCCGCAGCAAACATGATCGGGTGACTCATCAGGGGCCTTCCAGAAGATCGGTAGTGCAGGGTGCGGTGCCGCCGCCGGGCTCATTAGCGAGGCGGAGGAGAACATCCGCGTGACACGGAGCGTCAAGGGGGCATGTGCACATGAGGTCGAGCCCGCGCAGGACTCGGGCGAAGCGAGCGGCGTAGTGACGCCCGACCGGGCCGCGGAGCGTGGCGGCGAAGAGGTCCACCGACTCCGCAGCGTCCATCGGGGAACCGAGTGGGGACCGCACCCCGGCTGTGAACGGGTTCGCGTACCGGCTACGAGGACCGACGTATGCACAGGCTGTGGACAACGCTGCGGCGTCGCGGGACGCTCCGCGGAGGCGGACGGGCGTCACGCCGCCCTCCCACCACGGCGCCGATCGGCGCCGATCATCGGCACGAGCGTCGTGACCATCTCGGCCAGACGGCTCGCCACGCGGGCCCCGACGAAGTCGCTCAGGTCCGGGCCGTTCTCATCACGGGCCGGAAGGTTGGACGTGATGATCGTCGGCAAGCAGTGGTTGTACCTGTAGTTGATCAGCCGGTACGTGACCTCTTCGGTCCATTCCGACGTCTTCGCTGTGCCGAGGTCATCGAGGAGCAGGTACTGAACCCGGCTGAGCCGTTGCAGCTCGTGTTCTGCTGCCCCCATGACCTGTGACGGGCGCAGGTTGCCGTACATGTCAGCTGAGTTCACGGCGATCAGCTCGAACCGGTCCGGTCCGCCGGCCGCGATCCTCCGCAAGGCCCCATACGCCTGGTGCGTCTTGCCCGTCCCCGTGAGGCCGGTGAGGAGCAGAGCGCCAGCCCCGGCGTTGTTCGTGAGTGCCCGGTCGGCCCAGCCGATGACCTCCGGCAGCGTGGCCTCCGCGTCACGGAACCGGGGAGGGGTGGCCCTCTGCCAGCGGCTCAGGGCGTAGTCGGCCCGAGCCCGGGAGTGCCACTCGCGATCTCCGGGGTTCTCTTCCGATGCTTCGTCGGCGGGGTCGGCATCCGGCACGGCCTGAAGTCCTTTCGCAGCGAGTATTCGTTCCATTGCGCGCATCGACCTGGCGCTGCCCGCGCGTTCTGGCTCTGCCATGATCAAAATCCGTTCTGGTAAGCGCTGGGGGCAGCGGTGTTCTGAAAGGGAACCCAGCCTCCGGACTGCCGACGCAACGGCACGACATTCCCCTGAGAGGCTGCTGCGGGGGGAGCGTGCGAGGGCAGATCCGCCCAGATGCGCAGCAGATAGCGGGCGGACTGTGGCGGGCGGTCGGCGTTCCATCGCCGCGCCACCATCTCGACCAGCCGTTCATTTCCCCAACGTGCTGCGAGAGCTGTTACCCGATCCCATTCCGATTCGGTCAGTCGCCAACCAACGAGCATTCCGGCGCCTGTTATGGCTGTTACCAGGTCTTTGGCTCCGTCAGGAACCGTCACAGAGCCTTGCTCGACAGCGTTGTTCTCTCGGCGTGACCTCGGCAAGCTAGCTTGCTCTTTGGTGGTGGTAATACTCCCGTAGGGAGTATTACCACCACGTACGCGCGAGGAAGAAACTTCCGAATCTGCGTGCCGAAACTTCCCACTTCCGACTTCGTCGGCGAGGTTCTGGGAAGGAACTTCCTGGTACTTCTCTCCCATTTCTGATCCGCCAGGGTGGAGAGTAGGAAGTTCCTTCACCGTGCTGGTGGTTTCCTCGGCGGTACCGCTACACAGCAATATGGAGTAGGAATTCGGGTTGGAGGCGCCCCCTCCGCGTTCGTGGCTCAGTTCTCCGAGCTTTGCCAGCTCTCCGAGACATTTCGTTATCGAACGAGGCGTAAGGCGGGTAACAGCGGATATCTCATCAAGGGTTAGCGTCGCCTTGCCGTCGTCGTCCGCCTCGCGGGCCAGCGCCAGCATGACGAGGCGCGAGCCCCTGCACGACTTCGAGTGTGACCAGACCAGTTCGGTCGCTATGGCACTCATCAGTGGTCACCGTCGCCTATGGCTATGCGACGGCTGAGGGAAAGACCGAAAGACTGGTCGTCCTCCGGGACGTAGCCGTTCTGATATGGCTCCGGGGTGAGATAGAGGGTTTCGGTGGGGAGATGGAAGTCGTGGGCGCGACGCCAGTCGGCAGCCTTTCCGAAACCGCGCCTGACCATGCGCGCAACCTCCTCTTCGGTCCTGCGGTCGATAAGCATGCGGTAAAAGTCCGATTCGAAGAGGTGGGTAACAGACCGGCGCACGGGGTAGACCCGCACGAGTACTGCCGTGGGTGCAATTTCTCGAATCTCGGCACCGATAGTCCTGCGCCGAAATCCGGAAGGGCTGTTCTGAAGCATGGGGGGGAACTCCCGTGAACGCAGGGTCCGCCGTGCGGAAGAATCGTTTCCTCGGGGCGGCGTCAGGCGGCGACGACGTGCAGCGAGGGCGTGCCCTGCCCGGCCTGCGACTTTCGGTAGCGACGGGCGAGTTTCAGCAGATACTCGTGCGTCACGCCAAGCCCGCGGGCGACGGCAGCAGCGTCCAGTGATGGATCAGTGGCGAAGCGCGCAATCACGGCGTCCCGGGCGGGCTTGGTCAAGGCTGCGGTGCAACCTCGAAGCGCACCTTCTACTGCTTTCTCGATGTCCCGGTCTTGCCATGCACGCCGCAGCTCTGCACGCTCGGAAGCCAGAAGGCCGCCCCGGATTCCGTACTCGTCGTCATCCTTCAGGGACTCCACCAGACACCGGGCAGCGACGGCCAACGGGCATGACGCGCACAGATTGCGAGGACGGTTGAGGGAGACTCCCAGCTTGGCTTTCACGGTGTCGGGTTCTTCCCTGGGGCCGTCTGCGAGAGGGACGAAGATATTGATGTCCTGGTTAGCGCATCGGGCGTATTCGGCCCAGTGCTTACCCGGAGCCTTCTTCGACTCTTCTATGAGGGGCAGCCAATTTCCCCGGTGCGCAGCCTCGATGAGGCTGGATATGTCAATGCTCATTTGTTTCCCGCGATGTTCGCAGCGCCGCGAATTATTGCAATCGGGCGCGAGAGGAGATCAGGAACGCTTACGAGAGCGCTTGGAAGGCTGAAGCGCCATCAGTACCGACTCGTCATCCCTCTGGGTCTTTTCACCAGGGCTGACGAAGTGCATATCGGAAATCGCGTGGAGGTCATCCTCCGTGAACTGCACGAACTTGCCGAACTTCCGGTGAGGGAGCGTGGATATACGCTCGCGGAGCCACTTTTCCGGAATGTTCAGCCGTTCAGCGGCTTCGCTGTACCCGATGTGCAGACGCTTATCGCGAGAGTCAGTAGCCTGGCTGCCCAACAGGGCGTCCAGGCCGCCGGCCTGAGCCAGGAGGCCGACCACGGCCGCGAGTCCCTGCAAGTCCACGGCCGGGCCCGCGTTCGCCGGTGCCACGGTCGCCATCACGCTTCCAGCCCGCGCAGTTCAGCGGTCCGCAGGTCGAAGGCGTGCCCGCCGGAGGCCGCCCATCCGGCTTGGGGGAATGAGCGGATGATCCACCGGGCGATGGTGACCGCCTTCGCCCGAGGGACACGAAGGGTCCGTCCGCTGGCGTTCACGGCGGTCAGCCCGAGGTGGGGCCACAAGGTCCGAGGCCCCTGAAGGCGCACCTGTACGACGGCGACTTCCGGCAGCATGGACGACAGTTGCGCCGCCAGACGTTCGGCCGGGCCCGAAGGGATCTCCACCTTCGGGTTGCAGTCCGTAGTGGGGGACATGCGACACTCCTTCATGTGGTACGCCGCTCCGTCGTGCCGTGCGAAAGGACACGGAGTGGCCGTGCGAGTGATCAGCGCCCTTGTCGGGGGCCACGGATCACGAGCTGTCTGGCGTCCGAGAGGTGCGAACTCTCGGGCGCCGATGGCGTTTTGAGGGGAGGGACCGCGCCCGAGTGCTGCGCGGAATCCCCTCTTCACCGAGTCGGTTCACGATGGGAACCGCAGGTGGGCGAAGGCCGAGAGGGGTGCGAACCCCCTCGTTTTTCGCTAAGATGAAGCTATCTTGGTTCGCATCAAAAGTCAACAGTCCGAGGTTTCCTCGGTTCACCCAAAAAACGAGGTCCGATGCCAGCTCGCCGTTTCGACAGAGAACGTGTGCGCGCGGTACGTCGAGCCGCCGATGTCTCGCAGGCCGACGTCGCGTCCGCCCTCGGTGCTGCGGACTCGACCGTGGCGGGGTGGGAGTCGGGAGCGACGACGCCCGATCAAGAGAAGCTGCCTGCTCTGGCCAAAGTGCTGAACCGGGATCTGGACGACCTGTTCCCGCGCGACGGCTTGCCCGATCTGGTTGACCTGCGATGCGACGCCGGCCTCTACCGATACGAGACGCGGACGGTCATCGGTACCAAGAGCGACGGGCCAGTGGCTGGTGCCGAAGGGGGTGTCCGCCGCCTCAAGGACCGGTACGTCCCTCTTCTGGCGGCGGCATACGGGGTGACCGAGGACGAGCTGAAGCGCGCCCAGGACCGGTCTTTCGGAGAGGCTGACGAGGAGACCGCCGAGGCCGAGAAGGTGCCGGAGACGCTGGCTGAGAAGATCACTCTCTTGCTGGAGCGCTCCTACCCGGGCCGAACCGCTCCGGATGATCAGGAGATCGCGGACTCGGTGAACGCCTACGCGGGCTCCCAGGTCACCTCAGCCGAGGACATCGAGGCCCTGCGGACGGGCGGAGACGACGCACCGCTGCCCGTGGTCCTCGAAGGTCTGGCCAAGTTCTTCGACGTCTCGAAGCTGTACTTCGAGCCGAACGAGTCCGTCGCCCGGCAGGTCTACGAAGGGCTCCGCCTCATGTCGGCGGCCAAGCAGGGCAAGGTGGGCCGAGTCCGGGCCCGCGGAATGAGTACCGAGGGCCTGCCGGCCGATGTCCTCTCGATCCTGAACGACCTCGCCAGCGAGCTGGACAAGAAGGCCGGTCCAGGCACCAACAGCTAGCGCCCTGTCCCCCGGACCCGCGAGAGTCAGGAAACAGGGCACCAGTGTGAGGTTTCTACTGCCCCGTGCCGCTCGGCTCGTGGCGCAGACCGGAAGCGAACACGGCCTGGACGCCGCCCAGTGCGGAGAGATCCGCGAGTGGGTCACCGTCCACCAGGAGGAGATCCGCGCGGTAGCCGGGAGCGACCTTCCCCGTGATCTCGCCCAGGCCCAGTGCGGCGGCAGCCTGTGAGGTCGCCATGTCGATGATCGAGGCGTTCGACAAACCCAGGTGCGAGTAGAACGACAGGGCCTGAACAAGTCCGTCGAAGCCAGCGCGCTGCACGCCTGCGTCCGTCCCTGCGATCAGGCGGACTCCGGCGTCGGCCATCTGCCGCACCAGATCGAACATCGCACGGGCGCGTTCCTCGCCGAAGAACTTCGGGAGCATCTGCCAGTGCGGGCTTACCGCCGGGCAGACGGTGATGCCCTTCGTGATGATCTGCTGGACCACATCCGGCCGGAAGTCCAGGCCAGTGCTCGACATCCAGGTGCAGTGCTCGATGGTGTCGACGCCCGCGTCGACGGCTGCGGCGATACCGTCGGCACCGTGGGCATGGGCCGCCACGGGCACGCCCGCCTCGTGGGCTTCCTCCACCAGAGCGGCCAGCTCCTCCGCCGTGAACTGCGACTGGTGGCTCTTGGGACCGTCCTTCGTCAGACCGCCGCCAGTCACCATCGCCTTGATGACGCCGGCCCCGCACGCGAGGTTGCGCCGTACGAGCTCGCGGATCTCCGTCTCGCCGGAAACCTCGCCGCCCAGGAAGTGACAGTGCCCGCCCACGGTGGTCGCCGGGGTGCCCGCGGAGACGATCCGCGGCCCCGGTGTACGCCGGTCCTTGATCTCGGCGTCCAGACGAAGGGCCAGTCCGCCCCGGTCACCGAGATCACGCACAGTGGTGACGCCGCTCCGCAGGAGCTGTTCGCCGCGACGTCGCATGTCCTCGAACAGGGCTTCATCCGTCGAGCCCTGGAGTGTGGCCACCGGGTCAGGGCCCCCGTCGAAGGCCAGGTGAACGTGAGCGTCGATGAGTCCCGGCAAGATGGTTCCGCCGAACTCGAACCGGGGCACATCGGCCCCGGCCCGCTCCTCGATCTCCGTGCGGGGCCCGACGGCCGCGATCGACGCGCCCTTGATGAGAACGGCGCCGTCTTCAAGGTAGGTCCCCGAGTCGACGAGCACTCGTCCACCGGTAATCAGCATCGTGACTCCTTGATCTTGCGAGGTCATGCGGCTGCGCGCAGTGCGTCGGATACCGCAATCAGTTGTTTCACATCCGACTCGCGGTCGCTGCCCAGCGCCATCGCGAGGGGGACCGCGCGGCGGGGCGCGGGGACCCCCTTCTCAACCCGGGCGGAGGCCCTGCGCAGCCGGGCAGCAAGCTCGGCGGAGTCGATGTTGAGGACCGTGCTGTCGTCACCCTCGTCCAGCAGGTAAGGGCTGATGTCCACCAAGCCGTCGCGGCATTCCACGATGCGGCGGTGATAACGCCGGTGCACGCCGCGGGCCCGCCACCGGTCCAGGGCCGCTGCGGACGCCGGCCGCAACACGTTGTCCGGGTACGTCTCCGCCAGCAGCTCCCACAGCGGCGCGAGGCGGCGGTGATCACGTCGGTGCTGGAGCCAGAGGCGGAGGGACGAGATCCGGGCTCGGGCTCCGGAGTACGTGATGCCCGCCGCGAACGTGAGGATGGACGCCACCAGAAGGAAGGCGACGGCGGCCATCAGCGGTTTAGGGACCTCTACGTCGGCCGCGCGAACGGCGACGATGACGGCGCGGATCGCGCAGGCCACCGCCATCGCCCCCAGACCCGCGGCGGCCATCCAGAGCCCGGTGGAGTGCGGGCGTCGGGACATGCGGGCGTAGCGGCGAGTCCACCGGCACGCCATGCCGAGCGCGTACATCAGGTAGAGGCCGGCGCCGCCGTAGAAGAACGAGATCTGCGGAGTCGTCATGTCGGCCGTGCTGAAGGAGCCAGCGAAGACCTCGTGCGGCACAGACTCGGCAGC
Source organism: Streptomyces sp. NPDC088746 (assembly GCF_044751065.1). Taxonomy (NCBI): domain Bacteria; kingdom Bacillati; phylum Actinomycetota; class Actinomycetes; order Kitasatosporales; family Streptomycetaceae; genus Streptomyces; species Streptomyces sp. NPDC088746. The sequence continues at coordinate 38,176 of NZ_JBIVLA010000007.1, forward strand.
CACCGTGATCGCCACCGCTACGACCGCGACAACGACGGCTTCCTTTCGGGCCCTGCGTCGGCCCGCGTCCTCGTCAGCGGCGGAGTAGAGGTAGAAGCACATCAGGAAGTACACCGCGAGAAGCAGCAGTACGTTCTGGATCAGCTTCGCCGTCCCATGGCCGGCGACGGTGTCGACGCCGGACGCGCCGCCGGGCATCGCTACGGGGTACGAGAGCGCCGCGCAAAGCAGGCAGAGAGTGACTGAGCGAAGGGGTGCGTCATGCGGGCTTCGCTTCCACTGGTAGAGCTTCCAGACCAGTGCGGCCACGAGCCCCAGGAGCAGGAGTTCCACGTTCTACAGCCATCCTCGCCGGTCGCCGAGAGCTGCCTCGACCCGTCGCAGAGCGGGGTCATCGGCCGGAGGAGTGGAGGATGCGAGAAGGGCCGACCACTCCAGGATGATCGTGGCCACGAGTTCGACGGAGCACTCCTCGCCGTCGTCATACGAGCAACGCTGGGCAACGCGCTTGACCGCCTCGGTCCCGAAGACCGGCAGCAGGGCGGCCCACCCCTCCACATCGACGGCCGCCGCGTCCTCATCAGGAGCTGCATCGGGCGTGTCTGTCTCCACCCTGCGGGCGGAGTCCTCGGCTACCTTCTCGTTCTCCGCCACGAGGATATGTCCGACCTCGTGCAGGATGATCCCGTCTTGGTGCAGGTCGGTCGTCTCCTGCTGGTACAGGATCACGTCGTAGGTGTCGTACTCCGCCCACATGCCCGAGGGGCCGGGCTTGGGCAGCGGAGCTGCACGCAGAAACAGAGGGCGTCCGCGCCGTCGGCTCAGCTTCTCGCAGAGGTCGTGAACGTCGAGCGGGGGAGTGACCCCGAGATCTTGCAGCTCACGCCGAATCAGCCGGTGCAGATCCTTCTCCACCGTTCGGGCCGTGGCTGTACGCCAGCGTCCAAGGCGTCGGCGGTTGGCTCGGTCTTGAGCGGGAACCTTGGGCTCCGCCGCGTCTCGGCCACTTCTATCCGACCACACTGAGTAATCCCTCCAACCGGCTGTGATGGCTCCCCGAGCCGGGCGACACCGCGCCCATGTCGATGACGTCCGGTTCCCGGCGCCGGAAACGACCGCAGTCGGCTGCACCTGCGCCCCCACGGACCCCCCTCGCAGGGGGAGGGATGTTAGACATCCAGGGCTCACCGTCTACTCGGATGTCACGTACGCGAACGCGCCCTGACACCCCGGGCGAGGCTGCCCCGCGGAGCTCTCGGGAACCTCGTTGGACAGTACGTGAAGCAGCCGACAAGACATGGCCTAAAAGTCATGATCGATTCGTGTAGGCGGCAGGTAACTTCAACCAGTCAAAGCGGCCTAAAGCAACCTTGTTGAATCCCGTACGGGGCTTTGAGCTGCTGTTTTACTGTCTGGCGTGAACGGATCAACTTTCGCGAAGTGATAGATGACTCCGTTATCAACCTGAGACTTTCGATGAGCCTGACGCTCTCGCAAACACCCGCGAAGTGGACAAAATGGCAGATCGGAAGGGGTGTGGTGCCGGTCACTCTGGGGCAGTTCGGGCAACTGTGGCGTTTACGCTTTCAGTCATGTCGAACGCGATATCCGCCCAGTCGGACAACTACCTGGAGTTCTGGAACGAGTACCACCTGTGCACGCTGACCACGCTGCGGCCCAACGGGCGACCGCATGTTGTGCCGGTCGGTGTGACGGTGGACGCCGCCGCTGGCGTGGCCAGAGTTATCACCCGCAAATCCAGTCGTAAAGTGGCCAACATTCTCGCGAGTGGGGGCGAAGCCCACGTAGCCGTGTGCCAGGTCGACGGCGGCCGGTGGGCCACGCTCGAAGGAGCCGCGGAGGTGTGCACCGACGAGGCTGTGGTCGAAGACGCGGTGGCCCGTTACGGAAAGCGATACGGTCGCACGCCGGCCCCAGACCCCGAGCGGGTGGTCATCCTGATTTCGGTCGAACGGGCACTGGGTCAGACCTTGGGCGCCCGCCCCCAGACGGGCCAGGCCGCTGCGTAGCGTCGAGTGACCCGAGACATAGGCATATGCAGACCCTGAGCGTTACTCAGCCCTGAGTTTTCCTCAGGGGTGGGCGCTCGAAGTGGCTCTACGTTTGCGGGTCATGACAACAAGTCACGAACAGACGGAGCCCGGCGCGGCACCCTTACCGCCCGCGAAGCCGCACCCCGCGTTGAGCGCGGCTCTGCCCGACGGCACTATCCATAGCATCGTCGCGCGCCTGGCCGCCCACCTGAAGCAGCAGGGCGGAGGGCCAGTTTCGCCGCCCGCGCTGGCCCTCGGCATCTTCGAGAGGGTCGGATCGAACTGGCTGTCCGACTCGTTGCGCGGGACGATGCCGCAGCACAACGAGCCTTTCCGCCAGCAGCTCGGCCGCGAACACCCGCTGTCGCCTGGTAACCGAGTACCGCCAAGCCTCCAGGGAACCGGACTCACTGGCTTGGGCTGGCACCATCTCCTCGGCGCGCTCAGCGACCTGCACGGGGAACCAAGGCACTTGGTGAAGGAGACGAACCTCTTCTTCGCCACGGACACCGTCTTGGGGATGCTGCCTGATTCGCCGGCCGTCATCCTCACCCGGGCACCCATCGGAATCGCTTCCTCATTCGCCCGAGGCCGGCTCTGGGACCGATGGCGCTACAGCGACCGCTACGCCCAGGTCGCAGCGACGGCCCGCGCCCCGAGGTGGCGAACGGTCTTCGCGCCGCTCCTCCCGCAGGACGACCCCGATCCGGCCACCGCTTTGGGGCGGCTGATCGTCGTGAACTCCCTGCTGCTCGCCCGCGGCCTCTTCGACGGAGACGAGCCGTCCCGCCGCCCCCGCCTGGTCATCCCGTACGAACAGCACGTCAGCGATCCCGGACGTACAGAAGCGGGTCTCACCCAGTTCCTCGGTGTCGAAATGCCGGAACCGGCCGGTGCGTCGCCTAACGCTGCTGGCGCCACAGCTGCGACGGACACCACCTTCGCCACCATCGGACGCAAGGAGACCTTGGTCGCCGAGTTGGCCCCCGGTGTGGTGGACCTTGTCAAAGCGGCGGTAGAGGAGACCGTTGCCCAGGCCCGCCACCAGCTCGACCCTGAAGTGACCGAGACCGTCACCCAGTGGCTAGCTGGTGACGATCAGTACGAGCTGCACGAACCCGTGCTCCGGCCCAGCCACCACGTCCGCGCCCAACCTGCTCCCCAGCGGACGGCCAAACCGGCTTACAGGCCGGTAGGGCGATCCCAGTGGCGCAATCTGCTGGTCACCAACACGGAAATGGCCGAGCTGCTGACCATGCTGCACGCGGGCGGTGCGGTGAACTCCCGGCTCGGCACCAATCTCCTGGTCTGCCCGATGCCCCACGAACGTGGTGGACGACTCCACTACGACCCGGCCGATCGACGCTGGCGGGTTAGCCGCGGATACGAGTCCCATCCCGCGTACTGGGTCACCTGGATCGGGGCGGCCGTCGCGGCAGCATGGTTCGGAGCGCGGTTGCCCAGCCGGGCCGAAGCCTTGGATGCCACGAGGGGCGCGCGGGCGTACAACAGCGGCTATGCCGTGGGGGACAGCTGTCCTGTGATGGAACCCGGCCTTGGCGATCGGGAGATTCACCATCTGATCGGCAACGTCCAGTTCTGGTGTGGCGATGGTCCTGCGCTGCCTGAAGCCCAGCCCTTGCAGCGGTATTTGTTCGGCGCGGCCTGGAACACTCCGAGCACCGAAGATGCGGTGTCAGCCGTCCGTTCGCGCTACCTGCTGGGCTCCTCACGAGGCGTTGGGGTCCGCTTGGTGCGCGACCCCCAAACCACCGATGCCGCCCGGCTCGGAGCTTGGGAGCTCGCGCACCTGCTCAATCAGTGGATCGACGCCGTCAACGAGTCCGCCCGGACCACGCCAGGCGAACTCGACCGGCTGCTGATCAGTTCGATCGGCCTATAGGCCGATCGCGGACTTCGGCCCCATGTACGAACCCGCGCCCGGGAACCCGTCCCGGCAGAGCTTCACGAACACGTCACTGAAGCCTCGGTCGGACAGGTCGTCCAGCGCCACGAACTCGACGCCTCGGATCGGCCGCGTGTCCGCACCCTCCTTGACCGCTCCGATCTCCCCGCCCACGATGCGGGCCTCGAAGGTGATGTGAACGACGTGAGCACTCGTGTTGTCGCACAGATACAGCAACCGGCCCACTTCAACCTCGGCGCCGGTTTCCTCCCGCATCTCTCTGACCAGCGCTTCTTCCAGAGCCTCGCCGTCCTCGACCTTGCCGCCAGGCAGGGACCAGGTCCTGGGGCCGTCGGTGTCCTGGTTGAGCACCAGGATCTTGTCGTCCTCGATGACGATGCCCGTCACACGTGTATGCATCCGCCGACGCTATCGCTCGGGGGACCGGCCCGAAGGGGACACCGATGAAACGGCCGTCAACCTCCGCCGCGCCACCGGTGGTGATCGCCGCCGGTGGATTGGGCACCCGCGTAGGCAGTTGGTCACCGTACCTGCCCAAGGAGCTGCGGCCTGTCTGTGGCCGGCCGGGCCTCGCGCACATCGTGGATGAGGTCGCTGCCATCGGGAGTGATCGCGCCGTGGTAGTCCACCACCCGTACTACACGCCGCTGATCGACTGGACCCGCCAGGTCCTCGCTCCAGGGGCTTTGGCCCGCTACCGGAGCCTCACGAACCAGCTTCCTGCTCAGCCCCGAGCCGCCGACCACCTGCAAGTCGACTTCATCGCCCAACGCGGCCGATACGCCGATGTCACGTCCGTGTTGAACGGTTCCGAACACTTGCGCACCGGGGAGTTCTACGTGGTCTTTGCTGACAACGTGGACCCCACCCATGCAGCGCTGTCCGCGCTCGTCACAGCGACCCCGTCAGCGGTCCCGGCGGTTCTGGCCGCACCCTTTGACGCCAGCGCGGCAAGCAGCCACGGAGTGATCCTCTGCACCGGCGAGGGCCCCGTGCAGAGGATGGTAGGGCTGGTCGAGAAGCCTGACCGAGAGGAGACGATCCGGCTGGAGGCGGAGTGCGGCATCGCCAATCTCCGGCTGCTTCAAGGGAGGATGAGAGTCACGCCGAGGCTGCTGCGCTACCTTGCGGCAGTGGCTCAGAGCACGATCAGCGAGCCGAAGTTCTCTTTGGCCTTGGCCTCATACGCGAGATCGCATCGCGTTGACGTGGTAACGAGTACGCAGCCCTTGACGGATCTCGGCGTCCCGAGTCCGACGAGGGAACTGGTGCCGGGCCACTGACCACAGGGCGGCCAAGGGCCCGTGCTGACGCCAACGGGACCGCTTGCGGGCGTTCGGCAGCACTTTGCTGGCGCAAGTTACGCCGGTCGGTACGCCTATCTCCTGTATGGCAAGGTGTCTAAGGGCTTGATCGGAGCTGGAGATTTCCTTCAGCAACGTGTGCCGGACCCGTGCTGACGTGTCAGCACGGGAGCCTGATCGAGGCGGATAGAGCAGGACGCAGGAGGATGGAAACAGGGCCTAATGTCCGATTCTCCGGCGTTTCCGCAGGTCAGAGAGGTAACAATTTCGGGTTCGAATCTCCTAGGCTCCACAACCCGATGCCCCCTGATCGCCGTAGGCGCAGATCAGGGGGCATTCTTGCGATCGGGCGGCCTTCAGGCGCGCAGTTCGATCACGGTGATCTCGGGCTCGGCACCGACCCGTACCGGCGGGCCGAAGAATCCGGCGCCGTTGGTGACGTACAGCTGGGTGTCTTCGACCTTTCCGAGGCCGGAGACGACGGGGTTGGCGAGCTTGGTCAGTTCCGTGAGCGGGAACATCTGGCCGCCGTGGGTGTGGCCCGAGAGCTGGAGGTCGACCCCGTGCCGGGCCGCCTCCTCGATCATGACGGGCTGATGTGCCATGAGGACGACCGGCCGGCTGGTGTCCCGCCCGCCGAGAGCCCGGGCGTAGTCCGGCCCGCTCCCGTGCTCGGCGGCGGACAGGTCCTCCACGCCGGCCAGATCGAGCACGGCCCCGTGGTGGCGGATCTCCCTCCGCTCGTTGAGGAGCGTGGTGACGCCGAGACCGTGCAGTTCCTCGACCCAGGCTTCCGCCCCGTCGAACATGTACTCGTGGTTGCCCGTCACGAAGAACGCGCCGTGCGTGGATTCCAGATGGCGCAACGGGCGGGCGGCCGGGGCCAGTTCGGAGGGCTTCCCGTCCGCCAGGTCGCCGACGACCGTCACGACGTCGGCCTCCAGACCGTTGATCATCCGGACGATCCGCTCCGTGTGGGAGCGCCCCAGGAGCGGACCGAGGTGCAGATCGCTGACGACCGCGATCCGCAGCCCGGAGAGCGGCCGGGCCAGGCCGGCGATGCGGATGGGCACCCGCTTGACCACCGGGTCGCCGAGCGCCGTACGCATGCCGAATCCGGTGGTGGCGGTGGCTACGGCGCCCGCGGTGAGCGCGCCCGCGCGGCTGAGGAAGAGGCGCCGGTCCGGACGTGCGGGCCCGGTGTCCTGCCCGCCGCCGGTGGCGTCGCCCACTTCTCCGAGTGTCTGCTCGGCACCCGGAGAAGCCTTCCCTGTTTCACGTGAAACGGTCGTCGCTGGAACCCTCACGGTCGCCGGAACACTCACTTGCTCCGGGGCCCTCACGGGCTCCGGGACCGCCACCGGGTGCGCCGTGCCGTTCCGTCGCCGTGCGCGTGCCCGGATACCGACGACCGCGCGCGGGATCTCCATCGCCAGCAGAGCGAGCATCAGGTACAGCAGCACACCCAGCCAGACGTACCCGGTCCAGGCCAGCGGCCTTCCGGTGTCCGGACCGAGGGCCGGTACGAGGATGCGCGGGGCGGCCGCGAGCGCCGCTGAGACGACGGTCGCGGTGGTCCCCACCCGGCGGGCCGTGCCGCCCGGCCGGGTGGTGTCGCGCACCAGCCGGACCCACAGCCACCGGTGGATGAGCGCGGAAGCCACGACGATGAGCAGGTTCACCAGGGGTGCGAGCATTACTTCGCCTCGATCAGGTCCTGGCGGGGCGTCTCGGCGGCGGGCGCCTCACTGATTCCGTACCGGGCGTGCAGCCGGCGCAGCGGGGCGGGCGCCCACCAGTTGGCCTTGCCCGCCAGTCCCATGAAGGCCGGGACGAGGAGGGTCCGGATCAGCAGGGCGTCGACGAGGACGGCCAGCGCCATGCCGATGCCCAGCTCCTTCAGGAAGACCACGCCCCCGGTGGCGTAGGTCGCGAAGGTGAGGGCGAGGATCGCGGCGGCCGAGGTGACGAGCGGGGCGCTGCGCTGGATGCCTTCGGCGACCGCGCTCGTGTTGTCCCCGGTCCGGTCGTACGCCTCCTTGATCCGGGCCATGATGAAGACCTCGTAGTCCATGGACAGCCCGTAGGCGATGCAGAACATCAGGATGGGGATGCTCGGCTCCATGCGGCCGCTCGCGGTGAAGCCGAGGAGACCGGAGAGGTTGCCGTCCTGGAAGACCCAGACCAGTACGCCGAACATCACGCTGAGGCTGAGGATGTTGGCGATCGTGGCCTTGGCCGGAATGAGCAGACTGCCCGTCATCAGGAAGAGGATGACGAAGGTGACCAGCAGGATCAGGGCGACGACGTACGGCAGGCGGTCGAGGAGCTCTCCGCGGAAGTCCGTCATCGCGGCGGGGAACCCGCCCACGTGCACTTCGGAGTACGGGGCTTCCACCGCACGGACCCGCTCCACGAACTGCGCCATGTCGCCGGCCAGCGCCTCCTGGTCGGGGACGACCGTCAGACGGGTGTGCTCACCGGCCTCGAAGCGGCCGGGATCGGCCGTCGCGCCCGCCCGGTCGCCGTCGCGGTACGTGCCGCTCCCGGTGTCCACCTGGAAGACGCCGGGGACCTGTGACAGCCGCTCCGGGTAGTCCGAGCCGGACGTGTTCCCCGTCGCCTCGCCGGTGGTGACGACCTGTAGGGCGTCGGTCTCCTCGGCCGCGAAGCCGGTGCGGATCTCCTCCTGCACGACGCGGCTGGACGCGCTCGCGGGAAGCACGCGCTCGTCGGGCAGGCCGAACCGGGCGCCGAGGAAGGGCGCGCCCAGGGCGAGCAGGGCGATCAGTACGGGAAGTCCGTAGAGGAGCGGCCTGCGCATGACCTTCAGGGTGTTGCGGTACCAGCGGCCGGACTCCACGGCGGGTTCGGTCCTGCCCGGCCGCAGGGTGCGCCGGCCGACCGCCGCCAGCGCGGCCGGCAGCAGGACGACCGCGCCGAACGCCGCGGACAGGACCACCGCGATGCCGGCCCACGCGAAGGACTGGAGGAACGGGAAGGGGAAGAGGAACAGGGCCGCCAGCGAGGCGGCGACGGTGAAGCCGCTGAACAGGACGGTCCGGCCGGCGCTGGCCACCGTGCGGACGACCGCCGCGTGCCGGTCCGCGTCGGTGGACCCCGGAGTGGCGGCCATCTCCTCACGGAAGCGGGAGATGACGAACAGGCTGTAGTCCAGGCCGAGTCCGAGGCCGAGGACGAGTGCCAGGTTGGCGGCGAAGGTCGACACCTCGGTGAAGGCGGTGACACCGCGCAGCATCGCGAGCGTGGCCAGTACGGAGAAGAAGCCGACGCCGAGCGTCAGTCCTGCCGCGGACCAGCGGCGGTAGACCCACAGGAGCAGCAGGAGCACGGCCGGGACGACGACGGCCTCCGCGCGCAGGAAGTCCTTTCGGGTCTCCTCGCCGACCTGCCGGAAGACCTCGTCCTGGCCGCCGGGGCGGACGGTGAGGAGCTCGGTGTCCTTGGTGAAGTCGGGGGTGATGGTGGCCAGGTCGGTCCGGACCTCGGTGGCCGTTCCCCGGAGCCAGGCCACCACGAGTGCCTGCGAGCGGTCCTCGCTGACCAGCGCGCTGTTCTCACCGCGTGACCAGTAGGAGCCGGCCGTGTCGACTCCCTCGCGTCCGGCCAGGTCCTCGGTCAGCTTCCGGCCCTCGGCGGCCACCTCGGGGTCGTCGACCGTCCCGCCGTCCTTGGCGGTGACCAGGAGGACGTAGTTCGGGGAGCCGTCCTTGAACTCCTCGTGGAGGATCTGCTCCGCGGTGTCCGACTGGGAGCCGGGCGCCTCGAAGCGCGACAGCGACAGGGCGGCCTGCGCCCCCGCGCCGAATGCCGCGGCGAGCAGGAAGAGGACCGCACCGGCGATCAGGACGGTGCGCCGCCGGGCCGCGGCGAAGGCGCCGAGCCGGTGGAGCGGGGACGGTGTGGCTGACATGGGGTGAGCTCCCTGGGTATCGGGGTGGTAGGAGGGCAGGACGGCTCCGCACGGTCGACGATGACCGCCGCCGCTGACCACTCGCTGGAAGATTCGCTGAAGTCCGGCGGGGCGCGCGGCGGTGGCGGGACGAGGACGTGTGAGGCACGGGCGGGACCGCCGCGCGCGGGGGTTCAGCGCCGGTCGAGCCACTCGGCGAGGGTGTCGTGGACCAGCGGGGCCTGGCGGGCCATGCCCATGTAGTGGCCGGCCTTCGGGATGTCGATCAGCTGGGTGTCCTCGGCGCCGGTGAAGAGCGCGCGGTGCTCCTCGCCGCCCTCCACGCGCGCGTCCTTCTCGCCGTATATGAAGAGGACGGGCACGGTGATGGTCTTCAGCTCCCGGAGATCGACGAGGACCGCGCCGAGCTGGGAGACCATGTCGCCGCAGGGGTGGCGGTTCTGGTGCGGCACGGCCAGGTCGAGGACGGCCGGATCCGTGTCGTGGAAGTTGCCGGACCTGAACTCGGCGGGCCCCAGGTCGTAGTAGACGTACCCCTTGGTCCCGCCCCGGAGGCAGGTCTGGAGGGAGGAGAAGAAGCGGGCGTTGGCCTGCGGGGTGAGTCCGCGGTCCGTCCAGTCCATGAGGACGAGGCCGTCGATGTCGCGGAAGGAGTAGGCGGCGATCTGCGCGATCTGGCCGCCGTTGGACTGACCGGCGAGGAAGACCTTGCCGAACGCGGTGGCCTCTTCGCCGCTCCCCTTCGCGCCCCCGCTCCGGTAGGTCCCCTTGCGGAGCTGCTGGACGATCTGGTGCGTGATGTCGGCCTGCCCGCCGATGCAGGTGGCGAGGCCGTCGAGGGTGTCACTGCTGTCGTAACCGATGCGGTCGATGGTCAGCGAGGCGTGGCCCCGTGCGGCCAGCTCTTCCGCGTGGTGGTAGCCGTCGGCCTCGACCCGCCAGTACCACTCGCCCGCGGCGATGCCGTGCTGGTAGAGGGTGACGGCCTTGTCCGCCCCCTCGCCCTCCAGCAGACGGGTGGGAGCGGTGAGGTGGCCGCGGACGGTGTACGTCCGGCCGTCGACCGGGCAGGAGGCCTTCGTCCTGTTGATGTTCCGGACGGTGAAACTGACGGGGACATCGGATATGCCCTTGTCGAGCTTCCACGCCTTCCGCTCCGGGGCACTCGCCGCGTTCGTGCGGTCCGCGGGCGCCTCCGGCGATGTCGCGACGGCGTTCGTCCAGTACACCGGGGTGACGGCCAGCAGCGCCGCCGCCGCACCGAGCAGAACGGTCCGCAGCCGGTTGGTCCTGGCGGGAATCACGCGGCACTCTCCTCTGGGACGACGTGGTCGAGCAGACCCGCGCGGTGGTACCAGGCGGCGGTGTCCGCGAGGGTCCGGGCCAGCGGGCGGAAGGTGACACCGAGCTCCCGCTGGGCCCGGGCCGAGGTGATACGGGTCCGGTCGCCGTCGAGCAGGGCGCGTACGCCCTCACGGGTGGCGACGGGCGGGGTGCCGCGCAGTCTCGCCTTGGTCTCCAGGACGGTCGCGTACGCGATCGCCGCCCGGGCCGGGACCTCCCTGGGGGCGGGGACTCCCGTCGCGTGGGCGACCGCCGCGCAGGTTCCCGACAGGGACCGCCACCGGCCCGCGACGATGTAGCGCCGCAGGTGTTCGCCCTGGTCGGCCGCCCTGACCAGGGCGTACGCCACGTCGCGGGCGTCCACGACGTGGTTGCCCGCCCGGGGCACGGCTTTGATGCCGCGCCGGGCGACGGCGAGGAAGAGCCGGCCCGCGGAGGTGGGGCCCGCGTCGGCCGGGCCCCACATCCAGCCGGGCAGGACGAGGGGGACCCGGATCCGGCCCGCGTACTCGGGGTCCTGCGCGAAGGCCCGGACCGCGGCCTCCGCGCGGACCTTGCTGGCGCGGTACGCGTTGCGCTCCCAGCCCGGGGGCGGGCCGGCGGACTCGTTTGCGGGCTCCTCCTCCGTCCCGGCGCCGAGGGTGTTGACAGAGCTCGTCTGGACGACGGTGGGCACCCCCGCGGCCACTGCTTCCCGCAGGAGCGTGGTGACGGCGTCGACGTTGGTGGCGAAGAGCCGGGGGAGGTCGGCGTCGGGGAGGTAGTACTCGCGGAAGTACGCGGCGGTGTGGATCACTGCGGCGACGCCGGGCAGCGCCCCGCGGTAGGTCTCGGGCCGCAGGATGTCGGCCGTGACGACGGTCAGTCCCGGGTGGGGACGGAACTGGCGGGCGGCCTTCCCGGCGTCCCGGACCAGAGCCGTCACCTCCCGTCCCTCGCCGAGGAGTTGGCTGACGACGGCTGTTCCGAGGAGACCGGTCGCACCGGTCACCATCACACGGCCGCGCGGGGGGCCGGGTTCAGGCGTGTTCATTTCGCTGTCTCCAGTACGGGTTCCGTGGGTGTCTCGTGGGCCGGCCCCGGCGGAACGGCCGGTTCCTCGCGCAGGCCGAAGCGCTGCTGGAAGCGGGCCAGCGGGGCGGGCGCCCACCAGGTGGCCCGGCCGCCGAGCCGCATGACCGCGGGGACGAGAAGCCCCCGGACCACGGTGGCGTCCACGAGAACGGCGAGGGCGGCGCCCAGGCCGAGCATCTTGCTGTTGGTGATCTGGGAGGTGCCGATGGCGACGAAGACCACGGCGATGATCAGTGCGGCCGCCGTGATGACACCGCTCGTACGGCGTGCGCCGGTGACGATGGCCAGCCGGGGGTCGCCGGTGCGGTCGTACTCCTCCTTCATGCGGGACAGCAGGAAGACGCCGTAGTCCATGGAGAGGCCGAAGGCGATGCAGAACATCAGCACCGGCAAGGTCGCCTCGATGGTCCCGGTGGGCGTGAACCCGAGGACTCCGGAGAGATTGCCGTCCTGGAAGACCCACACCACCAGCCCGAACATGGCGGTGAGGCTGAGCGCGCCCGACGCCACGGAGAGGAGCGGGATCAGCAGGCTCCCGGTGAGCAGGAAGACCAGCAGGAGGGAGGTGCCCGCGATGAGCAGTCCGGCGGCGGGCAGCCCGTCGGCTATGGCCTGCTTGCTGTCCTCCAGGACAGCGGCCCGGCCGCCTGCGAGCGGTGCGAGGTGCTCGAAACCGGACGAGGCGGCCCGTACGCCCTCGACGAGGCGCCGGCTCTCCGGTGACACGTCCTCCACGCCCTTCTCCGGGACCACCGACAGGTGCGCCAGGCCGTCGGCCGCGCGGGAGGCGTCGGCGGGCGTGGCGGCGTCCTCCTTGCGGCCGTCGCGGTAGGTGCCGAGCGGGGTGTCCACCTCGGCGGCGTGCGGGAGCCGGGAGATCTCCGCCGCGTACCGGCCGAGTCCTTCCGCGTCCCGGACGAGGATCTCCACCCCGCCGGTCGTGCTGGCGGTGAAGTCGTCCCGTATCGCCTCCTGGACCAGGCGGGACTCCGAGGACGCGGGCAGCTGCCTGTCGTCGGCCGTTCCGAACTCGACCTGGAGGAAGGGGACTCCGGCGGCCACGAGGAGGGCGGTGACGGTGACGGCGTACCGGAGCGGGCGGCGCACCACCCGTTCGACGAGGCCGCCCCCCTGCCGGACCGCCGGCGGCTTCCTGCGCAGGCGGAGCGCGTCCACGCGGTGTCCCAGCAGGAGCAGTACCGCCGGCAGCACGATGAGGGACGCCGCGGCGGCCAGCAGCACGACGCTGAGGCCCGCGTAGGCGAAGGAGCGCAGGAAGTACAGCGGGAAGACCAGCATCGCGGCCAGTGAGACCGCGACGGTCAGGGCGGAGAAGAGGACCGCGCGGCCCGCCGTGCGCAGCGTCGTACGGACCGCGGTGTGCGGATCGGCCCCCCGGTGCAGTTCCTCGCGGAACCGCCGCACGATGAGCAGCGCGTAGTCGATGGCCAGGCCCAGGCCGAGCGCGGTGGTGAGGTTCTGCGCGAAGACGGAGACCTCGGTGACCGAGGTCAGCAGACGCAGCACGGCATTGGTGCCCAGGATGGCGAGGACGCCCACGCCGAGCGGCAGCAGTGCCGCTACGGCACCGCCGAAGACGAGCACCAGGATGATCAGCGTCAGCGGCAGCGCGATGAGTTCGGCCGTGAGCAGGTCGGCCGCGATGGTCGTCTCGATCTCTTCCTGCACGGCGACGCTGCCGCCCAGTGAGACGTCCAGCGCGTCCGCGTCCGGCGGGCTGCCCCGGTAGCGCGGGGCCAGCCGGTCGTAGGTTCCGGCGGCCGTGTCGTCGTCGCCTTCGAGGTGCGCGAGGATCAGCGCCTCGGAACGGTCGGCGGACCGCAGACGCTCCGAGCCGGTCTGCCAGTAGGAGACCACGCCGGAGACCCGGGGCTCGAAGGCGAGGCGTTCGGCCAGCCGGGCGCCCTGCGCGGCCACCTGTTCGCTGTCGACGCCAGCACCGTCCTCACCGCGGACCAGCAGCACCAGGTCGGGGGCGCTCGCCGGGAAGTGCTTCTCCAGCAGCGCACCGGCGCGCGAGGAGGTGGAGGACGGGTCGTCCGTGCCACCGCCCAGCAGCCGGTCGCCGACATCCGCACCGATGACGGCGGAGTTCGCCGCCAGGAGGAGGGTGAACAGGAGGACGAGCCAGGGGCCGGGGCGCCGGCCCGCGGAGCGGGTGTCAGGAGACGTACGGGACACGGCCCTGCTCACCGCCGACCGGGATCCTGGCGAGCAGCTCGGCGATGCGGCCCGGATGGTCGAGGGGCACCCGGGCGCCGACGACGCCGTCGGGGCGGACGTACAGGGCCTGGGTGGTGGTGCCGTACCGGCCGGCGGCGACGTCGTGGGCGGGCAGCGCGCTGGGCACGGAGAAGGTGTCGCCGCGGTCGGCCGGGCGGATCAGCAGGACGTCGACGTTGCCGCTCGCCGTGCCGGCGTGACGCCGCGCCGCCGTCTCGGCCGCCCGCACCGCGGCGGTGTCGGTGCCCGAGACGCCGAGCACGACGACGGTGTGCCGCCCGGAGGCCACGTAACCGTGGAGGCTGTCCGCCTCCCGCCCGTACACCATGGACAGCGCGGTGTCGGGGACCCGGCGGCCCGGCCGGACGCCGTCCGAGGGGGTTCCCGAGACGATCGGACTCGCGGTCAGGTCCAGGTCGACCTGAGCGAGTTCGGGCACGAGCCGCTTCTCCAGCGCTCCGCTCGCCGAGAGCCTGCGGAGCAGGGTGTCCCGGAGGAAGCGGGAGACCGTCGAGCGCAGCAGCCAGAGCTTCGTCTGCCGGTCGGCGTTGCCCACGGCCCGGACCGCGCTGGGCCGCCGCTCGGCCTCGTAGCTGTCGAGCAGGCCTGGTTCCGCGCCCGCGCAGACCGCCGCGAGCTTCCAGCCCAGGTCGTAGCCGTCCTGGACCCCGGTGTTGAGACCCTGGCCGCCCGCCGGGCTGTGGCAGTGCGCCGCGTCACCCGCGAGGAAGACCGGACCCGACCTGAAGGCCGCGGCGACCTTGGTGTGCACCCGGAACCTGCTGGTCCAGGCGGTGCTGGTCAGGGTCCAGCCCCCGGGCCCGCGTGCGTCGAGCAGCCTCTGGAGCTCGGCGTCGTCCGGGGGGCCCTCGCCGCTGCCGGCCGGCAGGTCGAAGAAGACCCGGTGGCCGCCCTCCGGCAGCGCGACCACGACCAGCACACCGTCGGGCGTGAGGTGGTACTGCGCCTCGGCGGCGGGAAGCCGGGTGGGGCCTCCGGCCTCCAGCAGCCCGTCACCGAGGAGGAAGTCACGGGCGTACGTGCTGCCTTCGAAGGGGATGCCGAGAACTTCCCGCACCTTGCTGTGCGCACCGTCGGCGGCGATCAGCCAACGGGCCGTTGCCGTGCCGCGGTCCCCGCGTGGGCCCTTCAGCTCGACGGTGGCCTCCTCGGCCGCCACGGTGACCGACTCGGCCTCCGTCGACCATTCGACGGCGCCGCCCAGCTGGATCAGCCGCTCGTACAGCAGCTCCTCCGTCACGGGCTGCGGCACGCACAGGGGGCCGGGGAAGCGGGTGCCGCTCAGAGCACCGAACCCGAGTCCGGCGATCCTCCTGCCACGTGACCAGTACGAAGCGCCGCTGAGAGGCAGCGACCGCTCACCGATGGCGACCGCCGTCTCCAGCCGGTCGAGCACCTCCAGGGCTCCGCTCCACAGGATCAGCGCCTTGGGGGCGCCGGTGGGTCCGTGCCGGCGGTCCACGACCCTGACCTTGACCCCGTGCCGCAGCAGGGTGCAGGCCGCGGTGAGACCGGTGGGACCGGCTCCGACGATCAGCACCTGAGGGGTGGGCGAACGGGTCATGAGGTACCTCCGGAAGGTTCGTCGACGAGAGCGGGCAGGCGCATCAGACGGCCCACGTCCCGGACGGCCTGGTCCGTCGTGTCGAAGCGGATCGCGTGCATTCCCCGCGCCCGGGCGGCGGCGCAGTTCTCCTCCAGGTCGTCCAGGAGGAGCACGGTGGCGGGGTCGGCGCCGAGCCGGGCGACGAGCCTCCGATAGATCTCGGGATCGGGCTTGCGCACGCCCTCCCGGGAGGAGTCGACGACGATGTCGAACAGCTCCGCGACGGGGAGCGTCGCGCGCCAGCGCGGCTCCCACTCCCGGACGTTGTTGGTGAGCAGCCCGACCCGGTGGCCGGCCGCCCGGACGGTACGGAGGAAGGCGGTGAGTTCCTCGTTGGTGCGCCTGCCGCGGAACCAGACCTCGCCGAACGGGCGGCCCCGGAGAACGTCTCCGGGATCCGTGTCCAGCTCGGACAGCACCCGGCGTACGAGTTCGTCCTCGGCGATGGCGCCGGTCTCCAGTTCCGCCATGGGGCTCACCCCGTACCGCCGGGTGGACCGGCCGAAGGCCACCTGGAGGTCCTCGACCGGGATTCCGGTGCTGTCGGAGAAGACCGCGTAGGTCTCGGCGAGCGGGTTCGTCAGGACGCCCCCGTAGTCGCAGACCAGCGTCGTGACCGCGGGAGCGCCGGCGAACGCGGCCGCGGCCGACCGGGTCTCGTCGGTCACGCCCACTGGGCCACCTCCACATTGACCTCGCTCACCGAGGAGCCGCCCTGGCCGAGGCGCACCTCGACGGGGACGGTCAGGGTGCCCAGTGACTCCGCGTGCTGGACGCCGTCGACATGGGCGGTCACCGGGGTGCTGAGACCGAGCTCGGCGAAGTCGGTGAAGCGGGCGCGCACGGACGTCACGACCAGGTCCACCGGCGACAGCCCGTGCAGTCGTGCGACCGAGGCCACGGCGAGCTGCCGGGCGGCCTCCAGCTGGAGGTTCCCGGGCACATGGTCCAGCTGGTGGTCGAACAGGTGCGGGTGGGCGGTGTCGACGACCAGGAACGCGGAGGCGTCGCCGCCGACACCGACGGCCGGCTCGGTCAGCACCACGTTCCGGATGTCCCTGCGGCCCACGGTGGCGGGAGCGGCGGGAGCGGGCCGGTGGGCGCGCGCGGCGGATGCCGCCCGCGCCTTCCCCAGGCCCTGGGCCCGGAGCATCCCGTACGCCCGGCGGCTGACGAACGTCAGACCGCCCGACGCCCGGAGCGTGGGTGTGCCGTCGAGCTCCACGACGATGTCGAAGTCGAAGCCCAGAATGCGGCCGCCGCGGTTCGTCTCCGGCCGCACGGACAGGTGCAGCACGGTCTGGGCCGGCCGGGCGCCTATGCGCAGCGCCTCCAGGGAGAGCACGTCGAAATTCAGCGCGCTGAAGATGAACGCGCTGTCTATCGCCACGTCGAGGTGTCGGTGCGCGACACACACCCCGGACTGCCGCAGGACCTCGACGAGCAGGAGGAAGTCGTACGCGGCCGGATGCTCGCCGACGAGGTGGCCGCGCGGCAGCTGGGCGGCGACGTCGAAGGTACGGGTGGCGTCGCCGGGTGCGGACGTCCCGGTCTCCACCGAGTCCGTGACGAAGACCTCGGCCACGGCTGCCCGATGGACCACCGAGCGGGGGAGGGTGGAGTCGAAGCTGAGGGGCACGGGCGCGGGGGCGCCGACGGGAGCGGGTTCGGGTGCTGACGAGCGGCTGACGGGCAGTGCCATGCCTGGAGTCCTCCTGGACCTGTCTGCGTGATGTCTCGTTCGGGGTCGGTTCCTGGGACGGAACCTTCGCCGGAGGTGCTGACGGGCCGCTGGAAGGGACGCTGAACTGCTTCGGAAGGCCGGCGGGGGCGGCCTGGCGCGAAACAGCCTGTTAATACCAGGAGATCTGATCCGCAGGAGGCTTACGCTCTCTTTACCGTTAACCGGGGGGAAAATGATTGACTCGCACGTACGTTTCGAAGTGATGGGCTCCTTAAGAGCGTTGGTCGGCGGGCGATTACTGCCGCTCGGACCGCCCCGCCAGCGCGCGGTGCTGGTGGCTCTGCTGCTCGGCGGCCCGCGCCCCGTTCCCGCCGACCGGATCATCGCGATGGTCTGGGGTGACGACGCGTCGGCCCACGCCCTCAATCTCGTCCAGAAGTACATATCGGGCCTTCGGCGCTGCCTGCCGGACTCCCTGCCGCTCACCCATTCAGAAGCCGGTTACGTGCTGGGCACGCCCGGCGGGTTCGACTGCGATCTCCTGGAGTTCGAGGAGCTGTTCGCCGCCTCCCGCGCCCTGAGCGAGTCGGGCCGGCCGGCGGACGCCGCCGAAACCCTGGCCAGAGCCATCGCCCTGGCCCGCGGCCCGCTCGCCGAGGGAACCGAGAGCCGCGGTATCGAACTGGAGCGCGACAGATTCCAGGAACGCTGGTTCTCCGCCCAGGAGGAGCTGTACGCCCTGGAGGTCTCGCTGGGGCAGGGCGAACGCCACCTGCCCGAACTCGTGCGCCTCATCAACGAGCACCCGCTCCGGGAGCGCCTGCACGCCCTGCTGATGCGGACGCTCGCCGACAGCGGCCGCCAGGTGGAGGCACTGGACGCCTACGCGCGGATCCGTGAACGGCTGGTCGAGGAGTACGGCGTGGAGCCGGGAGCCGAGCTCAGGGACGCGCACCAGTTCGTCCTGAACGCCGTGCTTCCGGTGGAACGGCCGCCGGAAGCACCCCTGACGCCGCACCAATTGCCGAACGCGGTGAGGGACTTCACCGGGCGCGCGGGGGAGATCGAGCACATCACGGAGCTGCTGCGCTCCGGCAAGATGCCCGTGGTCTGTGTGGAGGGCACGGCGGGGATCGGTAAGACCGCTCTGGCCGTGCACTGCGCCCACCTGGTGGCCGACGACTTCCCCGACGGTCAGCTCTTCATCGATCTGAGAGGGTTCGACCGCCTCGGCGCAGCCGACTCGTCCGAGGTCCTCGGCTCCTTCCTGCGCGCGATGGGGGTGGCGGCCCAGCACGTCCCGACGGACTGCCTCGAACGCGGCGCGCTCTTCCGGTCGGTCCTCGCCGCCCGACGCACCCTGATCGTCCTGGACAACGCGGCCGACGCCGACCACGTACGGCATCTGCTGCCCAGCGCGCCGGGCTGCGCCGTCCTCGTCACCAGCCGCCGTGCCCTGGTCAGCCTGGCCGTGCACGAGGACGCACAACGCATCGTGTTGCCCGTGCTGAGCCCCGAGGAGTCGGCGGAGCTGCTGAGAAGCGCGCTGGGCGGCCGGCGTTCCACCGGGGAGCCGGACGCCGCGGTCGCCGAGATCTCCCGGCTGTGCGGCCACCTTCCGCTGGCCCTGCGCGTGGTGGCGGCCGGATCCGCGGTCGCACCGCACTTCGACCTCAGGTCCGTGGCCAGGGAGCTCGCCGCCGCCGGACCGCTGGCCGGAGCCTCCGTGGCGGACGACGAGCGGGCGTCCGTGGGCGCCTCGCTCGATCTGTCCTACCAGCACCTCGACGACCAGGGGCGCCGCGCCCTGCGTCTCCTCGGCCTTCTCCCCGGGCCCGATCTGACCTACGCGGCCGCGGCCGCCCTGACCGGCGCGGACGAGGCGGCCGTCCGCCCGGCCCTCCACGCGCTCACCACGGCGAACCTCCTGGTCCAGCACGCGCCCGGCCGCTTCGGCTTCCCGCACGACCTGCTCCGCGAGTACGCCTGGAAGCGGGCCGGCGACGAGGAGCCGGCCGAGTCCCGGCAGGAAGCGCTGCACCGCCTCATGGGCTGGTACACACAGGTCGCGACCGTGCTCGACGGCCGCGTCGGCCGGATACACGTGGTGGGCCAGGAATCCCGTGCCACCGAGCACGCGCCGGTCTCGGAGGAGGACGCGGAGGCCGAGCTGCGCAATCTCACCGCCGCCGTGGAGCACACCGCGGAGCACGGCCCCTACGTCGCCGCCTGGACACTCGCGGGCATGCTGCGCGAGACCTGCAAGCGCCGTTCCCGGGTCCCCGAGTGGCTCACCGTCGCGAGGGCCGGGCTGCGGGCCGCCCAACGCGGGGCGAACCCGCGCGCGGAGACCGAGCTCTCCCTCAGCCTCGTCGACGCCTCTCTCACCGCGGGTCTCGTGGACGCCGCGGAACAGCACGTCCAGCGCGCCCTGCGGCTCAGCGAGCTCCACGACTGGCCGGATCTGCTGGCCGCCGCCCGTGAGGAGCTGGGGCGGGCCCGCTGGACCACGGGCGCGCTGGACGAGGCGCGCCGACACCTCACGGAATCCATCCGGCTCTACTCGGCGGGCACCGACCATCTGCGGACCGCCCTCGCGTACGGCGCCCTGGGCCGGGTCGAGCTCGACTCGGGGGCGCCGGACATCGCCTACCGTCTCTACTCCCGCTGCCTGCGGCTGATCCGGTCGCAGTCGCACCGCGGGGCCGAGGCGATGACCCTCGTCGAGCTGGGGCTGGTCCACGAGGCGCTGGGTCACCCCCACACCGCGTCGCTCTCCCTCGAGGCGGGCCTCGCCCTCAGCAGGGACAACCGCGGGCTCCAGCGGCCCGAAGCCCTGTCCCAGGCATACCTGGGCGCTTTGAAGGCGAAGGCGGGCGACCACGACGCCGCCCGCTCGCTGTGCCTGGCAGGCATCAGGGTCGCGGAGGAGCTCGGCGATCTCTGGGCCCAGGCGGAGTGCCGCAACGCGGCGGGACGTGCGATGACCGCGCTCCTCTGCCCCCGCGAGGCCGCGGAGCACCACCGCGAGGCCCTCCGGATCGCGCGGGGACTTCACTTCCACCGAGCTGAGCAGCATGCCCTGGAGGGCCTTCGCAGCAACCACCCCGAGCCGTGCCGGGCGGGGTGAGGACGGTGCACTGAGCGGCCCGGGTCTTCGTTCGGGGAACGTCCGGGGGCCGGGTGTGCGCCTGTCGGTTTCACGTGAAACGAGAGAGGGGCGCCGGAAGACCGTGAGGTCTTCCGGCGCCCCTCTCCCACACGCCGTGCGCCGCGCGCTCAGCGACGGTCGTCGTGGTCGCCTTCCGCCGTGTCCGAACCGGCCTCGTCCTGCTTGGCGCGGACCTCCGGGTCGAGCACGGTCGAGCCGCTGCCATCGACCGATGTCAGGGGGGCGCGGTCGTCGCCCACCTCGGTCGGGGCGGGCGGCTCGACCAGCCAGTCCGGGTTGGCCTGCTTGTCCCACCACTTCCAGGCGGCGAAGGCCCCGCCGGCCAGGACGCCCAGCACGAGGAAGCCCTTGAACGCCCGGCCCGCCTTGGCCCGGCGCTCGTGCTTCCTGACGAGCTTCTGGATCTCCTTGGCCGTCACCTGGCCGCGGAGAGCGGCCAGTGCGGCGGTGCTGCGGGCGGTGGCTTCCTCGGCCATGGGGTGACTCGCGGCCACCGCGTACTCGACGCGCGGCACGGTGTAGTCCGCCGCCGTGCGGGCGGCGTTGCGCGTCCGGGCCGCGGCCTTCTGCGCGGCCTCGTCGACCTTGGGGGGTACATGGGTGAGCGCCTGTTCGATACGCGGTGCGAGGTGTGCGCCGTACTGGACGCGGGCCTGCGCGGCTGCCTTCGACACCTTGGGCGCGAGCCGCGCACGAGCCTCGTGCGCGTAGTGCGTGGCCTGTTCCTTGGCCGTGTCGGCGTAAGGCGCCACCACTTCCGCGGCGTGCTGCGCGCTGTCCTTCGCCGAGTAGGTTGCGGCGCGCACGCTGTCGATGCGGGTCACGGGATCCTCCTCATTGGTGGCGGGTAGGTACTCCGCCTATCCACCCAATTCGAAATCATGCCCGCTGACGCCTTGCGCGCCATGCGGGACGGGCATCCGGGTCATGAACGTCATTCTCTGGCAATACGGTGCAAGGGGAGCGTGTCGCCGACGATGCCACGGTTCGTGCCCGCGCGCTCCGTGTCGTCGGGCACTTGGCCGCATTTATCCCGCAGGAAGTGTGGGAAAGGTGCAGGAAAGCGAGCAACAAGGTGAGTGCCGCCCTTCCCGGTGCTGTGACCGCGCTGTGGACCGGGTCCCCCGTGCGAGGATCGGTGGTCATCAGCGGAGACTTACGGAAGGCAGACCGTGGCCGAGCAGCTTCACGCCACTTTGAAGACCAGTCTGGGTGACATCGAGATCCGGCTGCTGCCGCACCACGCACCCAAGACGGTCAAGAACTTCGTCGAGCTCGCCCAGGGTGAGCGCGAGTGGACCGACCCGGAGACCGGCCGGAAGTCCACCGACAGGCTGTACGACGGAACTGTCTTCCACCGCGTCATCAGCGGTTTCATGATCCAGGGCGGCGACCCGCTGGGCAACGGCACGGGCGGCCCGGGCTACGAGTTCGGCGACGAGTTCCACCCCGACCTCGCGTTCGACAAGCCGTACCTGCTGGCGATGGCCAACGCCGGACCGGGCACCAACGGGTCGCAGTTCTTCGTGACCGTGTCCCCCACCGCCTGGCTGACCGGGAAGCACACGATCTTCGGCGAGGTCGCCGGCGAGGCGGGCAAGAAGGTCGTGGACGCCATCGCGGCGGCTCCGACCAATCCGCGCACCAACCGTCCGCTCCAGGACGTGGTGATCGAGTCGGTCGTCATCGAGACCCGGTGATCCGCAGGGTGGCCGGCCTCCCGGGCCGCTGACCCCGCGGCCGCCGCCCTGCGGGAACCAACCGCCCTGCTCATCCGTACTGTTACATAACGGGCGAGCGGGGCGGTCGCATGTGCGCCCCCCGCACGGACGAGGACCGAAGGGGCCGTGACCGATGGACCAGCAGCCGCCGGAAGACCAGGACGGGTCCGCGGCCGCGGGCGGTCCCCCCACGTGTTACCGGCATCCGGGCAGGGAGACGGGCATCCGCTGCACGCGGTGCGAGAGGCCGATCTGTACGGACTGCATGATCGAGGCGTCGGTGGGCTTCCACTGCCCGGAGTGCGTCCGCCAGGGATCGGGTACGGGCCACCATCCCGCGGCGAACCGGCCGCGGACCTTGGCCGGCGGAAGCGTGGCCGCCGACCCCAGGCTGGTCACCAAGATCCTGCTCGCCGTCAACCTCGCCGTCTTCATCGCGGTCTCGGTCGGCGGCCGTTCACTGCTCGACGATCTGCTGCTGTTCGGCCGTGCCTACTCGGGCGATCCGTCGGCCGGCGTCGAAGGCGTGGCGGAGGGGCAGTGGTACCGGCTGGTGACGTCGATGTTCCTGCACCAGGAGGTGTGGCACATCGCGTTCAACATGCTGGGGCTGTGGTGGCTCGGCGGCCCGCTGGAGGCCGCGCTGGGCCGCGCCCGGTACGTCGCGCTCTACCTGCTGTCGGGGCTGGCGGGCAGCGCTCTCACGTATGCGGTCGCCGATCCCGGCCAGGGTTCGCTCGGGGCCTCGGGGGCGGTCTTCGGACTGCTGGGTGCCACGGCCGTGCTGATGCGCCGGATGAACTACGACATGCGGCCGGTGATCGCACTCCTCGTGGTGAACCTGATCTTCACCTTCAACCCCTGGGGCGGGATTGCCTGGCAGGCGCACGTCGGTGGGCTGGTCGCCGGGGCGCTGATCGCGATCGCCATGGTCCACGCACCCCGGGAGCGCCGGAATTTCGTGCAGTACGGCGCCTGCGGGCTGGTCCTCGTGGCGGTCGTGGTGACCGTCCTCGTCAGGACAGCTGTGCTCACCTGAGCGGAATCTGTTGCTCCAGGGGTGCGGTTGTCCACAGAGCGTGCCGGATCTTGTGCATGACGTGGGGAACAGGTGTGCCCCTTGTCGCTGGACCGGGTTTTACCAGTCAGGACAAGGGGCGTACCCTCGCGCGACGCGTAAGTGTGTAGTCACACCGGCGTCAACTTCGAGGGAAGTTATCCACAGATCGTCTGACCTTTTCCCCTACCTGTGGATAACTCTGTGGGTAACTCAGGGCAGAGCTACTTCCACTGCGTGGAGACTCCGAAGCCACCGGCGATGAAGCCGAAGCCCACCACGATGTTCCAGTTGCCGAGAGCGTCGATCGGCAGGTCGCCCTCGGTGACGTAGAAGACCACGATCCAGGCCAGACCGATCAGGAAGAGCGCCAGCATCACCGGCGCCACCCAACTGCGATTGGTCAGCTTTATGCTCGTCGACTGCTTCGCCGGCGGAGGCGTGAAATCTGCCTTCTTGCGGATACGTGACTTCGGCACGAGGGACTCTCCTGTCGATGCGCTGCGTGACCGCGCAGGGATCTGTGGCTGGCGCCGGGGCGCGAGGGGGAATGCTGCCTCCCCGGGGCGTCCGTTAGCGTAGTGCTTCCGTGGCGCCTAAGGAGATAAGGGTACGTTGAGCAATTCTGCCGACTCTCCTCGAGGCCGGGCCGGACGCATGTCCCGATGGCCGGTCCAAGGCCTCACAGCTGCCGTTTTCGCACTGGCCGGGCTGATCTTCGTCACCAGCGCCAATACGGCCAAGGGGACCGATATCCGGACCGACTCCTCTCTGCTGAAGCTCTCCGACCTCATTCAGCAGCGCAGTGAGAACAACGCGGAGCTGGACGAATCGACCGCTTCCGTGCGTGCGGACATCGACACCCTCGCCCGGCGCGACGACGGCAGCACCCGCGCCGAGGACGCCGAGCTCGACGCGCTGGAGAAGGCCGCGGGTACCACGGAGGTCACCGGCGAGGCGCTCTCCGTCACGCTGAACGACGCCCCTGCCGACGCCACCGCCAACCCCGGGTACCCCGAGCCCCAGCCCAATGACCTGGTGATCCACCAGCAGGACCTGCAGGCCGTCGTCAACGCCCTCTGGGAAGGCGGCGCCCGCGGGATCCAGGTGATGGACCAGCGGCTGATCTCCACCAGCGCGGTGCGCTGCGTCGGCAACACCCTGATCCTGCAGGGCCGGGTCTACTCGCCTCCGTACAAGGTCACCGCAGTCGGTGACACCGGGAAGCTGCGGCAGGCGCTCGACGACTCCACGGCCATCCAGAACTACCAGCTGTACGTGAAGGCGTACGGGCTGGGATGGAAGGTCGAGGAGGACGACAAGCTGACGCTCCCCGGCTATTCGGGCACCGTCGACCTCCACTACGCACAGCCTGTGGAGTAGCCCGCGCCGGGCTGCGACGCACGTCCGCACGAGCGGCTTTCCACAGCTGACCCACGCCTGTGCCCCGGCCGTTTAGTCTGGTGCCGTACCGAATGGAGGCAACAGCATGTACGGCTGGATCTGGCGGCACCTGCCGGGCAACGCATGGGTGCGGGGCTTCATCTCGCTCGTGCTCGTCCTGGCCGTTGTCTACGCGCTCTTCCAGTACGTCTTCCCCTGGGCGGAGCCTCTGCTCCCGTTCGGTGATGTGACGGTGGACGGCGAAGGCACCAGCGGAGCGGGGTCCGGTCAGTGAGCGCACGCATTCTCGTCGTCGACAACTACGACAGCTTCGTCTTCAACATCGTCCAGTACCTCTACCAGCTCGGCGCCGAGTGCGAAGTGGTGCGCAACGACGAGGTGACCACGGCGCACGCCGAGGACGGCTTCGACGGCGTCCTGCTGTCGCCCGGCCCCGGTACACCCGAGCAGGCGGGGGTCTGCATCGAGATGGTCCACCACTGCGCGCGGAGCGGGGTGCCGGTCTTCGGCGTCTGTCTGGGGATGCAGTCGATGGCCGTCGCGTACGGCGGTGTCGTCGACCGCGCGCCGGAGCTGCTGCACGGCAAGACCTCCCCCGTGCTGCACGAAGGCAAGGGCGTGTTCGCCGGGCTGCCGTCCCCGTTCACCGCGACGCGTTACCACTCGCTCGCCGCCGAGCCGGCGACGGTCCCGTCCGTGCTGGAAGTCACCGCACGCACCGCCGACGGCATCATCATGGGGCTGCGCCACCGCGAACAGGCGGTGGAGGGAGTGCAGTTCCACCCCGAATCGGTGCTCACGGAGCACGGTCACCTGATGCTCGCCAACTGGCTGGAGCAGTGCGGTGACGAGGGCGCGGTCGCGAGATCGGCGGGGCTCGCCCCGGTGGTGGGCAAGGCCGCCGCGTGACCTCACTCCGCCCCTCCGCCGGGCAGGAAGGCCCGTACGCGCAGGGTGCGTACGAGCCCGACGGCACGTTCGAGGCGGCGGTGGAGCGGCTCGCCGACCCGCTGAACGACCCGCTTCCGGGGCAACGGCCCCCGGACCCGTCGGCGGGGCAGCACACCTCGCCCTGGTTCCGGGCGGAGGGCGCCCAGGACAGCGGGACGCGGCAGATGCCCCAGACGGCGCCCCAGGGGCCCGCGGAGACCCCGGGCGAGTGGTACGACCCGGAGGGGTACCAGAGGGACTGGTACGGGCACCAGGGCCCGGTAACGGCTCCTGCCGCACCGACCGGCCAGGGGACCGCGGTGATACCCGGTCAGGGGACGCCGCCCCCGGTCCGGACAGCAGCTGACCCGGGCCCCGTGGAAGCTTTTACCGACGTCCGCCCGGACCCCGCGCGGCCCGTCGGCGGCGTCGGCCCGGACCATGCGCGGCCCGTCGGTGGCGTCGGGCCGGTCCCGCACGACGAGACCATGGCGCTGCGGACCGCCGACACCCGGCGAGCGGCGGAGCCGGACCGATCCGACACCTCCGGGCCCGATCCCGAACCGCCGCCTGCAGGCGGCCGGGCCGAGCGCCGCCGGGCGGCCAAGGGACACGGAAGACGCCGGGGCGAACCCCGGCGCGCCGCCGAGCCCGAGGCGGCGGAGCCCGCGGTCCCGATGTCACGGCTGGAGGCCCGGCGAGCGGCGCGTGCCGCCAAGGACAGCCCCGCCGTCGTCGCCAGCCGGGTCGTCGGCGAAGTGTTCATCACCTTCGGCGTGCTGATGCTCCTGTTCGTCACGTACCAGCTGTGGTGGACCAACGTCCGCGCCGACCAGATCGCCGGCCGGGAGACGAGCAAGATCCAGGACGACTGGGCCAACGGCGAGCGCAGCCCGGGGGCCTTCGAGCCCGGCCAGGGGTTCGCCATCATGCACATCCCCAAGCTGGACGTGGTCGCCCCGATCGCGGAGGGCATCAGCAAGGAGAAGGTCCTCGACCGCGGCATGATCGGTCACTACGCCGAGGGCAAGCTGAAGACCGCGATGCCGTCGGACGAGCAGGGGAACTTCGCGGTGGCAGGTCACCGCAACACCCACGGTGAGCCCTTCCGCTACATCAACAAGCTGAAGCAGGGCGACGCCATCGTGGTCGAGACGCAGGACGCCTACTACACGTACGAGATGACCAGCATCCTTCCGCAGACGTCACCGTCCAATGTGTCCGTGATCGACGAAGTGCCCCAGGGCTCCGGCTTCACCGGCCCGGGCAGGTACATCACGCTGACGACGTGCACCCCGGAATTCACGAGTACGTACCGAATGATCGTGTGGGGCAAAATGGTCGAGGAACGGCCGCGCAGCAAGGGGAAGCCCGACGCGCTCGTCGGCTGACGCGAGCTGGACGACATCACGACAGGGGCGGGTGCGGTGGCAGCGAGGACCGAGCACGAAGAGCGGACCGACGAGCCGGCGGCCCCGGTCCGGCGCAGGAGCCGCCACCCCGTCGCGACGGCGGTGAGCCTCTTCGGGGAACTGCTGATCACCGCCGGGCTGGTGCTGGGCCTTTTCGTCGTCTACTCGCTGTGGTGGACCAACGTGCTGGCCGACCGCGAGGCGGACAAGCAGGGCAACACCGTCCGCGACCGCTGGGCGGGCGGTCCGGGAGCGCTGGACACCAGGGACGGCATCGGCTTCCTCCACGTCCCCGCCATGAAGAACGGCGAGGTGCTGGTCAAGAAGGGCACCGACACCGAGACGCTCAACAACGGCATCGCCGGCTACTACACGGACCCCGTGAAGTCGGCCCTCCCCTCGGACGCGCAGGGCAACTTCTCCCTCGCCGCGCACCGGGACGGGCACGGCGCCAAGTTCCACAACATCGACAAGCTGAAGAAGGGCGACGCGGTCGTCTTCGAGACCAAGGACACCTGGTACGTCTACAAGGTCTTCGCGGAGCTGCCGGAGACGTCGAAGTTCAACGTCGACGCGATCGCCCCGGTGCCCAAGGAGTCGGGCGCGAAGAAGGCCGGCCGCTACATCACGCTGACGACCTGCACCCCGGTCTACACCTCGAAGTACCGCTACATCGTCTGGGGCGAGCTCGTGCGGACCGAGAAGGTGGACAGGGACCGCACCAAGCCGGCGGAGCTGCGGTAGTCACGGACGAACGCACAGGGCCCCGGTCACCGTTGAGGTGACCGGGGCCCTGTGCGTGTGCGTACGGCGTTACGCGGTCAGTCGTCCGAACCGGACCGGCCGCCGATGATGTCGCCGCCGATCGTGGTGAGGGTGACCGTCGAACCCTTGGCGACCTGGGTGTTGGCCCCGGGGTCGGCCTGCATCACCATGGCATTCGGCTTGTCCGACGAGTTGGGCGCGAGTGCCACCACGAGGCCCATTCCTTCGAGCGTCGCCTTCACCTGCTGGAACCGCTGACCGACGATGTCGGCCGGGATGGTGACCTGCTCGGGCTGTTCGGGCTGAGCCGGACCCTTGGACACCTTCAGGACGATCTGGACGTCCTTGGACTGCTCGCTCGGACCCGTGGGCGTCTGCTCGATGACCGTCCCGGCGGCCTCCTCCGAGTCGACATCCTGCTTCGACACGTTGGTGAACCCGAGGCCGTTCAGCTGTGCCACGGCCGCGTCGTAGGAGCGGGTGCGCACGTCGGGCATCGGCACGGTGGCCTCCTTGGCCACGGTGATCGTGACCTCGGTGTCCTTCTCCACCTTCGAACCGCCCTCGGGGTCCTGGGAGATGACCGTGTCCACGGTCTTCTCGGACTCGGCGGTCTCGACGTTCACCGTGAAGCCCTTGTCCTCCAGCGCCTTGCGGGCGCTGTCCTCGGACTTCTCCAGGACGTCCGGGACCTCGACCTTGGGGGCGCCGGTGGAGACGACGACCGTCACGGTCTCGCCCGTCTCCATCTTCTCGCTCGGGGACGGGGACTGGCTGCAGATCTTGCCCTTCTCCTGGTTCGCGCAGGGTTCCTTGGAACCGATCGCCAGCTCGACCTCGGCGTTGTCCGCGCGCCCCTGGGCCTCTTCCATCGTGGAACCGATCAGGTTCGGCACGTCGACCTTGCCACCGCCGCCGTCGGTGGAGCTGAAGACCGTACGGCCGATGAGGATCGCTCCGATGAGCACCAGGATGCCGGCGACGACCAGGAGGATCGTCGAGGTGTTGCTCTTCTTCTGGCGCCGGCGGTCAGGGCGGTCGTCGTAGCCGTAGCCGCCGTCGTCCGGATTGACCGGGGGCAGCATGGACGTCTGCGCTCCGCCCTGGTCCGTGGCCCGCAGGGCGGTGGTGGGCTGGTCGTTGTTGTAGCCGTCGTACCCGCCGTAGCCCGCCGCTCCCATGGCCGCCGTGGCCGCGACCGGCTGGCCGTCGAGGCAGGCCTCGATGTCGGCCCGCATCTCGTCGGCCGACTGGTAGCGGTAGTCGGGGTCCTTGGTCAGCGCCTTCAGGACGATGGCGTCCATCTCGGGCGTGATCTCGGGGTCGAAGTTGCTCGGAGGCTGCGGCTCCTCACGGACGTGCTGGTACGCGACCGCCACCGGCGAGTCCCCGACGAACGGCGGCCGGACCGCGAGCAGCTCGTAGAGCAGGCAGCCGGTGGAGTACAGGTCGGAGCGTGCGTCGACCTGCTCGCCCTTGGCCTGCTCCGGGGAGAGGTACTGGGCGGTACCGATGACCGCGGCGGTCTGGGTCATCGTCATGCCGGAGTCGCCCATGGCGCGGGCGATACCGAAGTCCATGACCTTGACCTGGCCGGTGCGCGTCAGCATGACGTTGGCCGGCTTGATGTCGCGGTGGACGATCTGGGCGCGGTGCGAGTACTCCAGAGCCTGGAGGATCCCGACCGTCATCTCGAGGGTCCGCTCCGGCAGCAGCTTGCGGCCGGAGTGCAGGAGCTCTCTGAGCGTCGACCCGTCGACGTACTCCATCACGATGTACGGGATGGAGACGCCGTCGACGTAGTCCTCGCCGGTGTCGTAGACGGCGACGATCGCGGGGTGGTTGAGCGAGGCGGCCGACTGGGCCTCACGGCGGAACCGTGCCTGGAAGGACGGATCGCGGGCGAGGTCGGCCCGCAGCGTCTTCACAGCGACGGTGCGGCCGAGCCGGGTGTCATGCGCGAGGTAGACCTCGGCCATGCCACCACGGCCGAGCACCGAGCCCAGCTCGTACCGGCCGCCGAGGCGACGCGGCTCTTCCATAACTGATCCAGCCCTCTCCGTCAGTCCCGACCGCACCCGTGTGTGGTCCGGCGGTGCGCTGTTCGCGCATACGCTACCGGGCACGCCCGGCGTGATCGGCCCGCACCCGTCAGCTGATATCCGACCGGTATCCCAATGTGCTGGTGTGAACAGAAGTTGTGACGGGTGTCACTACTTTCCGTCGAGTACCGCCTTCATCACGTTCTTGGCGATCGGAGCGGCCAGCCCGCCGCCGGAGATGTCGTCCCGGTTGGCGTTGCCGTCCTCGACCACCACGGCGACGGCGACCGGGGAGCCGCTGTCGGTCTTGGCGTACGAGATGAACCAGGCGTACGGCTTCTCGCTGTTGTTGAGGCCGTGCTGAGCGGTACCCGTCTTGCCACCGACGGTGACGCCGTCGATCTGCGCGTTGGTTCCCGTGCCGTCCTGGACCACGGTCTCCATCATCTGCTGCACCTTCTGGGCGTTCTCCGCCGAGAGCGGCTCGCTGAGCTGCTCCTTCTCGTGCGTGTAGATGACGTCCAGGTTGGGCGCCTGGCGCTGGGCGACCATGTACGGCTGCATGAGCTTGCCGTCGTTGGCGATCGCCGACGCGACCATGGCCATCTGGAGCGGAGTGGCGCGGTTGGAGGCCTGACCGATGCCCGCCATGGCGTTCTGCGGCGGGTTGTCCTTCGGGTACACGCTGGCGTCGGCGCGGACCGGCGTGAAGACCTCTTCGTTGAAGCCGAACTTGTCGGCCTGTTCGATCATCTTCTCGTTGCCGAGGTCGTCGCTCATCTTGCCGAAGACGGTGTTGCAGGAGTAGCGCAGCGCCACCCGGAGCGAGGCGTCCTTGCAGGGGATGTTCCCCTCGTTCTGCAGGAGGTTGGTCGACTGCGGGAGCCGCCAGGGCAGCGGGGAGTCGGTCTTGGCGTCGATGTCGGTGTAGAGGCCGTTCTCCAGCGCCGCGGCGACCGTGACGACCTTGAACGTCGAGCCGGGCGGGTAGGTCTCCCGCAGGGCCCGGTTCAGCATCGGCTTGTCCTCGTCCTTGAGGAGCTTCTGCCGGGCGTCCGAGTCCTTCATGGAGTTGCCCGCGAAGACCGAGGGGTCGTACGAGGGGGTGCTGGCCAGCGCCAGGACGGCGCCGGTCTGCGGGTCGAGCGCGGCGACCGCGCCCTTCTTGTCGCCCAGACCCTCGAAGGCGGCCTTCTGTGCGGCGCCGTTGAGGGTGGTGACGATGTTCCCGCCGGTCTTCTTCTCGCCGGTGAACATCGACAGGGTGCGGTCGAAGAACAGGTCGTCACTGTTGCCGGTGAGGATGCCGTCCTCGATGCTCTCCAGCTGCGAGGAGTCGAAGGCCTGCGAGGAGTAGCCGGTGACGGGCGCCCACATGGGGCCGTTCTTCCAGACCCGCTTGTACTTGAAGTCGCTGTCCGTGGTCTCGACGGAGCCCGTGACGGGCTCGCCGTCGACGATGATGTTGCCGCGCTCGTGGGCGTAGCGCTCGATCTGGACGCGGCGGTTGTGCTCGTTCGCGTTGAGTTCGTCGGCACGGACGTACTGGATGTAGTTCGTGCGGATCAGCAGGGCCAGGACGAGGATGCCGCAGAAGATCGCGATCCTGCGGAGCGGCTTGTTCACGGTCGGACCACCTGGGTCATTTCGGCATCCGGGGACGGTGCGGGGGCCGGGGCGGGACGTCGGGCCGTGTCGCTGATTCTGATCAGGATCCCGATGAGCGCCCAGTTCGCGATGACCGACGAGCCACCCTGCGCGAGGAACGGCATGGTCATACCGGTCAGCGGGATGAGCCCCATGACACCGCCGGCGACGACGAAGACCTGGATGGCGAAGGAACCGGAGAGGCCGATCGCGAGGAGCTTGCCGAACGGGTCGCGGGCAGCGAGCGCGGTACGGACACCACGCTCGACGATCAAGCCGTAGACGAGCAGGACCGCCATCATGCCGGCGAGACCGAGCTCCTCGCCGACGGTGGCAAGGATGAAGTCGGAGTTGGCGGCGAAGCCGATCAGGTCGGAGTTGCCCTGGCCGAGGCCGGTCCCGAGCGTGCCACCGGAGCCGAACGCCATCAGGGACTTCGCCATCTGCTCGCTGGCGGGAATCTTGCCCCAGCCGGCGAACGGGTCGAGCCACGCGGTGACGCGGTCCTGTACGTGCGGCTCGAAGGTGGCCACACCGACGGCGCCGGCCCCGGACATCAGCAGCCCGAAGACGATCCAGCTGGTGCGCTCGGTGGCGACGTACAGCATGACGACGAACATGCCGAAGAAGAGCAGCGACGAACCCAGGTCCGTCTCGAAGACCAGGATGAGGATCGAGAACGCCCAGACCATGAGGATCGGGCCCAGGTCGCGGCCACGGGGCAGGTAGAGCCCCATGAAGCGGCGGCTGGCCAGGGCAAGCGCGTCGCGCTTGACCATGAGGTAGCCGGCGAAGAACACCGAGATGACGATCTTGGCGAACTCTCCCGGCTGGATCGTGCCCACGCCCGGGATGTTGATCCAGATCTTCGCACCGTTAACGGCGGGGAAGAACATCGGCAGGATCAGCAGGATCAGCGCCACCACCATGGAGATGTAGGTGTAGCGCTGCAGGATGCGGTGGTCCTTGAGGGCGATGAGGACGCCCACCATCAGGGCAACACCGACCGCGGAGAAGATCAGCTGCTTGGAGGCCGCAGGAGCGAAGGTCTTGAGTGCCTGGAAGCGTTCCGACTGGTCCAGGCGCCAGATGAACGCCAGACCCAGCCCGTTCAGCAGCGTCGCCAGAGGCAGCAGCAGCGGGTCCGCGTACGGGGCGAATCTACGGACGGCGATATGCGCCACTCCGCCGAGCAGGGCGAGCCCCAGCCCGTAGCCGAGCATGCCGGCGGGCAGCTCGCCGTTGAGGGCGAGGCCCACATTGGCGTACGCGAACACCGAGATCAGGACGGCGAAGGCGACGAGTACCAGCTCGGTGTTACGGCGGCTCGGCGCGTCGATCGCGCCGATGGTGGTCGTGTTGGTGACAACGCTCATGTGCTGAAGGCCCCCTACGGCTTACTGCTTACCGCACTGCAGGGCCAGCTTCTTCTCTTCCTCCGAGAGGCTGGGGCCGGGAGTGGGAGTCGCGGTCTTGGTCTCCTTGGCGGGAGACGTGGCTGACGTGCTGTCGGAGGCGTTGCCGGTCTCGCCCTTGTCCTTGGCGGCATTGGTGTCCGCCTCGGCCGCGCGGCGCTGCGCGTCCTTCTTGCAGGCGGAGGCCTGTGCGTCGAGCTCGCTGAGCTTCTTGCGGGCCTCGGTGAGGTTGCCCTGGGAGATCGTCGCCTCGACCCGCTTGCGCCAGTACGGCGGGAGGTACTTGAGTTCGATCTTGGTGTCCTCCTCGACCTTCGAGAGGGACACCCAGGCGAGGTCCTGGCTGATTCCGCGGTACAGCGCGACGTTGTCGTCCTTCGTGCCCACGTAGAACTGCGTCTGGGTCCAGCGGTATCCGCCGTATACGCCACCGCCGATGACGGCCAGCGCGAGCACGATGTAGAACGACCGCTTCAGCCACCTGCGGCGGCCGCGCGGCTTGACGAAGTCGTCGTCGGCGTACGAGTTGAAGGCGCCGTCCGGACCGGAGCCGTAACCCACGTCGTCGCCGCTGCCGGGGGGGCCGAAACCTCCGGACGGCGGCGGCACGGGGCGGCCGAGACCGGCCGCACGGCCCGCCGGGGTCTCCATGGCGCGGCCGTCGGTCGCCTGGGCGGCCTGGTTCTCGGCGACGGCACCGACGATGACCGGTGTGTCGTTGAGCTGCCCGGCCAGGGTGTCGTTGCTTTCGACGTCCAGGACGTCGGCGACGATGCAGGTGATGTTGTCGGGACCGCCGCCGCGCAGGGCGAGCTGGATGAGGTCCTGGATGGTCTCCTGGGGGCCCTGGTAGCTGGCCAGGGTCTCTTCCATCGTCTGGTGGGAGACGACGCCGGAGAGCCCGTCCGAGCAGATCAGATAGCGGTCACCGGCGCGGACCTCTCGGACGGAGAGATCGGGCTCCACGTGGTCGCCGCTGCCGAGTGCCCGCATCAGCAGGGAGCGCTGCGGGTGGGTGGTGGCCTCTTCCTCGGTGATCCTGCCCTCGTCGACGAGGCGCTGCACCCAGGTGTGGTCCTGGGTGATCTGCGTCAGGACGCCGTCACGCAGGAGGTAGGCGCGGGAGTCGCCGACGTGGACGAGGCCGAGACGCTGACCGGTCCAGAGCAGGGCCGTGAGCGTCGTGCCCATGCCCTCCAGCTGGGGGTCCTCCTCGACCATGACGCGCAACTGGTCGTTGGCCCGCTGGACCGCCGTGCCGAGCGAGGTGAGGATGTCGGAGCCCGGGACGTCGTCGTCGAGCTGCACGAGCGTGGAGATCACCTCGGAGCTGGCGACCTCTCCGGCCGCCTGGCCGCCCATGCCGTCGGCGATGGCGAGAAGGCGGGGGCCGGCGTAGCCGGAGTCCTCGTTGCCTTCCCGGATCATGCCCTTGTGCGATCCGGCGGCGAAGCGCAGGGACAAGCTCATGCGCACCTCGCCCGTCGGTTCGGGGTACAGCCGGTCTCGAGCCACACTGCCCACCCTCCGGTCGGGAGCCGGGCCGGGTCCGTCGTCAGGACCGCGGCGGCTCGCTCGCTCCGCTCGCTCATTGTCGTACTACTTCCGCAG
This sequence comes from Streptomyces sp. NPDC088746, assembly GCF_044751065.1. Classification (NCBI taxonomy): domain Bacteria; kingdom Bacillati; phylum Actinomycetota; class Actinomycetes; order Kitasatosporales; family Streptomycetaceae; genus Streptomyces; species Streptomyces sp. NPDC088746. The sequence continues at coordinate 72,544 of NZ_JBIVLA010000007.1, forward strand.
CTCGATGACGGTCTTGCCGATGCGGATCGGCGCGCCCAGCGGAACAGGTGTCGGGGTGGTGAGACGGGTCCGGTCGAGATAGGTGCCGTTGGTGGACCCGAGATCCTCGACGATCCACTGGCCGTCACGGTCCGGGTAGATCCTGGCATGCCTGCTGGACGCGTAGTCGTCATCCAGCACGATCGTTGAATCGTGCGCCCGGCCCAGGGTGATGGTCTGACCCTGGAGCGCGACCGTGGTGCCGGTGAGCGTGCCCTCGGAGACGACCAGCTTCGTGGGTGCCCCACGGCGCTGGCGCCCGGACTGCTGGCGCTGCTGAGGCGGCGCCGCTTGCTGTTGGCGTCCCTGCTGCGGACGGGCGTCAGCGGCAGTGCGGCGTGAGCCGCGCTGCGTGACACGCGTACCGAACAGGTCGCTGCGAATGACCTGGACGGCCACGATTACGAATAGCCACAGAACAGCCAGGAAACCTAGCCGCATGACCGTCAGGGTCAGCTCTGACATTGCCCCCGCTTCACCCTTCGGCTTGCCGGTAAACGATGGTGGTGCTGCCCACGACGATCCGCGAGCCGTCGCGGAGCGTAGCGCGGGTGGTGTGCTGCCCGTCTACCACGATGCCGTTGGTAGACCCGAGATCCTGGATCGTCGAGGGCGTTCCGGTCCGGATCTCACAGTGCCGGCGCGATACGCCGGGGTCGTCGATCCGCACGTCGGCGTCGGTGCTTCGTCCCATCACCAACGTCGGGCGGGAGATCTGATGGCGGGTGCCGTTGATCTCGATCCAGCGCCGCACCTGGGCGTCCGGCATGGGGCCGGACGCGGCCGGCGGGCGCCAGTCGCTGGAAGGGCCTCCGGAGCGCCCCGCGCCCGGCGGCGGGACCGGGGGCATGGGAGGGGCGGAAGCCGGCGGGTAACCGTAGCCACCCTGCCCCTGAGGGGCGGCGGGGCGGTTCGGCTGGGCATAGGGAGCGGGGCCGCCCTGCTGGCCTTGCTGTGACGAACTCGACGCCAGGGTCCGGCTGCGTACGCGGTAGAGACCCGTGTCGAGGTCGTCCGCCTTCTCCAGGTGGACCTTGATCGGTCCCATGAAGGTGTACCGCTGCTGCTTGGCGTAGTCACGTACGAGGCCGGACAGCTCGTCCCCCAGCTGGCCGGAGTACGGGCTGAGGCGCTCGTAGTCCGGGGTGCTGAGCTCGACGATGAAGTCGTTCGGTACGACGGTCCGCTCGCGGTTCCAGATCGACGCGTTGTTGTCGCACTCGCGCTGAAGGGCTCCCGCGATCTCGACCGGCTGCACCTCGGACTTGAAGACCTTGGCGAAGGTGCCATTGACCAGACCTTCGAGACGCTGCTCGAAACGCTTCATGACTCCCATGGGGCACCTCCTCCGGTGTCGTCATCCCTGTACTGCTTACTGATCGTATCCACGCGTGGGGAAATCGGCTGGTTCCCCTTGTCTGCACAGTGGATGAGTGTCACCTCTCACACGGATCGTAGAGGTGCCCTCCTGACAGTGTCCCGCACTCCGGGTGCACTCAGGAGGAGTGGGGCCAGGCTTTCCGCGTTCCCGGTTCCCCTCGTGGGTTCGGCGAAACAACGGATGTGAATCCACCCTGTCCAGCGTGCTAATCTTCCGGATGTCGCCAGGCGCTCACACCACTCGGTGAGAGAGTCTGAAAGCACCACTCATGCGCGAGTGGCGGAACGGCAGACGCGCTGGCTTCAGGTGCCAGTGTCCTTAGGGACGTGGGGGTTCAAATCCCCCCTCGCGCACAACAGGCAGTCGCTTGCGACCGCCGGGTTGGTTCGACAGAACCCCCGCACCGGAGAGATCCGGTGCGGGGGTTCTTCGTTGTCCGGGGTCATCCGGTGGCCGAGCCGGTGTGTGAGGGGCGCTGTGATGAAGTCCGCATCCCCCTCGGAGGCAGGACCCGGGGCGGCTCCTGTTTCACGTGAAACGTCGGATCCGCACCAAAGAAACCTTTGGCGCGGGCCCGTCCGTCAGCGGCCGCCTCAGGCGGCGAGACGCGCTGCGAGGGCCCTGGCCTTGTCCGCGGCGTCGGTGAACGCCTGGGTGCGGGACGCGTCGGCGAGGGGGATGAGCTCGGCCGTCTCGGGCTTCGAGTGGGCCAGCGTCAACTCCGGGACGATGAAATCGACTTCGGCTCCCAGCATGCCCGTCAGGACCTTCTCCAGGTAGTTCTGGACGAACTCGAACTCCTCACGCGGCGTGCCGGGGGCGTACGAGCCGCCTCGGCTGGCCACAACGGTGACGGGCGTGCCGGCGACGGGGCTGTCGGGGCCCGCGTTGTGGCCCACGAGGATCACCTGGTCGAGCCACGCCTTGAGGGTGGACGGGATGGAGAAGTTGTACATCGGCGCGCCGATGAGCACGGCGTCCGCGGCGGCCAGCTCGGCCGCCAGCTCTCCTCGCAGCGGGTCCTCGGCGCCGGCGGCTACGGCCGAGGCGTCCAGGTGGGGCAGGGGGGCGGCGGCGAGATCGCGGTAGACGACCTCGCCGTCGGGGTGCTGCTCGCGCCAAGCCGTGACGAAGGCGGCGGTGACCTCACGGGACGTGGAGCCCTGGGGGAAGACGGCGGAGTCGAGGTGCAGAAGCGTGGCCATGGGGACCTCCGTACGAGTCGGGTGGGCGGATCGGCGCGGGCCACGGATGAGGGTCGTGGGCAGGTGGGCACGATCCGGCTCTTCAGTACGTACCTAGTAATAACATAGTCCCTTACTTTTCATAAGCCCCGCACTCCTGCGCAGTACTCTGGGGGCATGGCGGATCACAGCGAGCAGGCCTGTCGGCAGGTGGACGGGAGCATCACGCGCGTCTTCGAGCTGTTCGGGAAGCGCTGGACGGGCCCGATCGTCTCGGTGCTGATGCAGCGGCCGGTGTACTTCGCGGATCTGCGCCGGGCGATTCCGGGCATCAGCGAGCGGATGCTGTCGGACCGGCTCTCCGAGCTGGGAGCGGCCGGTCTCGTGGTGCGTGAGGTCGACGAAGGACCCCCGCTGCGGGTGGCGTACCGGCTGACGGAGGCGGGCGCCGCGATGGGGCCCGCGCTCGAGGAGCTCGGCCGGTGGGCCGACACCTACCTCGGGGGCCCCAGGGGCTGCTGACCCGCTGCCGGGTGGCCCGAGGGGCTGCTGGCGCGCCGGGCCGGCCCGCGGCGGAGTGGCCGGGTGTCTATCGGGGTGCGGCGTCCTCGCCCGCCGCGTTGTAGCGCAGCAGGTATTCCGCGAACTGTTCGAGATCGTCCGATGTCCACGCGCCAAGGCGTTCCCGGTAGGCGGCGCGCCGGCTGGCCTGGGTCGAGGCGAGCGCCCGGGTGCCGGCGTCGGTGGGGTGCAGTACCTGGATGCGCTGGTCGTCCGGGTCCGGGTGGCGCTCGACCAGGCCGAGCTTCTCCAGCGCCGCCACCTGTCGGCTGACCGTCGACTTGTCCAGCAGGTAGTGCGCCGCCAGGTCGGTCGCGCGGCAGCCCTTCCGGTCGTCGATGTGGGCGAGCAGCGTGTACGAGACCAGCGGCAGGTCCGGGTGGAGCCGTGCCGCGGTCGAGCGGGCGCGGCGCGCGAAAGCGGTCAGCTCGCGCTGGATGACGTCCAGCGACTCCTCGCGTTCCCGGGGGGTGTCTGCCACGTGAATCACCTTCTCGAATTTTGGTTGTATGCTACAACGAGCCTAGTAGTTGTAAAAGCCAACCATTGGAGGGGTGTCGAATGTCCGCAGGCCCGAGCTCCGCCTCCGGCTCAACCGCCGGTGCGCTGCGTCACGTGCTCAGTCATCTCATTACGCCCCTGCTGATGTGCGTCGGTATGGGGCTTGCCTATCTGGGCGCCTTTCACGCCCCGGAGCCGCACGACCTGAGGGTGGACGTCGTCGGCTCGGGAACGAGCGCGCAGGTGCTTGCCCAGACCTTGCAGGACAAGGGTGACGGTGCGTTGAGTGTGCGTACCGTGGCGGACCGCGACATCGCGGTGAACCACCTGAGGACGCAGCAGAGTTTCGGCGCGTACGTCCCGGGCGGCAGTCCTGAGCTCCTGGTCGCCACCGCCTCGTCGGACACCAGCGCGACGGTGGTCCAGAAGGTCTTCACCGAGGTGGCCGCCGGGCAGGGAGCCCCTCTCGAAGTGACGGACGTGGCGCCCACGGCGGATGGTGATCCGACCGGCCAGGGGATTTTCTTCCTGCTGGTGGCGGTCAGCATCGGGTCGTACGCGTCGGTCGCGGTGATCGGCGGTGCGGGGGCGGTGCTGGCTCTGCGGATCAGGGCAGGGCTGGCCATCGGCACCTCGCTCGTGGTGAGTCTGATCGGAGCCGCGTTCGCGGGGCCGGTGTTCGGCTTGGTGGACCACGGCCTCGGCGGACTCTGGGCGATGGCGTGGCTCTATTCGGCGGGGATCCTGCTGATCGGGGTGGGGCTGCACACCTTCCTCAAGCGGTGGACGACGCTCGGCGTGATGCTGCTCTTCGTCATGCTCAACTTCACGAGCTCCGGAGGCATCTTCCGGCCGGAGGTCCAGCCGGGCTTCTTCGGAGCCCTGCACTCCTTCTGGAACGGTGCGGGATTCGTCGAAGGGGTGCGCAGCCACGTGTACTTCGGCGGGCACGCCCTGGGCGGGCACCTGCTGGTGCTGGCTCTGTGGTTCGTGGCCGGTCTGGCCGTTCTGGGGATGGCGGGCCTGGCCGAGGCGAAGCGGCGTCGCGGGGAGGCGGAGAAGGCGCGTGAGGCGGCGGCAGTGCGGGCCGCGGCCGGGGCGGAGGAAGAGATGGAGGAGGCCGTCGGGGTGTGACGGTTCGGTGCCGGTGCTCTGTCCGTCGGGGTGGCGGCCCGGTGCCGGTGCTCTGTGCGCAGGCACGGAGGCCCGGCCTCCACGGACAGTTGTCCACAGGCCGGGCCCCGTGTTGTCCACAGGGGCAGACGGCTGTCACGGACGGTTGTACCGTCGTCCGCAGTTGATGTTGGTCGGACAGGACGGCTGAACGAGGCGGGGGAGGCGGCACACCATGGGCGAAGACGAGGCGACGGTGCCGGAACAGCGGATGACCGGGGACGGGCGTATCCCGGTCGTACCCGGATTCGCGCGGCGCGTGGCCGGAGGGGTGCGGCCCGGACCTGGGGCGGCTTCCCCGAAGGCGGCCGGCAAGGCGCTAAGGATCGAGGTGCCCCGGTCCGCGCACAGTGCGCTGGAGCTGCCCGCCGGGAGGCCGGACGCGGTCCAGGCGGTCGAGGAGTCGAACGAGGGCCGGGTGCCCGGTCTCACCCCCATACGGGTGGGGCGGATGGCCGCGACGCCGTTCGCGTTCCTGCGTGGCTCGGCCGGGCTTATGGCGCACGACCTGACGGGTACTCCGGTCACGGGCGTGGGCGCCCAGCTCTGCGGTGACGCGCACGCGGCCAACTTCGGGCTGTACGGCGACGCGCGTGGCAACCTGGTCATCGATCTCAACGACTTCGACGAGACCGTGTTCGGCCCGTGGGAGTGGGATCTCAAGCGGCTCGCCACCTCGCTGGTGCTCGCGGGCAGGGAGGCGGGGGCGGACGAGGCCACCTGCCGGCAGGGTGCGTACGACACGGTGGGCGCGTACCGCCGCACGATGCGTCTGCTGGCGGGGCTGCCCGCACTCGACGCGTGGAACGCCATCGCGGACGAGGAGCTCGTCTCGCACACCGACGCCCGGGACCTGCTCGGGACGCTGGAGCGGGTTTCCGCGAAGGCGCGGAACAACACGAGTGCCCGCTTCGCCGCCAGGTCCACGGAGGAGTGCGAGGACGGCGGTCGCCGATTCGTCGACTCCCCGCCCGTCCTGCGGCGTGTGCCCGACGCGGAGGCCGCTGCCGTGGCGGCGGGGCTGGAGGGCTACGTCGGGACGATCTCGGAGGACAGGGTTCCGCTGCTGGCCCGTTACGCGATCCATGATGTGGCGTTCCGGGTGGTCGGCACGGGAAGTGTGGGGACCCGGTCGTACGTGGTGCTGCTGCTCGACCACCGGGGCGAGCCGCTGGTGCTGCAGGTGAAGGAGGCCCGCCCGTCCGCGCTCTCCCCCTATCTCGGCCGGATCGGCTTCGACGTGCCGGACGTGGTGCACGAGGGGCGCCGGGTGGTGCTCGGACAGAAGCGGATGCAGGTCGTCAGCGACATACTGCTCGGCTGGGCCGAGGTCGACGGCCGGCCGTATCAGGTACGCCAGTTCAGGAATCGCAAGGGAAGCGTGGATCCGGCGGCACTCGCTGCGGAGCAGGTCGACGACTACGGGCGGATGACCGGCGCCCTGCTGGCCCGTGCCCATGCGCACAGCGCCGATCCCCGGCTGCTCGCGGGTTACTGCGGGAAGAACGCCGAGCTGGACGCGGCGGTGGCCGATTTCGCCGTGACGTACGCGGACCGGACCGAGGCGGATCACGCCGAGCTCGTCCGGGCTGTCCGAGCCGGGCGAATAGCCGCTGAGCTCGGCGTCTGAGCGGGTCCTGCGGCCACCGTGTGTCCTCGCGGCGCGGGCCGTGGCCATACGCTGGACGGGTGACCCACGAAGCCGCCGGGGTGCCGACCACCCGGAACGACGAAGACCGGCAGGACCAGGACCGGCAGGACGCGCCGAAGCACGCGCGGGATGTGCCGCGGCACGCGGAGGACGCGTCGCGGCGTGACGGCCTGCGGGCGGGCCCGGACGATGCGCCGGAGGCGGGTCCCGCCTCCGCCGACGCGGCTGGTGGCCCGGCAGGCGGGGCGGCCGGTGAGGCCGGCGGTGACGCGGTGGGTGAGGGAGCCGCCCCTCGGCCCGAGGAGCGGCTCGCCAAGGCGGTGCGGGTGGCCGAGCAGGCGCTGATCGAGTTCGAGATCGCGGTGGAGACCTTCCGGGTGGAGGTGGAGAACTTCTCCCGGCTGCATCACCAGAAGCTCGGCCCGATGTACGCCCGCCTCGACGAGCTCGACGCGCAGATCGCGGAGGCGCGGGCCGCGAGGACCGGCGATCCGGAGGACCTGCGCAAGGCCCAGGAGGCGCGGGCCATCGTCATGCCGATGCCCGGGGTCGAGGAGCTCTTCCACGACTGGATGGACTCGGACGGCCTCTCGCCCGAGGCCTCGGCCATGCTCACCGACCAGCCCGTCCGGCCGCCGAAGCGGGTCAGGCCGAGCGAGGAGGCGCGCAAGCTCTACCGAGAGCTCGCCCGTCAGGCACACCCGGACCTGGCACCGGACGAGACGGAGCGGGCGCGACGGGACGAGTTCATCGCCCGGGTCAACGCGGCGTACGGGCGCGGCGACGTGGCGTTGCTGAAGGAGCTGGCCGCGGAGTGGGCGGCGGGGCCTGTGACGCCGGAGATGCGGCTCAGCGAGAGCGAGGAGCTCTACGCGCGGCTGGAGTGGCTCAGCCGCCGTAAGGAACTGCTGACGGTGCTGGCACAGGAGCTGGAGGAGAGCGCGATCGGCTCGATGCTGCGGATGGCGCCGGACGACCCCGACCGGCTGCTGGACGACATCGGCGAGAAGCTTCTGGCGGAGGTGTCCCAGCGTGAGGGCGAGCTGGCTGGGTTGGTGCAGTAGCGTTCCGGATGACCCTGGCGCGTACGTACGAGAGAAGGCATACCCATGAATTTCGCTCCACTGCCCTCGGTGGACGTCGCGGCGGTTCCGTCGGACGGCTTCGTGCTGGACGTCCGGGAGGACGACGAGTGGGCGGCCGGGCATGTCGAGGGTGCGCTGCACATTCCCATGAGTGACTTCGTGGGCCGCTTCGGTGAGCTGACCGAAGCGGCCGACGACGGTCGGCGTGTGCACGTGATGTGCCGCGTCGGAGGCCGGTCGGCCCAGGTCACCCAGTATCTGGTGCAGCAGGGCATCGACGCCGTGAACATCGACGGCGGCATGCTCGCCTGGGACGGCGCCGGGCGCCCGATGGTCACGGACAACGGGAACTCGGCCTTCGTGCTCTGACCGCTCCCGCGGCGCCGTGCGCGCGCGGTCGTACGGCGTCGCAGGCACGGCTCCCGGCCGGTCCCCGGTCGCGCGCACGGCGGGCGCGCGCACGGCGATACCGGTGCGGCGGGCGCGCGCACGGCGGTACCGCGCGGGGGGCCCTGTTCGGGCGGGGCTTGCGACCTCGCCCGGCGCGGCATCAGTGGTTGGCGTGCATCAGTGGTTGGTCTGCGTCAGTGGTTGGTCTGTGGTTGGCGGTCTCAGCGGTCGAAGTCGAGTTCGACCTCCGGGGTGACGGGGTGCGATTGGCAGGCCAGCACGAAGCCTGCCCCGGTCTCCTCCGGTTCCAGGGCGAAATTGCGGTCCATCCGCACCTCACCCGAGACCAGGAAGGCCCGGCAGGTCCCGCACACTCCGCCCTTGCAGGCATACGGAGCGTCCGAGCGGCTCCGCAGCACCGTTTCCAGCAGCGATTCGCCGTCCTGGACCGGCCAACTGCCCGACCGCCCGTCGAGTGTCGCCGTGAGCCTGCTCTCCGACGGCGTCGCCACCCTGGCGGCCGTCGGCAGACCCGTCCCCTCGTCGGCGACGTGGAAGATCTCCTGGTGGATTCGTGACCGGTCGGCGCCAAGTGCGCGCAGCGCTTCTTCCGCCCCCCGGACCAGTCCGAGCGGCCCGCACAGGAACCAGCCGTCCACGTCGGGCACGGACAACAGGGCGGGCAGGAGCCCGGTGAGCCGCTCGCGGTCCAGCCGGCCCGAGGGGAGCCCGGCAGCCTGTTCCTCCCGGGACAGCGCGGTCACCAGCTGGAAGCGGTCCGGGTAGCGGTCCTTGAGGTCCGCCACCTCGTCCAGGAACATCGTCGACGCAGCCGTCCGGTCGCTGCGGATCAGACAGAAGCGCGCCGAGGGCTCCCGTGCCAGCAGGGTCGCCGCCATCGAGAGCACCGGGGTGATCCCGCTGCCGCCGACGATCGCGGCGAAGTGGCCGGGGCGCGGATCGAGGACGAAACGGCCCATCGGAGCCATCGCCTCCAGCTGGTCCCCCACAGCCAGCTCCTTGAGGGCGTACGTCGAGAACGCGCCGCCGTCGACCATGCGGATACCCACCCGCAGCAAGGGGTCGCCCGGCTGCTCGGTGGCCGGGGCGCAGATCGAGTACGACCGCCGGATCTCCTCGCCGTCGACGCGGTAGCGCACATTCAGGTGCTGGCCGGGGGCATGGCGGAAGGTCTCGCGCAGCTCGGGCGGCACGGCGAAGGTGACGGCCACCGCGTCGTCCGTGATCCGTTCGATCGCGCTGACCCGGAGCGGATGGAACATCTACAACTCCTTGAAGTGGTCGAACGGTTCGCGGCACGTCACACAGCGGCGCAGTGCCTTGCAGGCCGTGGAGGAGAAGCGGCTCAGCAGCTCCGTGTCGGTGGAACCGCAGTGCGGACAGCGCACCGAGAGCGTCAGAGGAACCGGCCCGCCGGGCCCGCTCCCCGGGCGGGGCGGCGCTATGCCGAACTCCGCGAGCTTGCGGCGCCCCTCGTCGCTGATGTCGTCGGTCGACCAGGCAGGGGCGAGGACCGTGACCACGGACACCTCACTGACCCCGTGGTCGCGCAGGACCCGCTCGATGTCGGCGGACATGGCCTCGATGGCCGGGCAGCCGGTGTACGTCGGGGTGAGCCGCACGGTGACCTTGTCCGGTCCGTCGGCCCGCACGCCGCGGAGCACGCCGAGCTCGTCCAGCGTGAGGACCGGCAGCTCGGGATCGGGAACGGAGCCCGCCAGCCGGTGGAGCTCCGCTTCCAGCGGGGTCTCGGTGGTCACCATGACGCCCCCGGGTGGCTGCGGTGCAGATGCTGCATCTCGGCGAGCATCCGCCCGAAGGGTTCCGTGTGCAGACCCTGCCGGCCCGCTCCGGCCGCCCAGGCGCCGGACTGCGGCCCTGCCGGCAGGGTCAGGGTGGCCCGCTCCACCACGGAGGTGACAGCGGCCAGCCAGCCGTCGCGCAGGGCCGGCGAGTCGACGTCGACTCCTTCGACGGGCTCGAACAGCTCGCCGGTGAACCGCCACAGGGCGTCCAGCGCGAGCTGCATGCGCTCATGGCTTTCCGTGGTGCCGTCGCCCAGCCGCAGGACCCACTGCTCCGCGTGGTCCCGGTGATAGGCGACCTCCTTGACCGCCTTGGCCGCGAGATCCGCGAACTCGCCCTCGCCGGCGGCCAGCGCCTCGTACAGCAGGTGCTGGTACACGGAGAAGTAGAGCTGGCGGGCGATGGTGTGGGCGAAGTCGCCGTTCGGCTGCTCCACCAGCTGGACGTTACGGAAGGCTCGCTCCTCACGGAGGTACGCCAGCTGGTCCTCGTCGCCCACGAAGGAGAGCAGCATCCTGGCCTGGCCCAGCAGATCGAGGGCGATGTTGGCCAGGGCCACCTCCTCCTCCAGCACGGGAGCGTGACCCGCCCACTCCCCCAGCCGGTGCGAGAGCACCAGTGCGTCGTCGCCGAGGGCGAGAGCCGCGCTCACAGGTGCTTCACCCCTTCCGGGATCTCGTAGAACGTGGGGTGGCGGTAGGGCTTGTCCCCGGCGGGCTCGAAGAACGAGTCCTTCTCGTCCGGCGAGGACGCGGTGATCTCCGTCGAGGGGACCACCCAGAGGGAGACGCCTTCCGAGCGGCGGGTGTACAGATCGCGGGCGTTGCGCAGGGCCATCTCGGCGTCCGGCGCGTGCAGGCTGCCCGCGTGGGTGTGGGAGAGCCCTCGCCGGGAGCGCACGAACACCTCCCACAGGGGCCAGTCGGTCGAGCTGCTCATGCGGTCGCCTCCACGGGCTGGGCGGCCGCTCCGGCTGTGCCGGGCCGTGCCGCGTGCTTGTCTGCGTATGCCGCCGCCGCGTCGCGGACCCAGGCGCCCTCCTCGTGGGCCGTGCGCCGCTGGGTCAGTCGTTGTTCGTTGCAGGGGCCGTTGCCCTTGAGGACCTCCTGGAACTCCGTCCAGTCGATCGCGCCGTAGTCGTGCTGTCCCAGCTCGTCGTTCCACCGGATGTCGGGGTCGGGGAGGGTGAGCCCCAGCGCCTCCGCCTGCGGGACGCAGATGTCGACGAAGCGCCGGCGCAGCTCGTCGTTGGAGTGCCGTTTGATCTTCCAGGCCATCGACTGTGCCGAGTGCGCCGAGGAGTCGTCGGACGGACCGAACATCATCAGGGAGGGCCACCACCAGCGGTTCACCGCGTCCTGGGCCATCTCGTGCTGGGCGGGGGTGCCGCGGCTCAGGGCGAGCAGCAGCTCGTACCCCTGGCGCTGGTGGAAGGACTCCTCCTTGCAGACCCGGACCATCGCGCGGGCGTACGGGCCGTAGGAGCAACGGCAGAGCGGCACCTGGTTGGTGATCGCGGCGCCGTCCACCAGCCAGCCGATCGCGCCGACGTCCGCCCAGGTCAGCGTGGGGTAGTTGAAGATCGAGGAATAGCGCTGCCGCCCGGCGTGCAGCTTGTCGAGCATCTCCTCGCGGCTGGTCCCCAGCGTCTCCGCGGCGCTGTACAGATAGAGGCCGTGCCCGGCCTCGTCCTGCACCTTCGCCATCAGGATCGCCTTGCGGCGGAGCGAGGGTGCCCGGGTGATCCAGTTGGCCTCGGGCTGCATGCCGATGATCTCGGAATGGGCGTGCTGGGCCATCTGGCGGATCAGCGAGGCCCGGTACGCCTCGGGCATCCAGTCCCGCGGCTCGATCCGGTCGTCGGCCGCCACCGCGGCGTCGAAGGCCGCCAGACGCTCCGCGTCCGCCTCGTCCGCCGTGCCTGCTGTCCCCTGCGTCGTCTGGTCCGCAGTCACTGCCGCCATCCCGGGCTCCCTACCGACCGATCGTTCGGTTCATCGGCTTCAATGGTGAGCCGGAGGCCCGTAGGGTGTCAACCCTGTGGATAACTGAGTGGTGATCGACGGCGATCGGGGCGGGATGGATGCGGACCACGGTGGGCGCACCGGAGACGAGAAGAAGCTCGCTTGGCCCGGCGTGAGGAACCGCCCGTCGGCGGATCAGGAGGCGGAGGCCGCACCCGCCGGAATACCGGGCGTCGGCGCGGCCCTCCAACCGGACCCGGACCCCACCCCGGGTGTCGTCGCGCCGTCGCCGGACACCACCGCGGATCCCGGGCCAGGCCCTGGAGGACCCGAGCCCGGGCCGGCCGGACGCCGGCCGGGCGGCGGGATGGCGGCGCTCTCGCTTCCGTACCAGGTCGTCGCGGCGCTGGCGCTGTCCGGCCTGGGGCTGCTGGCCTGCGTACACATAGCCATGATCTTTCTGCATGTCGCGCCGTCCAACACGCTGACGAAGCAGCACGGCAAGGTGGTCGACGACTGGGTCTACCCCGAGTTCGAGCAGAACTGGAAGCTGTTCGCCCCCAACCCGCTCCAGCAGAACATCTCCGTGCACGTACGCGCCGAGGTGGCCGACGACGGCGCTGACGGCAGCAAGGTCACGCGTTGGATGGATCTCTCGCGTGAGGACGGCGAGGCGATACGCGGCAACCCCCTCCCCAGCCACGTCGACCAGAACGAACTGCGCCGTGCCTGGGACTTCTACTCCGGGTCCCACGACAGCGAGCACCGCCCCGACGGCCTGCGCGGCGAGCTGTCCGAGCGCTACATCCGCCGCATCGTCATGCTGCGCCTCGCCGAACACGGCTACGGCGGCACCGTCGAACGCATCCAGGTGAGGTCCTCCGTCCGTTCCGTCGGTGCGCCGGCGTGGAGCGACGAGAAGATCAACACCCGGCCGGAGTACACGGAGCTCCCGTGGTGGACCGTCTCCCCGTCCGACCTCCCCGGGGCTGCCTCGGCGGATGAGGCATCGCAGGCCGGAAGGGCGGAGCAGTGAGCGTCCCCACCCCGGTCGGTGCGCGCGCCGGTGCCGTCGGTCCTGCGCTCGCACGCGCCGTCCAGCGCGTCACGGCCGCCCCCCTGGGTGCCTACCAGAGCGCCGTCGTCCGGATCGGCGTCTCCGCCACCTGTCTGCTGTTCCTGCTGCGCGAGCTGCCCCACCGCCACGAGCTGTACGGTCCCGACGGTCCGTGGAGCTGGGACATGGCGCGCCGGCTCATCACCCACAACGACTCCTTCACCGCTCTCATGTGGTCGGACTCCACGGTCTGGTTCGAGGCGGTGTACGGGCTCACGCTGGTGTCGGCCGCGCTCCTGATGACCGGCTGGCGGACCCGCGCCGTGTCCGTCCTGTTCATGGCAGGGGTGCTCTCCCTCCAGAACCGCAGCATCTTCATGGGCGACGGCGGCGACAACGTCATCCATCTGCTGGCCGTCTACCTGATGCTGACCCGCTGCGCCCGGGTGTGGTCCCTGGACGCCCGCCGTGCGTCGCGGGACGCCTCACGTCTCGCGGAGGGCGGCCCGCCGGCGCGTGATGTCGCGGGACCGGTCCTGTGGGTGGCCCTCGGCTGCGTCCTCCTGCCGGCGACCTTCATGGGAGGACTCGGCGGCACATGGTGGCTGCCGGCCCTCCTGTGGGTGCTGTGGCTGGGGAACGGCGCCTGGTGGGCCCTGAACCGTCGCGCGCCGGAGCATGAGCTGCGCGCCCTCCTCGACGTCCTGGCCAACCTCGCGCACAACGCCGCACTCCTCGTGATCATGGCCGAGGTGTGTCTGATCTACGCGACTGCCGGCTGGTACAAGATCCAGGGTTCCCGATGGCAGGACGGCACCGCGGTCTACTATCCGCTCAAGCTGGACTACTTCACCCCGTGGGCCGGTCTCTCCGGGCTGATCGCGTCCAGCGCCCTGTTGGTCATGGTGCTGACGTACGTCACGGTCATCGTGCAGGTCGCCTTCCCGTTCACCCTGTTCAACCGGCGGGTGAAGAACGTCCTGCTGGTCCTCATGATCGGTGAGCACGCAGGAATCGCGGTCATGCTGGGGCTGCCCTTCTTCTCCATGGCGATGATCGCCGCGGACGCCGTCTTCCTCCCGACGGTCTTCCTTGTGTGGCTGGGGCACAGGGTGTCGCTCGGCCGGCAGCGTCTGTTCTCACGGACGGCGGGGAGGCTGAGGCTCCCCGGGCAGCGGCGGGCAGGGCAGGACGCAGGGCAGGACGACGAGGAGGCCGCGCGCAGCGGCGGTGGCGGTGGCCATACGCTCGTCGGGTGACCAGCGAGACCGGCAGTGCAGATGAGCCCCGGGCGGCAGCCGCGCCCGACCCCTCCGAGGAACCGATCCAGTACGACGAGGGGTACGGCACCGTGATCGGGGTCGGTCCGCACCCGTTGCCCTGGCCCGAGGGGGAGCGCTACGACCCCGAACTCCTCGCCCACGGCGACCGGCGCAATGTGGGTGACGGCTACCGGTACTGGACGCGGGAGGCGATCGTCGCCGATCTCGACCTGCGGCGGCACGACTTCCATGTGGCGGTGGAGAACTGGAGCCATGACTTCAACATCGGCTCGGTGGTGCGCACCGCCAACGCCTTCCTCGCGAAGGAGATCCACATCGTGGGGAGGCGGCGCTGGAACCGGCGGGGTGCGATGGTCACCGACCGCTACCAGCATGTGCGGCACCATCCGGACACCGCGGACCTGACGGCCTGGGCGGAGGCCGAGGGCCTGCCGGTCATCGGGATCGACAACCTCCCCGGGGCCGTGCCGCTGGAGCGGACCGAACTGCCGCGCCGGTGCGTGCTGCTGTTCGGGCAGGAAGGGCCGGGGCTGACGGAGGAGGCGCGAAAGCACGCCTCGATGGTGTGCTCGATCGCGCAGTTCGGTTCGACCAGGTCGATCAACGCCGGTGCGGCGGCCGCCATCGCGATGCACGCCTGGGTGCAGCGGTACGCGGACGTACCGGATCCGCGCGACGGGTGACGGACCGGTGGGGCATGGATCGCGCGGGTCCACACCCCACCGGATGCCGTCGGCCGGATGTGCCCTCAGGCCTGGCGGCGGACCTCCACCACCCGGAAGCGGTTGGAGACGAACGCGCCGTCGCAGAGCGCCGCGTTGGCGGCCGGGTTGCCTCCCGAACCGTGGAAGTCGGAGAAGGCCGCCGTCTGGTTGACGTACACACCGCCGGTGAGGTTCAGCGAGAGCTGAGCCGATTCGTCGAAGCAGACCTCCTCCACCGCGCGTTCCACGTCGGGGGAGGTGGTGTAGGCGCCGACGGTCATCGCGCCCTTCTCGCGGATCGTGCGGCGCAGCAGGTCCAGCGCGTCACCGGTCGAGTCGACCGCCACCGCGAACGAGACCGGGCCGAAGCACTCCGAGAGGTAGGCCGCCCCGTCGTCGGGCTTCGTGCCGTCGAGTTTCACGAGGGCCGGCGTGCGGACCACGGCGTCGGGGAAGTCGGGGTTGGTCACCGGGCGCGAGGCGAGCGCCACGTCACCCAGGTCCGGGGCCCCTTCCAGCCGGGCCTTCACGTCCGGGTTCACCAGGGCGCCGAGCAGGCCGTTGGCCCGGGCGTCGTCACCGAGCAGCCCGTTCACCGCCTCGGCGAGGTCCCCCACCACGTCCTCGTAGGACTTGGCGCCCGCGTCGGTCGTGATTCCGTCGCGGGGGATGAGCAGGTTCTGCGGGGTGGTGCACATCTGGCCGCTGTAGAGGGAGAGCGAGAAGGCCAGGTTGGAGAGCATGCCCCGGTAGTCGTCGGTGGAGTCGAGGACGATCGTGTTGACGCCCGCCTTCTCCGTGTAGACCTGGGCCTGGCGGGCGTTGGCCTCCAGCCAGTCGCCGAAGGCGGTGGAACCCGTGTAGTCGATGATCTTGATCTCGGGGCGCACCGCCAGGGTCTTGGCGATGCCCTCGCCGGGCCGCTCGGCCGCCAGGGCGACGAGATTCGGGTCGAAGCCCGCCCCGGTCAGCACCTCGCGCGCCAGCTGGACGGTGAGCGCGAGCGGCAGCACCGCCCGCGGGTGCGGCTTGACCAGCACGGGATTGCCGGTCGCCAGCGAGGCGAAGAGGCCCGGATAGCCGTTCCACGTCGGGAAGGTGTTGCAGCCGATCAGCAGGGAGATGCCGCGCCCCACCGCTGTGTACGACTTGTCGAGCCGCAGCGGGTCACGCTTGCCCTGGGGCTTCGACCAGTCGGCGTTGCGCGGTGTACGCGTCTGTTCCTCGTACGCGTACGCCACGGCCTCCAGGCCGCGGTCCTGGGCGTGCGGGCCCCCCGCCTGGAAGGCCATCACGAACGCCTGCCCGCTGGTGTGCATCACGGCGTGGGCCAGCTCGTGCGTACGCGCGCTGATCCGGGCCAGGATCTCCACGCAGACCAGGGCCCGCGTCTCGGGGCCCGCCGCACGCCAGGAGCCCATCGCGGCGCTCATGGCGGGGAGCAGGATGTCCGGGTCGGCGTGCGGATACTCGACGCCGAGCTCCGGACCGTACGGCGAGACCTCCGCGCCGGTCCAGCCGTCGGTGCCGGGCTGGCCGAGGTCCAGCCGGGTGTTGAGCACGGCGTCGAACGCGGCCTTGCCCTCGGCCGCGCCGAGGCTGCCGGGCAGGCCCCCCTCGCCGTAGGCCTTGGGGTGCTCGGGGTGCGGGGACCAGTAGGCGCGCGTGCGGATCGCGTCGAGGGCCTGGTCGAGCGTGGGGCGGTGGATCTCGGACAGCTTCTCGGGGGAAAGCTCGGCGGCCATGACGGACCAACTCCTCGTCGAGCCGGGCAGGGACATGCTGACGGAGTTAGAGTAACCGAACGATCGGTCGGGACAAGGGGCCCCAAGGAACCTGTGGACAACTCATGGGGGAGGATCGCGGTCATGACCACGGCCAAGCGGGACACGTACACCCCGGAGACGCTCCTGACCGTTGCCGTCCGCATCTTCAACGAGCGCGGCTACGACGGCACGTCCATGGAGCACCTCTCCAAGGCGGCGGGCATCTCCAAGTCGTCCATCTACCACCACGTGGCGGGCAAGGAAGAGCTGCTGAGGCGTGCGGTGAGCCGGGCGCTCGACGGGCTCTTCGGGATTCTCGACGAGGCCGGGGCCACCCAGGGGCGGGCGATCGCCCAGGTCGAGTACGTCACGCGCCGCACGGTCGAGGTGCTCATGGCGGAGTTGCCGTACGTCACCCTGCTGTTGCGCGTACGGGGCAACACGAAGACGGAGCGCTGGGCGCTGGAGCGCCGGCGTGAGTTCGACCAGCGGGTCTCCGAGCTGCTCAAGGCCGCGGTGGCGGACGGCGACCTGCGCGCGGACGTGGACATACGCCTGGCGACCCGGCTGCTCTTCGGCATGGTGAACTCGCTGGTCGAGTGGTACCGCCCGCAGCCCGGCGGATCCCAGGAGGCGGAGCAGCTCGCGGACACGGTCGTGCGGCTCGCCTTCGAGGGGATGCGGGCCGGCTGACCGGGGCAGCCCTCAGCTCAGCTCGGCCGTGCGGTCCGGGCGTGGCCCCAGGTCGGTCTCCTCGAACACCAGTAGGGTGCGGGTGGACAGCACCTCCGGTATGGCCTGGATCCTGGTGAGGACCAGCTCGCGCAGGGCCTGGTTGTCCGGGGTGTGCACCAGGAGCAGGACGTCGAAGTCGCCGCTGACCAGCGCGATGTGGGTGGCGCCCGGCAGTGCCTGTAGCTGTTCGCGCACGGTGCGCCAGGAATTCTGGACGATCTTGAGAGTGATGTAGGCGGAGGCGGCCTGCCCAGCCCGTTCGTGATTCACCCGTGCGCTGAATCCCCGGATCACGCCGTCCTCGACGAGCCTGTTGATCCGGGCGTACGCATTGGCGCGGGAGACGTGGACGCGCTCCGCGACGGCCCGTATCGAGGCGCGGCCGTCCGTCTGGAGGATGCGGAGGATGGCGCGGTCGATGGAGTCCAGCGGCCGGGCGGGCGGAGTGCGGTCCGGGGTGCCGCCCCCGTCGGCCATTTGTTCAGCTGCCATCTGCCCGCGCCTCCCTGTTGTGGACGACCTGCCCCTATCCCAGGCTGTGGAGAACCGTTTGTCCACAGGCTGAAGGCGCCTGTAGCCAAATTGCCCCGGCGACCGAACAATCGGTAGGTGAGGCACACCACATCCGCGCCTCGCCCACGCCCGACATTCTGCAGATTTCGACACCCCTCGATATATCTCGATGCCAGGAGGTGCTTGTCATGACGGTCCAGGAGCTGCCCGGCGCAGCCGCCTACCGGCCCACGCCGCCCCCGGCCTGGAAGCCGCTCACCGATCCCGCGCCGCTGCTCCCGGACCCCGAGCCCTACCGCGTGCTCGGTACGGACGCGGCGGCCGGGGCCGACCCCGAGCTGCTGCTGAGGCTCTACGCCGAGCTGGTGCGTGGCCGCCGGTACAACGCGCAGGCCACCGCACTGACCAAGCAGGGCAGGCTCGCGGTGTACCCGTCGAGCACCGGCCAGGAGGCGTGCGAGATCGCTGCGGCGCTCGTGCTGGAGGACCGGGACTGGCTCTTCCCCAGCTATCGCGACACGCTCGCCGCGGTCGCGCGTGGCCTGGACCCGGTCGAGGCGCTGACGCTGCTGCGGGGGGACCGGCACACCGGCTACGACCCGCGTGAGCACCGCATCGCCCCGCTCTGCACCCCTCTGGCCACCCAGTTGCCGCACGCCGTGGGCCTGGCGCACGCGGCGCGCCTGAAGGGCGACGACGTGGTGGCCCTCGCGATGGTCGGCGACGGCGGGACGAGTGAGGGCGATTTCCACGAGGCGCTCAACTTCGCTGCCGTCTGGCGGGCCCCGGTGGTCTTCCTCGTGCAGAACAACGGCTTCGCAATCTCCGTGCCGCTGGCCAAGCAGACCGCGGCACCGTCCCTGGCCCACAAGGCCGTGGGCTACGGGATGCCGGGGCGCCTGGTCGACGGTAACGACGCGGCAGCCGTGCACCAGGTGCTCGGCGAGGCGGTGGCGCGCGCCAGGCGGGGCGAGGGGCCGACGCTGGTCGAGGCGGTCACGTATCGCATGGACGCCCATACGAACGCCGACGACGCCACCCGCTACCGCGGCGACAGCGAGGTGGAGGCATGGCGCGCACACGACCCGATCAGGCTTCTGGAGCGGGAACTGACCGGGCGGGGGCTGCTGGACGAGGACGGCATCGGCGCGGTGCACGAGGCGGCTGAACGGATGGCGGAGGGGCTGCGGGAGCAGATGAACGCCGACCCGTCGCTCGACCCGATGGATCTGTTCGCCCATGTCTACGAGGAGCAGACCGGCCAGCTGCGGGAACAGGCGGCGCGGCTGCGGGCCGAGCTGGACGCAGGGGACGGTGCGCACGACGAGAGCGGCGCGGAGGAGGGACGATGAGCACTGCTGCGGCCACAGCCGGCGAACGGACCGGCAGGGCCAGACCGGCCACGATGGCGCAGGCCCTCGGACGGGCGCTGCGCGACTCGATGGCGGAGGATCCGACGGTGCACGTCCTCGGGGAGGACGTCGGCACGCTCGGTGGCGTCTTCCGCGTGACCGACGGCCTGGCGAAGGAGTTCGGCGACGACCGCTGTACGGACACGCCACTGGCCGAGGCGGGCATCCTCGGCGCGGCCGTGGGCATGGCGATGTACGGGCTGCGGCCCGTGGTGGAGATGCAGTTCGACGCCTTCGCGTATCCCGCGTTCGAGCAGCTGGTCAGCCATGTCGCCAAGATGCGGAACAGGACCGGGGGCGCGATGCCGCTGCCGATCACGGTGCGCGTGCCGTACGGCGGCGGGATCGGTGGGGTCGAGCACCACAGCGACTCCTCCGAGGCGTACTACATGGCGACGCCCGGGCTGCACGTCGTCATGCCGGCCACGGTCGACGACGCCTACGGGCTGCTGAGGGAGTCGATCGCCTCCGACGACCCGGTGGTCTTCCTGGAGCCGAAGAGGCTCTACTGGTCCAAGGCCGACTGGTCGCCGGACGCGCCGGCCCGGGTCGAGCCGATCGGGCGGGCCGTGGTCCGGCGGCCCGGACGTAGCGCGACCCTGATCACGTACGGACCGTCCCTCCCGGTGTGCCTGGAGGCCGCGGAGGCGGCCACAGCCGAGGGATGGGACCTCGAAGTGGTCGACCTGCGCTCACTCGTTCCCTTCGACGACGAGACCGTGGCCGCGTCGGTGCGCCGCACGGGGCGTGCGGTGGTCGTCCACGAGTCGTCCGGGTTCGGCGGGCCGGGCGGTGAGATCGCGGCGCGGATCACCGAGCAGTGCTTCCACCATCTGGAGGCGCCTGTCCTGCGCGTCGCGGGGTTCGACATTCCCTATCCGCCGCCGATGCAGGAGCGGCACCATCTGCCGGGCGTGGACCGGGTGCTCGACGCGGTCGCCCGTCTTCAGTGGGAGGCCGAGAGCTGATGGCGCAGGTGCTCGAATTCAAGCTCCCGGACCTGGGCGAAGGCCTGACCGAGGCCGAGATCGTGCGCTGGCTGGTGGAGGTCGGCGACGTCGTCGCCGTCGACCAGCCGGTCGTCGAGGTCGAGACGGCCAAGGCCATGGTGGAGGTGCCCTGCCCCTACGGGGGCGTGGTGACGGCGCGCTTCGGCGAGGAGGGTGCGGAGCTCCCGGTCGGCGCACCGCTGCTGACGGTGGCAGTCGGCTCGATGGAGCGGGTGGACGGGCACGAGGTTCCCGGCGAACCCTCCGGTGACGGTGCCGGGAATGAGGCGTCCGGCAATGTGCTGGTCGGTTACGGCACGGCCGCACCGGCGGCGCGGAGACGACGGGTCCGGCCCGCTCGGGTCGCGGCGCAGGCCCCTGGGACGGCGGACCGGACAGCCTCGGCGCAGGACCCGGCCACAGCCCGGCAGCCGGTCCTCGCGGTGGCGGAGCGGTCGGCCTCCGCGGCGGCGGCGACCCCTGCGGGGGATGACCGGAGTCCCGTCGCCGTCATCTCCCCGCTGGTCCGGAAGCTGGCGCGGCAGCACGGTCTCGATCTCCGTCAGGTCGTCGGCACGGGACGGGACGGGCTGATCCTCCGTACCGACGTGGAGTGCGCGATCAGAGCCGCGGACGAGGAACGCGCTGCCGACGCGTCCCCCGCCGCCCGGCCGGCGCCGGACACATCGGTCGAACGGATCGCGCTGCGCGGGGTCCGGGGCGCGGTGGCCGAGAAGCTCTCCCGCAGCCGGCGGGAGATTCCCGATGCCACCTGCTGGGTCGATGCCGACGCCACCGAGCTGATGGCCGCGCGGGCCGCGATGAACGCCGCAGGCCCGAAGGTGTCGGTGCTCGCGCTGCTGGCCCGCATCTGCACGGCAGCCCTGGCGAGGTTCCCCGAGCTCAACTCCACGGTGGATACCGAAGCCCGGGAGATCGTGCGGCTGTCCGGGGTCCACCTGGGCTTCGCCGCGCAGACGGAGCGAGGCCTGGTCGTTCCGGTGGTCCGGGACGCGCACACCCGTAACACGGAGTCGATCGGGGCGGAGATCGCCCGGCTGACCGAGGCCGCCCGGGACGGGAAGCTGACCCCCGCGCAGCTCACCGGAGGGACGTTCACGCTGAACAACTACGGGGTGTTCGGCGTCGACGGTTCGACCCCGATCATCAACCACCCCGAGGCGGCCATGCTCGGGGTAGGGCGGATCGTGCCCAAACCCTGGGTGCACGAAGGCGAACTGGCGGTCCGCCAGGTCGTCCAGCTCTCGCTCACCTTCGATCACCGGGTCTGCGACGGTGGCACGGCCGGCGGCTTCCTGCGCTACGTCGCCGACTGCGTGGAGCGGCCGGCGATCCTGCTCCGCACGCTGTAGCGGGGCAGGACGGTGGGCGGCCGGGGCCCGGGCATCGTGTGAGTTCGGTCCCCGGAGGGCCCGCCATCGGTGGGCGGACCCCATACTCGGGGCATGACCGCGTATGACGCCATCGTGCTTGCCGGAGGGGCTGCGAAGCGCCTCGGCGGGGCCGACAAGCCAGGGCTCCATGTGGGCGGCCGTGCGCTGCTCGACCGGGTGCTCGCCGCATGTGCCGACGCAGGGTCCACCGTGGTGGTCGGTGGGCGCAGGCCCACCGTGCGTCCGGTCACGTGGACACGTGAAGTGCCCGAGGGCGGTGGCCCCCTGGCGGCCCTCGGCGCCGGTGTACGGCACACGGCCGCGGAGAGCGTTCTGGTGCTCTCCGCGGATCTGCCGTTCCTCGGGGAGGCGACGGTCCGGTCGTTGCTGTCCGCAGCGGAGCCGGGAGACCGCGAAGGCGCCCTGTGCACCGACCAGGACGGCCGGGACCAGCCGCTGGTCGCGGTCTACCGGGCCGAGCCGCTCCGCCGTGAACTCGCCCTTCTCGCCACCGAACACGGCAGCCTGGCCGGACTCCCCCTCCGGTTGCTGACCGCCGAACTGGAGCTGGCCCGGGTCCAGGCCGGCCCGTTGGCTGCCTTCGACTGCGACACCTGGGAAGACATTGCCGCCGCCAGGGCCCGGATCAGGGAGCATGGGACCGTGCTGGACGAATGGATCACCGCAGTCAAGAACGAACTGGGCATCGAGCTCGACGTCGACACCGGCGTCCTGCTGGACCTCGCCCGGGACGCCGCGCACGGAGTGGCCCGGCCCGCCGCGCCGCTGACCACCTTCCTGGTGGGGTACGCGGCGGCGATGGCGAGCAGCGGTAAGAGCCCGGAGGCCGCGGCTGAAGCCGTGGCCGAGGCCTCCCGCAAGGCCACCGCCCTCGCACTCCGGTGGGAGGAGGAAACGGCGGCGGGAAGCGGGCCCGGCGCGCCATGACCCCGCACGGACGCGATGCGCGGACGGCCGAGGAGGAGCGTGCGGCGGCCGAGGAGGAGCGGGCGGTCGAGCAGGCACTGGCCCTCGTGGGGCGCCGGCCAGGCACTCCGCAGCCCGCACCGGACCGGCAGCCGGGCACTCCCCAGCCCGCACCGGACCGGACGCCAGGCACTCCGCCGCCCACACCGGGCCGGCAGCCAGGCACTCCGCAGCCCGCACCGGACCGGGCCGGTGCAGGGGAGCCGCCTTCCAGGCAGGCACCAGCAGCGCCGGGGATGCGCGCCGGCCCGACCTCGGACGGCCCTGGGCCAGGAGGGGCGGAGCCAGGCGCCCCGGCCCCGGCCTCCTCCAGGCACCACGAATCCTCGGCGCTCCACGGCTCTCCCTCTCACGCCCACCGCGCCGGTGCCACCACCTGGGCCGCGGCGCGTGCTCTGGCCGACCGCCTCGGCCGGTCCGCCCCTCCGGCCGCCCACCGGCTTCCGCTGGACCGGGCCCTCGGGCACGTACTCGCCGAGGCCGTCGTCGCGCTCACCGATCTGCCGTCGTTCGACACCTCGGCCATGGACGGCTGGGTCGTCGCGGGGCCGGGCCCCTGGACCGTACGGGAAGGAGAAGGGCTGCTCGCCGGACGCGGATCCGCTGAGCCGCTCCCCGACGGGCACGCCCTGCGGATCGCCACGGGCGCACGCCTCCCGGCGGACGCCACCGCCGTGATCCGCAGCGAACACGCGCACTGCGACGAGGCCAAGGGGCTGCTGCACGCCACCCGTGAAGTGGTGCAGGGCCAGGACATCCGGCCGCGGGGCCAGGAGTGCCGTTCCGGTGAAGAGCTCCTGCCCGCGGGGACCGTGGTGACCCCGCCCGTCCTCGGACTGGCGGCTGCCGCGGGGTACGACGCTCTCGTCGCCGTGCCCCGGCCCCGCGTGGACGTCTTCGTCCTCGGCGACGAGCTCCTCACGGCGGGGCTCCCCCGGGAAGGTCTGATCCGCGACGCGCTCGGCCCCATGCTCGCCCCCTGGCTCCGCGCCCTGGGGGCGGAGGTCGCCGAGCCCAGGCGCCTTGGGGACGACGCCGACGCCCTCCGCCGTGCCCTCGTCTCCTCCGATGCCGACCTGATCCTCACCACGGGCGGGACAGCCGCCGGCCCGGTGGACCATGTCCACCCGGTCCTGGCCGGGATCGGGGCCGAGCTGCTGGTCGACGGGGTGGCCGTACGCCCAGGCCATCCGATGCTCCTGGCCCGGCTCGCCGAGGGCGGCCCCTGCCTGGTCGGCCTGCCCGGCAACCCCCTCGCAGCGGTATCCGGGCTGCTGACGCTGGCCGAGCCCCTGCTCCGGGGGCTCGCCCGTCAACCCGCCCAGGACCGCTACAGCGCGCCCGTCCATGAAGAGGTGCACGGACACCCGCATGACACCAGGCTGATCCCCGTGGTCCACCGCGAGGACGGCGTCGTACCCCTCCACTACAACGGCCCCGCCATGCTGCGTGGGATCGCGGCTGCGGACGGGCTGGCCGTGGTGCCACCCGGCGGGGTACGGTCCGGCACCGAGGTGGAGATCCTCGATCTACCGTGGGCCTCGGCATCGCCGTGGACGGAAGGGTGTTTCACGTGAAACTTCCCGGCCACGACGCGATGGCCAGGCGGGCGGACGAACATGTCGTCCCGACCCGGGTGCTCCTGCCCCGTCGTGTCGTCGACAGACCGCTGCGACAGGTGGCCAAGCGACTGGCAATGGCTCTCACGGTGCTGGCCATAACGGTCTTCATCGTCTGGGCCGACCGGGACGGCTACCACGACAACGCCGACGAGAAGGTCGACTTCCTCGACGCCGTCTACTACGCGACGGTGACGCTGTCGACGACCGGCTACGGCGACATCGTCCCGTACAGCGACCCGGCCCGGCTCGTCAACGTGGTGCTGGTGACGCCGTTGCGGGTGCTCTTCCTGATCATCCTGGTCGGCACCACCCTCGAGGTCCTGACGGAACGGACCCGGGAGGACTTCCGGCTGAACCGTTGGAGAAGCAACTTGCGTGAACACACCGTGGTCGTCGGCTTCGGTACGAAGGGCCGCTCAGCCATCCAGACGCTCTGCGCCACCGGTCTGAAGAAGGACCAGATCGTCATCGTCGACCCGGCCGGCAAGGTGATCGAGGCGGCCAACGCAGAGGGCTTCGTGGGCGTGTTGGGTGACGCGACGCGCAGTGATGTGCTGTTGCGGGCCGAGCTCCAGAAGGCCCGTCAGATCATCATCGCCACCCAGCGCGACGACACCGCGGTGCTGGTCGCCCTGACCGCGCGTCAGCTCAACCGGGGCGCGAAGATCGTGGCCGCGGTCCGCGAGGAGGAGAACGCGCCGCTGCTGCGGCAGTCGGGCGCTGACGCCGTGATCACCAGCGCGAGCGCGGCCGGACGGCTGCTGGGCCTGTCGGTTCTCAGCCCCAGCGCGGGCACGGTGATGGAGGACCTCATCCAGCAGGGCAGCGGGCTCGATCTCGTCGAACGGCCGGTGATAAAGGCCGAGGTGGGCAAGAACGTCCGCGAGACCGATGACCTCGTGGTCAGCGTCCTGCGCGGTCACCGGCTGCTCGGTTACGACGACCCGGCGGCCAGCCCCTTGCAGCTGACGGACCGGGTGATCACCATCGTGCGTGCCTCACCGAGCCACACGTCGCCGACGAGCCATCCGCAGCAGCCCAATCAGCGGCCGTAGGAACGAGGCCCGGACGCGGCGCAGGCAGGTCCACCCTCGTCCGGGACTCTGTACGGAGTAGCCTCGCGGCCATGTATGCGATCACGATCCCCGAACCCGGCGGCCCCGAAGCGCTCGTATGGGCCGAGGTCCCCGATCCCGTACCCGGCGAGGGCGAAGTTCTCGTCGAGGTCGTGTCCAGCGCGGTGAACCGGGCTGATGTGCTGCAGCGGCAGGGCTTCTACAACCCCCCGCCCGGCGCCTCCCCGTACCCGGGCCTGGAGTGTGCGGGCCGTATCACGGCGCTCGGCCCCGGGGTGACCGGGTGGTCCGTGGGCGACGAGGTGTGCGCACTCCTCGCGGGTGGCGGATACGCGGAGAAGGTCGCCGTGCCGACCGGACAGCTGCTGCCCGTGCCCGACAGCGTGGACCTGGTCGAGGCGGCGGCGCTGCCCGAGGTCGCGGCGACGGTCTGGTCCAACGTCTTCATGGTGGCCCACCTGCGGCCCGCCGAGACCCTCCTGGTCCACGGCGGTTCCAGTGGCATCGGCACGATGGCGATCCAGCTCGCCAAGGCCGTCGGCGCGCGCGTCGCGGTGACGGCGGGAGGCCCGGAGAAGCTGGCGCGCTGTCAGGAGCTGGGCGCCGACATCCTGATCGACTACCGCGAGCAGGACTTCGTCGAGGAGCTGCGGCAGGCGACGGACGGCACCGGTGCGGACGTCATCCTCGACATCGTCGGGGCGAAGTACCTGGACCGGAACGTGCGGGCCCTCGCTGTGAACGGCCGTCTCGCCATCATCGGTCTTCAGGGCGGCGCCAAGGGGGAGCTGAACCTGAGCGCCCTGCTGAGCAAGAGGGCAGCCGTCACGGCCACGTCGCTCCGCGCGCGACCGCTCGCGGAGAAGGCCGCGATCATCGCGGCGGTACGCGAGCACGTGTGGCCGCTGCTCGCAGACGGCGTCGTCCGGCCGGTGGTGGACCGCACGGTGCCGATGTCGGACGCGGCGGAAGCCCACCGGCTGATGGAGTCCAGCAGCCACATCGGCAAGATCCTCCTGGCCGCGCCCAAGGCCTGACGCGAGCGCCCAGGCCTGACGCGAGCGCGCGCAGGACGGACGCGAGCCCCCAAAGCCTGACGCGAGCGCCCAGGACGGACGTGAGCGAGCAGGACGGACGCGAGCGCCCAAGGCCTGACGCGAGCGCCCAAGGCCTGACGCGAGCGCTCAAGACGGACGCGGGGCCCGGCACACTCGGTGTCTCGGTGTGTGCCGGGCCCCGGTGCGTACCGCGGTCGGTAGGGAATCAGGTCACTAGAGGTACGGGCCGGAGCGCGCCGGTCCGTGCGGGTCGACGCCGCCTTCCTCGTCCTCGATGCCGACGCCCGGAGGAAGGGCGCGGCGCATCTGCTCCAGCTGCGCGCGGGCCGCCATCTGCTGGGCGAACAGCGCCGTCTGAATGCCGTGGAAGAGACCCTCCAGCCAGCCGACCAGCTGGGCCTGCGCGATCCGCAGCTCGGCCTCGGAGGGGACGGACTCCTCGGTGAACGGCAGCGAGAGCCGCTCCAGCTCCTCCACGAGCTCCGGCGCCAGGCCGTCCTCGAGCTCCTTCACCGAGCTCGCGTGGATCTCCTTGAGCCGGACACGGCTCGCCTCGTCGAGAGGAGCCGCCCTGACCTCCTCCAGAAGCTGCTTGATCATGCTGCCGATCCGCATGACCTTCGCGGGCTGTTCGACCATCTCCGTCACCGGAACCTCGCGCGACTCGTCGTCACCCCCACCGCCGCCGATGGCCATTCCGTCCTGCCCCACCACGAGGACTTGGGGGTGCTCCTGCGACCGTTCATTCCTCGGCATTTCCATGCCGCCATTGTCTCCCACACCGGCTGTACAACACGGTGGTGCCCCCGGAAAGGCAAGATCACCCTTCCCGGGGGCACCGGAACAGCCGCTCACCTCACGGGGGCGCTCACCCCGCGCGCCGCGCCAGGGCCAGCCGTGATCCGGCGAAGGCGGCGGCCAGCAGCCCTGCCAGCACCGGTACGACCAGGGCCAGCAGCCCGATGGTCTCCCACGGCATCACGATGGGTGTGTACGCGGAGTCCATGGGCTCGTCACGCATCGCTCCCATCGCCTCCCGCAGGTCCACCAGCCGCAGGGCCACCGCCGGCACGACGCCCGCGGCCGTGCCGAGAAGCACACCCGTGAGCGCGACCACCACGCACTGGAATCCGGAGAGTGAACGCCGCACGCCGGGCGGAGCCCCCACCGCGCTGAGCGTGGTGAGGTCGGCCTCCGCGTCGGCCTTCGCGAGACCGGTGGTGATGGCAGCAGCGCCGAGTGTGACGACGCCCGCGAACAGAGCGAGGATCAGCAGGATCACATCCTCGTCGCGCGTCTCCACCGGATTCGGAGCCTGGAGGTAGACCCCGTTGCCGGCCTGGGTGAACGCAGCCGCCACCGCCTGTTGCTCGGCGTCCGTCGGCGCGTGCGTGACGGTGTAGATGCTCCCGTAGGCCGCGGTGTGCAGCCCGAGCCGGTCCGCGGCCTGCTGCGGCAGGATCATCCGGATCCCGGGGGTGGCGGCGTACTTCGCGGGAGCGACGTAGACCTTCAGCCGGTCGGTGGTGGCCTTGGCCTCCCCCGGATGGAGCTTGCGGTTCTCCTTGTCGCGCTCGTTGTACGTGTGTACGGCCTTGAGCGTGACCTGACCGTCCTGCGCGTACGCGGGGTTGAGCAGCACGGGAGTCCCGGCCGCCAGGGCTTCGGCCGCCGCCGGGTCGTCGAGTTTCACGTACGACCTGAGCAGCGCGGCGTCCCCTATGACGATGTGGCTGTCGCCGGTGTAGAGCGCTCCCGCGGTGAGGTATTCGTCGACGCAGGCGGGGGAGCTCATCAGCTTCTTGTGCTCGTCGGCGGAGAGGCTCTCGGCGAGCTTCTTGGCACCCTCTCCCTGGAGCGGGCAGCTGTGGCCCTCACCGGTGGGCTTGACCAGTTCGAGCGTTCCGCAGCTGTTCTCCTCCTCGTAGTAGACCGTGCAGTCGGAACCGGCCCAGGCCCGCCCGATGTCGGCGCGGCCGCCGCTGACCGCCAGATTCTGCTCCGCGGCGGTCCTGGCCAGGGAGAGCTGGTCGACGGCGGTCGGCTCGGAGGCCACGAGCGCCACCGTCCCCGGGGTGAGGGAGCGCATGTGGTCGTAGTCGTGCTCCGCCATGACGCTGGTGGTGTACGTGGCGATGGCGACGGTGCCCGCCACGGCGGCCATGACGGCGGCGACGGCCGGCGCCGTACGGCCTCGGTTACGTGCCGCGTCGCGCAGTGCCATGCGAGGGGAGAGCGGGAGGCGGGTGCCGAGCCTTCCGAGGAAGCCGACGATCACCGGGATGCAGGCGAGCACCCCGAGTTCGGCGACCACGGAGCCGCCGGCGACGAACTGGGTGTCGCCGGTCGTGCCGCCGTACACGGCGACGGCCACGCCAACCGTGAGTGCCACGCAGCCCACGACGGGGAGGACGCGTGAACTCCGGCGTGTACCGCGGCGCCCGGTGAGTGATTCGAGCACCGACTGCCGGCCGGCGACGATCGCCGGCGCCAGAGCCGCCAGGACACCGGTGACCAGGCCGATGACGGCGATGCCCAGCAGCTCCCAGGGGCGGATGTCCAGCTCGCCGAAACGGCTTCCCATCCAGCCCTCGATCATCGGACGGAACAGGACGGTGAGGCCGATTCCGGCGGCGACACCGGTCACGGCTCCCACCGCGCCGAGCACCAGGCCCCCGGACAGCACGACGGCCCGCACCTGGCCCCGGTCGCCGCCGCAGGTGCCGACGAGACCGAGCTGCCTGCGCGAGCGCCTGGCTCCCACGGCGAACGCGGGGCCGGCCAGCAGGACGATCTCCAGGACCGCCATGGCGACGACGGTCACCACCGCCGCGCTCAGCTCCGAGGAGCTCTCACCGTAGGAGGAGATGTCCTGGTGCGAGAGCAGCGGGACCTCGGAGTCCGGGGGCGGATCGAGAGCGACCTGACGGGACAGCACCACGACGCCCGTCTCGTTGGCCTTGAGCACATCAGGCCAGGAGATACCGTCGCCGGCGGGGCCGCTGACGAGCCAGGTCATGTCGCCGGGGTAGGGCGGGACGACCTTCTTGTCACGGTCGGCCGCCGCCTTCCAGGGGGCGAGTACCGCCCCCGGGTCGGCGTACAGCGCGCTCTTGTCGAGCTCCCCGGGCAGCTCGACGCTGCCGGTGATCGTGTACGTCTGCTCGGGGCCGCGCAGGGTCGTGCGGGAGCCGACACCGAGCCCGGCGGACTCCAGGAAGCTCTCGGTCGCGACGATCTCGTCCTCACCGTGCGGGTACGCCCCGTCGACCAGGTCGAGCCTGCCCCGGACCGCCGGGTCGGAGGTGCGCAGCTCCACGATCTCGGTGTTGGCGACCCCGTGCCGCGTGGTGACCACGGCGGGAACGGACTGCTCGGTGAGGTAGCGCGAACCCTTCGGGAACGTGGCCGGCACATCGACGGGCGCACGCTCGTCCTCGGCCGCCACCTCGGCCCCGTCGTCAGGAGTGCCCCACGTGCTGGCGTCGGGCATCTGCTCCAGAGGGGCGGGCCCGATGCCCGCCGAACTGAACACGGCGTCCGCCGCCCCGATCTTGGCCACCAGGTTCTCGGCCACGGTGGCTGTGGAACTGCGGTACGTCACGTCGGCGGCCGTCACACCGAGGACCGGCAGAGCGATCATCGCGACGACGAGCGCGCTGCGGCCCTTGGACCGCAGGGCATCGCGCCGGGCGATCCGGAGGGCGGCGCGCCACCCGGTGAGAACGCTCACTCGGCACCTTCAGCGGCGAGCAGGGACTCGGCGGCGGTGGCCACCGTCTGGTCCACGATCGACCCGTCCCGGAGGAAGACCACCCGGTCCGCCCAGGCCGCGTACCGGGGCTCGTGCGTCACCATCACCCCGGCAGCACCCTGGTCGCAGCGGTTGCGGAGCAGGGCGAGCACGGCCTCACCGGTCTCGGAGTCGAGCGCTCCGGTCGGTTCGTCCGCGAGTACGAGGCGGCGGTCACCCACGAGGGCGCGGGCGATGGCGACGCGCTGCTGCTGGCCGCCGGACATCTCGTCCGGGAAGCGGTCGGCGACCTCCGCGAGGTGCATCTCCTCCAGCGAGGCCATGGCCTCCTTGCGCGCCTTGCGTACGGAGACGCCGTCGAGCTCGCGCGGCAGGGCGATGTTCTCCGCGGCGGTGAGGGCGGGGATCAGGTTGTAGTCCTGGAAGACGTAACCGACGCTGCGCCGGCGCAGACGCGCGATGCCCTTGCGGCCGAGCGTGGAGATGTCCTGGCCCTCGATGACGACCTGGCCGCTGGTCGCGGCGTCGAGGCCGCCCGCCAGGGTCAGAAGCGTGGACTTGCCGGAACCGGAGGGCCCCATCACGGCGACGAGCTCACCGGTGTGGACGGACAGGTTGATGCCGCGCAGGGCGTGGACCTCGGCGATGCCGGAGCCGTGGGTGCGGGTCAGGGCCCTCAGTTCGAGGACGGGAGCGTCCACGGAGAGACCGGTGGACGGTGCGGGGACGGACGAGGACATGGTGGGCTGTTCCCCCTGAGAACGATGTACGGAAAGGGGCCGCGGGCCGGAGTGGCGCGGGCCGGAGTGGCGCCGCAGGCCGGATCGGCTGCCGCCGCCGGTGGTCAGCGGCGGGCGGACGGCCGCGAGGCGGCGGACCGCGTGGCCCCACGGGTCGTGGACGCGGCGGGGCGTGCGGCGGGTTCGGTCGCGGCGGCCTCGGCGAGGCGCACGAGACGGGACTCGCAGTGGTCGAGCCAGCGCGCCTCCGCCTCCGCCTGGAAGATCAGCTGCTCCACGACGAGCAGCCAGGCGACCTCGTCCCGGTCGGCGGGTACGTCGGCGAGCGCCTGGGCCTTCAGCCGGGTGTAGTCCTGCATGGCCTTCAGCGTGTGGCTCCGCTGGGACTGGATGACGGCGCGGATGTCGACGCCGGGCGCCCCGACCGCCATCGCGAGCTTGATCGCCAGCTCGTCGCGGGGCGGACTGCTGCGGTCGACGGGGGTCTCGAACCAGCTCCTCAGCTCGGTCCGCCCGTCCTCGGTGATCGAGTAGAGCGCGTGGCCCGCGTCGTCCTCACCGTCCTGGGCGACCATGCCGTCGCGCTCCAGACGGCTGAGCGTCGTATAGACCTGCCCGACGTTCAGCGGCCAGGTGGAACCGGTGCGGGACTCGAATTCGGTGCGGAGCTGGGAGCCGTACCGAGGTCCCCGCTCAAGGAGGGCCAGCAGCCCGTGGCGGATCGACATACTGAGTATGTATACCCAGTATGTTGCTCGGCGCAAGCGTCCCTGGCCAACGCCCCCGCCGGTCGGACGGGTCAGTCCGGGCGGCGCATACGGACGGCCAGAAAGGCCAGTCCCAGCCCGACCAGGGCGATTCCGCTTCCCAGCGACACGTCCCGCACCTGCTCCATGGCGGGTTCGTCCAGCGCCTGCCGCTGCCGCGCCGTCTCACCGGGCTCCGGGAACGCCCCGGGCGGTGGTGTGAACGCGGGAACCTTCACGGGATCCGGATCCGGAGGCATCTCGTCCGCCGCTGCCTCGGAGTCCGCGGCCTCCAGGGGGGAGAGGGACCTCCCCGGCCGCGCCCGCCCCTCCCCGGCCTGCCGCCCGGCCAGAGGCGACTCGGCGGCGGAGGCGGACGGGCTCGCGGTGGGGGAAGAGGAGCCCGAGGGCCTCGCCGGAGCCGGAGCCGGAGCGAGAACCGCGGCCGTATCCGGATGTCCCAGGTGTGCCGACCGGGCCGGCTGCGCCGGGCGTACGGACGCGACGGCCCCGTCCTCCCCGTACGCCAGGGCGGGGGGCCCGAGTGCCAGCCCGACCACTGTCACCAGACAGGTGACGCACCGTGACGACCGTGAAGCCGGGAGTCCTGGAGGCATGGGATCAGCGTCACACGCACCGATATGTCCGGCATCCCGGGTGCGTCCGGACGCCGCACCTCAACCGCGCCGGGTCAGCGCGGGAAGGCCCGGCAGCGGGCGGAGGGAGGCGGCCGGCGGTCAGGCCGGGTCACCCGTCGCGATGCGCAGCTCGAAGTGGGCGTTCCGCTCGGCCACGGCCGCGCCCGAGGTCGGGAACTGGTCGATGACCTGGTCCTCGGCGTAGGTGTTGCCCTCCACCTTGATCTCCTTGATCGTCCAGCCTGCGGCCTGGGCGCACGCCTTCGCGGAGAGGATGTCCTTGTAGACGAAGTTCGGGGCCTGGACCTTCGCCGGGTCGTCCGTGTCCTCCGTGGCGTCGGTGCACTCCTCCTCGTCCATCGTCCGGTTACGCTCCGGCGGCCTGTGCTCGCCGGCCACGCTGGACTCGCTGGAGCTCGGGTCGCCGCCGCCCTTGCCGTTCTCCGAGTCGCCGCCCATGTTGAGGAAGGCGATCAGGCCGCCGATCGCGACCAGGGCGACCACGATCGACCCCACGACGACCGGCATGTTGCGCCTGGACCCGCCGCTGCCGCCCGCACTCGTCGAAGGCTGCGGGGACATCGTGTACGGCGGCGGGGTCTGGTGCCCCACCGGGGCCGGGGTGCCGTACGGCTGGGCCGCCTGCGGGTAGCCGTAGCCCGGCGTGGGGGCGGGGGTCGGTACGCCGTAGGGGCCCGGCTGGTGCTGCTGGTGGGGGTGCGGCTGGTACGGCGTCTGCACGCTGTGCGGTGCCGGGGTGGCCTGGTCGACGGGCGGGAAGACCGCCGAACCGACGCCCGAGCCGCTGTTCGCCGGGGAACCGCCGCCGATGATCACCGGGGCGCCCGCGGGACCGCTCGCGTTCAGGACGCGGGTGATCTCGTCCTGCATCGCAGCGGCGCTCGGGAAGCGCTCGTTCGGGTTCTTTTTCAGCGCGCGGGCGACGAGGGCGTCCATCGCGGGTGTGATCGACCGGTTGATGCTCGACGGGGCGACCGGCTCCTCCTGCACATGCGCGTACGCGATGGCGAGCGGGGAGTCCGCGTCGAACGGGATGCGTCCCGTGAGCAGCTGGAAGAGCATGATGCCGACCGAATACAGGTCGGAGCGCGCGTCGACGCCGCGGCCGAGCGCCTGCTCGGGGGAGAGGTACTGCGGGGTGCCGACGACCATGCCGGTCTGGGTCATCGAGGTGACGCCGGACTGCATGGCACGGGCGATGCCGAAGTCCATCACCTTGACGACGCCGCGCTTGGTCATCATCACGTTGCCGGGCTTGATGTCGCGGTGGACCAGGCCCATCTCGTGGCTGGTTTCCAGGGCGGCGAGCACGTCGGCCGTCACCTTGAGCGCCTTGTCGGCCGGCATCGCGCCGTACTGCTGGATGTCCGACTGGAGCACGGAGCCGAGCGGCTGCCCCTCGACGTACTCCATGACGATGTACGGCATCAGCGCGCCGCCGAGCTCGTCCTCGCCCGTGTCGAACACCGAGACGATGTTGGTGTGCTGCAGCTTGGCGACGGCCTGCGCCTCGCGCCGGAATCGCTCGCGGAAGGACTGCTCGCGCCCCAGCTCCGTGTGCAGCGTCTTGATGGCGACCTGGCGGTCGAGGGCCGAGTCGTACGCGAGATAGACGGACGCCATGCCGCCCTCGCCGAGCAGGTCGCGCAGCTGGTAGCGGCCGCCGGCCACGGAACCGCCCGCGTAGCGTCCCTGTGCGCCGTGTGCCCCGTCGTGGCTCATGACTTGCATCCCCCTCGGCGCCCGACGGACGCGATCATCCCTATTACGCGCCAAGTCTGCCCGAGGGGTACGACACGTCAAGCCGGGTGCCCGTTCCGTGACCCTACGCACAAGAAGCGTCTCGGAAGCGTTACAGGAAGAGCATGGAATTTGCGCGTAAGGCACGCGAGCCGATTGGATGACCGGTCACTCTGGAAACCGGTGTGTCGGACAGAGGCTGTAGCGTGACGTGGCAATGCAGCAAGGCACCGTGAGAACCCGCGGACGCGCGGACAGATACGACGGCGAGGACTGATGGCACCCGGATCCGAAGCAAACGGCGGCGGAGTTTCGGATGGCACCGACTCCTGGGGTGTCGGCGGTGTGGTCGGAGACGGCCGTTACCGCATGACCCACCGGCTCGGCCGCGGCGGCATGGCCGAGGTCTACGCCGCGGAGGACGTCCGTCTGGGGCGCACGGTGGCGGTGAAGCTGCTCCGTTCCGACCTTGCCGAGGACCCGGTCTCCAAGGCCCGCTTCACGCGTGAGGCACAGTCGGTCGCGGGGCTCAACCACCACGCGATCGTCGCCGTGTACGACTCCGGTGAGGATGTCGTGGGCGGGTCGACCGTGCCGTACATCGTGATGGAGCTCGTCGAGGGCAACACCATCCGCGATCTGCTGCTCGAGGCCGAGGCCCCGCCGCCCGAGCAGGCGCTGATCATCGTCTCGGGCGTCCTGGAGGCGCTGGCCTACTCCCACCAGCACGGCATCGTGCACCGCGACATCAAGCCGGCGAACGTGATCATCACGCACTCCGGCGCCGTCAAGGTGATGGACTTCGGCATCGCCCGCGCGCTGCACGGCGCACAGTCGACGATGACCCAGACCGGCATGGTCATGGGCACGCCCCAGTACCTCTCCCCCGAGCAGGCGCTCGGCAAGGCCGTCGACCACCGTTCCGACCTGTACGCCACCGGCTGCCTGCTCTACGAACTGCTCGCCCTGCGGCCCCCGTTCACGGGCGAGACCCCGCTCTCCGTCGTCTACCAGCACGTCCAGGACACCCCGGTCCCGCCCTCCCAGGCCGCCGGGGCCGTCCCGCCGGAGCTGGACGGCCTCGTCATGCGCTCCCTCGCGAAGGACCCGGACGACCGGTTCCAGAGCGCCGAGGAGATGCGCGGGCTCGTCCAGTACAGCCTGCAGATGCTGCAGGTCCAGGGCGGGCACACGGGCACGTGGAACACCGGCCCGGTCAACGTGCACGACAGCGGTCACACGGCCGCGATGAACGTCGGCGGCAGCACGGCGGCCATGGGGCACCCCATGCACGGGGACACCTCGCAGGGCCCGATCCTGCCGCCCATGAACCCCGACGACGGGGCGTACGCGGGCGGCAGTCACCGCGAAGGCGGCGGCCGCGGCAAGATGTGGCTGTTCGTCGTGCTCGCGCTGATCGCGATCGGTGCGGGCGTCGCGTTCGCCCTCCAGGCGGCCAACGGCGACGGCGGCAACAAGAAGGCCCCGGTCACGCCCTCCACGTCGTCCTCCACGTCACCGACCCCGTCCTCGGCGGAGCCGACGGACGAGGAGACCGAGGAGACCGAGGAGCCGAGCGGCTCCACGGGCGGTCAGACCTGGCCCACGGACGAGCCGACGTGGACCCCGTCGAACGACCCGACCGAGCCGACGCAGGAGCCGACGGTGACACCCACGACGCCGAGCCCGGGCACGGGCGGGACGTCGGACGGCGGTACGACGACGGACGGCGGCACCGGTGACGACGGCGGCACCGGTGACGACGGTGGCACCGACGACGGTGGCACCGGTGACGACGGGGGAGCGACCACGGAGGGAAGCACCACCGGCACCTCGGCCGGCGCCGCCGAGGGCGCCGCCGCAGGAGCTGCGGGCGCCACCGCCGGGTGACCACGAGGCGGTGACCTAGGGGCCCTCACCCCGTGAAGGCCTCGCCGACCGCCTCGTACTCACGCGTCCACCACACCGCCAGGGCCGACACCGCAGGGAACTGCGGGTCGGCCCTGCGGTCGTGCAGGCGGTAGCGCCAGCGCAGTATCCAGAAGTCGTTGAGGCGCTCCCACCACACCCGGTGCACCGCGGCCGCCAGCTCGGCCGCCCCGGCGCCCGCCGATCGCCGGTAGGCGCGGGCGTACGCCCGGACCTTCTCCAGCGCCAGCTCGCCGTCGGGCCGTACGAAGAAGATCGCCGCCGCCCGTACGGCCTCCTCGGCGCGCGGCTGCACGCCGAGCCGGTCCCAGTCCACGATGGCGACGGGGTCGGCGCCCCGGTAGAGGAGGTTCAGCGGGTGGAAGTCGCCGTGCACCCATCCCCTGGCAGAGCCCTCGGGCATGGGCGGGCGGCGGTGCGCGTGCTGCTCCAGCAGCGCACGGCGCTCGACGAGGCGGTGCACGGCGAGCTCGTCGAAGGCGTCCCGGGGGCCCATGTGCCGCGCGGCCGTCAGCAGCTCGTCGATCAGCGTGAACGTGTCGGCGGGATCAGGGCTCTGGCCCCGTACCGGAGGCGGCGGGTCCGTCTCCATGACCTGCTCCAGACCCATGTGCACGGCGCCGAGGAGCGCCCCGAGCCGGCGTGACTGGGCGGTCGTCAGCTGGGCGCCGTCCCGGTGGAGTCCGTCCACCCACCGGTGCAGGGCGTAGCGTTGCCCGTCGATCACCGTGACCGTGTCACCCTCCGTGTCCGAGAGCGGCGGGGCCACCGGCACACCGAGGGAGTGCAGTTGCTGGGTCGCCCGGTGCTGCCGGACGATCGTGGCGTGGTCGCCGCTGGC
Source organism: Streptomyces sp. NPDC088746 (assembly GCF_044751065.1). NCBI lineage: Bacteria > Bacillati > Actinomycetota > Actinomycetes > Kitasatosporales > Streptomycetaceae > Streptomyces > Streptomyces sp. NPDC088746. Next base: position 109,305 of record NZ_JBIVLA010000007.1, read on the forward strand.
GTCGTCGAGGTGGTGCTTGTCGAGATGGTGCTTGAGGAAGTACGAACCGCGGGTGGTGGACACGCGGTAACCGTGGTTGAGCAGGCCCTTGCCGATCGGTTCGCACGCGAGGGGCTCACCGGCGTCCGGGTAGCGGCGCAGGACCTCGACGACCGGAGGGACAGGCGGAAGGGTCACAGATGAGCGCAGCACTCGCCACATGTTAGGTGACGCTGAGTGGCCGGTTTTACGGACTTGCGTCGAAGGTCAGAGTGTGCATATGGGAGAGGTGCGGATCGAGCCTCAGATACACCGGATCGAAGTGCTCGCCGTTCACCTCGGCCGGGCCGGCCCCGAAGCGTTCGCGCTGGTCGGAGGCGGGTTCCACGATCTCGGCGGGGCCGGTGAACTGCACCGACCAGAGGTCCGCCGCACCGCCTGACGCGGGGGAGTTGAAGTTGTCCGCCCCATAGGCGACGACGCTTCCGTCGCAGGACTCGTGGAAGCCGAGTCCCCTGTGCATCCGCAGGACGACACCGCCCTCGACCACCAGGTGCCGGGCCACCGCCAGGAAGGGCAGGGCCCGCATGCTCATGGCCAGCCGGCCGTAGCGGACACTGCCGAGCAGCTCGATGGCCCGGCGCTTGTCCGCCACGGAGGAGACGGTGGAGGCCGTCGGGCCGGAAGGGCCCGACGCGCCGGGAGGGCCGGATGTGCCGGCACCTGCCGCGGTGCCGGTGTCGGAGGGGCGGGAAGAAAGCATGCCCCCACTCTCCGCGACAGGTAGGAGCCGGGTAAGGGTCCGCCGCCCCCGACGGTCAGGGACCAAAGTCCCTGCCCCGCCCCTTCAGCGCCTCTCGGCCTGAAGCCTCGCCACGTACGCCGCCGCCTGTGAACGCCGCTCCATGCCCAGCTTGGAGAGCAGGCTGGAGACGTAGTTCTTGATGGTCTTCTCGGCGAGGTGCAGCCGCTCGCCGATCACCCGGTTCGTCAGCCCCTCGCCGATCAGGTCGAGGATCTTGCGCTCCTGCTCGGTCAGCCCCGCGAGACGGTCGTCGCCCTTGCCGTCCTTGCCCTCGCGCAGTCGCTCCAGCACGCGGGCGGTGGCCGCCGGGTCCAGCAAGGACTTGCCGGCCGCCACGTCGCGCACGGCGCCGAGCAGCTCGTTGCCGCGGATGGCCTTCAGTACGTACCCCGAGGCGCCCGCCATGATCGCGTCGAAGAGGGCCTCGTCATCGGCGTACGAGGTGAGCATGAGGCACTTGATGTTCTCGTCCCGCGAGCGGACCTCGCGGCAGACCTCCACCCCGCTGCCGTCCGGCAGCCGGACGTCGAGGACGGCGACGTCGGGGCGGGTCGCCGGGATCCGTGCGAGCGCGTCCGCGGCCGTGCCCGCCTCGCCGACGACCTCGATGTCCTCCTCGGAGGACAGCAGCTCGTGGACCCCGCGCCGGACGACTTCGTGATCATCGAGCAGGAATACCGTGATTTTTCCTTCTTCGCGCACATTCGAAGTCTCACACACTCCTTTGTCGTCCGCCCTTCCCTGCGACTGCGGGCCGGGATAACGTGCCGTTGTTCCGGCCGCCTGCAAGGCTGTTACCAGTGCTGTGACCAGCGGGACTTGGCGATTTTCTGGATTTACTTGGAAATCCAAGCAAAATCGCAGGTCACAAGGTGTTTCGCAGTTATGCGATGCACTGGGTAACGTGCTTATGACAGGACGCTCGCCGGGGCACCTGTCACGCCTGTTCCGGTCGAGTCGCACCCACCCCGTGCACGGGTCCGGACACAGGCGAGCCGCACTGGTTCCCGGCCATCCCGGGGGCCGGACCGACGGAGGAGCACGCACGTGACCGTGGAGAGCACTGCCGCGCGCAAACCGCGACGCAGCAGCAAGCGGACCAGCGCCGCGAAGACGCCACAAACCACCGAGCCCCAGCTGGTACAGCTGCTGACGCCCGAGGGCGAGCGCGTCGAGCACCCGGAATTCGAGATCGACCTGAGCGCGGACGAGCTCCGCGGTCTCTACCGGGACATGGTCCTGACCCGCCGCTTCGACGCCGAGGCCACCGCGCTCCAGCGCCAGGGCGAGCTGGGCCTGTGGGCCTCGCTGCTGGGCCAGGAGGCCGCGCAGATCGGCTCCGGCCGGGCGCTGCGCGACGACGACTACGTCTTCCCGACCTACCGGGAGCACGGCGTCGCCTGGTGCCGGGGCGTCGACCCGACCAATCTGCTCGGGATGTTCCGCGGCGTGAACCACGGCGGCTGGGACCCGAACACCAACAACTTCCACCTGTACACGATCGTCATCGGCTCGCAGACCCTGCACGCCACCGGCTACGCCATGGGCGTCGCCAAGGACGGCGCGGACTCGGCAGTGATCGCGTACTTCGGCGACGGCGCCTCCAGCCAGGGCGATGTCGCGGAGGCCTTCACCTTCTCCGCCGTCTACAACGCCCCCGTCGTGTTCTTCTGCCAGAACAACCAGTGGGCGATCTCCGAGCCGACCGAGAAGCAGACGCGCGTGCCGCTCTACCAGCGCGCGCAGGGCTTCGGCTTCCCGGGCGTACGGGTCGACGGCAACGACGTACTCGCGTGCCTCGCCGTCACCAGGTCGGCGCTGGAGCGGGCCCGGCGGGGCGAGGGACCCACCCTCGTCGAGGCGTTCACCTACCGGATGGGTGCCCACACCACCTCCGACGACCCGACCAAGTACCGGGCGGACGAGGAGCGGGCGGCCTGGGAGGCCAAGGACCCGATCCTGCGGCTGCGTACGTACCTGGAGAAGCAGGACCTCGCCGACGCGGCGTACTTCACCGCGCTGGAGGAGGAGAGCGAGACCCTCGGCAAGCGGGTCCGCGAAGCGGTGCGGGCCATGCCCGACCCGGATCGGCTGGCGATCTTCGACCACGCCTACGCCGACGGCAACCCGCTCGTCGACGAGGAGCGCGCCCAGTTCGCCGCCTACCAGGCATCGTTCGCCGAGGAGGGCAACTAGCCATGGCCGCTGAGAAGATGTCCATCGCGAAGGCGCTCAACGAGTCCCTGCGCAAGGCTCTCGAGACCGACCCCAAGGTCCTCATCATGGGTGAGGACGTCGGCAAGCTCGGCGGGGTCTTCCGCATCACGGACGGCCTCCAGAAGGACTTCGGCGAGGACCGGGTCATCGACACCCCGCTCGCGGAGTCCGGCATCGTCGGTACGGCGATCGGCCTGGCGCTGCGCGGATACCGCCCGATCGTCGAGATCCAGTTCGACGGCTTCGTCTTCCCCGCGTACGACCAGATCGTCACGCAGCTCGCGAAGATGCACGCCCGGGCCCTCGGCAAGATCAAGATGCCCGTCGTCATCCGCATCCCGTACGGCGGCGGCATCGGTGCCGTCGAGCACCACAGCGAGTCGCCCGAGGCGCTGTTCGCGCACGTGGCAGGGCTGAAGGTCGTCTCGCCGTCCAACGCGAGCGACGCCTACTGGATGATGCAGCAGGCCGTCCAGAGCGACGACCCGATCATCTTCTTCGAGCCCAAGCGGCGCTACTGGGACAAGGGGGAGCTCGACACCGAGGCCATCCCCGGCCCGCTCCACAAGGCCGCCGTGGCCCGTGAGGGCTCCGACCTCACGCTCGTCGCGTACGGCCCGATGGTGAAGGTCTGCCTGGAGGCCGCCGCCGCGGCGCAGGAGGAGGGCAAGTCGATCGAGGTCCTGGACCTGCGGTCGATGTCCCCGATCGACTTCGACGCCGTACAGACCTCGGTCGAGAAGACCCGCCGGCTCGTCGTGGTCCACGAGGCGCCGGTGTTCTACGGCTCCGGGGCCGAGATCGCGGCCCGGATCACCGAGCGCTGCTTCTACCACCTCGAAGCGCCGGTGCTGCGTGTCGGCGGCTACCACGCCCCCTACCCGCCGGCCCGGCTCGAGGACGAGTACCTGCCCGGGCTCGACAGGGTGCTCGACGCCGTCGACCGCTCGCTGGCGTACTGAGGAGAGGGTCGTGACGACGATGACCGAAACGTCTGCTCGTTTCCGTGAGTTCAAGATGCCCGACGTGGGCGAGGGACTGACCGAGGCGGAAATCCTCAAGTGGTTCGTCCAGCCCGGCGACACCGTCACGGACGGCCAGGTGGTCTGCGAGGTAGAGACCGCCAAGGCCGCCGTCGAGCTGCCGATCCCGTTCGACGGGGTGGTGCACGAGCTGCGCTTCCCCGAGGGCTCGACCGTCGACGTCGGCGAGGTGATCATCGCGGTGGACGTGGCACCGGGCAGCGGTGACGCCCCGGCCGAGCCGGAGCCCGTGCAGGAGGCCGTGGCGGAACCCGCGGCGGAGGAGACCCCCAAGGGCCGTCAGCCGGTGCTCGTCGGCTACGGCGTGGCGGAGAGCTCCACCAAGCGCCGGGCCCGCAAGGGGGCCGAGATCCCGGGGCCGGCCGCCGCCGCGATCCAGGCCGAGATCAACGGCCACGGCGCGAAGGCCGTGGAGAGCCGTCCCCTCGCCAAGCCGCCGGTGCGCAAGCTGGCGAAGGACCTGGGCATCGACCTCGCCACGGTCACCCCGACCGGGGAGGGCGGCGTGATCACCCGCGAGGACGTCCACGCGGCTGTCGCCCCCGCCCCCGCCCCCGCCGAGGCGGCCGTACGGGCCGAGGAGGCCGCCCCGGCCCCCGCGCCCGTGGCGGTACCCGTGGACCGGGCGGGCCGCGAGACCCGCATCCCCGTCAAGGGCGTGCGCAAGGCCATCGCGCAGGCCATGGTCGGCAGCGCCTTCACCGCGCCGCACGTCACCGAGTTCGTGACCGTCGACGTGACGCGCACGATGAAGCTCGTGGCGGAGCTCAAGGAGGACAAGGAGATGGCGGGGGTCCGGGTCAATCCGCTCCTGATCATCGCCAAGGCGCTCCTGGTCGCGATCAAGCGCAACCCCGGCGTCAACGCCGCCTGGGACGAGGCCAACCAGGAGATCGTGCAGAAGCACTACGTCAACCTGGGCATCGCCGCCGCCACCCCGCGCGGTCTGATCGTGCCGAACATCAAGGACGCGCACGACAAGACCCTGCCCCAGCTGGGCGAGGCACTGGGTGAGCTCGTCTCCACCGCACGCGAGGGGAAGACGTCCCCCGCCGCGATGGCGGGCGGCACGGTGACCATCACCAACGTCGGCGTCTTCGGCGTGGACACGGGTACGCCGATCCTGAACCCGGGCGAGTCCGCGATCCTCGCGGTCGGGGCGATCAAGCTCCAGCCGTGGGTCCACAAGGGCAAGGTGAAGCCCCGCCAGGTCACCACGCTGGCACTCTCCTTCGACCACCGGCTGGTCGACGGCGAGCTCGGCTCCAAGGTGCTCGCGGACGTCGCGGCGGTCCTGGAGCAGCCGAAGCGGCTGATCACCTGGGCGTAAGCATGTGAGATGGGCCCGCGCGATGTTCGCGCGGGCCCATCGGCATGTGCGCCGACGGTGTGTGCGACTACTCTGCGGGCAGGATGCGTCACCCGACGCAGTCACCCGAGGAGCCGCCCTGTGTCATCGAGTTGTGACCCCCAGTACGCTCCCGCCGGCGATGTGGGCGGCGCGCTGATGATGATCGACTCCCGGCTCAAGAGCATCCGCGACGGCAACGCCGAGAGCGACCTGGAGCAAAGGGCGCTGGCGGAGCAGGTCGTCGCTTCCCTGGGCCCTGGGGGTGCCGAAGACGTACTGGACGGCACGTGCACGATCATCTACATGTTCATGAGCTGGCTCCGGCAGGCGCATGAAGCGCAGGACAAGGACGTCATCGAGTACGTGGTCCCCACCCTCGTGGCCTCGCTGCGCCAGATGCCCAGGAGTATCCGCCCCGAGGCCATCCCCACCATGGCCGGCCTGGTCGTCGCCGCGGGTACGGGCCTGAGCCCCAACCTGTGGCGCAAGCAGTACGGGGAGTGGACCGAAGAGGAGATGAACCCCTTGGAGGCCACCGCGTTCCTGCTCGCGGAGCACATCAACCGCATCACGGACGACCCGGACTTCGCCACCCGCACGATCGCCGAAGCGCTGTCCCTTGCGGAGGAGGGCGCCTGAACTGCCGTTCCGCAGTCACCCCACGGTGAGTTCGGCGAAGACGGTCTTGCCGACGGTGCGCGGCTCGACGCCCCAGCGGTCGGCGAGCCGGGCGACGACGAGCAGCCCCCGCCCGTAACAGTCGTCGGCGCCGACTTGGCGCAGCCCGGGCAGCCGCTCGCCGCGGGGATCGCTGACCTCGATGCGGAGGGCGGCGCCGGTGAGGATGAGACGCACCCGGAAGAGCCGCCCGCGCATGCAGCCGTGCAACAAGGCGTTGGTCGCCAACTCGCTGACCAGCAGCGCGGCTTCATCGGCGCGATGGGGCTGCCCCCACTCCGCGACGAGGCGCGCCGCCCGCCGGCGGCAGAGGGAGACGCTACGGGCGGTCGGGGTGTAGTCGAGGCGGTCCTCGTGGAGTACGGGTTCGGGGGCCGGGATCTCTTGGGCTGCGGTCATGCGCGCGAGCTCCTTGGGTGCGGGCGGTGGCGATGTCGCGCCTGCGCAGGGCAGGGCGGTGCACTTCCGCCGGGCGGTGCCGCTGGGAGCGGCGGTTCGCCGAACGTAGCGAGCACGGGTCCATGGGTGCAAGTGAAACGGAGACAAGTGTCTCCAACGAGTGACAGTGGTCGACGACCCGGGCCGTGGGGCGGGACACTGAGGTGGTGAATCGAGCGACTCAGCAAGGCAACCGGTCGTCAACTGTTCTGGCACGCAGACTCGGTAGCGAGCTCCTGCGCCTGAGGGACGCGTCCGGGAAGACGCAACAGCAGGCAGCCCAGGTCATCAGCGCGACCAACTCGAAGATCGTGAAGATGGAGCGAGGCTGGGTTCCGATGAGGGACCCGGACGTGCGCAGCCTCTGTGAGTTCTACGGTGTCGAGGACGCGAAGCTCGTCAGCGGCTTGCTGGAGGTGGCCCGACTGGATCGGGAGCGCCGCAAGGCGAAGGGCTGGTGGAACCAGTACCCGGAGCTGCGCTCGCTGGTTGAGTACGTCGCGCTCGAGGACATCGCTACGGCGGTCAGGACCTGGCAGGGGGCCTTTGTGCCGGGGCTGCTCCAGACGCCGGACTACGCGCGGGCGCTGGCGGTCGGCAACGCGGACTGGGACGACCCGGACGAGATCGAGCGCTTCGTCGAGGCGAAGATCGCCCGACAGGCGCGCCTTGCGGACAGCGCCCCACTCGCGCTGTGGGCGATCGTCGGCGAAGGAGCGTTGCGGCAACTGGTCGGCGGTCGCGAGGTGATGCGCGCACAACTGGATCATCTGGCGACGGCTGCCACCGAGCCAAATGTCACGGTGCAGGTTGTCCCTTTCCTGGCCGGATCCCACCCGGGCATGACCAGCGCTTTTAGCGTTGTTTCGTTCGCCGAACCCGGTGCGATGGACGTGGTCTACATGGACACCACGTCGTCTACGCTGTGGCTGGAGAGTGAGAGGGACGCCGCCCGTCACAACGTCACGTTCAGTCGTATCGCCCGATGCGGACTCGCTCCCCGCGATTCCATTGCCTTGATAGGGCGTATTCGCAAGGAGCTGTAATCGTGCGTTGCTTCGAGTTCGTCAAGTCCAGCTACAGCAGCGGCAACGGCGAGTGCCTCGAAGTGGCCCGCAACGTTCCCAGCACCGTTGCCGTCCGCGACAGCAAGCGGTCCGACAGCCCCTTCCTCATCCTCGCCCCCGCCGCCTGGGACCGCTTCATAGCGGATCTGCGCCGGCAGGCGTAAGACGGCGGAGGGCCCCGCCCGCGCATCGCGCGAGCAGGGCCCAGAGGCGAACCCCGGCGCTACTTCTTGAAGGCGTAGTCCAGGAGCTTCTTCGCGTCGGACGTCCGGGTGGTCGCGGACGTCGAGGTGAGGACGGTCCCGATGACCGTCTTGCCGTTCCGGGTCGCCGCGAAGACCAGGCAGTACTTGGCGGACGGGCCCGAGCCGGTCTTCACGCCGATCGCGCCGCTGTAACTGCCCAGCAGCGGGTTGGTGTTCGTCCACGACATGTAGCGGTAGCCGCCGCTCTTCGTCGTGACCTTCTGCTTGGTCGACTTCGTCTTCACGATCGTGCGGAACGTGGAGTTCTTCATCGCGCTGCCGGCGATCTTCGTCAGGTCACGCGGCGTGGAGTAGTTCGAGCCGCTGCCGATGCCGTCGAACGAGTCGAAGTGGGTGTTCTTCAGGCCGAGGCTCTTCGCGGAGGCGTTCATCTTGCCGATGAAGGACTTCACCCGGGCCGCGCGCGTGGAGCCGGAGCCGAACTTGTCGGCGAGGGCGTAGGCGGCGTCGCAGCCCGACGGCAGCATCAGGCCGTACAGGAGCTGGCGGACCGTGACCTTGTCGCCGACGATCAGCCGGGCCGAGGAGGCGGTCTTCGAGACGATGTAGTCGCTGTACGCCTTCTGGACCGTCACCTTGGAATCCAGGTTCAGGTTCTTCTGCGCCAGCACCACCTTGGCGGTCATTATCTTCGTCGTGGAGCCGGTGGAGCGTCGGGTATCCGCGGCTTTTCCGTAGAGCGTCTTCGCGGTGCCGCTGTTCATCACGAAGCCGCCCTTGGCGGCGATCGAGGGTGTCGGCGGTGTCGCGGCCTGAGCCGTGGAGGCGAAGGCGCTGCCCGCGAGGACGGCGCCCGCGGTGAGAGTGACGGTGGCGGCGACGCTTGCGCGGTTTATGCCCTTGAGACCAGTTTTCAAGTCGAACGCTCCAAATACGCCTGAAATGCGGCCACATGGGGTGCCGCTCGGTGGTGAGACTCGCGAGACGCCCGGATGGATGCCCTCTCGTACGGGTGATTTCACACCCGTCCGGCGCCCGGCCGGAGACCAGGGCCGGATGTCCGCCTCCGCGTCCGGATCGCGGACGGGGAAGCGGACGCACCCATGTTGTATCTATGCTGTGTGCATGCCTGCCGCACCCATCGCCGAACCCGCCGCCCGCAAGGCGGCCCCCAAGCCCCCGCCCGCAGCCGAGCGCGTCTACACGCACATCAAGGAAGCCGTCCTCGACCGCCGCTACGAGGGTGGCACGCTCCTCACCGAGGGCGACCTGGCCGAGGCCGTCGGTGTGTCCCGGACCCCGGTACGGGAGGCGCTGCTCCGGCTCGAGGTCGAAGGGTTGATCAAGCTCTACCCGAAGAAGGGTGCGCTGGTGCTCGCGGTCTCCGCGCAGGAGATCTCCGACGTGGTGGAGACCCGGCTGCTCGTGGAGGAGTTCGCCGCGCGGAAGGCCGTGCCCGCGTCGGCGCAGCTGATCGCCCGGCTGGAGCGGCTCCTGGAGGAGCAGCGGGAGCTCGCCGAGGTGGGCGACCTGGCCGCGGTGTCCGTCAAGGACCGGTGCTTCCACGCCGAGATCGTGAAGAACGCGGGCAACGAGATCCTCTCCCGCCTCTACGACCAGCTCCGTGACCGGCAGCTGCGCATGGGCGTGGCCGTGATGGAGGCGCACCCCGGCAGGATCGCCGCCAACATCACCGAACACGGTGAGCTGCTGGACGCCATCAGGGCCGGCGACGCCGAGGGCGCCGCACTGGTCGTGCGGCGCCACGTCAGCCGGGTCAAGGTGCTGGTCCGGGGTGAGGACCGATGAGCTCCGCGTCCCCCACCCTCTCCCTGCCCGGAGACCCGCCCGGCGGCCGGCGTGCCGCGTGGGTCTGGGGCATCGGTGTCGCCGTCTACTTCGTCGCCATCATCTTCCGTACGAGTCTGGGCGTCGCCGGGCTCGACGCCGCCGACCGGTTCGAGGTCAACGCCTCGGCCCTGTCCACGTTCTCCATCCTGCAACTGCTCGTCTACGCCGGCATGCAGATACCCGTGGGCCTCATGGTCGACAGGCTCGGCACCAAGAAGGTCCTCACCATCGGGGTGGTGCTCTTCACTCTGGGACAGCTGGGCTTCGCGCTCTCCCCCTCGTACGGCATGGCTCTCGCCTCCCGCGCGATGCTCGGCTGCGGCGACGCGATGACGTTCATCAGCGTGCTGCGGCTCGGCGCCCGGTGGTTCCCGGCCCGACGCGGGCCGCTGATCGGCCAGGTGGCCGCGCTCTTCGGGATGGCGGGCAACCTCGTCTCGACCCTCGTCATCGCCCGCGCGCTGCACGGCTTCGGCTGGACCGCGACCTTCGTAGGCAGCTCGCTGGCCGGCGTGGTCGTGCTGGTACCGCTGCTGCTCTTCCTCAAGGACCACCCCGAGGGCCACGAGCCCCCGCCCGCCGAGCACGCCGGAGCGGCGTACGTGCGCAAGCAGATCGCCGCTTCCTGGCGGGAGCCGGGCACCCGCCTGGGCATGTGGGTGCACTTCACCACGCAGTTCCCCGCCATGGTCTTCCTCCTGCTGTGGGGCATGCCCTTCCTGGTCGAGGCGCAGGGGCTGAGCCGGGGCACCGCCGGTGAGCTGCTCACCCTGATCGTGCTCTCCAACATGGTCGTGGGGCTCGTCTACGGGCAGGTCATCGCCCGCCACCACGCGGCGCGCGCCCCGCTGGCCCTGGGGACGGTCGCGATGACCGCGCTGCTCTGGGCGTCGACGATCTTCTACCCCGGCGACCACGCGCCGATGTGGCTGCTGGTCACCCTGTGCGTGGTGCTCGGCTCCTGCGGACCGGCCTCGATGATCGGCTTCGACTTCGGCCGGCCGGCCAACCCGCCGGAACGCCAGGGCACCGCTTCCGGCATCGTCAACATGGGCGGCTTCGTCGCCTCGATGACGACACTGTTCGCGGTCGGCGTGCTGCTGGACGCGACGGGGGACAACTACCGCGTCGCGTTCGCTTCGGTCTTCGTCCTGGAGGCGCTCGGCGTCGTCCAGATCCTGCGGCTGCACGCCGGCGCCACCCACAGGGAACGCGACCACCACGTCGTCAGCCGGGTCGAAGCCGTGCACGTCCCCGCCTGACGGCGGCCCCGGCGGCGCGCCCGTCCCGGCCTGCTCACGGGCGGGCGCCGCCGGTCACGGCGTCAGGGGTGCAGGGGGTCAGGGGATCACGGAGTCAGGGCGAAGTGACGCAGGATCTCGGCCGCCAGCTCCTGGTCACCCTCGATCTTGATCCGGTCCTCCACGGCCTGCGCCCGGACCCGGCCGCAGGCCAGCCGGTAGTACGTCTCCCAGTCCATCGCCAGGGACGCCGCGGGACCCAGCGACGGCGCGCCGTCGACCGAGCCGTGGCCCTCGCCGTCGACCCTGACCGTACGCAGGAACTCCAGCGGGCCGTGCACATCGAAGACCACGGCCGAATTGGGCGGGGCGCCCGCGTCCTTGGCGACCACCTTCGCCAGTCCGGCCAGCAGGGTGTCCCGGACGACGAGGGCGCCGGGGGAGTCCAGGTTGCCGGGCTGTCCCAGCGTCGTGCGCAGGTCCTGCTCGTGGACCCAGACGTCGAACGCCCGCATCCGCAGTGCCAGTTCCAGGGTCTGCTCGGCGCCGAGGGGCGCCCGCACCATGGTCTCGGGGGCGCGCGACTCGTTGCGCAGCTGACGCATGCGCCGGATGAGCGTGTACTCCAGCTCCGAGGTCATCTCCGGCGCGGTGTGGTGGCGCCGTACGTCGACCTGCATCTCCATGTAGCGCTGGTGGTCGTTCTGCACGTGGTAGAGGTCGCGCGGCAGCGTGTGGATCGGGCGGGGGTCGCCGAGCTGCTCGCACTCCATGCCGATGACATGCGAGACGATGTCGCGCACCGACCAGCCCGGGCAGGGCGTCCGGCGGTTCCACTCCCCCTCGACGAGCGGCTTGACCAGCTCGGATATCGACTCGACGGCGTGGGTCCAGGCATCGGCATAGGTCTGGAGGCTGGGATGGACGGTCACGGGACCCCTCGTGCGGTTCTGCGGTGCATGGGCTGGAGAGCAGGGAGTGCCGACCGAGGGCCGGCACCGACGTCGCTGTCTGCGGGCTGCGTGGGAGGTTCGCTCGCTAAGTTACGCTGCGAGCAGGCACCCCGGCAGTGCTTTCGTGTGACGATCGTAGGCCCGCGTTGACGGCTTCCATGCCAGGACGGTGGTAGTGTGCACGCCTCCCTCATCCAGATCGCAGTAAACCCGGATGAATCGGTCAATTCCCGTAGAGAGCGCGCGGCTTCCCTGGTCGTGGCCCAGCGGGGTGCGGACCTGGTCCTCCTCCCCGAGCTCTGGCCGGTCGGTGCCTTCGCCTACACCGCGTTCGCCGATGAGGCCGAGCCCCTGCAAGGCCCCACCCATGACGTCATGGCGAAGGCGGCGGCCGAGGCCGGGGTCTGGCTGCATGCCGGGTCGTTCGTCGAGCGGGCCGAGGACGGCACCCTCTACAACACCTCGCTGGTCTTCTCGCCCGAGGGTGAACGGGCCGCCGCCTACCGCAAGATCCACCGTTTCGGCTTCGACAAGGGCGAGGCGGTGCTCATGGGGGCCGGAGAGGAACTCGTCACCGTCGCTTTGCCGGAGACCGTGGTCGGCCTCGCCACCTGCTACGACCTGCGCTTCCCCGAGCAGTTCCGGGGGCTCGTCGACGCGGGGGCCGAGACCCTGATCGTCGCGGCCGGCTGGCCGGAGCGCCGCCGTTCGCACTGGACCCTGCTGGCGCAGGCCCGCGCGGTGGAGAACCAGGCGTACGTCCTGGCGGTCGGGTCGGCCGGCACCCACGCGGGGGTCGAACAGGCGGGCCACAGCATCGTCGTCGACCCCTGGGGTGAGGTGCTCGCCGAGGCCGGGGCCGGCGAGGAGGTGCTCACCGTGGAGTTCGACCCGGCGAAGGCCACCACCACCCGCGAGCAGTTCCCGGCCCTCAAGGACCGCCGCCTGGGCCTCGCGCCACGGCGCCTGGCCTGAGCCGTACGCAGACGTCCCGAGGGCCCGGTTTCACGTGAAACCGGGCCCTCGGCCGTCCGGCCGCCCGCCGTCAGTCCTCGTCGTGGCCCTTGTCGTGATCCTTGTCGTGCTCCTTGTCCGCGAGGACGATGACGCACACCGCCACGGCGAGAAGCAGCGGCACATCGGCGTCCTCCCGCACGATGTCGACACCGTAGGTGTCGCGAACGGTCAGCCAGCGCCGGGAGATCTGGGCGAGCAGCTCCCCGTCGTAGTCGATCGCGAACTCGCGGTCCAGGATCTTGCCGCTGACGTCCAGCTCGGTGCCGTCCACCAGGGTCACCCGGTAGTGGTTGCGCAGGAGGGAGAGCCTCTTCCGCTTGATCTTGGCGAGCTCCTCGCCGTTCCGCTCGATCAGCATGGTGTCGCGCAGGCTGATCAGTTTCTGGCGGATCTCCACCAGCACCTGGCCGTCGGTGTCCTTCAGCTCGAAGGTGTCACGGAGCCGCATGGCCTTGCCGTCGACGAGGAAGAGCTTCCGCCCGTCCGCGTCCTCGATCCAGTAGTCGTCGCCGACGCCGAACACTCGCTCACGTACGAGAAGTCTCATGGATCACAGGTTCCCCGACGACCTGCCGGAATGCGGGCAGGCCACGGTGCTGTTGACTGTTGTCATGACAGCACGTGCACGTGTCCGCGCCCCCGAACTGATCGGCAAGGGCGGCTGGCTCAATACAGGCGACCGGCAGTACACCCTTGCTGAGCTGCGGGGACGCATTGTCATTCTGGATTTTTGGACATTTTGCTGCGTCAACTGTCTGCACGTGCTCGACGAGCTGCGTGAGCTGGAGGAGAAGCACCGCGACACCGTGGTGATCATCGGTGTCCACTCCCCGAAGTTCGTGCACGAGGCCGAGCACCAGGCCGTGGTCGACGCCGTCGAGCGGTACGAGGTGCATCACCCCGTCCTCGACGACCCCGAGCTCGCCACCTGGAAGCAGTACGCCGTCCGCGCCTGGCCCACGCTCGTCGTCGTGGACCCCGAGGGCTATGTCGTGGCCCAGCACGCCGGTGAGGGCCACGCGCACGCCATCGAGAAGCTGGTCGAGGAGCTGGAGGCCGAGCACGCCGCGAAGGGCACCCTGCACCGCGGCGACGGCCCGTACGTCGCTCCGGAGCCCGTCGCCACACACCTGCGGTTCCCCGGCAAGGCGCTCGCCCTCCCGGACGGCGGCTTCCTGGTCTCGGACACCACCCGGCACCGCCTGGTCGAGCTGGATGCCGACGGCGAGACCGTGCGGGGGCACTTCGGCGCCGGTGAGCGCGGATTCGCGGACGGCGGCCGCGACGAGGCCCGGTTCAGCGAACCGCAGGGTCTCGCCGTGCTGCCGGACGGCCGGATCGCCGTCGCGGACACCGTCAACCACGCGATCAGGGCGCTCGACCTCGCCACAGGAGTGACGACCACGCTCGCCGGTACCGGACGCCAGTGGTGGCAGGGCTCCGCCAGCAGCGGCCCGGCCACGGAGGTGGATCTGTCGTCGCCGTGGGACATCGCCTGGTTCGGCGACCGGCTGTGGATCGCGATGGCCGGCGTCCACCAGCTGTGGACGTACGACCCCGGGCAGGGCACGGTGCGGGCCGCCGCCGGGACGACCAACGAGGGTCTGGTCGACGGGCCCGGGGAGGAGGCGTGGTTCGCGCAGCCGTCCGGTCTGGCGGCGGCCGGGGACCGTCTCTGGGTCGCCGACTCCGAGACCTCCTCGCTGCGTTACGTGGACCTGGAGGGCGCGGTCCACACCGCCGTCGGTACCGGACTCTTCGACTTCGGCCACCGCGACGGCCCCGCGGAGCAGGCGCTCTTCCAGCACCCGCTGGGCGTCACGGCCCTCCCCGACGGCTCCGTGGCGGTGAGCGACACCTACAACCACGCGCTGCGGCGGTACGACCCGGAGAGCGGCGAGGTCACCACGCTGGCCACCGATCTGCGGGAGCCGAGCGACGCGGTCCTGGTGGAGGGCGATCTGGTCGTCGTCGAGTCCGCACGGCACCGGCTGACCCGGCTGCGGCTCCCCGAGGAGGCCGTGCGGGTCGCGGACCGGGCCCACCGAACCCGGCGCGCGGCCACCGAGGTCGCCGCCGGCACGCTGAGGCTGGACGTGGTCTTCCAGGCGCCGGCAGGGCAGAAGCTCGACACCCGTTACGGCCCCTCCACCCGGCTGCTGGTCTCCTCGACCCCGCCGGAGCTGCTGGCCGAGGGGTCGGGCCAGGGGATGGATCTGGGTCGGGACCTGGTCCTCGCGGACGGGGTCACCGAGGGCGTGCTGCATGTGTCCGCGATGGCGGCGTCCTGCGACGACGACCCGGACAACGAGTACCCGGCCTGCCATGTGCACCAGCAGGACTGGGGCGTCCCCGTGAGCGTCACCGCCGGAGGGGCGTCCAGGCTCCCGCTGGTGCTGGCCGGGATGGACGAACAGGGCTGACGGCCCACCGGCCCGGCGGCGCCGCGCCACGTGTCCTCAGGGCGCGTGCCGGCGCCGTGCCGCCTGCCGGGGCGTCAGCTCACTGGTAGCGGCGCTCGTCCTCCGAGACGACCGTGGTGGTGGGCGGCACGACCATGCGGCGGCGCCGCGCGATGCTCACGTAGACGAAGACCCCGACGAGGCCGACGAGCATCATGATCCAGCCGACCAGGTCGACGTTGACGGTATCCATTTCCCAGTCGGTGGCGAACGCCAGAATCGCCCCGGCACCGATCAGGAGAATGCATCCTCCGAGTCCCATGATTTCCGCCTCCTCGACGGCCCGGTGAATCCGGACCGGTGTACGGATCGCGTACCCGGCCCGGCAACAACCATGTCCGTCGGGGCGGTTGGGACGGTCGGGTTCAGCCCGCGAGGAACGCCGTGAGCGCGTTGGTCAGGAGGTACGGGTCGTCGGCGCCGCAGAGTTCACGCGCGCTGTGCATCGACAGGATCGCCACACCGATGTCGACGGTCGTGATGCCGTGCCGGGCCGCGGTGATCGGGCCGATCGTCGTGCCGCACGGCATCGAGTTGTTGGAGACGAACGTCTGCCACGGCACGCCGGCCTTCTCGCAGGCCGCGGCGAACACGGCGCGGCCGCCGCCGTCGGTCGCGTAGCGCATGTTGACGTTGACCTTGAGGATGGGCCCGCCGTTGGCCACCGGGTGGTGCGTCGGGTCGTGGCGCTCGGCGTAGTTGGGGTGGACGGCGTGGCCGGTGTCCGAGGAGAGACAGACCGTTCCGGCGAAGGCCCGGGCACGGTCCTCGTACGAGCCGCCGCGGGCGAACACGGAGCGCTCCAGGACCGTGCCGAGCAGCGGACCGTCCGCGCCGGTGTCGGACTGGGAGCCGTTCTCCTCGTGGTCGAAGGCGGCCAGCACGGGGATGTACGGGAGCTCGGCGTCCGGCTGCCCGGACACGGCGGCCAGCGCGGCCGTCGCGGCGTGCACCGAGAGCAGGTTGTCCATGCGCGGACCGGCGAGGAGTTCACGGTCCCGGCCCAGGTAGGCGGGCGGCTCGACGGGGTGCGGCATGAGGTCCCAGCCGGTGATCTCCGCGGCCTCGACGCCCGCCGCCTCGGCGACGAAGCGGATGAGGTCGCCCTCCTCGATGTCGCCGAGTCCCCAGATCGGCTGCATGTGCTTCTGGCGGTCGAGCTTGAGGCCGTCGGGGTTGGCGGACCGGTCCAGGTGCACGGCGAGCTGGGGGACGCGCAGCAGGGGCCGGTCGATGTTCACCAGCCGGTGCGTGCCGTCGCGCAGGGAGATGCGGCCGGCGAGACCGAGGTCCCGGTCGAGCCAGGTGTTCAGGAGCGTCCCGCCGTAGACCTCGACGGCGATCTGGCGCCAGCCGTGCGCACCGGAGTCGGGCAGCGGCTTGACCCGCAGGTTCGGGGAGTCGGTGTGGGCGCCGACGATCCGGAACGGGGTGTGGGCCGCGGCGCCCTCCGGCACGTACCAGGCCACGATGGCGCCGCCCCGCAGGACGTACTTCCCGCCGGTGGAGCCGTCCCACGCGTCCGTCTCCTCGACCTGCCGGAATCCGGCCTTCTCCAGCCGCGCGGCGGCCGTGGCCACGGCGTGGTACGGGGAAGGGGCCGCCATCAGGAAGGCCATCAGATCATCGGTGTGCCCGCGGTCGAAGCGGAGGGGAGAGCTCATGTTCTTCACTGTAACGACGGGGGACCGGGACGTTTAACGGTGTACGACGTCGTGCCGCCGCCTGTGTCCGGAAAGTTGCCCCGCCCATGACGACGCCGCCGCCCGGAGGATCCGGACGGCGGCGTCATCGACGGCGGGGCGGAGCGGTGACGACTAGAACGCGGCCTCGTCGAGCTCCATCAGCGAGTTGTCGACGGACTCGGCCAGCGCGCGCTCGCCGGAGACGCCCGGCAGGACGTTCGCGGCGAAGAACTTCGCGGCGGCGATCTTGCCCTGGTAGAAGGCGGCGTCCTTGGCGGAGGCGTTGCGCAGCTTCTCGGAGGCCACGACCGCGCCCTTGAGCAGCAGGTAGCCGACGACGACGTCGCCGGAGGCCATCAGGAGGCGGGTCGTGTTGAGACCGACCTTGTAGATGTTCTTGACGTCCTCGCCCGTGGCGGTGAGGTCGGTGATCATCGTGCCGACGATCGCCTCCAGGTCCACCGCGGCCTTGGCGAGGTTGTCCAGCGAGCCGGACAGCTCCTCGTCGCCCTGGGCACTCGCGAGGAACTTCTTGATCTCCTCGGAGAGGGTGTTCAGCGAGGCGCCCTGGTCGCGGACGATCTTCCGGAAGAAGAAGTCCTGGCCCTGGATCGCCGTCGTGCCCTCGTAGAGGGTGTCGATCTTGGCGTCGCGGATGTACTGCTCGACCGGGTACTCCTGGAGGTAACCGGAGCCGCCGAACGTCTGGAGCGACTGCGCGAGCTGCTCGTAGGACTTCTCGGAGCCGTAGCCCTTCACGATCGGGAGCAGCAGGTCGTTGAGGCCGTTGAGCGCCTTGGCGTCCTCGCCCGCGGCCTCCTTCACCTGGATCGCGTCCTGGACGGAGGCGGTGTACAGCACGAGGGAGCGCATGCCCTCGGCGTACGCCTTCTGCGTCATCAGGGAGCGGCGCACGTCGGGGTGGTGCGTGATGGTGACCTTGGGGGCCGTCTTGTCCATGAACTGCGACAGGTCGGTGCCCTGGACGCGCTCCTTGGCGTACTCCAGCGCGTTGAGGTAGCCCGCCGAGAGGGCCGCGATGGCCTTCGTGCCGACCATCATGCGGGCGAACTCGATGATGCGGAACATCTGGCGGATGCCGTCGTGCTTGTCGCCGATCAGCCAGCCCTTGGCGGGGTGCTGGTCGCCGAAGGTCATCTCGCAGGTGTTCGACGCCTTGAGGCCCATCTTGTGCTCGACGTTCGTCGCGTACACGCCGTTACGCGCACCGAGCTCGCCGGTGGTCCAGTCGAAGTGGAACTTCGGGACCAGGAAGAGGGAGAGGCCCTTGGTGCCCGGGCCGGCGCCCTCGGGGCGTGCCAGGACGTAGTGGAGGATGTTCTCGGACATGTCGTGCTCGCCCGAGGTGATGAAGCGCTTCACGCCCTCGATGTGCCAGGAGCCGTCCTCCTGCTCGACCGCCTTCGTGCGGCCGGCGCCGACGTCCGAACCGGCGTCCGGCTCGGTCAGCACCATCGTCGAGCCCCACTGCTTCTCGACGGCGATCTCCGCGATCTTCTTCTGCGCCTCGTTGCCCTCGTCGAAGAGGATGCCGGCGAACGCGGGGCCGGAGGAGTACATCCAGACCGCCGGGTTCGAGCCGAGCAGCAGCTCCGCGTAACCCCAGATCAGGGAGCGCGGCGACGTCGTGCCGCCGATCTCCTCGGGCAGGCCGAGGCGCCAGTACTCGGAGTCCATGAAGGCCTGGTACGACTTCTTGAAGGAGGCCGGGACGGGCGCGGTGTTCGTCTCGGGGTCGAAGACCGGCGGGTTGCGGTCCGCGTCGGCGTACGAGTCGGCCAGCTCGTTCTCCGCGAGGCGGGTCACCTCGTCCAGGATGCTCTTCGCGGTGTCGACGTCCATCTCCGCGAACGGACCGGTGCCGTACAGCTTGTCGCGCCCGAGGACCTCGAAGAGGTTGAACTCGATGTCGCGGAGATTCGACTTGTAGTGCCCCATGGGAAGGCTCCGTAATCAATAGCAGTGGCGCGCAGCGCCCCGTGGAGGAGTGAGGTTCGGGCGACGGACGGCCGGGCGTGGGTATATCACCTGACCCCCACGATGATGCTACCCGTCAGTAATAAGACGCAACCCCCCGAGGCACAGATGTGTCCGATTACTCTTTGCGGCATGTATGGCTACGACCAGAACCAGGGCGCACAGCAGCAGATGGGCGGCGGCTACGGCGAGCAGCCGTTGTACCCCGAGCCCTCGCCGCCGTCCCTGGCCGACGCGGTACGGGCCTTCACGACCGGGTCGCTGTCCGCGGAGGACTTCCAGCAGATCTTCGCCACGGCGAAGGTCTACTGCCCGCGCGGCGACAACCCCGGCTTCCTGGCGCTCCACAACACCCAGCAGCCGGTGATCCCCATGTTCACGACGCTCAAGGAGCTCCGGAGCTATGCGGGCAAGGAGTCCAAGTACTTCGTGATCACGGGCGCCGAGGTGATCGACCTGCTGCCGACCGGCTACGGCTTCGTCCTGGACATGGAGGGTGATCACCGCATGGTCTTCGACGCCAAGGCGGTGGAGCAGATGGTGGACTTCGCGATGCGTCGTATGTACGGATAGGCACCCCCTGCTCCGCGGACGGCCGAGGGCCTCCGCGACCCGAGGTGGCCCGAGGGCCCGCGCCGGCCGGTGCGGGCCCTCGGTGCTGTCCGGGTCGGCGGGAATGGATGTCGCCTTGCTAGATGTTCACCGTTCAACTAAATTGGACGCAGAAGACTCCCGGAGGTGGCTCCCATGCCCGCAGTGACCGTCGAAAACCCGCTGACCCTGCCGAAGGTCGCGGCCCAGGCCGAGGCCGTGGCCCGCCCCGTGCTGACCGTCACGACCGCGCCCAGCGGTTTCGAGGGCGAGGGGTTCCCGGTGCGGCGTGCCTTCGCCGGGATCAACTACCGGCACCTCGACCCGTTCATCATGATGGACCAGATGGGTGAGGTGGAGTACGCGGCCGGCGAGCCGAAGGGGACCCCCTGGCACCCGCACCGCGGCTTCGAGACCGTCACGTACATCATCGACGGGAGCTTCATCCACCAGGACAGCCACGGCGGCGGCGGTGCCATCGAGAACGGCGACACCCAGTGGATGACCGCCGGAAGCGGCCTCCTGCACATCGAGACGCCGCCCGAGGCGCTCGTCATGTCCGGCGGGCTCTTCCACGGCCTCCAGCTCTGGGTGAACCTGCCCAAGGCCGACAAGATGATGGCCCCGCGCTACCAGGACATCCGTGGTGGCCAGGTCCAGCTCCTCGCCTCCCCGGACGGCGGCGCGCTGCTCCGTGTCATCGCCGGCGAGCTCGACGGCCACGAGGGCCCGGGCATCACGCACACGCCGATCACCATGGTCCACGCGACGGTCCGGCCGGGTGCCGAGGTGACGCTCCCGTGGCGCGAGGACTTCAACGGCCTCGCGTACGTCCTCGCCGGGCGCGGCAGCGTCGGTGAGGAGCGCCGCCCGGTCCGCACCGGGCAGACCGCGGTCTTCGGCAAGGGGTCCTCGCTGACCGTCCGCGCCGACGAGACGCAGGACGGCAACACCCCGGACCTGGAGGTCGTGCTGCTCGGCGGGCGTCCGATCCGTGAGCCGATGGCGCACTACGGGCCGTTCGTGATGAACACCCAGGACGAGCTCAAGCAGGCCTTCGAGGACTTCCAGGCCGGCCGCCTCGGCAAGGTCCCGGCGGTCCACGGCATGTGACCGGCCCCTCCGGTCGTACGGGTGACGGGCCGTCACCCGTACGACCGTGCAGAAGGGACATCACTCCCCGCCCGTGATCGGGTGGGAGGGTGCCTGACCGGAAGACCCTCCTGCCCGATGTCGCGCGGCGCACGGCCGCCTGGTGCGGCGTTCTGCTCCTGGTCGTCGGCGTCGTGGCTGTGGCCATCTGGCTCGTGGTGGTGCTCAAGACCGCGGTCACCCCGGTCCTGCTGGCGCTGCTCGGCACGGCGCTGCTCGGCCCCGTCCACCGCTGGCTGACCGCCCACAAGGTGAACAGGTCCGTGGCGGCCGGACTCACCTGCGCCGCGCTCGTCGCGGTGGGCGGCGGCGCCGGATACATCGTCGTCACCGCACTCGTCGACACGGGCGACCAGATCGTGGCCTCGCTGAAGGACGCGGCGCAGTGGGTCATCGACCACTTCGACATCGAAGGGGTCGCGAACGTGGACGATCTGGCGGACAACGCGAAGAAGCTGATCGGGAAGTTCGGCGCGAGTGCGGCGGGCGGACTGCTCACCGGGATCAGCGTCATCGGCTCGCTCGTGACCACCGCGGTCCTGGCCCTGCTGCTGACGTTCTTCTTCCTGCGCGACTCCGACCGGGCCGTCCACCTCGCCCACACCATCGCCCCGCGCGGCACGGGCGGGCTCGTGGAGGCCATGGGGCGCAGGGCCTTCGAAGCCGTCGAGGGGTTCATGCGCGGCACCACCTTCATCGCCCTGATCGACGCGCTGTGCATCACGGTGGGTCTGCTGATCCTGCGGGTGCCGGGGGCGGTGGGACTGGGCGCGCTGGTCTTCGTCGGCGCCTACATCCCGTACCTGGGGGCCTTCATCTCCGGTGCCGTGGCCGTGCTGGTCGCGCTCGCCGACCGGGGCATCGTGATCGCGCTCTGGGTACTGGGAGTGGTGCTCGCCGTCCAGGTGCTGGAGGGGCACGTGCTCCAGCCCGTCATCCAGAGCCGCACGGTCCAGATGCACCCCGCCACGATCATGATCGCGCTGACCGCGGGTGCGAGCGTCGCGGGGCTGCTGGGCATGCTGCTGGCGGTGCCGTTGTGCGCCGCGGTGTTCGGGGTGATCGGCGAGCTGCGCAAGGGATACGAGGCCGGAGGCCGGGAGGGCGCGGTCCCCGGGCGCTCATGAGCCGGTGACGCCCAGCTCGGCCGGCTCCGCGGACTCGTACAGCTCGAACCAGATCGACTTCCCCTCACCCCTCGGGTCCACCCCCCAGGCGTCGGCGAGCATCTCCATCAGCACCAGTCCGCGGCCGCTGGACGCCATCTCCCCCGGCCGCCGCTTGTGCGGCAGCTCGTCACTGGTGTCGGCCACCTCGACACGCAGCCGCCGCTCGCCCCGCTCGCCCGTCACCTCCGCGACGAGCAGCGCGTCCCCGTCCGTGTGGACGAGCACGTTCGTGGACATCTCGGAGACCATCAGCTCCGCCGAGTCGACCTGCTCCGTGTCCGCCCAGTCGTGCAGCAGCTCCCGCACCTGCCCGCGGGCGGCCGCGACGCGCTCGGGCTCCGCCTGGGCGATGCTCATGGCCGAGCGCCGCCCCGGGGTCCTGCGCGTCCGTGCGGCCTCACGGCGCAGCACCATGACCGCGATGTCGTCCTCACGGCGGTCCACCAGCGGCCCGGTCGTGTAGT
Organism: Streptomyces sp. NPDC088746; assembly: GCF_044751065.1. NCBI lineage: Bacteria > Bacillati > Actinomycetota > Actinomycetes > Kitasatosporales > Streptomycetaceae > Streptomyces > Streptomyces sp. NPDC088746. The sequence goes on from NZ_JBIVLA010000007.1 coordinate 131,672, forward strand.
GGGAGCCGGGACCGTGCACCGTCCGGACGAGGGCGTCCGCGAGCTCCTCCAGGTCCTCGACGGGTTTCTCCAGGACCGGCCTGAGCCTGGTCCATCCGGTGGCCATGTCGTGTCCGCCGGTCTCGATGAGCCCGTCCGTGCACAGCATGATCGTCTCGCCGGGGCTCAGGACCACGCGGGTCGTCGGGTAGTCGGCGTCCTTCTCGACGCCCAGGGGCAGCCCTCCGGCGGTCTGCCGGATGACCGCCGTGCCGTCGACGCTGATCACCACCGGGTCCGGGTGGCCCGCGCGGGCGATGTCGAGGGTCCCGTTCTCGGGGTCCGCCTCCGCGTACAGGCAGGTCGCGAAGCGCGTCGCGTCCGAGCGGTCCTCGCCGTCGTCGAGGTCGTACGTCTCGGTCAGTCCGGACAGGAAGCGCGAGGCCCGGGAGAGCACGGCGTCGGGGCGGTGCCCCTCGGAGGCGTACGCGCGCAGGGCGATCCTCAGCTGGCCCATCAGGCCCGCCGCCCGCACGTCATGGCCCTGGACGTCACCGATGACGAGGGCGATACGGCCGTTGGGGAGCGGGATCACGTCGTACCAGTCGCCGCCGACCTGGAGACCTCCTCCTGTCGGGATGTAACGCGCCGCCACCGTCAGGCCGGGCACGCCGGGGCCCAGGGACGGCCTCATCGCCCGCTGGAGGCCCAGCGACAGCTCACGCTCGTTCTCGGCCGCGCCGGCGCGGGTCAGCGCCTGCGCGAGCATCTTGGCCACCGTCGTCAGCACGGAACGCTCGTCCGGTGAGAAGGCCACGTTGTGCCGGAAACCCGCCATCCAGGCACCCATGGTGTGCCCGGACGAGATCAGCGGCATGAAGGCCCAGGACTGGCGCCCGAACTCCTGGGCGAGGGGCCAGGTGGCCGGGAAGCGGCGCCGGTACTCCTCGGGGGTCTCGAGGTAGATCGCCTGGCCGGTCCGCACGACCTCGGCGGCCGGGTAGTCCGTCTGGAGGGACATCTCGGTGAAGGGCTTCTCGTCGCCGACGTTGTGCCCGTGGTGCCCGATGATCGTCAGCCGCTCGCCCGAGACCCCGAAGACGGCGAGCCCGTCCGGCGAGAAGCCGGGCATGGAGAGCGAATGGGCGACCCGCAGGACCTCCTCGGTGGACCCGGCCTCGGCCAGCGCCCGTCCCGCGTCCAGCAGGAACGCCTCGCGCGACCGCCGCCAGTCGCCCGTGAGCGGGGTCTTCGCCGCGGTGTCCTCCGCGGGCTGGGTGACCTCCTGGAGGATGCCCGTCAGCACGTACGTGTGGCGGCCCGGGGTGTCCAGCGGGATCGGCTTCGACCGGGTGCGCACCGTGCGTACGACCGCGCCGTTCTCGTCCATGATCCGCATCCTGGCCTCGGCCACCGTCCCCTCGGTGATCGCGAAGTTCACGATGCCGTCGATCTCGTTCCAGTCGGCCGGGTGGAACCGGGGGCGCACCTCCTCGCCGGGGCGGGTCGTGGCCTCGGCGGGCAGTCCCACCAGCCGCGCCGCCTCGGCGTCGAGCGTGACCGTGCCCGATGAGCTGTCCCAGCTCCACAGCCCGGTCCCGATCGCAGCCAGGATCTCCTCGGTGCGCATTGCCCCACTTTAGGAAGATGTTCTCCACGGTCGCCACCGAGGGAGAACGCCCGCCGGAGGCGACCGGGCGGGTCTCGGACAGCCGTGCGGCGACAATGCCAATGAAGCGGTGCGTCCACGGGCGGTAGCCTGGGGTGTCAATCCACCCCGACCGCGAAGACTGGATGAACGACGATGCATCGGTACAGGTCCCACACCTGCGGCGAGCTCCGCGCCTCTGACGTCGGCACCGACGTCCGGCTGAGCGGCTGGCTGCACAATCGTCGAGACCTGGGCGGCATCCTCTTCATCGATCTGCGCGACCACCACGGTCTGGTGCAGCTCGTCGCCCGCCCCGGCACCCCCGGCAACGACGCCCTGGCGAAGCTGACCAAGGAGACCGTCGTCCGCGTCGACGGCAAGGTCTCCGCGCGCGGCTCGGACAACGTCAACCCGGAGCTCCCGACCGGTGAGATCGAGATCGAGGTCACCGAGGTCGAGGTGCTGGGCGAGGCCGGCCCGCTGCCCTTCACGATCAACACCGAGGACGGGGTCAACGAGGAGCGGCGCCTGGAGTACCGCTTCCTCGACCTGCGCCGCGAGCGCATGCACCGCAACATCATGCTGCGCTCGGCCGTGATCGCCTCCATCCGGTCCAAGATGGTGGCCCTCGGCTTCAACGAGATGGCGACGCCGATCCTCACCGCGACCTCCCCCGAGGGCGCCCGTGACTTCGTGGTCCCGTCCCGGCTGAACCCGGGCAAGTTCTACGCGCTCCCGCAGGCGCCGCAGCAGTTCAAGCAGCTGCTGATGATCTCCGGCTTCGACCGCTACTTCCAGATCGCGCCGTGCTTCCGCGACGAGGACGCCCGCGCCGACCGCTCGCCCGGCGAGTTCTACCAGCTCGACGTCGAGATGTCGTTCGTCGAGCAGGAGGACGTCTTCCAGCCGATCGAGAAGCTGATGACCGAGCTCTTCGAGGAGTTCGGCAACGGCCGCCACGTCACCTCGCCGTTCCCGCGCATCCCCTTCCGCGAGTCGATGCTGAAGTACGGCAACGACAAGCCCGACCTGCGGGCGAAGCTGGAGCTCGTCGACATCTCCGACGTGTTCGCCGACTCCGGCTTCAAGGCGTTTGCGGGCAAGCACGTCCGCGCCCTTCCGGTGCCGGACACCGCGGGCCAGTCCCGGAAGTTCTTCGACGGCCTCGGAGAGTACGCCGTCGAGCACGGCGCGAAGGGCCTCGCCTGGGTCCGCGTGGGCGAGGACGGCACGCTGGCCGGGCCGATCGCGAAGTTCCTCACCGAGACGGACGTCAAGACCCTCACCGAGCGGCTGTCCCTGGCCCCCGGCCACGCGGTCTTCTTCGGCGCGGGCGAGTTCGACGAGGTCTCCAAGATCATGTCCGCCGTCCGCGTGGAGGCCGCCAAGCGGGCCGGCCACTTCGAGGAGGGCGTCTTCCGGTTCTGCTGGATCGTCGACTTCCCGATGTACGAGAAGGACGAGGACACCGGCAAGATCGACTTCTCGCACAACCCCTTCTCGATGCCTCAGGGCGGTCTGAAGGACCTGGAGGAGAAGGACCCGCTGGACATCCTCGCCTGGCAGTACGACATCGTCTGCAACGGCATCGAGCTGTCCTCCGGCGCCATCCGTAACCACGAGCCCGAGCTGATGCTCAAGGCCTTCGAGATCGCCGGCTACGACCGCGAGACCGTCGAGCACGAGTTCGCGGGCATGCTCCGTGCCTTCCGCCTCGGCGCCCCGCCGCACGGTGGCATCGCCCCGGGTGTCGACCGCATCGTGATGCTGCTGGCCGACGAGCCCAACATCCGCGAGACGATCGCCTTCCCGCTCAACGGCAACGCCCAGGACCTGATGATGGGCGCCCCGACCGTGCTGGACGAGACCCGGCTGCGCGAGCTGAACATCCAGCTCCGTAAGCCCGTCGCGGCGGCGAAGGACAAGGCCGACGTCACGGACGCCGTGGCGAGGGACACCGGCGCGAAGTAGGCGTCACCGGTTCCGCTTCGGTTCCACGTGAAACAGTCCCCGGCCACCGGCCGGGGACTGTTTCACGTGTGGAGCCGGTGACGACGGAACTCGCACAGGAACGCACAGCCGACTCTCATGTTCCTGCCAGCCTGGCTGCCTAGTGTCACCGCTCATGACGGAGAATCAGGGACCCGCGCACAAGAAGGACCTCACCCGGCGCCGCGTGGTGATCGGCGGAGCGGCGGTCGTGGCCGCGGCAGGAGTCGGGGCCGGGGTCGTCGCCACCGCCTCGGCCCAGGAGGAGAGCGAGGCGTCCGGCACGGCGACCGGACAGGGTGAGGCGTGTTACCGCCTGACCTCGGAGACCACCGAGGGCCCGTACTACATCGACGCCGACAAGATCCGGAAGGACATCACCGAGGGCAAGGAGGGCATCCCGCTGACCCTGCGCCTGAAGGTGATCGACTCCGACACCTGCAAGCCGCTGAAGAAGGCGGCCGTCGACATCTGGCACTGCGACGCACTGGGCATCTACTCCGGTTACGAGAGCATGAGCCAGGGAGGCCCCGGCGGCGGCACCCCGCCGAGCGGCGCCCCCACGGACATGCCGACCGGAACCCCCACCGGGACGCCTCCTTCCGGGGGCCCGGGCGGCGGCGGTGGCGGACACAGCGAGCCCACCGACGACAAGCGCTATCTGCGGGGCACGCGCCTCACCGACCAGCACGGGTACGTGGAGTTCACGACGATCTTCCCGGGCTGGTACCAGGGCCGCGCCGTGCACATCCACACCAAGGTGCACGTCGGCGGGAAGATGACCGACGCCGGGTACGAGGGCGGGAACACCTGCCACACCGGTCAGTTCTTCTTCGCCGAGTCCGCCGTCCTCGACTCCGCGAAGGAGGAGCCGTACTCGACGAGCACCACCACCCGCACGACCCTCACCGAGGACACCATCTACGACCAGAGCGGTGTGACGGGCGGGCTGCTGAAGCTCTCGTACCGTAAGGGGAAGATGGCGCGCGGCGTGATCGGCTCCATCACGATGGGCGTCGACCCCGACGAGACCCACGACGGAACCGACCTCTAGGCGGCACAGGACCCCCGGTGAAGGGCCCGGAACCATGACGGTTCCGGGCTCTTTGCCTGCGTACGGGTGGACCGTGCGGCACTCCCGGCCCCCGGGTACACGAACCGGGTACATCCGGATGGCCCCGGTTCCGGTTCGGCGCCGTCGGGCCCGGCAAGGACTGGCACGGGAAGTGCTAGTCCGCCCCCCACCGAGGAGTTCCGCACCGTGTCCGTCCCGCGTCGTCCGTACGTCCTGCTCGTCGCCCTGTTCCTGCTGGTCATCGGCTGTTCCGCCGGGGCGGTGCGGACCACCGACCCCTCCGCGCCCCGGGGCGCGGCCGGCCCGGAGTCCTCCGCCGCCCCCGTGGAGAGCCTCCGCCCCCCGGCGGAGATCCCCGCACTGGGCCCGGAGACCCGGGCACAGATCCCGGCCACGGCCCGGCAGGCCGTCGTGGTGACCGGGCAGGGCCCCGATTCCAACCGTTCCGCCGTCATGCTCTACAGCCTCGACGACCCCGCTCTCGGCTGGAGACCCGGGGCGGGCCCCTGGCCCGCCCACAACGGCATGGAGGGCTGGACGGACCACCACCTCGCCGACGACCTCCGGTCCCCCGTCGGGGTCTTCGGCCTCACCGACGCGGGCGGCCGGCTGCCCGACCCGGGCGCGCTGCTCCCGTACGACGAGCAGCAGCGCTTCGCGGTGAGCGGCGAGGGCTTCCTGGGGGAGCCGCTCGAAGGCTCCTTCGACTACGTCGTCGCCATCAACTACAACCGGACCCCGGGCACCAGTCCCCTGGACCGCACCCGGCCGCTCGGCGCGGAGCGGGGCGGCGGCATCTGGATCCACGTGGACCACGGCGGACCGACCCAGGGCTGCGTCTCGCTGACCGAGGACCGGATGCGCGAACTGCTGCTCACCCTGGACCCCGCCAAGCAGCCGGTGATCGTGATGGGGGACGCCGCGTCGCTGGCCCGGTGAGACGCCGGACGTGCTGACGGGTCACACGCAGGAGCCCGGGTCCCGATGCGTTCGGGTCCCGGGCTCCTGTACCGCGTACGCCGCTCAGGCGGGCTTCTCCTCCAGGCGGGGGAACAGCACCGCGCCCTTCGTCACCGTCGCGCCCACGGGCAGCTGACCCCAGCGGCCCGCGTCCTGCACCGGCTGGTCGGCCAGGGCGCCCAGCGACGCCTCGGCGCCCAGGGACTCCCACAGCTTCTGCGAGGTGTCCGGCATGACGGCGTTCAGCAGGACCGCGACACCGCGCAGCGCGTCGGCCGCCGTGTACAGGATGGTCGCCAGCCGTGCCTGGCCCTCCGGCGACTCGTCCTTGGCGACCTTCCACGGCTCCTGCTCCGTGATGTAGCCGTTGACCTGCTTCACGAAGTCGAAGACCGCCAGGATGCCGCCCTGGAAGTCCAGCTCCTCGCCGATCTTCAGGTCGGCCGTGGCGACGGCCTGCGCGAGGCCCTCCTGGACCGCCCGCTCGGCGTCCCCGGCGGCCGTGGCCTCCGGGAGCGCACCGCCGAAGTACTTGCCGACCATGGCCGCGACGCGCGAGGCGAGGTTGCCGTAGTCGTTGGCGAGCTCGGAGGTGTAGCGGGCGCTGAAGTCCTCCCAGGAGAACGAGCCGTCGCTGCCGTACGCGATGGCCCGGAGGAAGTACCAGCGGTACGCGTCCACGCCGAAGTGCGAGGTCAGGTCCTGCGGCTTGATGCCCGTCAGGTTCGACTTGGACATCTTCTCGCCGCCGACCATCAGCCAGCCGTTGGCGACGACCTTGCCGGGCAGGGGCAGGCCCTGCGCCATCAGCATGGCCGGCCAGATGACCGAGTGGAAGCGCAGGATGTCCTTGCCGATCAGGTGCACGTCCGCCGGGAAGGTGGCGTCGAACTTCTCCTGGTTGGCGCCGTAGCCGACCGCCGTCGCGTAGTTGAGCAGCGCGTCGATCCACACGTAGATGACGTGCTTCGGGTCCCACGGCACCGGGACGCCCCAGTCGAACGTGGAGCGCGAGATCGACAGGTCCTGAAGGCCCTGCTTGACGAAGTTCACGATCTCGTTGCGGGCGGACTCGGGCTGGATGAAGCCCGGGTTGGCCGCGTAGAACTCCATGAGCTTCGGGCCGTACTCGCTGAGCTTGAAGAAGTAGTTCTCCTCCTTGAGGAGCTCCACCGGCTTCTTGTGGATCGGGCACAGCTTCGTGCCGTCCTCGGCCTCGATCAGGTCGCCGGGGAGCTTGTACTCCTCGCAGCCGACGCAGTACGGGCCTTCGTACCCGCCCTTGTAGATCTGGTCCTTGTCGTACAGGTCCTGCACGAACTCCTGCACACGGTCGGTGTGCCGCTTCTCCGTCGTACGGATGAAGTCGTCGTTCGCGATGTTCAGGTGCTCCCAGAGGGGCTTCCAGGCCTCCTCGACGAGCTTGTCGCACCAGGCCTGGGGCGTGACGTCGTTCGCCTCGGCCGTGCGCATGATCTTCTGACCGTGCTCGTCCGTGCCGGTGAGGTACCACACCTTCTCGCCGCGCTGGCGGTGCCAGCGGGTGAGCACGTCGCCTGCGACGGTCGTGTAGGCGTGGCCCAGGTGAGGAGCGTCGTTGACGTAGTAAATGGGGGTCGAGACGTAGTACGCCTTCGCCCCCTGCTTCTCGAATCCAGTGGCCGCCATGGTCGAAATCCTAACGGTCCGTGGGAGATCCACTCACATCGATAAGGCCCGCCCCGGCTTCGGAGAGCTTTGCGAAACATCCTTTCCCGTACCGAAGACGCATCCTGGGAGGCACGGCGGTACGGTCACGGCGGTACCCGGCCCGGAGGGCGGGCTCGCCGTGACCGTACGGCTGCCGGGGGATCAGTCCTCCGCGACGACCCCGCGGGCGGCGGCCCAGGCGGGCAGCGCGGCGAGGACCTCACGGTAGAAGGCCGCGTCGGGGACCTCGCGCGGGGCGGGGCCCGCGTGGAAGAACCCGGCGTTCTCGACGTCCAGCTTGCGCAGGAAGTCGAAGGCCTTCGCGTCCTCGTCGCCGAACGCGACGAACTGGAAGAAGAGCGGCAGCCGTGCGGCGTCCGCCAGGGCCTGCTTGGCCGCCACCTTGGCGTCCGGGGCGCCGTCCGTCTGGAAGACGACCAGCGCCGGGCCGTGGGCGCCGGACTTCTCGTAGTGCGCGACGACCTCCTCGACGGCCCGGTGGTAGTTCGTCCGGCCCAGGCGGCCGAGACCCGCGTTCAGCTCGTCGATCCGGCCCTCGTGGGCGGTGAGGTCGATCGCCCCGGTGCCGTCGATGTCGGTCGAGAAAAAGACGACGGGCACGGTGGCGTTCGGGTCGAGGTGGGCCGCGAGCGCCAGGGTGCGGTCGCCCAGGTGCTGGGCGCTGCCGTCCTTGTAGAACGGCCGCATGGAACCGGACCGGTCGAGCACCAGATACACGGTGGCCCGCAGCCCGGTCAGCCCGTGCGCCTTGAGCCCGGCCTGTGCGGCCTTGTACGGGGTCACGAGCGCGGGCGCCGCCGCCTTGACCCGGGCGAGGGTGACGGCGGGCTTGCCGGCGGGGGCGGCGGACTTGGCGGCGGGCACGGCTTCCGGCTCCGGCTCGGCGGCGACGGGCTCCGACGCGGCTTCCGGCTCGGCGGCGGCGACGGGCTCCGCCTTCGGCGGCTCGGGCGCGGCTTCCGGCTCGGGCGTGGCGACCGGCTCGGCGGCTGCGACCGGCTCCGGCGCGGCTTCCGGCTCCGGCGCGGCTTCCGGCTCGGCGGCGGCGACGGGCTCCGGCGTGGCGACCGGCTCGGGCTCGACGGCCGGCTCGGGCGCGGCGACGGGCTCCGCCTTCGGCGGTTCGGGCGCGGCGACGGGCTCCGGCGCGGCTTCGACGACCGGCTCCGGGGCAGCGACCGGCTCGGGCTCCGCGGCGGCGACCGGCTCGGCCGGCTTCTCGGTGGCGGCCGGCTCGACGGCCGCCTCCGCCGTCTCCTCGGCGCCCGTCGCCTCGGCGGCGGGAAGCTCCTCCGCCTCCGGCTCCGGGTCCATGTCGATCGTGATCGGCGCGGCAACAGCCGGTTCCGTCACCGCGGCGGCCTTCTCGGCCGCGTCCTTCCCGGCGTCCGCGGCCGGCTTCGCCTCCGGGTCCGGCCCCTGGGCCGGAACCCTCGGCGCGGACGTGGAGGCAGACGTGGCCGCCGAGGTCGTGGCCGCCTTGTCGAAGGCCGCCGCGACCAGGTCCGACGCCTGTCCGCTGTCGTCCCCGCCACCGGTGGACCGGTCCGAGGAGGAGGCCGGGGCCGGTACCGAGGCCTTCGCGGGCTCGGCCGCCGAAGTGGCGGTCTCCGGCTCCGTGGGCTGGGTGCGCTCGGCCTGGGGCGGGACGGTGGCCGTGGTCGGCTCGTCCTGCTCCGTCCGGCCGAACACCTTGCGCAGCAAGCTCCGAATGCCCATGGGCGAGGCCTTTCGCATGAGTTGGGTGCGATAAATGTCCGTACTGCGGGAATTGATCCCTGGCCAGGGCGGATACGTAAGGTTAGCGGCCGGATCCGGCCGTTCGGCTGCGCGGCCCGCCCCTGCGTCAACCGAGCTCCAACCGAGTCGCGACCGAGTCCTGAACGGGGCCCAGGGCAAAGGGAAGAGGAGCGGTGTCCCGGACTTCACCCTCCGTTCACCGGCAGTCCCACGAACGGCGTGGATGCGCACCTACCGTCACGCGTGACACACAGACGGAGGGACGAAAACGTGCGCGATCTGCTGCCGCTCATCGGCTCGCACCAGGGCGGGCGCTCTGCGCTGACCTGCCGCTACCGCTGCGGGGACGCCTGCTTCCAGGAGGTCCCGAACACCAGCGACAACGAGTACGCCCGCGACATCATCGCCGGTGCCCTGTCACGCCGGTCGATGATGCGTGCCGCCGCCGTGGTGACCGTGGCCGCCGCCGCCGGAACCACCGCTCTCGCCGGCCCCGCCGCCCCGAGTGCCGAGGCCGCGCCCCTCGCGGGCCGTACGGGCGGCAAGCCGAAGCCCACCGCCTCCGGCGCCCGGGGCCTGCGCTTCGCGGCGGTCGCGCCCAACACGGACGACAAGGTCACGGTCCCCGACGGCTACGGCCAGAACGTCGTGATCCGCTGGGGTGAACCGATCCTGCGCGGTGCTCCCCGCTTCGACCCCGACAAGCAGTCGGCGAAGGCGCAGGCGGGCCAGTTCGGCTACAACAACGACTTCCTCTCCCTGCTCCCGCTGCGCGGTGAGCGCGGCCGTCAGGTGCTGGTCGCCAACCACGAGTACACGGACGAGATCCTGATGTTCCGTGGATACGATCCGGCCAGTCCGACCCGTGAGCAGGTCGAGATCGCCTGGGCGGCGCACGGACTGTCCGTGGTCGTCGTCCAGGAGGAGAACCGCACCGGCAAGCTCGCGCCGGTCAACCGCCACCCGCTGAACCGCCGTCTCACCGCGACCAGCGAATTCCGGGTCACCGGCCCCGCCGCCGGGAGCCCGTTGCTCCGTACCTCCGCCGACCGCACCGGCCGCAAGGTGCTGGGCACCCTGAACAACTGCGCGGGCGGCACCACCCCGTGGGGCACCACGCTGCACGGCGAGGAGAACTTCAACCAGTACTTCGCCAACGGTTCCAGCGACACCGACAAGCGCTACGGCATCGGCACGGCCGCCACCGAGCGCAAGTGGGAGCGGTTCGACAAGCGCTTCGACCTGGCGCAGGAGCCCAACGAGGCGCACCGCTTCGGCTGGGTCGTGGAGCTCGACCCGTACGACCCCGACTCCACGCCCCGCAAGAGGACCGCGCTCGGCCGGTTCAAGCACGAGGCGGCGCAGCCCCGGCTGACCGCCGACGGCCGCCCCGTGGTCTACATGGGCGACGACGAACGGTTCGACTACTTCTACAAGTTCGTCTCCAGCAAGCGGATGAAGAAGGGGAACTCGCGGGCGGCCCGGGAGCACAACCTCACGCTGCTGGACGAGGGAACGCTGTACGTCGCCAAGCTGACCGGGGACTCCCCGGCCGCGGAGTTCGACGGCATGGGCAAGCTCCCCTCGGACGGCGAGTTCGACGGCAGTGGCGTCTGGATCCCGCTCGCCACCGGCACCACCTCGCACGTCCCGGGCATGACGGCCGACGAGGTGTACGTCTTCACCCGTCTGGCCGGTGACAAGGTCGGCGCGACGAAGATGGACCGCCCCGAGGACGTCGAGCCCTCGCCGCGCACCGGCCGGGTCTACATCGCGCTCACCAACAACACCGACCGCGGCAAGGCGGGCAAGGCCGGCGCCGACGAGGCCAACCCGCGCAACGCCAACAAGCACGGTCAGATCCTGGAACTCGCGGAGAACTGGGACGACCCGGCGGGCGACGGCTTCGCCTGGCGGCTGTTCCTCGTGGCGGGCGACCCGGAGGACCCCGCGACGTACTTCGCCGGGTTCCCGAAGGAGAAGGTCAGCCCCATCTCCTGCCCCGACAACGTGGCCTTCGACGACCACGGCAACCTCTGGATCTCCACGGACGGTGCCCAGCTCGGTTCGCACGACGGCCTGTTCGGCGTCGCGACGCAGGGCGAACGGCGGGGCGAGCTCAAGCAGTTCCTGACCGTGCCGACCGGCGCGGAGACCTGCGGCCCGGTGATCCAGGACCGCCGTGTCCTCGTCGCCGTGCAGCACCCGGGCGAGGTCGACGGCGCGTCCGCCGAGAAGCCGGCGAGCACCTGGCCGGACGGACCGGGCCGGATCGTGCGCCCGTCGGTCGTCGCCGTCTGGCGCGAGGACGGCGGCGACATCGGCGTCTGACCGGCCCGGAGACCGGCGCCGGCCACCGCGGCGGCGCCGGAAACGGAAGCCCGTCTACGGACTGTGCGCGCCCGGTGCATGCCTGATGGGGGTCGTCCCTATGTGTGAGCGGGGAACGCAGTTGCGTTGCTAGCGTGACCGGCCGGTGTGCCTGATGACCGATCAGATGCACCGGCCGATCGGTTCACGCGCACTCACGAAGGGCCCCCACATGGGACAACCATCCCGCAGAACACGCCTCGCGGCCTGTGCCGTGGCGGCAGGCGCACTGCTGTCCGCGCTGGTCCCGGCGGCGGGAGCCACAGCCGCCCCCGCCTCCGCCCCGCGCACCGTCGCTGCGGACGACCCCGTCCCGGGCCATGAGGGCATGCCGGACGACGGCTTCGAGGACGAACCCGAGGGCGAGCAGGACGATCTCGCCGGCCCGGACGGAACCCTCACCGGCCGGTCGGCCGCCGACGTGCTTCCGGCCCCGGTCCCGGGCCGCGCCGGGGACTTCAAGCTGGCGGCGGGTTCCTCCCTCACCGGCCTGGTGAACGATCTGGACGCCGCGCTGCCCAAGCAGGGCCTCACCGAGCTCATGGAGCAGGCCAACCGCCCCGCAGGCTGGGAGGGCGCCTGTGGCAGTTCCAGCATCTACGGACCCGATCTCGCGGTGAACCACCGCATCTGCTGGAAGAGCGACGACGCCACGTCCACGGAGTGGATCCCGCAGGCGATCACCGGCGTCTCGGACGCGCAGGAGGACGAGGACTGGGGTTCGTCGAACGCGGAGCCGATCGCCGTCGCGGGGTACGACGCCGCCAACCCGGGCCGCAGCGACTACACGTCGGGCCGGGACAACTGTGTCCAGGACTCCGCTTCCGACGCCTGCAACGAGAAGGGCATCCGGGTCAGCTTCTTCAACCAGGCCACCCAGATGTACCGCCATGTGCTGCTGGTCTGGCCCTACGTCAATTCCAAGGACCACATCTCCTTCGACGCGCTGCACGCGCGTGAGGGCACGTGCACGACCAGCGTGACGGCCTCCTGCAAGGCCCAGGGAGGCATACACGCCGGCGGCATGGTCTGGTACGGCAACTACCTGTACGTCGCCGACACCGCCAACGGCATGCGGGTCTTCGACCTGCGCAAGATCATGGACCTCAACCCCGACAACGACGCGGATGTCAACGACCCGACCCCGGACGGCCTGGTCAGCGACGTCCTGGACAAGAAGCGGGTCGGTCGCCAGAGCAATGTCTGGTACAGCTACGGCTACCGGTACGTGATGCCCCAGGTCGCCACGCTGAAGTTCACGACGGCGAAGAACGGTCAGGAAACCAGCGGGAACCAGTGCTACTCCACCGGCCGCCCCAAGGCCTCGTACATCTCGCTGGACCGGACGGACACCGATCACCTCGTCCTCGGTGAGTACTGCAACCACAACAACGGCGGTGACAGCACGGGCCGGGTCGGGACCTATCCGATGACCGCCCTGACGGCCGCCGTCGAGGGCGCGGCGGGGACGACCGCGAGTGCCGACCTCGCGTACGGGCTGCCGGCCGGTGCCGTCTTCAACGGCGAGGACCTGTGGCACAAGATCCAGGGCGTGACGCGGTACGAGGGCAGGTGGTACTTCCACCGCAGCAACGCGTCGGGCAACGGGCGTCTGCTCCAGGCCACACCGCAGTCGGCCGACGGCACCTCGCAGCTCGTCGGGAACGCGAAGGTCCTGCAGTCCGCGGTCGGGCCGGAGGACCTCTACGTCGCGCACGGCCGGGGTGACGGCTTCGCCCCGCAGCTCTACTCGCTCGGCGAGCACGCCCCGACCACGGAGTGCCCCGGGTGCAAGCGTGAGATGTACAGCTACAACATGGCCGAGGTCATCGGCGACTTCGGTTCCTGACCCGTGCCGCGGCGCCTCACCGGACTAGAGTCGTAGACATGGTTTCCGGTGAGGCGCCGCAGGCGGAGGGAAGCGTCCGGGTCGATGCCTGGATCTGGGCGGTCCGGCTGACGAAGACCCGGTCGCAGGCGGCTGCCGCCTGCCGCGCGGGGCATGTGCGGGTCAACGGCGAGCGCGCGAAGCCCGCCCAGGCCCTGCGTACGGGCGACGAGGTGCGGCTGCGGCACGCCGGCCGGGACCGGATCGTGGTCGTCTCCAAGATCGTGAAGAAGCGGGTGGGCCCACCGGTCGCCGCGGAGTGCTTCGTCGACAACAGCCCGCCCCCGCCGCCGCGCGAGCTGGCGATCCAGGTCCCGGTCCGCGACCGGGGCACGGGCCGCCCGACCAAGCGGGACCGCCGCGAGATGGAACGCCTCCAGGGCTTCCAGGGCCGGGGCCCGGACAGCCCCTAGGCGGTCCGGCAGGCCCTTCAGCTCTGGTAACCCTCCACCTCGTCGGCGGGGCGCACCCGCGCCTGCGAGGGGTCCTCGCCGAATTCGCTGAGCGCGCGCCGCTGCCGCAGCAGGTCCCAGCACTGGTCCAGCCGGACCTCCACCTCGCGCAGCCGTGACCGCTCCTCGGCGGAGAGGCCCAGTTCCGCGGTGGAGCGGGCGCGCAGGGCGCGCTCCTCGGTGATCAGTCCGTCGATGTTCTCGAAGATGTCCTGCTCGGCCATGAGAGCTCCCGGTCGGTGTCCTGGTCGGTGTCCTGGGACCACGCGTCCTTCAGATGACGAAGACGGTCTTGCCGCGCGCCCCGCCCGCGCGGTTCTGGGCGAGAGCCTGCGGCGCCTTCTCCAGGGGCAGCTCCATGTCGATGGGCACCTCCAGCTCCCCACGCGCCACCGCCGAGGCCAGCTCCTCCAGCACCCCGGCGGTCGGAGCGAGCCGGAAGTCGGCCCAGGCGATGCCCGGCGGCGCCGCCACGCCCCGGGTGGTGACCGCGACACCGCCGTCACGCACCAGGGCGGTGTACGCCGCGAACGAGGCGGTGTCCGCCGAGACGAGGTCGACGAGGGCGTCGACGCCGTCCGGGTACAGATCGCGCACCGCGGCCTCCAGCGCTTCCGGGCCCGTGGTCGTGTCGACCGTGGCGGTGGCGCCGAGCGCCCCCATCCGCCGCTTCTCGTCGCCGCGCACGGCGGCGACGACCGCTGTACCGCGGGCCGACGCGAGCTGGGTCAGGAAGCTGCCGACACCGCCCGTCGCCCCGACGACCAGCAGGCTCAGGCCGCTGCGTACGGCCGTGCTCGACAGGATCTGGGCGGCGGTCGTCCCGGCCGACGGGAGCGCCGCCGCGAGCTGGAGCGGCATGTCGCGAGGGACGAGGGCGATCGGGGAGTCCTGCGGGACGCACACGTATTCGCCGTACGCCCCGCAGCGGCCGAGGGGCGGTGCCGTCGCGCGGCCGAAGACGGGGTCACCGACCCGGAAGCGGTTGTCGCCGCTGCCGATCATGTCCACCCGGCCGGCGAAATCGGTGCCCAGGACGAAGGGGAACGCACCGTCCGGGACGCAGTCGGCGGTCTGCCAGTCGAGCGGGTTCAGCGCCGCGTACTCCACCTTGACCCGCACCTCGCCCGCCCCGGGGTCGGGCTTCGGCACCTCGACGGGACAGGGCTCCGCACGGAACGCGCTGACGGCGATGGCTCGCATACGGCAGACCTCTCACTCGCCCCCTGCTCTCACGCATCCCACTGTCGCCCGGCCCACGCACCCGCGCACGTCGGGCCCGGGACACCGGATCAGCCGTCGTGGAGGGCCAGCGAGACGAGCAGGGCCCGGTGGTCGGTACCGCTCAGGTCCAGGAAGCGGGCCGACCGCACGGAGAAGTCGTCGCTGACCAGGACGTGGTCGATCTGGGTGCGCAGGGGCGTACGGCGGTCGGCGGGCCAGCTGTACGTACGCGACCGGCCGGCGATCCTCGCGCTGTCGTGGAGCGCGCCCGCGTCGAGCACCTCGCGGAAGGCGGCGTGGTCCTGGGAGGCGTTGAAGTCGCCCGCGAGCAGGACCGCCCCGCCCCTGGCCCCCGCCGCGAAGTCCCGGAGGCGGCCGAGCTCGTCCCGCCATCCCCCGATCCTGCCCGGCACCGGCGGCAGGGGGTGCGCGAGCTGCAGCCGGACGTCCCGGCCCGCGACGTCGGCCACCGATCCCGGCATCGCCATGACCCCGTCGACGGGATCGGCGGGACGCAGCGGATACCGGCTGAGCAGGGCGGATCCGAGCGAGCCGTCGAGGCGGACGACCTCGCGGTAGGGGTACGCGGCCTCCGGGATCCGGGCGGCGAGGGCGTCGGCGCAGAGCAGATCGCACTCCTGGACGAAGACGAGGTCGGGCCGTTCGCGCCGGACCGTGTCGATGAGCCCGTCCGTGGCGCCGCCGAACTCCACGTTGGAGGTCAGGACCCGGAGCTCGGCCACGACGGGCCCCTGCGCCCCTGTGGTGCCGGAGCCGTAGGGCCTGGCGTACCAGCCGGTGGCCGCGAGCACCACGACCGCCCAGACCATGCCCGTACGCCACCGGGCGATGCCCGCGAGCGCGAGGCCGGCGCCGCCGGGGACGAGCAGCCAGGGCAGGAAGGCCAGGGCCTGGGGCACCGGTGTGGGGCCGTCGGCGTCCGCGGCGCGGAAGCCGAGGACGAGGGTGGCGCAGGACAGGGCGAGCGCGGCGCACCCGCCGGCGGCTGTGCGTCCCCGCCCGCGCGTGCGGGCCCCGTCCCCCACGGCCGCCCTCGCGGCGCTGCTGTTCACGCCGGAAGACCTACCCGCGCCGGGCCGCCACGACCCGTCCCACAAGGCCGCCGACCGCCAGGACCGCTCCCACGAGCAGCACGATCCACACCGTCGTCCGCAGGGACGCGGTCAGCGCGTCGTACACCGCCGCGGCCCCGTCCCGGTCGGTTCCGGGCACCTGGTCGAGCACCCGGGCGCGGCCGACGGCGACCGCGATCCGGAGCAGGGCCGCGCCGAGGAGCAGGCCGCCTCCCGTCACGGCCGCGGCCGTCAGCCCGGCGCGGACGCCGCCGCGTACGAGCGTGAGACCCAGGACCAGGACGAGCAGCACCACCGTCGCCAGGGCCGGCCAGACGCTGCAGTACCTCAGCCACCGGAACGAGGTCCGCAGGTCGTCCGCGCGGTCGGCGGACAGCACGGTGATGGAGGTCTCCCGGACCGGGATCCGGTCGGCGAACGGCACCCCGCTGCTGACCAGTTCCTTCTTGACCTCCTCGATCACCGGCGCCAGATCGATGGTCACCGCCTGCCCGTCGTCCCCGTGCAGCGAGGCGGTCACGGCCTGGTGCGCCGTCCGGTTGGCGCTCTCCCAGGCCCGTCGGAACGCCTCGGTCGTGGTGAACGACAGGGCGGACTCGTGCAGGAACCGCTCGACGGTGTCCTGGAGCGGGCCGACGTCGATGTTCTTCATCGCCTCGTCCGTGACCAGCGTGGCGACGGTCTCCCGTACATCGGAATCGGAGGCCAGCGGCGAGACGGCGGCCAGATAGCGGTCCGTGTCGTCGAGCTCCAGGTCGACCCACGCCGAGAGCGCGCTCACCGGGACCAGCACGGCCAGCACGACGAGCAGCACCGCCGAGAGAGCCGCTGAGAGACAGTTCCGCACAGGCACCAGCCAATCCCCTGCGGCGGCGGGGCGCTCCGGGCCGTAGGCCATCCGAGTTGCCGGGCGGCCCGGCCGGGTGTGCGCTGGAGGAACACAGGGACGGGGGCGACGGAAGGAGCTGTGCGCCATGGCCACACACGCGACGATGCAGGGGCACCGACGGACGCGGGTCCGTGCCCCCGCCCCCGCCCGGCAGGAGCACCGGCGCACCGCGCTCGCCTGGGCGGTGCCCCTCGCACTGGGCGTGATCCTCGGCTTCTGGGCCTTCTTCATCAATCGGGACGGTGGAGCGACCACCGCCGGGCAGATCTGGCTCGGAGTCGTCTCCGGGGTGGTCTTCGCCGCGCTCTGCTTCGCATTCGCGCGGGTCCGCTGGGCCTTGCCGCGTGAGCTGCGGGCGGCCGCCTTCGGTGTGCTGGCCGGGGGCGCGGTCGGCTTTCTCTCCAGCCTGAACGGCAAGAGCGTGCTGATGTCGGGCTTCATCGGGCTGGTGATAGCCGCGGGCACGTTCTGCACGATGTTCTACGCCTACTACACGCGCGAGGAGTGACCCGGCCGTCCTTCCGGAGAACGGGCGCGGTGGCCGGATCCGATCCGGCCACCGCGCCCGTCCCATTCCGTCCGATCCGCCCCGCCACCGGCGTGCGCCGTGCCATCGTTGGCCCGTATCCGCCCTCGACAGAGCCGACAGGGAAGGGACCATGAGTACTGAACTGGCCATCGAGACCACGGGGCTGGTGAAGGTCTTCGGTGACAACCGTGCGGTGGACGGCGTCGATCTCGCCGTGCCCTCGGGCACCGTCTACGGAGTGCTGGGCCCCAACGGGGCGGGGAAGACCACCACCGTCAGGATGCTGGCGACCCTGCTGCGCCCGGACGCGGGCCAGGCGCGGGTCTTCGGGCACGACGTCGTGAAGGACGCCGACACGGTCCGCGGCCGGGTCAGCCTCACCGGCCAGTACGCCTCGGTCGACGAGGACCTGACCGGTACGGAGAACCTGGTGCTGCTGGCCAGGCTCCTCGGCCACTCCAGGCCCGCCGCCAGGACCCGGGCGGCGCAGCTGCTGGAGGCCTTCGGGCTGAGCGAGGCGGCGGGCAAGCAGGTGAAGAACTACTCCGGCGGGATGCGGCGCCGGATCGACATCGCCGCGTCCATCCTGAACACACCGGACCTGCTCTTCCTCGACGAGCCGACGACCGGCCTCGACCCGCGCAGCCGTAACCAGGTGTGGGACATCGTGCGGGCCGTCGTCGCGCAGGGCACGACGGTCATGCTGACCACCCAGTACCTCGACGAGGCCGACCACCTGGCCTCCCGTATCGCCGTGATCGACCACGGCAAGGTGATCGCGGAGGGGACGAAGGGTGAGCTCAAGGCGTCGGTCGGCGCGGGGTCCGTCCATCTGCGGCTGCGCGATCCGGGGCAGCGCCCCGAGGCCGAGCGGGTGCTGGCGGTCGCGCTCGAGGCGACGGTGCAGCTCGACCACGACCCGGTGGCGCTGACCGCCACGGTCGGGGGCCACGGCACCGACAAGGGGGCGGCCGAACAGGCCGCGCGGGCGCTGGCGGAGCTGGCCCGGTGCGGCATCCACGTGGACAACTTCTCGCTGGGACAGCCCAGCCTCGACGAGGTCTTCCTCGCGCTCACGGACAAGAAGGGGGTGGCGGCATGAGCACCGCGCCCACCACGGCCGAACGCGACGACGCCGAACTCACCGCACCGGACGCGAAGAGCCTGGCCTCCCTGCTGGTCGGCCAGGAGCGGCCGCAACGGCCCAGCGCGCTGTCGGCGTCGCTGACCTTCGGATGGCGGGCCATGCTGAAGATCAAGCATGTGCCCGAGCAGCTGTTCGACGTGACGGTCTTCCCGATCATGATGGTGCTGATGTTCACCTATCTCTTCGGCGGGGCGCTGGCCGGCTCCACCGAGGGCTACATCCAGTTCCTGCTGCCCGGGATCCTCGTCATGAGCGTCGTGATGATCACGATGTACACGGGTGTCGCGGTCAACACCGACATCGCGAAGGGTGTGTTCGACCGCTTCCGCACCCTGCCGATCTGGCGGCCGGCGCCCATGGTCGGCTACCTGCTCGGCGACGTCGTGCGCTACCTCCTGGCCTCGGCCGTGATGCTCGTCGTCGGCATCGTCATCGGCTACCGGCCGGACGGCGGGCTCCTGGGGGTGCTGGCGGGCGTCGCGCTCCTGCTGGTGTTCTCCTTCGCCTTCTCCTGGATCTGGACGATGTTCGGCCTGATGCTGCGCACCGAGAAGTCGGTGATGGGCGTCAGCATGATGGTGATCTTCCCCCTGACGTTCCTGAGCAACGTCTTCGTCGACCCCAGGACCATGCCCGGCTGGCTTCAGGCGTTCGTGAACAACAGCCCGGTGACGCATCTGGCCGCCGCCGTAAGGGAGTTGATGGCGGGCAACTGGCCCGCGACGGACATCGCCTGGTCGCTGGGCTGGTCGGCGCTGTTCGTGGTGGTCTTCGGTGCGGTGACGATGCGGCTGTACAACCGGAAGTGATGTGGCTGTACAACCGGAAGTGAAGGCGGCCGACCGGAGGTTGACCTTCCCGGCGGGGGAAGCCCCAGCATCGGCGTGGCCGGGCGCGTCCGCCCGGCGCGAGGAGGCCGTGGTGGAACACGAAGGCGCGGACGGGCGTGCCGGGCTGGTGACGATCGGGGAGTTCGCCCGGCTGTCCAGGCTCTCGGCGAAGGCCCTGCGCCGCTACGACGAGCTGGGGCTGCTCCGCCCCGCCCTGGTCGATCCGGTGAACGGCTACCGGTACTACGACCGGGCGCAGGCGGAGCCGGCACGGCTGGTGGCGTGGCTGCGCAGGATCGGGATGCCGCTCGCCCGGATCTCCGAGGTGGTGGCGCTCGACGACGGCGCGGCCGCGGCGGAGATCCGCGCCTACTGGGCGCGGGTGGAGGCCGAGACGGCCGCCCGCAGGGAGCTCGCGGCCTTCCTCGTCGACCATCTGTCAGCGAAGGAGAACGCCGGAATGTCGAACGGCAACAGGACCGGCCGGGGGCCGGCCACCCTCGGGATCCGCTATGCGGCACTCACCCACCCGGGCGCGGTGCGCACCTCCCAGCAGGACACGGCGTACGCCGGGGCACGCCTGCTCGCCGTGGCCGACGGCTTCGGGGTGAGCGGCGCCGGCGCGAGCGCGGCGGCCGTCGACGCGCTGAAGCCGGCCGCGCGCGGTGCGGTGGACGCGGCGGATCTGCTCAGCGCCCTGCACGAGGCGGCGGAGTCCTCCGCGCGGGCGGTCCACGACGCGGTGGGCGGTGACGGCGCGCCGGAGGAGTCCGGGACCACGCTCACGGCCCTGGTGTGGACGGGCGAGCGGCTGGGGCTGGTGCACATCGGGGACTCGCGGGCCTATGTGCTCCGTGGCGGCGAACTGTTCCGGATCACGCACGACCACACCCTGGTGCAGTCGATGATTGACGACGGCTCACTGACGGAGGAGGAGGCCGCCTCGCACCCGCAGCGCGCGATGCTGCTCAGGGCCCTGGCCGGCGGTCCGCAGGCGCAGGCCCGCCCCGATGTCCGGCTGCACGACACGTTGCCGGGCGACCGCTATCTGCTCTGCTCGGACGGGCTGTCGGCGGTCGTCGACGAGGCGGAGGTGACCCGCACGGTCGTCGCGGCGGACGCCCCGGACGCGGCCGTGCGTGCTCTGGTCGCCCTGGCCGGTGACGCGGGCGCCCCGGACAACGTGTCCTGCGTCGTGGCCGACGTCGTCGCCCTCTGACATCGCGTCCCGCCGGGGCCGGGCCCACACTGGAAGGGGGACGGAGACCGGCTCTGGAGGAGCCATGACGGCGACGACATGGAACGAGACGCCCGTCGCGATCCGGACCGACGAGGCGGAGCTGCGCAGGACGGAGATCGGCGGTGACCTGAGCGTCGCCCTGATCCGGCTGGTCAAGGGTGCTGACATGGGCCCGGCGCTCAAGGGCCTCCCCGACGACATGTGCCCTTGCCCGCACTGGGGCTACCTCCTGAAGGGCCGGCTGAGGCTGCGGACCGGCGCGGGCCCCGAGGCGTACGACGTCTACGAGGAGGGCCAGGCGTTCTACTGGCCGCCCGGCCACGTGCCCGAGGCGCTGGAGAACTGCGAATTCGTGGACTTCTCGCCCACGAACGAGTTCGACAAGGTGATCAGCCACATCAACGCTCAGGGCTGACGTGACCCGTGAGGGCGGGCCTCCGGCGTACCGGAGGCCCGCCCGTCGGCGTGCGGAGACGTGCTGCCGGATCAGTCGCGGACGACGGTGACCGGGCAGTCGGCGTGCTGGGTGACGTGGAGGCTGACCGAGCCGAGCAGCGTCGCCTTGAAGCCGGTGTAGCCACGGGCGCCCACGACCAGCAGGTTCGCTCCCCTGGCGCGGTCCAGCAGGGTCTGGGCGGGGTTGCCGATCACGACGATCTTCTCGACGGCCGCCGCCCCCTCCGCACCGAGGGCCTCCTCCAGCGCCTCGGTGAGCGCCACGGTCGCCGCCTCCTGCGGGTCGAAGTCCTCGGGCATGCCCGGCATCATGGACGCCCAGCTGGTCGCGGGGTACTCCCAGCTGTTGACCGCCTCGACGGTGTCGCCGGTCAGCTCGGCCTGACGCACGGCCCAGCGAAGTGCCTTGATCGAGGCGTCCGATCCGTCCACGCCCACGACGATCCTGCCCATGTCTGCCTCCATTGTTCTCACCATTTACGGCATACAGGCGCCAACTGTAGTCAAGCTGGACATCGGGGGCCGGAGTGCCCCCGATGCCGGGGTTCAGCCGACCCGCAGGCCGGCGAGCTGCTCCTCGAACGGGACGACCGCGTCCTCGCCGTCGTCGAGGGTGAGGGCCCGCGAGGCACCGGAGACGGTCCTCCCGGTGACGGCGGACGCGAGCTCGCCTCCCGCGCGCCGGATCCGGGAGGGCAGCCCCTCGGTGTACTCGTCGCCGTTCGATCCCCAGTCCTCCGACGCCGCGTACACGGAGGTCGGCAGGACGACCGCCCGCAGATAGGCGAAGAGCGGGCGCAGCGCGTGCTCCAGGACCAGCGAGTGCCGGGGCGTTCCGCCGGTCGCCGCGATGACGACGGGCTTGCCCGTCAGCGCGGTGTGCTCGATCAGGTCGAAGAAGGACTTGAACAGCCCGCTGTACGAGGCGGTGAAGACAGGCGTCACGGCGATCAGCCCGTCCGCGCCGGTCACCGCGTCGATCGCCCTCTTCAGGGCGGCCGGCGGGAAGCCGGTGACCAGGTGGTTGGCGATGTCCACGGCGAGGTCGCGCAGCTCGACGACCTGGACCTCGACGCGGCGGTCCTGGTCCGACGCGAGCCGCTCACGCGCGGCCTCGGCGAGCCGGTCGGCCAGCAGCCGGGTGGAGGAGGGGCTGCTGAGCCCTGCCGCGACGGCGACGATCCTCAGGGGGGCGGTGGCGGGCACGGTCATCGGAGCTCCTTCGGGTTCCCTGCGGCGGCGCGGGCGGCGGTGACGGCGGGGTGGACGGGGGCGTCCGGCACTCCGGCCGGGCGCAGGCGGGCGAACTCCTCGCGCAGCACGGGCACGACCTCCTCGCCCAGGATGTCGAGCTGCTCCAGGACCGTCTTCAGCGGCAGACCCGCGTGGTCCATCAGGAAGAGCTGGCGCTGGTAGTCACCGACGTCCTCACGGAAGGAGAGGGTCCGCTCGATGACCTCCTGCGGGGAGCCGACGGTCAGCGGGGTCTGCTGGGTGAAGTCCTCCAGGGAGGGCCCGTGCCCGTAGACCGGCGCGTTGTCGAAGTACGGGCGGAACTCCCGGACCGCGTCCTGCGAGTTCTTCCGCATGAAGACCTGGCCGCCGAGGCCCACGATCGCCTGCTCGGCGGTGCCGTGCCCGTAGTGGGCGTAACGGCGCCGGTAGAGGTCGACCATCTTCCTGGTGTGTTCCATGGGCCAGAAGATGTTGTTGTGGAAGAAGCCGTCGCCGTAGTACGCGGCCTGCTCGGCGATCTCGGGGGAGCGGATCGAGCCGTGCCAGACGAACGGCGGGACGCCGTCCAGGGGGCGCGGGGTCGCGGTGAAGGACTGCAGCGGGGTGCGGAACTTCCCCTCCCAGTCGACGACGTCCTCGCGCCACAGCTTGTGTAGCAGCGCGTAGTTCTCGATCGCGAGCGGGATGCCCTGACGGATGTCCTTGCCGAACCAGGGGTAGACCGGCCCGGTGTTGCCCCGGCCCATCATCAGGTCGACGCGGCCGTCGGCCAGGTGCTGGAGCGTGGCGTAGTCCTCGGCGATCTTCACCGGGTCGTTGGTGGTGATCAGGGTGGTCGAGGTGGAGAGGATCAGCTTCTCCGTGCGGGCGGCGATGTAGCCGAGCGTGGTCGTCGGGGAGGACGGGACGAACGGCGGGTTGTGGTGCTCGCCGGTCGCGAAGACGTCCAGGCCCACTTCCTCGGCCTTGAGCGCGATCGCGAGGGTCGCCTTGATCCGCTCGTTCTCGCTCGGCGTCGTACCGGTCGTGGGGTCGGTGGTGACATCCCCGACGGTGAAGATCCCGAACTGCATGGCGCCCGCCTCCAAAGGTGTTGAGCGGAAGTTGTTGAACCTTGAACTATGTGAACACACCCTACAACGGGGCGCCCCCTCCCTCTATTCCAGCCCTCTCCGGGACGCCCGACAGGCGGGAAAACGCTCCGCGCTGCGGGGGCCGGTGCGCGCTACACTCGGCCCATGACCTCCGTACCGTGCCGGAACTGGTGGCGCTCCTCCTAGGAGCGGCCACCTTCTCAACACGGAACCAGGGCCGTTCGATCTTCGGACGGCCCTTCTCGCTGCCCCGGTGCCCCGTGACGGGCCGTCCTCCACGCGCAGACCACCAGCGAGGAGCCCCCCGTGACCATGACCACCGACCTTGCCGTCAGCCCCGCCGTGCGCCGCAGCGCCGAGCTGGAACAGCAGCTCGCCGGGGACCCCGGCCGCTTCCGCGTCCTCACGGGCGACCGGCCCACCGGAGCCCTGCACCTCGGGCACTACTTCGGCACCCTCCACAACCGGGTGCGCCTCCAGGACCTGGGCGTGGAGGTGTTCGTGCTCATCGCCGACTACCAGGTCCTCACCGACCGGGACGTCGCCGAACGGCTCACCGAGCACGTGGAGGGGCTGCTCCTGGACTACCTCGCCATCGGGATCGACCCCGCCCGCGCCACGGTCTTCAACCACAGCGCGGTCCCCGCCCTCAACCAGCTGCTGCTGCCGTTCCTGTCCCTCGTCTCCGTCGCGGAACTCGGGCGCAACCCCACCGTGAAGGACGAGATCGCGCACTCCAGGCAGTCCGCCGTCAGCGGCCTCATGTACACCTACCCGGTGCACCAGGCCGCCGACATCCTGTTCTGCAAGGGCGACGTCGTCCCCGTCGGCATGGACCAGCTGCCGCACCTGGAGATCACCCGCACCGTCGCCCGCCGCTTCAACGAGCGGTACGGACATGTCTTCCCCGAACCCGACGCACTGCTCTCCGCCGCGCCCCTGCTGCTCGGCACCGACGCCACCAAGATGAGCAAGAGCAGGGGCAACTCCATCGCCCTGGGTGCCGACGCCGACGAGACCGCCCGGCTGATCAAGGGCGCCACCACCGACGCCGACCGGCACATCACCTACGACCCCGGGCTCCGGCCCGGGGTGTCGAGCCTGGTGCTGCTGGCCGCGCTCTGCCTCGACCGCGACCCGCACGAGGTCGCCGAGGAGATCGGGAACGGCGGCGCGGCGGGCCTCAAACGGACCGTGACGGAGGCCGTCAACGCCCGCATGGCCCCGATCCGCGCCCGCCGGGCGGAGTACGCCCAGGACATGGGATACGTGCGGGACGTGCTGCGCGCCGGCAACGAGCGGGCGAACGCCGTGGCCGAGGAGACCCTCCAGGAGGTGCGGGACGCGATGGGGATGTTCCGCTAGCGCCTCTCCTCTCAGCGGCGGCTCGCCGAGCGCTGCCCGCGCAGCATCTCGGCCAGACCGCGCCGGGTCGCGGCGATCACGACCCGGTCCTCCGGCCGCAGCACATAGCCCGGGTGCAGGTCCCAGACCAGGCCGGAGGGCCGGTCCGGGCCCCCCGGGCCCGGCGGGTCGAGGGGGTCGTACGGCGGTACGGCCGCCAGGTCCGGGAGCCGGTCGGCCGGCGGGGTTGCGTCCAGCGCCAGGACCCGCCAGGCGCCGGCCCGGAACGCCTGGTCGACGGTGCGGCCCTCCAGATGGGGGTTGCCCGCCACCTCCAGGGCGGCGAAGAGCATGACCTTGCGCTCCACCGGGACCGCCCCCAGGATCTGCCGGCCCATCATGGCGACCGCGAACGACGGCGCGGCAAGGTGCGACACCGAGCGGGAGCGGGTCAGGGCCCCCGGGTGGGCCGTGCGCAGGGTGCGGTAGACGGCGGTGGCGAACTCGTCGTCGTACAGGCGCAGCGCCACGCGCAGGCCCGGCTTCACCGAGCGGGCGTACAGCGCGGCTTCGAGGTTCGTCGTGTCGACGCTGGTCAGGGCGAGCAGCGCGCGGGCCCGGCGGATCTTGGCCGCCTCCAGGACGCCCTCCTGGGTCACGTCGCCGAGCACCGTCGGGACGTGCAGGCTGCGGGCCAGCGGGATGCCCCGCGCCTCCGGGTCCTCCTCGACGACCACCACGGGTATGTCCAGCTCGCGGAGGCGCACCAGGACCCTCGTGCCGATCTTGCCGAGCCCCAGCAGGACCACATGGCCGGACAGACCGCGCGGGGGGCGGCGCAGGGAGGACGCGGTGCGCAGCGTGCCGAACGCCTCCAGGACGGCGGCGACCAGCAGGGGAAGCAGCAGGAGCCCGGCCATGCCGGAGAGCAGCTGGATGACCTGGCGGGAGTCCGAGTCGGTGTCCTCGACCGCGGGGTCGCCCATCGCCAGCAGGTCGAGCAGGGTCAGATAGGCGGCGTGCAGCGGGCTCTCGCCCGTGGTGATCACCGAGGCGACGGCCAGGCCGACGACGGCCGCCGCCACGCCCAGCGCCGACCAGCGCAGCCGCCGGGAGAAGACCTGGCCGAGCGGCGCGCCCCTGCCTCCCATGCGGGCGGGCGCCCGGTCGGGCCCCGCCTGGCTGATGGCCTCCAGGACGACCGTGCCCCGGCCCGTGGCGGCGTTCACCGTCGCCAGGTCGGGCAGGAGCTGAGGGCCGTCCTCGCCACTGCTGTCGGAGCCCTCGCTGCCCGCCGGGTCCTGGCTGGTGGAGGAGAGGAGCGCCAGCGTGCACAGCCCGGGGTCGGCGAGCTCGCCCGGGCGGGGCGGGGTGCGCTCCACGGCGCGCAGGAGCAGGCCCTCGGCCTGGATGACCTTGCTGCTGCCGGTCAGCGCGGTGGCCGCCAGGGCGGGGGCCGCGGTGTCGGCGTCGGACAGGACGGTGGTGGAGGCGTCCAGGGCGGCCGGGTCGAGTCCGGGCATGGAGACGGCGGCCGCCTGGTCGAGCAGCGTCTCCAGGTGCTGGCCCAGCTTGCGGTTGTAGAGCCGGATGACGAGGCGCAGGCGCGGATTGAGCCGGCGGGCCGTCAGGGCGGCGCGGATGTTGAGCTCGTCGTCGTCGTAGACGAGTGCGAGCGCGGCCGCCCGGTCGACGCCGGCCTCCTCCAGCACGTCGTCGGAGGGCTCGTGCGCCTCCATGATGCGGACGGCCTCGACCCCGGCGTTCGTGTCACCGCTCCCGTTCGCCCCGCCCGCCCCGTTGCGGTTCATCGCCGCCGACATCCGCCCGAACAGGGCGCCGGCACGGGCCCGTTGGGTCAGAGGCACGTCCGGTCGGACGGGCTCCCGGCCCGGCGGGAGGAGGAGCGTGACCCGCTCCCCGTACACGTAGCGCAGCTCCACGGCGAGTCGGCGGCCGAGGGTGTCGTCCCCGCAGACCACCATGTGGCCGCTGCTCGGGGGGCGTTGGGGCTGTTGCGGAAGTGAGGACACATGACCCAGCATGCCTTGCTCCCTCCGGTTCGGTCGGGCGTGTCGGTGATCATCGCGTGACGGGGGCGTGGGCCCGCGTCCGGCCGGCGGGGGCCCACGGCGCGCGGACCCACGGACCCGCGGACCGAAGGGAGGAAGGCGGGTCAGCCGGCCTTGCGCGGCAGCGGGCCCGGGGCGGGCGACGCGTTGTACGGCGAGACCCAGAAGAACTCACCGTCGGCGTCGTACGCGTGGAGGAGGCCCGTGCTGCCGGAGGTGAACACCTCACCCGGCGCGGACGGCCTCAGCGGCTGCCGCACCTGCACGATCGCGGTCGAGCCGTCCGCGGCGGCGACCTCGGCCCGACCGAAGCCGGCGCTGACGGAACCCGTGCGGATCGTGCAGACCCGGCCCACGAAGTCCTCCCGGGGCGGAGGAGGTTCCGCGGGGAAGAACCGGCGGAGGCGGCGTACGAGCACGCGGACCACGCCCCAGGCGATCAGGAGCGCCCCCGCCAGGACGGCGAGGTGCATCACGGCGCGCAGGGTGCCGGTGGCTCCGCTGCGGAGGACGAGGATCGAACCGACCAGGCCGGAGAACCAGGAAACGGCGATGAACAGCGACACCGACACGGAGACGGGCACCCCGCCGAAGCCGACCGCCTCGGTGTCGAGGTCGGTGTCGAAGGAGTCGTGTCCCGCCGCTCCGACCAGCACCAGCAGCCAGAAGCAGACGACGACCACCAGGGCGCCGCCGAAGACGACGGCTGGGAACGTGACTGCTGCGGAGAAGAATTCGGTCATCCGGCCCACCCCCTGCGACGCCGTGCGGTCCGGGGGACCGGGCGGCGTCGGGTGGGACGGGGGACCGGCGCTGCGACACCGCGAACGGCCTCGCAGCAACCGGCTTCTTCCCCCGTGATCCCCCGTAACCCCCGTGCTTCCCCCGTGTGTTGCTGAACGGATCGTGTCATCCGGGCCGGTCCGGGCGCATTGCCGGAATCCGGC
Source organism: Streptomyces sp. NPDC088746 (assembly GCF_044751065.1). Taxonomy (NCBI): domain Bacteria; kingdom Bacillati; phylum Actinomycetota; class Actinomycetes; order Kitasatosporales; family Streptomycetaceae; genus Streptomyces; species Streptomyces sp. NPDC088746. The sequence goes on from NZ_JBIVLA010000007.1 coordinate 159,588, forward strand.
AGCCTTTACGGGACCGGTCTGCCGGGCACCGGCACCGGCCTCCGTGCGTTGACGGGATGACGATGCCGGCGATGTGTGGAGGAGTGCGCAAGTGGCGGAGCCCGAGATCCCCGAACGGTTCCTGGAGGGCTATGCCCGGATCCTGGCCGAGGTCGCGGACACCGGCCGCCGGCTCACCCGGGACGAGCTGGAGACGCGGCGCACGCTCGGCCGTGAGGCCGCGGAGGCCGGGCATCAGCTGCGTGCCCTGGTGCGGCTCCATCTCTCGGAGACCCGCGCCGCCTGGCCGCTCACCACGCAGCGTCCGGTCGTCACCGACGCCGTGCTGGGTGCCGTGGAGCAGACGGTCGACGCGTTCGCGGAGGGGTTCGAGCGGGCGCAGCGCATCACGGTGCGGCTGGAGGAAGCGGCGCGGCGGGAGTTCATCGACGACCTGCTGTACGGGCGCAGCGACCTGGGCCGGCTCGCGGAGCGCGCCACCCGGTTCGGGCTGCGGCTCTCGCGGGCCCACGCCGTCGCGGTGGCGGCGGGCCCGGAGGCCTACACCGAGTCCGACGCGGTGCCCCGCAGCGTGGAGGCGGCCCTGCTCGCCCGCTTCGACGGCCGGAAGATCCTGCTCACCACGAAGGACGGGCGCCTCGTCTGCATAGCCCCCGGCAGCCAGCCCGACGTCCTGCGGTACTTCGCGAAGCAGGCCCATGCCGCGACGGACGGCGGCCAGGTCGCGGTCGGCCGCCCGCACCGGGGCCCCGGCGGAGTGGTCCACTCGTACGACGAGGCGCTCGACGCCCTCGATCTGGCTCAGCGGATGGGCCTCGACGACCCCGTGCTGTACGCCGCCGACCTGCTGGTCTACCCGGTGCTGACCAGGGACCGGCAGGCGATGGCCGACCTGGTGCGGAGCGAGCTCGGCCCGCTCAAGGAGGCCCGGGGAGGCGCGGAGCCCCTGCTGCGCACGCTCTCCGTGTACTTCGACGCGGGCTGTGTCGCCGCCGAGACGGCCCGCCGGCTGTCGCTGAGCGTGCGCGCGCTGACGTACCGGCTGGAGCGGATACACCAGCTGACCGGCTCCGACCCCTCCGACCCGACGCACCGCTACACGCTGCAGACCGCGGTGATCGGCGCCCGGCTGCTGGACTGGCCCGCGCATGAGCTCTGACGGGCCCGGCCGGCACCACCCGGCCACGCGCTGTTCTCGCACCGCCCCGCCGGGGCCCGCCGTGCTCCCCGCCTTGGCGGTTTCTCGCCGAAGGGTCCCGTGCCGCGCCGGGTGGCGGCGCTGCTCGACCCCGAAGCCCCGGCCGGACTCCGGCCCCCGGCCTCCGCGCATCCGGCCCTCGCGGCGGTGACCGCGACGGAGGGGACGGCGGCCTCGGCGCTGTCGTCGCTCAACGCGACGGTGACGCTCGTCGGCATCCTCCACGCGGTCACCCCGCTCCGAGCACCGTCAGTCGGAGTCGCGCCCCGCGTGCTCCGGCGTGAGGTCGTCGTGCGACGGCATCGGCTGGTCGGACACCACGTCCGGCTTCTTCCGCCTCCCGGCCAGAGCGGCCTGGAGCTTCGAGGCGACCGGCTCCGTCCACCGGGCGGTGAGCGGCCCGACGATCACCAGGATCAGCACGTACGCGGTCGCGATCGGCCCGATCCGCGGCTCCGTGGCCACGGCCAGACCGGCGATGACGATCGAGAACTCGCCGCGCGCGACGAGCGTGCCGCCCGCACGCCAGCGGCCCCGGGGCCCGATGCCGGCCCGACGGGACGCGTACCAGCCGGTGCCGATCTTCGTGAAGACCGTGACGACCGCCAGCAGGGCCGCCGGGAGCAGCACGGGCGGGATCTCCGCCGGGTCGGTGGAGAGCCCGAAGAAGACGAAGAAGACGGCGGCGAACAGGTCCCGCAGCGGCGTCAGCAGCTTGCGCGCACCCTCGGCGACCTCGCCGGACAGGGCGATGCCCACGAGGAAGGCGCCGACGGCCGCGGACACCTGGAGCTGCTGGGCGATGCCGGCCACCAGGACGGTGAGCCCGAGGACGACGAGCAGCAGCATCTCCGGGTTGTCGGAGGAAACCGCGCGGCTGATGAGCCGGCCGTGGCGCAGCGCGAGGTAGAGCACGAAGCCGACGGTCCCGAGTGCGATCAGCAGGGCGATGCTGCCGCCGGCCAGACCGACACCGGCCAGCATCGCGGTGAGCAGCGGCAGGTAGACGGCCATGGCGAGGTCCTCGATGACGAGGACACCGAGGATGACGGGCGTCTCGCGGTTACCGAGCCGCCCCATGTCGGTCATCACCTTGGCGATCACGCCCGAGGACGAGATCCAGGTGACCCCGGCCAGCGCGACGGCCCCCACCGGGCCCCACCCGAGCATCAGACCGGCTGCCGCGCCGGGCGTCGCGTTGAGCACGAGGTCGACGGCCCCGGACGGGTACTGCGTCTTGAGGCTGGTGACGAGCTCCGATGCGCTGTACTCCAGTCCGAGCAGGAGCAGCAGCAGGATGACGCCGATCTCCGCCCCGATGGCGGTGAACTCCTCGCTGGCGCCGAGCGGCAGCAGCCCGCCCTCGCCGAACGCGAGCCCGGCCAGCAGGTAGAGCGGGATCGGTGAGAGACCTATCCGCCCGGCGAATCTCCCGATGATGCCGAGCCCCAGGATGACGGAGCCCAGCTCCACCAGCAGTGCGGTCGTGTCGTGCACGGTCAGCCCTCCGCAATGATCTCGGAGAGCGTGTCGACGCCCTCACGCGTTCCTACGACGACGAGCGTGTCCCCGATGGCCAGCCGGAAGTCCGGCCCGGGCGACGGATGCGCGCTGTGCGTACGCAGCACGGCCACGATCGAGGCCCCGGTCCGCGTCCGCGCCCGGGTGTCCCCGAGCAGCCGCCCGCCGTACGGGGAGCGGGTCCCGAGCGGAATGTGCTCGGTGACCAGGTCGATCCCCTCGGTCCGCACGGCATCGATCGGCGCCGCGTCGATGAGGTGCGCGAGCGCGGTGGCCTCGGTGGTGGTCAGGGGTACGGAGAGCACGCACGAATCAGGGTCGTCCTTCTCGTAGAACCCCAGGAACCGCCGCCCGTCGTTGTGCACGACGACGGAGACGTGCTGCCCCGACTCGGTGGTGTAGTCGTACTGGACGCCGACTCCCGGCAGCGATGTGCGGTGGCTTCCCATGGCTTCCTCCCGAGGGGCGCGCGGCGGCAGGGCGCGCTTTTGATCAGCTTTTTATCTGCCCATTACCCTAACCGGAGCGAGGTTCCGCCAGGGGTGGGCGGCAGCCGAGGCCGCCGCACGACGGTCAGGCCGGACTGCCGACTCTGGTTGCCGAAGTGGCAGCGGGCGGTCAGTCGCCAGGGCCGACTTCGGGGTGCGTGAACTGCACGGGCTTGCCCAGCGACCGGGCGTAGGCGATTTCGGCTCGGCTGCTGTCTCCGGTGTGGTCGCCGACTACGAGCACCTCGTCAGCGAGCCGGCCATGAAGCGTGTGGAGCCGCAGATCACGACGGCACAGGCTCGTACACAAGCTGGGCCGTGTCGGCGGGAGGCCGTGCGGGCGGCCTGGGGCCAGGCCCGGGCCGCCCAGCCGGCCTCGGCGGAGGGTCACGATCCGTACGCCCACACTCCCTGGCGGGAGAGGGTGGCCGCCGCACAGGCGGTCGGGGCGGGCGTGGACGTGGATGTGCCCGGCCGGTAGCGGTCACCGGCCGGGCACAGGAGAGACCGAGTCAGTCCTTGACCTCGATCTTCTCGCCGCCGGCGGCGGGGGCCGGGACCGCCGGTACGGACTCCGTGCCGCCCGCCTTGCCCTGAAGGTTCCGCAGCAGCGCGGCCAGGTCGACGCCCGTGGTGGAGGTGAGGAGCTCCAGGCCCTGGGCGACGTTGTCGGTCACCGTGCGGGACAGCTGGCTCGCGCCGTCCGTCGAGATGACCGTCAGCTTGTCGATGGCGCTCAGCGGCTCGGACGCCTTGGCGACGACCTGGGGGAGCACCTCGACCAGCATCTGCAGGACGGCCGCGTCGCCGTACTGCTTGAAGGCGTCGGCCTTCTTCTGCATGGCCTCGGCCTCGGCGGCACCCCTCGCGGCGATGGCGGCGGCCTCGGACTCACCCTCGATGCGCACGGCGTCGGCGAGGGCGGAGCGGTGGAGCTTCTCGCCCTGACCGGTGAGGCGGGAGCGCTCCGCGTCGGCCTCGGCCTCCTTGACCTGGGCGATGCGGCGGGCCTCCGCCTCCTGCTCCGCCTGGTAGCGGGCGGCGTCGGCGGGCTTGCGGACCTTGGTGTCGAGCTCACGGTCCGTCAGGGCGGCCTGGCGCTCGGCGACCTTCTCCTGCTCGCTGAGGACCTCCTGCTGGCGGGCGGCCTCGGCGAGCGGGCCCGCGGCGTTGGCCTTGGCCGCCGCGGCCTCGGTCTCCGCCTTGATCTCGGCCTGCTTGAGGTAGAACGTCCGCTCGGCGATGGCGATCTCCTCCGCCGCCTTCAGCCGGGCCTGCTCGGAGGCCCGCCGGGCGATGGCCTCGGCGATGTCCGCCTCCTGCTTGGCGCGGGCGGCCTCCGGACGGCCGAGGTCCTCCAGGTAGGAACCCTCGGTGGTGATGTCCTGGATCTGGAAGGCGTCCAGGATGAGGCCCTGGCCGGAGAGACTGGCCTCGGCCTCCTCGGCGACCTGCCCGGCGAACGCGGCGCGGTCACGGATGATGTCCTCGACCGACATGCGGCCCACGATGGCGCGGAGGGCCCCGGAGAGCACTTCCTGGGTGAAGCCGACGATGCCGTTCTGCTGCTGGAGGAAGCGCTGGGCCGCGGCGCGGATCGCGTCCTCGCTCCCGCCGACCTTGACGATCGCGACGCCCTCGAGGTTGGACTTCACACCCCGCAGGGTGACGGCGCCGCGTACGGCGACGGGGATGTGGCGGCTGGAGAGGTCCAGGGTGAACTTCTGCTGGACGAAGGGCACGACGAAGACGCCGCCGCCCACGACGACCTTCTGGCCGCTGTTGTCGATGCTGGTGCGGCCGGTCACCGGGTCGGTGGACTTCTTGCCGCGGCGCCCCGTGATGATGAAGGCCTGGCTGGGGCCCGCGACCTTGTATCTGGTGATCACGGCGAGGGCCAGGAGTACGAGAAGCACGACGATGCCGATGACGGCGATGACTACTGGGCTCATGAGAGGTGTCCCCCTTGCCCTCCCCACGGAGTTCCCGGCGGGACGGCAGTCTGTTCGGCTGTACGGGTTTCGGACAGGCGTGTGACTTTGTGCTGGTCGGACTCTGTGCTGGTCAGCGCTCGACGGGGCGGACCGTGACCGAGGTGGTCGACAGCGTGGCCTCCACCCAGACCTCGGCGCCGCGTTCGACCGGGACGGCGCTCTTCGCGGAGAACTTCACGGTCTGGCCCGCGAGCCGGAGCAGGACCTCGCCGTAACCGTCGGCCGGGATCGGAGTGACCACCGAGCCCGAGGTGCCGACGAGGTCGTCCCCGCGTGGCGTGGCCGTGGTCTGATCCCGCATCAGGGCCTGGCTGAACTTCCACGTCAGCCAGGCCGCGACGACGCCCGCCGCCGCGCCGGCCGTGAGGGCGAGGGGGATTCCGGCCCCGGTGGTGCCGAGGACGATCGCTCCCCCGAAGCCGAGCATGGACAGGAAGCCGGCGATGACGGGCAGGGAGAGCAGACCGTCGAAGAAGCCGTTCAACAGCCCGCCCAGAGCGTCGCCGAGGAGCCCTTCGAGGATCCCGTCGAAGATCAGGGAGAGGACGAGAAGTGCGATCCCCGCCATGCCGAGACCGAGGAAAACGGTCACGTGATCACTCCCCCGATTGTTCGCTGTCCCCCGAAGCGCCTCCGTCGAACCGACTGAATGGTCCCACGGAGGACGCGATGTCGTCACTGCCGGAGTCCGGCACTTTTTACCGGGTTCCGATGCCGGAAAGCTGCTGGGCGAGCGTGTCGAGCGACTGGAAGGTGGCACCGAGCAGGGCGACGTGCTTCCACCGCACCACGCCGTCCGGACCGATCAGGAAGACGGAACGGCGTACACCGATGCCGGGTGCGGCGACGCCGTAGGCCCGGGCGGTCTCCCGCCCCGTGTCGGCCAGCAGGGGCATGCGCAGGTCGTGGCCGCGGGCGAAGGACTCATGGCTGTCCACACCCTGTGGACTGATTCCCCAGACCTCGGCGTCGAGGTTCTCGAAGGTCTCGAGGCCCGAGGAGTAGGAGCAGAGCTGCTTGGTGCAGACGGCCGTGTTGTCACCCGGGTAGAAGGCGAGGACGACGGCCCGCCCGCGCGCGGAGGAGAGCGTGTAGTCGCGCCGCGTGAAGGCGCCTTCGGTGAGTATGCCTCCGGGCAGAGTGAAGTCCGGTGCGGGCTGGCCGATTTGAGGTCCTGACGCCATGTCGGCGGCTCCTTGGGTCGCGTACGGGAAGAGTCCGTGCGTCCCCCAGTGAACGGCACTTTCCACGCATCGACACGTTCGACCCATCCGTCGGCCCTCCGGCACCGAACATGGGGTGTGCGGGCGTCGGCCCGCGACCCCGATCTGGAGGTACGCGTGGCCGGAAGACCGCCGTCGGCAGCGGTGCTCGTTCTCCACGGCGGCTACGGGACGGGCATGGCCGCGCCGGCACCCGGCGCCCTGAACCTGCCCGGTCTGCGGATGCTGCCGGTCTCGCGCGCGGTGGCCCGCGCGGTGCGCGGGGACCCCGGTGTGCGCGTGCAGCGCGTCCGTTACACGCACCGGGGCTGGAACGGCTCCCGCGAGGACCCGCTGCACGACGCCTTACGGGTGCTGGACGCCCTGCGGCGCGAGGCGGGCGACATCCCCGTGGTCCTTCTCGGCCACTCCATGGGAGCCCGCGCCGCCCTCCACGCCGCCGGGCACCCGCTGGTGCGTTCCGTGGTGGGGCTCGCGCCGTGGTGCCCGCCCGGCGACCCGGTGACGCAGCTCGCGGGGCGCGACGTCGTCCTGCTGCACAGCACGCGGGACCGGGTGACGAGCCCGCTGGCGTCCCAGTCGCTCACGGCCAGGGCGCGCCGGGCGGGCGCCCGGACCTGTCTGGTGACGATCCCGGGCAGCGACCACGCGATGATCCGCCGGGCTCCGGCCTGGCACCACCTGGCGGGCCTTCTGGTGACCGGGCTGCTGGGCCTCGCACCGGTGCCGAAACGGGTCGAGGCGGCGTTCGGACTGCCGCGGGGTGCCGCGGCCTCCGAAGGGACCCTGTCGCTGGACGGACTCGACGCCGGCCGCCCGGCCCCGCGGAGATGCGGGGCGGTGCGGGGCGGCGGACGATGAGGGTCCGGGTGCCCGGTGGCCCGTAAGGGCCGCGCGCTCCACCCGCCCGGCATGATCCCTCCGGAGGCTCCGTTGCAGGCCGAAGAGCACGCCGATCCGCCGCCCTCCGACGTGGCGGCGCTGGCCGCGCTGATCGGCAGCAGCCCGGCAGGGGTGGCGGTCTTCGACACGGAGCTCCGCTATGTGTACGTGAATCCCGCACTCGAACGGCTCAACGGGGTGCCGGCCGCCGCCCATCTGGGCAGGCCCGTCGCCGAGGTGCTGCCGGACATGAACGTCCGGACGGACGTCATGCGCCAGGTGCTGGCCGACGGCAGGCCCCGCGAGATCACCACCAGCGGGCAGACCTGGGTGGACTCCGTCATCGCGCGGAGGTACTGGAGGGTGGCCCTTCACCGGTTCGAGCAGGACGGACGGGTGCGCGGACTGATCGGGATCGCCCAGGAGGTCACCGCCACCGAGAACCAGCGGGAGGAGCTCCGGCGGGCCAGGAGTTATCTGAGGCTCCTGGACAACGCGGCCGTCAGCATCGGTACGACGCTGGACGTGGAGACCACCTGCCAGGAGCTCGCGGAGTTCGTGGTGCCGGCGATGGCCGACGTCGCCGTCGTCGAGATGATTCCGGAGGACGACGGGCGCCCCCGGCGTGAGCCGCCGGCCGGAGTGCTGCGGCTGCGGAGGGCGGGGGTGGCCACGGTCCCGGACCTCGCCGACTCGGTCTCCCAGTTCGGCGGGCCCGGCGCGGACATCGACTACCAGGAGGACGCGGCCGTGCCCCGCTGCCTGGCCGACGACCGGCCGGTGATCGAGAACCTGTACGGCGACGAGCAGCTCAGCCGCTCGGCGCCCACCCCCGAACGGGTCGCCGCCTACCGTGCCGTCGGGCTGCACTCGGCCGTCGTCGTGCCGCTCACCGCGCGCGGGCGCCCGCTGGGCGCACTCAGCCTGCTGCGGGCCGGGGACTCCCCTCCCTTCACGGAGGGCCTGGACGTGGTCGTCGCCCGTACGCTCGCGGGCCGCGCCGCCGTCGACGTGGACCACGCGTACCGCTACACGCACGAGCACCGCGTCGCCCGGGAGCTCCAGCGCTCCCTGCTCTCCGAGCCGCGCGTGCCGAACCCCGGCATCGAGGTCGCGTCCCTCTACCTTCCCGCGGGCGCGGGGGTCCTGGTCGGCGGGGACTGGTTCGACGCCATTCCGTTGCAGGGGGGACGGCATCTCAAGGTGATGGGCGATGTGATGGGGCATGGGGTGGAGGCGGCCGTCGCCATGAGCAACTACCGCTCGATGCTGCGCATCATGGCCGAGGACGACCAGCCGCCGCACCGCATTCTCGAGCGGCTCGACAAGGCTGTGGAACACTCCGGCCTCGACCGGGCGGCGACCTGCCTGATCGCGGTCGTCGACCGGAAGAAGGGGGTCTGCGAGGTGGCCAGCGCGGGACATCCGCCGCCGGTGTTCATCGACCCGGGGGCGTCCGGGGCGCGGGTGGCGCACATGCCCGTGGGGCCACCCCTGGGTACGGGCTTCGGCGGATACCGGACAGCGGTGCTGCCGTGCGCCCCCGGGACGGTGCTGTTCATGTACACCGACGGCCTGGTGGAACGCCGGGGCGAGGACATCGACGTCTCGATCGAGCGGCTCACACGGCTCACCATGCCGGTGAGCGGACGGCTCCAGGACCTGCTGGGGGAGGTCGCCGACCGCTTCGCCGAGGGGGCCGAGGACGACATCGCGGTGCTCGTCTCGCGGAGCCGGGGCTACTGAACGACCGCGTACGGGAGCGTTGTCAGTGGCGGGTGCGAGGATTCACGGCATGGAACCTCTGCTGCTCACCGACATCGAAGCCGCCGTCCGCAGCAGTTGGGACGCGGACACCACCACGCCCGCGCACCGGGCGCAGTGGGACCCGGGGAACCCGGCCCGCGACCAGTGCGGCGTCACCGCCCTGGTGATCAACGACCTGCTGGGCGGCGAGCTGATCCGGGGAGAGGTGCGGGTCGACGGTGTCCGCGTCGATTACCACTGGTGGAACCGGCTGGGCATGGGGATCGAGATCGACCTGACGCGGGAGCAGTTCGCCCCGCACGAGCTGGTGTCCGCAGGCGTGGCCGTCGAGCGTCCGGCCGAGATCGTGCGGCTCCGCGAGGAGTACGAGCTGCTGAGGGCCCGGGTGCTGGAGAGGCTGCGGGGACGGATACGGGCCGCGGCGGTCTGAGCGGGAGGTCCTGGTGGCGGCGCCGGTTCAGCCGGAGTGCTGCCGGGAGTGTCCGCGCAGCCGACGCAGGACGATCAGGGCGGACGTGACCAGGGGGAGCAGCCCGGCCACGGTGTTCGCGGCGGTCAGCTTGTCCTGGTTGCCTCTCGCCCGGCGCATCCGCTTGACGGTGCGGACGACGGCGATCGCGCTGCTGCCCAGGCTCAGGAGCAGTCCGACCTTGGAGTTCGCGGGTTTCCTGGGCATCTGCGTGCCTCCCGGTGACATCGCTGCGCGGCCCCTCCGTCCACGTAACCGGCTCCCGGCCGGCTCCGCAATCGGGGAGGCCGGGCGGGAGCGGGGTTCGGGCGGGGCCGGGGGCCCGGGCGGGACGAGGCGGGATGAGGCGGGGCCGGGGTCAGGCGAAGAGGAAGCCGGCCGCCGTCGCCGCGCCCGCGGCCGCCCCGGCCATCGTCTGGGCCACCGAGTGGTAGCGCAGCGCCACCCGCGACCAGCACACGGCGAGGGCCGCCGCGCCCGCGCACAGCCACCACAGGGAGTGCGTGACGCTGAGCAGGGCCACCACGGCCGACGCGACCGCCGAGTCCACGGAGATCTTCCAGAGCGTGTTGACCGCCAGGAGCACCGTCGTCATGACCCATAGGGAGATCATCGCGATCAGGATGCCGAGGGGAGCGTGGCCCAGCACCATGATCAGCGCTCCGGCGCCGATGGAGCCGAGGATCACCAGGAAGATGGGCGCTCGCTGCGTCCGGTCCACGACATGGCGGTCGCCCCAGGTCCCGCGCCCGCGCTCCCACTCGATGTAGCCGGCGGGGACGAGTCCGGCGCAGAGGGCGCCGAGGAAGCCCCAGGGCAGCCCGGTCCAGTCGCCGGCGGAGGCCAGCCCGATGGCGAGCATGCCGACGAGCAGCACGTTGCGGGGTTGCAGGACGTCCGTGACCGTGCGGGCCACCGTCGTGGCCGTGGTCGGGTCCGTGCCGCTCATGCTGGTGTGCTCCGGGTCGCGCGGGCCACGCGGACACCGGCGGGCGCGCGTGAAGTAGCCCTTCACGACGGGGGATGCGTGAAGGGCTACGCGAGCAGTATGACCGTTCGCCGGGCTGCCGACAACTGACCGGCCGGTCAGCCTTGTTGGAGTGGTCACGCGGCTACCGAGGGCTTCCGCCGGGCACCGCCCGGCCGTCGTCCGCGCGCGGGCACGGGCCGGGGGCGGGCGAAACCTGTTCCGGCCGCAATAGACATGACCTACCCGTACGCCTAGGGTTTCTTGTGCAGTCAGGCCACATCGGGCCGGTGCGCAGCAGAAGAGGTGCAGATGCCCCCGGAGTCCCCGTCGCATGCCACGGACCGTCTCGACGACGACGACTACCCCGCGTACACGATGGGGCGGGCCGCGGAGATGATCGGTGCGACGCCCGGCTTCCTCAGGGCCATCGGCGAAGCCCGCCTGATCACGCCGCTGCGCTCCGAGGGAGGCCACCGGCGCTACTCCCGTTACCAGCTGCGCATCGCTGCCAGGGCCCGGGAGCTGGTGGACGGCGGCACGCCGATCGACGCGGCCTGCCGCATCGTCATCCTGGAGGATCAGCTCGAGGAGGCCCTGCGTCTCAACGAGGAACTGCGGCGGCCCGCGCCCGGCCGGGGCGGCGGCGATTCCTGACCGGCGCACGGGTGCATATCTGTTTCGGTCGGCACAGAAATACGCGCAATCAGCGGTGAGGGTTTATGCCGTGCACGGCGGAGCGACGCCGTAGTGATATGGCGTACAGCTCGCTTGTGCCCGAATCGTGCTACTGTTGATCTCAGTTGCAGTTGTGGTTCCCAAAACTTCAAGTGCACTCACCGTTTTCACTCCGGTGGGCGCGCTTTTGTATTTCCGGTTTCTTCCGGTCGGGGCAATCATTTGCGGCGACGTAGGGCTCACACGGTGTGGGCCCACGGGCAACGCCCCGAAGGAGATATGACATGGCTACTGGCACCGTGAAGTGGTTCAACGCGGAAAAGGGTTTCGGCTTCATCGAGCAGGAGGGTGGCGGCGCTGACGTCTTCGCCCACTACTCGAACATCGCCGCCCAGGGCTTCCGCGAGCTGCAGGAAGGCCAGAAGGTGAACTTCGACGTCACGCAGGGCCAGAAGGGCCCGCAGGCGGAGAACATCACCCCCGCCTGATCACTCAGGCGTACGGCGCAGCTGGGGCCCGCACCTTGGGGTGCGGGTCCCAGCTCGTTGTGTTTTCCCGGCCGTCGCCGAGGACGCCGCACCGGTGGAGTAATTCCCGGTGGGCGCGACGCGCGGCGTGGGGGTATCTGCAGTCATATGGAGTGCCGAATCCGGCTGGTTCATCCGGCGGACGGGCTTCGTTTTTCATTATTTCATCGGCTCGTTCTTGCGATTCTTGGCGCCGTACTTGGCTGCAGCCGCCCGGAAAGAATCCCTCGATACGTGCCATTCGAGGGAAGGGTTCTTCTTTGAACCGCGAACGTACAGCTCGCACGAACGACCGATTTTCACGGACGCGCTCCGGTGGATCCGCCGGCAGTCGTACCGCCAACGGATTCCGCGGGACGGCATCCGGCCGACAGGGCGGCGCCCCGGGTTCGCAGGGCCGCTCCGGCGGACCGAAGCGCTCCGGTGGTTACGGCCGCCGCTCCTCCTCCGTCTCGGGTGAGTTCGCCCTGCCGGTGACCATCACCCCGGCCCTCCCCGCGGCCGAGTCCTTCGCGGACCTGGACATGCCCGCGCCCCTCCTGGCGGCGCTGGCTTCCGAGGGCATGTCGGTGCCGTTCCCCATCCAGGGCGCCACCCTGCCGAACTCGCTCGCCGGACGTGACGTCCTCGGCCGTGGCCGCACCGGATCGGGCAAGACGCTCGCCTTCGGCCTGGCCCTGCTGGCCCGTACCGCGGGCAACCGCGCCGACGCACGCCGTCCGCTGGCCCTGGTCCTCGTCCCCACCCGGGAACTGGCCCAGCAGGTCACCGACGCGCTCACCCCGTACGCCCGCTCCCTCAAGCTCCGGCTGGCCACGGTCGTCGGCGGCATGTCGATCGGCCGCCAGGCCAGCGCACTGCGCGGCGGCGCCGAAGTCGTGGTCGCCACGCCGGGCCGCCTCAAGGACCTCATCGAGCGCGGCGACTGCAAGCTCGACCGGGTCGCCATCACCGTCCTCGACGAGGCCGACCAGATGGCCGACATGGGCTTCATGCCCCAGGTCACCGAGCTGCTGGACCAGGTCAACGCCGAGGGGCAGCGGATGCTGTTCTCGGCCACCCTGGACCGCAACGTCGACCTGCTGGTCCGCCGCTACCTGCACGACCCGGTCGTCCACTCGGTGGACCCCGCGGCCGGTGCGGTGACGACGATGGAGCACCACGTGCTCTACGTCCAGGGCGCCGACAAGTACGCCACGACCACCGAGATCGCCGCCCGTGAGGGCCGGGTGATCATGTTCCTGGACACCAAGCACGCGGTGGACAAGCTCACCGACCACCTGCTGCACAGCGGTGTGCGGGCGGCCGCGCTGCACGGCGGCAAGTCGCAGCCGCAGCGCACCCGCACCCTGGACCGGTTCAAGACCGGTCACGTCACGGTGCTGGTCGCCACGAACGTCGCCGCCCGCGGCATCCACGTCGACAACCTCGACCTGGTCGTCAACGTGGACCCGCCCAGCGACCACAAGGACTACCTGCACCGCGGCGGCCGTACCGCGCGCGCCGGTGAGTCCGGCAGCGTCGTCACGCTGGTGCTGCCCAACCAGCGCCGCGAGATGACGCGGCTGATGGTGGACGCCGGCATCACGCCGCAGATCGCCCAGGTCCGCTCCGGCGAGGCCGAGCTCAACCGCATCACCGGAGCCCAGGCGCCGTCGGGTGTGCCCGTCACGATCACCTCACCGGTGTCGGAGCGCGCCAAGGGCAGCGGTTCCGGCCCCCGCGGCCGACGGGGCGCGCGTCCCGGCCAGGGGCGCCGCTCCAACGCCAACACGCCGACGCCGCAGGCGCGTGCCGCGTCGGCACAGCGCCGGGCCAACAAGGCCGCGTAGTCGCCCGGCCGGGAACCCGGCCGACCCTGTCCGGCTCACTCCACGACCACCCTGTTGAGGCACCATGCGCTGTGTCATCGCCCGCTTCCCTTTCGACCTCTTCAAGCACGAGGTCGAGGACTCGATGAAGGGCGTCAAGCCCGAGCCCGTCACGGGTGACGCGGTGGTGGTCAACCGCCGCGTCTACCCCGTCAAGCAGGTCGGCGAGATCATCACCCGGCAGGACCGCCGGGACTTCTCCGCCGGCGAGGTGACCAGGGCGCTGTCGCGTCTCGGCTTCACCTGCCGCCCGGCGGAGGTGCCCGCCCCCGCGGTGCCCCTCACCCCGCTGGAGAACGCGTCCGCCATGCTCGGAACGCCCGGCGAGGTCTGAGCCTCCGCCCGTCCCGCGCGCACCGCACCCCCGAGGCCTCCGGGCCCGGGGGTGCGGTGCGTCCGGGGGTACGGAGCCGGGGAGGCCGCGGGCCGCCCCGGAAGCCGGCTGTTCAGGGAGTGAGGATCAGCTTTCCGGTGGTCCTGCGCGCGAGCAGGTCCTCATGGGCGCGCCGGGCCTCGGCCAGCGGATAGCTGCCGCCGGTCACGGGCCTGAGGCGGCCCTCGGCGACCAGGGTGAAGAGCTCCTTCAGGGGGCCGCTGACCCCGCCCGGTGCGGCGAGTGCGGGGCGCAGCCAGAACCCGACGACGGAGGCGTTGAGGCGCCCCAGCCGGCCGGGGTCGACGGGGGTGAAGCCGTCGCGGGCGGAGTTGCCGTAGGTCACCAGTCGGCCGAACGACGCCAGGGAGTCCAGGGCCCGGTCGAAGAGCTCTCCGCCCACGGCGTCCAGGACGATGTCCGCCTTCTCCGCGAGGGGATAGGTGATCACCGCGTCCGCCCCGAGCTCCAGGGCGAGCCGCTCCTTGTCCGGCGTGGAGGCCTGGGCCAGCACCCGGCCCGCTCCGAATTCCTGGGCCAGCTGGACGGCCAGGCTGCCGACCCCGCCCGCCGCGGAGTGCACGACGACGGTCTCGCCGCCGCGCAGCCGGGCCGCGGACCGCAGCAGGTGCCAGGCGGTCAGGCCCTGCATCATGAGGGCCAGTGCCTGGGCCGCGCCGAGCTCCTCGGGGATCTCCACGATGCCGGACTCCTTGGCGGTCACCTGCTCCGCGTACCCGTGGGAGACCCGTGCCAGCACCCGCCGGCCGTCCTGGGTGCGGCCCACGACCTCGCTGCCGGGGACGTACGGCAGGGCGTCGGCGGCGAGGTAGGAGCCGTCCACCTGGTGGGTGTCCGCGAAGTTCACCCCGGCGGCCTCGACGGTGAGGAGCACCTCTCCGGGGCCGGGCACGGGAGCGGCCAGTTCCACGGGGCGGAGTACGTCAGGACCACCGAAGCGGTCGAACTGGATGGCGAGCATGCCGCAGAGTACCGCGGGGCCCTCCGGGCGGGCGGGGGCTCCGCGGCCCGCTGCCGGATTCCGGGGAAGGGGGAGACGAAAACAGGACATTCAGTCGGTTATGGCCGGGCTCCGGGGACCGTGGGTGAGGCTCAGGGGAACGGCCATGGCCGGGGTCCGGATCGCCTGCCAGACTGCCGCCATGAGCGATCTTCTCCACGACAGAGTCGTCCTGATCACCGGGGCGAGCAGCGGTATCGGTGCGGCGGCGGCACGGGTGTTCTCCGAGGAGGGCGCGACGGTGGTCCTGGCCGCGCGCCGGGAGGACCGACTGGCCTCGCTGGTGGGCGAATTGAGGGACAAGGGGGCCCAAGCCTCGTACGTCGTCTGCGATGTCACGGTGGCTGCGGACGCCGCCCGCGCCGTCGGCTTCACGGTCGACACCTACGGGCGTCTGGACTCGGCCTTCAACAACGCGGGGCTCGGCGGCGACCGGACTCCCCTCCATCTCATGGGAGATGACGTCTACGACGCGGTCATGGACACCAATGTGCGGGGCGTCTGGAACTGCCTCCGTCACGAGATCGCAGCCATGTTGCCCAACACCAGGGGCTGTTCCATCGTGAACAACAGCAGTGTGGGCGGGCTGGTGGCCATACCGACGGCCGCGCCCTACATAGCGGCCAAGCACGCTGTCGTCGGCCTCACCAGGGCCGCCGCGGACGAGTACGCCCAACAGGGCATCAGGGTCAACGCGGTGGCGCCCGGCACGACCCGCAGCGAGATCACTGCCGACTGGTTCGGACGCAACCCCGGCCTGGAGGAGATGGTCAACAGCCGTACACCGCAGGGGCGTACGGCCGAGCCGGAGGAGATCGCCAACGCGGCGGCTTGGTTGCTCAGCGACCGCTGCCCCTTCCTCACGGGCACGGTCATGCCGGTGGACGGCGGCTTCATCAACCAGTGAGCCGCGTCAGCCGCAGGGACCGGTCAGCCGGCCCCGGAAGACCGTTTCTCCGTCCTGCTCCGCGGTGACCAGGACGGAGATCTCCCCGGGGCCGGCCGGCAGGGTCTCCGCCTCGATCAGGCACGGGCGGTCGAATTCGGCGTACCGCTCGAACGCGCTGGTGACGGTGGTCGCCTCGAAGGGCGCGGGGTGCACCGCGGCGTGCGCGGCCTGGTGCGCGGCCTCCATCAGGACGAGTCCAGGGACGTGATCCACCGGGTGGTCGTAGAGCACGGTGTTGTCCACGTCGTTGCGCAACCGCCATTGCAGGGGCCGGTCCCCGGCCGCCAGGACCACGTCCGACGGGGCGGGCCGGCGGACGGTGCCGGGATCGACGGGGGCGGGCAGGGGCCAGGTGTTCCAGTCGAGGGCGAGTTGCTCACCACGGAGCCGGCGGTACGCGCGCGGTGAAATCCAGCCGAACTCGGATTCCGCGTGGGCCACGATGCTGTCACCCTGGACGACACGGACGTCCATTCCGAGCGAACTGACGGTCCGCCCGCGCTTCTTGGGCTCCGTGACGGACACCTCGACGGCGAGGTCGCAGAGGCCCGAGGGGGAAACGCTGAACCCCGCGGCGACGGTGAAGTCGAAGTAGTGGAGCAGGGTTTGATCGGAGAGGGGAACGCCGTACGCCGCGTGCGCGATGACCAGACCGCTCTGCCGGATGGTCTGCGTGAGCACACGGGGGTCGTACGGGAGCCCGGCCGCGGGGGCGGGCCATCTCGCGGTGAGCGAGAACTCGCCATCTTCGCGGCGCCGCCAGGCGGTCAGGAAAACCATCTCGGGACGCCCGAGGTGGACGTACTCCTTGGGGATGCCTTCCTGGCCCTCCGCTGCGTCCTGCGGCGGTGGCGGAGCAACAGGTATGTCGGGCACAGCCCTCCCGGATACAGAACAAAAATGGGCATTACGGCGCTGATATGATACCGGTTCACCGGTACTTTTTGAAGAAGCGTCAGGCCACGTTCAAGGAGAGCGCGAGTTGGCACGACAGCAACGGGCGATCCGCACGCGCAGAATCTTCCTGGAGGCCGCCGCAGAGGTCTTCGACGAGCACGGCTACGACGCCGCCACGATCGCCGCGATCCTCGACCGGGCCGGTCTCACGAGGGGTGCGCTCTACTTCCACTTCACCTCGAAGGAGGAACTGGCCCGCGGTGTGCTCCAGGAGGCGGTGACCTCGGACGGGGTCACCCCGCAGACCTTCAAGCTGCAGGAATGGGTGGACATAGCGCTCCTGCTCGCCTACCGCCTGCCCCGGGAACCCCTGCTCAGCGCATCGATCCGGCTCTCCGTCGACCCACGGGCGCGCGGGCTGTTCGGCACCCGCTGGCCTGACTGGATCACCCTCGGTACGGAGATACTCACCGAGGCCAGGGAGCGGGGCGAGCTCCTTCCGCACGTCGATCCGGAGGCCACGTCGCGGCTCTTCGTCGGGGCGTGGACCGGGGTCCAGCTGGTGACCGAGTCCATGGCCGAGCCACCGGACCTGGTCGGCGAGATCTCCGCCCTCTTCGAGCTGATCCTCCCCAACAACGCGGTCCCGGGTGTGCTGGCCCGGCTCGACACCTCCCCGCACCGCGCCGCGCGCATCATCGAGCAGCAGCAGGCGGTCGCCGTTTCCTGACCGCCCGGGCGGTGCCGGGGCCGCGTCGGCGCGGGGTTCACCCGATTGGGTGTGGGCGCCTGCGACGTCGCTGGTCAGCACGCATGGTGGCCCTATGTGGCTTCGCCGAACAGCCGTGTGCGCCATGGTCGTGCCGCTGGCGTTCCTGGTCCTGCGGGACGCGCCGGTACGCCTCGCCGCGCCCGATCCGGCGACCGCGAAGCCGGCCACTCCGCCGGCTGCCCCGCGGCCCGCGATCGTCAGCCGGGCGGAGTGGCACGCGGACGAGAGCCTGGTGAAGGAGCACGCCGTGTACACGGGGACGGTGAAGGCCGTCTTCGTCCATCACACCGGTCACACCAACCGTTACGACTGCGCGGACGCCCCCAAGATGCTCCGGGCGATGGAGGAGATGCACGTCCGGGGCGAGGGCTGGGACGACATCGGCTACAACTTCGTCGTCGACCGCTGCGGGACCGTGTACGAGGGCAGGGCGGGCGGTGTCGGACGCTCAGTGCGCGGGGCCCACACCACCGGGTTCAACGCGCACAGTGTGGGCATCGCGGCCCTCGGCACCTTCGGTCCCGGCGTGCCGGTGCCGAAGGCGCTCATCGAGGGGATCGCGAAGGTCGGCGCATGGAAACTGGACCGGGCCGTCGATCCGCGGGGCTTCGTGCGCCTGGTCTCGACGAACGACGACAGCCTGTACCGGCGCGGTGAGGTGGTCCACCTCCACGCCGTGGCCGGTCACCGCGACACGTTCTCGACGTACTGCCCCGGCGAAGCGCTGTACGCCCAACTACCGACGATCCGGGCGGAGATGGCCCGGCTCCGGAACCGGGTCAGCGCGCGACGTACTGGGTGAGGACGGCCTGCACCTCGTAGATGTCGACGCCCTTGGTGAACGTCTTCTGGATCGGCGTCGCGGAACCTGAGAGCCAGATCTTGAGCTCGGCGTCCAGATCGAAGGTCCCGGCCGTCTCCACCGCGAAGTGCGTGATGCTCCGGTACGGGACGGAGTGGTACTCCACCTTCTTGCCGGTGATGCCCTGCTTGTCGATGAGGACGAGCCTGCGGTCGGTGAACAGGATCGTGTCGCGGATCAGGAGATACGCGGCGTGCACCTGCTCCCCCTGCCCGAGAAGCCGTGCGTAGTCACGCTGCGCGGCCGCCGGATCGACGGTGTGCGCGTTACCGAACAGTGCCATGAGGGACCCTCCACCCGAGTGAATGTGCGGGCGTTGAACGCGTCAAAGCCCAACGAAAAGAATATCGGCGGCTTATCTGTTCGTGCCCTTGCACACCTTCCGGAGCACAGCGGAGGAAATACCGTCATGCCGGCATCACCCCTCGCCAAGCGGCCCGTCGAATCGGTGCTCGCCCTTCTGCTCGTCCTCCTGAGCGTGCTCGGCCTCGCCGGCCGCAGCGTCGCCGACGCCCCCGCCCAGGCCCCGGCCCAGGCACCCGCCCAGGCCGTACCGGCGCAGGCCGCCCCCGCCCGGGCCGTCATCGCGCCGACCGTCACGGCGGGTACCGACTGGGACCGCATCGCCGAGTGCGAGTCCAGCGGGCGCTGGAACACCAACACCGGCAACGGCTACCACGGCGGCCTCCAGTTCGCCCCGTCCACCTGGCGGGCCTACGGCGGCGGGCAGTACGCACCCCGCGCCGACCTCGCCACGAAGTCCGAGCAGATCGCCGTCGGTGAACGCGTCGCCCGGTCGCAGGGAATGGGCGCCTGGCCCAACTGCGGACGCCTCGGTGCGAACGGTACGTCGAGCTCCTCGTCCGGCAGCGCCGAGAGCGGCAGCGTCGACGGGACCGACTCGGCGCAGGCAGCCCCTGAGCGCCAGTCGACCGGCAGTTCGAACAGCGGCTCGTCCAGCAGCACGTCCTCCGGCAGCACGTCGTCCGGGAACGCGTCCTCCGGGAACACGTCCTCCGGCAGCACGTCGGGCAGCACGGACGACAGCGACGACAGCACCGCCGGCAGCGACAGCGGCGCGACGCACTACTCCGAGGATCTCGCCGACGCGGAGACGTACGTCGTCGAGCCCGGTGACTGCCTCTCGGTGATCGCCGAGCGTGCGGACGTGTCCGGTGGCTGGCCCGCGCTGTACGAGCTGAACCGCGAGGCCCTGGACCGCGGACCGCACCTCATCTTCCCCGGTCAGCACCTCCGACTGAACGCCTGAACCATGACGACCGCGGTGATTCAGCGACCCGGCAGGGCCGGAACGTCCTCGGGGAGCAGCCGGCGCAGCACGTCGAGAGCCGGGGAGTCCAGTGCGGAGAGCCTGCGGGCCTGCGCCGTGGTCATGATGTCGAGGATCTGCCGAGAGGTACGCGCGTTGCCGAACGAGGCGTCACGCGGAAGCGCGTCCACGTAGCTGTGAAGAGCCTTGAGCGTGTCGTCCGGGCAGTCGTATCCGGAGTCCGCGGCGTGCCGGGCCATGATGCCGACGAGTTCGTCGGTGGTGTAGTGCTCGAATTCCACGGTACGCGAGAAGCGTGAGGCGAGACCCGGGTTGGAATCCAGGAAGCGCCGCATCTCGTGGGTGTAGCCGGCCGCGATGACGACGACGTCGTCACGGTGGTCCTCCATCAGCTTGAGCAGTGTCTCCACGGCCTCACGGCCGAAGTCGGAGGTCGCCCCCTCGGGAGTGAGGGTGTAGGCCTCGTCGATGAACAGCACACCACCCAGGGCGCTTTCGAAGACTTCCTTGGTGAGCTGCGCGGTGTGGCCGACGTACCGGCCGACGAGGTCCGCGCGTGCCACCTCGACGAGCTGGCCCCGGGGCAGTACCCCCAGAGAGTGCAGGAGCCCGGCGTAGAGGCGGGCCACGGTGGTCTTACCGGTGCCGGGAGGCCCGGAGAAGATCAGGTGGTGGCTGACCTTGGGTGTCGGCAGACCGGCGGCCTTGCGGCGGCGGGAGGAGTCCAGGAGGGACACCAGGTCGTTGACCTCGCGTTTGACCGCTGCCAGACCGACCATGGAGTCGAGCCGGGAGAGGAGTTCGGTGGAGTCCGACGCACCACTCGCGGGATCGGCGGGCGGAGCCACATCGTCCGGCAGGAGCATCGAGAGGTCGCTCTCGGCGGGTTCGGCCATGCTGCTGAGCCGGAAGGCCTGACGGTCGACCATCTCCTCGAAGACACGGCGGGCGGCCCGGCCGTTGCCGAAGGAGGCGTCGCGGGTCATGGACGTGTAGTGCGCGGCGAGGGCGTCGAGCGTGCGCGGGTCCAGCTCGTAGCGGTGGGTCTCACACATGGACTCGGTGATGGTGACGAGCTCTTCGACCGAGTAGTTGGCGAATTCGACGGTGCGGGTGAAGCGGGAGGCCAGGCCGGGGTTGGACGTGAGGAAGGAGTCCATCTCGCCGGTGTAGCCGGCGGCGATGACGACGACGTCGTCGCGGTGGTCC
This sequence comes from Streptomyces sp. NPDC088746, assembly GCF_044751065.1. Taxonomy (NCBI): domain Bacteria; kingdom Bacillati; phylum Actinomycetota; class Actinomycetes; order Kitasatosporales; family Streptomycetaceae; genus Streptomyces; species Streptomyces sp. NPDC088746. Next base: position 180,547 of record NZ_JBIVLA010000007.1, read on the forward strand.
TCCATGAGCTTGAGCAGCGTGTCGACGGCTTCCTTGCCGAAGTCGGCGCCGGACCCCTTGCTGTCGGAGAGCAGGGTGTACGCCTCGTCGATGAACAGGACTCCGCCGAGGGCCTCGTTGAAGGCCTCGGTCGTCTTGATGGCGGTTCCGCCGATGATCTGTGCCACCAGATCGGCGCGGGAGACCTCCACCAGGTGTCCTGAGCGCAGGACGCCGAGGTCGGTGAGGATCCCGCCGTAGAGCCGGGCGACGGTGGTCTTGCCGGTTCCGGGCGGGCCGGAGAAGACCAGGTGGCGGCTCATGGGCGGGGCGGGCATGCCGAGACGGGCCCGTCGCTGTGCCAGCTGGTTGAGGTGGACGAGAGTGCGGACCTGGTGTTTGACGTCGGCCAGGCCGATCAGTGACTCCAGCTCCTCCAGAGGACCGGCGGGTGGCGGAGGTGAGGCCTTGCGGCCGGGCGCGCCGGCCTGGCCCGGCGCGGTGCCGGCCGGTTCACCCCAGGAGTCGGGCAGCCCGTTGTCGGCACTGATCAGGTGCTCGACGACGAGCCGGTCACCCGCCGCGGTCCCGCGCAGGCCCGCGCCGCGGTTGTCCCGTACGGCGCAGCCGGTGACGGTGACCGCTTCGGCGGTGTCGACGCGGATGCCGTCCCCCACGTTCGCGTCGGTCCGGCAGTCGTCCAGGGACGCCCTGGCCCCGGCCGCCAGCAGTACGCCGTGGGCTCCCGACGCCGTGAAGTGGGCCCGCAGTGCCGTCAGTTCGCCGGTCCCCTCGACGAGGACGCCGGATGCGGCGGAGGAGCGGACGCTTCCGTCCCGCACGGTGACGGCCCCCTGGGGGCCGACGAGGACGCCGGCCTCACCACTGGCCTCCACGGTGGTGTCGCCGAGCTCCGGCCGGCCCCCGTCGGCGGCCCGGACCCCGGCCTTGCCGGCGCCGCGTATCTCGCAGGACTCCAGCCTGCCGCGGCCGTCCTCGACGACCTCGACGCCGTGGCCGCCGGGCGAGGTGATCCGCGCCCGGCGGAGCAGCGGCTGGGCGCCGGAGCGGATCAGGACGCCCGTCCCGGCCGGGTCACTGACGTCGAGTCGGTCGAACTCCGCCAGTGAGTCGTCCTCCAGGACGACCGCGCCCGAGGTGCCGGCCCCCGCCGCGCAGTCCCGGACGGCCGTGGCCGTGAACATCGGGGTGCTCGATCCCCGTACGAGGACGGCGGGTGCGGCCGAGGCGTCGAACTCGCAGCCGTCGAAGGTGCCCCGGGAGCGCTCCGAGACCGCGAGCCCGCCGCCACCGGTGCGCTGGGTGCGGCAGCGGCGCAGTTCGGGGTCGGCGCCCGAGGCGAGGGCGATCCCGAGTCCCGTGGTGTCCAGGACGGTCACCTCTTCGAGGGCGGGCCGGGCGTCGCTGGTGATGTAGACGCCGACGGCCGTGTCGTGCACGGTCGTCTGCCGGACCTGGGTCGAGCTGCTGCCTTCCAGGGCGACGGCGGGCTTGCGGGCACCGGAGATGTCGCAGTGCTCGACGACTCCCTGTGCCGAGCCGTTGGCGAGGACGCCGTTGCCCCGGGTGTCGCGGATCCGGCAGCCGCGCACCGTCGTACGGGCCTCTTCGCTGAGGACCACGCCCGATGTCCCCAGGTTCTCCACGACGCAGTCCGCGACGACGCTGCCCGTGGGGGACATGTCCACGATGCCCGCGCCCGCCGGGTTGGTGATGCGACAGCCCCGCAGGGCCAGTGCTCCGGTCTCCCTCGCCAGGACGGCGGTCCACCCGGACCCGAGGACGGTGCAGCCGTCCATGCCGAGCTGGCCGCGCGGCGCGTCCACGACGGGGAGGTCGTCGGCGCCGCCGCGCAGGGTGAGGTCGGTGAGCATCACCGCGTCGGCGAGGAGGACGAGGGCGCTGCCCCGGCGCGGGCATATCTCCACACTGCCGGGTTCCCCGTCGGCGACCAGGGTGACCCGGTTGCGTACGGTCAGGCTCTCGGGGTAGCGGCCGGGGGCGATCTGGATCACCGCTCCGGTGCGCGCGGCGGCCAGGGCCTCACCGATCGTCCGGAACCCACCGTTCGGTCGTTCCGGTGACACCGTGAGCAACTGCCGTGACACGCCCTGAACCCCCTCGCTTCGCCGCCGCGTCCGATACTTCCGGACGCCGGGGGACGGGACGGGAGGGCCTCGGTGTGCGCTGGGTGAAGCCTGGGGGAACGGCGGGTGTCCCAGCGGGCGTTGACGGTGGCGGTGCTGTGCCGTGTACGTCGCCCCGACGTCATCTGAGGTGCCTAGCGTGGGCGCCATGCGACGAGCTTGCTGCCACCGTGTATCCGCAGGACCGGGAGCGACGGCGGCTCTCGCAGCCGTGGCCGCCGTGCTGACAACGATGGTCGGCACGCCCGCTGTCGCGGCGGACACCGTCGAACTCCCCGTCGTACGGAGCCTTCTCGCCCCGGGCGAGGCGTGTGCGTCCGCGTCCGGCCGCAGCGCCGAGGCGGAACCCTGGACGGTGCGGGCGCTGGGGCTGTCCCGGGCGTGGACGCTGGACGAGGGCGCCGGGGTGACCGTGGCCGTGGTCGACACCGGGGTGGGGACCGGCGTTCCGGGGCTCGCCGGGCGGGTCCGAGCGCTGGGGGACGCGGGCGAGGACTGCGTGGGCCACGGGAGCTTCGCCGCCGGGATCATCGCCGGTGCGCGCATCGAGGGGGTGGGGCCCGCGGGCGTCGCGCCCCGCGCGCGGATCCTGGCCGTACGCGGCACCGACGAGCGGGGGGCCGCGACCCCGGGCCGGGTGGCGGCGGGCATCAGGGCCGCGGTGGACGCGGGGGCCGGGGTCGTCTACGTCGGGCAGGCGCTCGCCACGAGGGAGAAGGAGCTGACCGCCGCGGTCGCCCATGCCACTGCGGGGGACGCCCTCGTCGTCGCACCCGCCGCGCCGGACGCGCTCGCCGAGGACCGGGACGAGCCGGGCGGCTACGCGCCTGCCGCGCCCTGGTACTGGCCGGCGGCGGCCCCGGGGGTCGTCGCGGTCACCGACTTCGGTCCGGACGGAGGGCGGCCCGCGAACGCGCCGGGAGTGCGCGGCGCGGACCTCGCGGCGCCGGGTGACGCCGTGGTCAGCGTCGGGCCGAAGGGCGCCGGGCACTACCTCGGTTCGGGAGCCTCACTGGCCGCCGCCCAGGTCGCGGGGGCGGCCGCGCTCGTACGGGCGCAGCATCCCGGGATGACGGCGGCCCGGACCGCACGCCAGCTCGTCGGGGCGGCCTACCCGGCCACGCCGCCCCGGCTCGACCCGTACGCGGCGATGACGTCGGTGCTGGACGGCGGCCCCGGCGGCGTACCGGAAGCGGCGCCCGCCCATGTGGCGCCACCGGCGCCCGACGGGCCGCGCGACCGGGCGCTGTTCGTCGCCGGGATCTGCGGCGGGCTCGTGCTGCTGCTGGCGGGGGCGGGCGTGGCACTGCCCCGTGGCCGGGCGCGGCGCTGGCGGCCGGCCGGCGACGAGTAGCGACGTCAGGGCGTGTCCAGCAGGGCCGTCTGCATCTGCACCGTCCTGCGGCGGGCGATGCGGGTGGCGCGGCCGGGCGGGAGGTTGCGGCCCTTGACGTTCCCGAAGACGTAGCCCTCCGAGGGCGGGCAGGACAGCAGCAGACCCGGGGTGTTGACCTCCTGGAGCCTGCGCAGCAGATGGTCGCTGAGGCCCCGGCCCGCCCCGGCAGCCGAACGGGCGACGACCAGGTGGAGCCCGACCTCCCAGCCGAGCGCGAGCTGGTCCAGGAGGGGGTCGAACGGGGCGTTCATCGGGCCGGTGCCGAGCATGTCGTAGTCGTCGACGAGGACGAAGAGCCGCGGGCCCGTCCACCAGTCGCACAGCTTCATCCGGGCCGGCGCGATGTCGGGGCCCGGCACCCGTGTGCGTACCGCACGGACCGCGCCGTCGACGAGTTCCTTGAGCGCGTCGATGGAGACGGCGTGGCCGAGCCGGTAGGCGTCGGGGACCACCTCCACCAGCTCGCGGCGGTAGTCCACCACCATGATCCTGGCCTCGGCCGGTGTGTAGCGGGCCATGACGGCCTCGGCCGTCAGCCGGAGCAGGTTGGTCTTGCCGCTCTCGCTGTCTCCCACCACGATCATGTGCGGGCTCTCGCTGAAGTCGTGCCAGACCGTGGAGAGTTCCTCCTGCTCCAGGCCGAGCGCCATACGGAAGTCTCCTTCCGCCGGGGGGAGTTCCGAGGAGGGCAGCGCCGTCGGCAGCATCCGTACCGGCGGTGCGGGCGGCCCGGACCAGGACTCCTGGAGGGCGGCGACCAGACCGGCCACCCCCTCGGCGAGGTCGTCGGCGCCCTCCACCCCGTCGATGCGGGGCAGCGCCGTCAGGTAGTGGAGCTTGCCCTCGCGGGTCAGGCCCCGGCCGGGGGTGCGGGGGACCGTGGCGGCCCGGCGCATGTCGATGCCGGAGTCCATGGGGTCGCCCATCCGCAGCTCCAGATGGGTGGCCGCCTGGTCGCGTACGGCCGAGGACAGCTCCACCCAGCGGGCGGTGGTGACGATCAGGTGGATGCCGTAGTTCAGCCCGCGCGCCGCTATCGCGTTGAACGTGCTGATGTGGTGGTCGTAGTCCTGCCGCACCGTCGACCAGCCGTCGATGACGAGGAAGACGTCGCCGTGCCGCTCCTCGGGGAACTCCCCGGCCGCGCGGCGGCGCCGGAACGTCGCCATGGAGTCGATGCCGTGCTCCAGGAAGAAGCGCTCGCGCGCCGCCATCAGGGTGTTGACCTCGGCGATCGTACGGCCCACGCGTTCGCTGTCCAGGCGGGCCGCGACGCCGCTGGTGTGGGGCAGGCCCGCGAGTGACGCGAGGGTGCCGCCGCCGAAGTCGAGGCAGTAGAACTGCACCTCGTCGGGGGTGTGGGTGAGCGCCAGGGACGTCAGGATCGTGCGGACCATGGTGCTCTTGCCGCTCTGCGGGCCGCCCGCGACGGCGACGTGCCCGCCGGAACCGGCCAGGTCGACCTGGAGCAGGTCGCGGAGCTGGTCGAAGGGCCGGTCGATGATGCCGATGGGCACCCGCAGCCGGCCGCGCCCCTCCCAGCCCGTCGTCGTCAGCCCCAGAGCGGGGTCGGGGGTGAGCGGCGGCAGGATCTGGTCGAGCGTCGGGGGCAGGCCGAGCGGCGGCAGCCACACCTGGTGCGCGGGCGGCCCGGCGCCCAGCAGCCGCTCCACGGCGACGGACAGCAGCGTGTCGCCGGTCTCGTCGGGCTCGGGGTCGGGGTCGGGGGCGGCGGGCAGATGGCGCGGCACCACGTACCCCGTCGTCCAGGGCACGGTCTGGCTGGCCACCCGGGCCTGGTTCGCCCCGCCGGCGCGCTGCCGGTAGGGGCCCGAGACGTAGGCGGCGCGGAACCTGGTCAGCGCCTCCACGCCCGACTTGAGGTAGCCGCTGCCCGGCTGGGGCGGCAGCTGGTAGGCGTCCGGCACCCCGAGGACGCCGCGGCTCTCCATCGCGGAGAACGTACGCAGGCCGATGCGGTACGAGAGGTGGCTCTCCAGCTGGTGCATACGGCCCTCGTCGAGCCGCTGCGAGGCCAGCAGCAGGTGCACGCCGAGGCTGCGCCCGAGCCGGCCGATCATCACGAAGAGCTCCATGAAGTCGCGGTGCGCGGACAGCAGTTCGCTGAACTCGTCGACCACCACGAAGAGGCTGGGCAGCGGGGCGAGCGGGGTGCCGGAGGCGCGGGCCTTCTCGTAGTCCAGCGCGGAGGCGTAGTTGCCCGCGCTGCGCAACAGCTCCTGGCGGCGGATGAGCTCACCGTGCAGGGCGTCCTGCATACGGGAGACCAGGGCGGCCTCCCCCGCGAGGTTGGTGATCACGGCCGAGGTGTGGGGGAGTTCGTCCAGACCGAGGAAGGTGGCGCCGCCCTTGAAGTCGACCAGGACGAAGTTGAGCGTCTCGGAGGAGTTGGTCAGCGCCAGGGCCAGGACCAGCGTCCGCAGCAGCTCGCTCTTGCCGGAACCGGTGGCGCCGATCAGCATCCCGTGCGGACCCGACCCGCCCTGCGCGGACTCCTTGATGTCGAGCTCCACCGGGGTGCCGTCGGCGCCGACCGCGATCGGCACCCGCAGCCGGGCGGGTCCGGCGCTCCGCTGCCAGAGGCCGGGCGGGTCGTGGCGGTACAGGTCGCCGATGCCCAGCAGAGCGGTCAGCTCCACGTTGGTGGAGAGCGGCTCCCCGGTGTCGGCGCCGGTCCCCATGCGGTACGGGGAGAGACGCTTGGCGAGGGCGGCGGCGCCGGTGGGGCCGAAGCGGTCGGGGCGGCCGAGCAGCGTCGTCTGCTCCTTGCGGTCGCGGTCGGTCCGGACGAGGCCGAAGGAGCCGGGCGTGACGTCGAAGCGGAGGGTGACCCGGCCGGGGCGCCAGGTCAGGGCGCCGGACAGGTCGAGGACGACGGTGTTGCGGAGGCCGGGCCCGTCCAGCCGGTGGCCGGCCGGCACGGTGCCGCCGTCCACGACGATCACGGTGAACGGCTCCTCGCGCCCGGCGGCCGCGTCCGGGTCGAACGGCGGACGTTCCAGGAACTCCGCGCCGAGCAGGTCCTCCAGCTCGTTGAAAGCGGCTCCCGACATCCTGGCCGGGCCCGCGCCGTCGCTCTCCTGCGGGTGCATGTGGTGCGGGAGCCACTTGGCCCACTCCCAGTCCGGCCGACGCTCGTCGGACACGCACAGGGCCACCCACACGTCGTCCGGCGCGTGGAAGGTGACCAGCTGGGCCACCATCGCCCGTGCCACGGAGCGGATCTGCTCCTCGTCGCCCCGGAACAGCACCCGCGCCCAGGCCCGCAGATAGATCGCGATGGGCTGCTCGGGGACGGTCGCGTACGCACGGATGAAGCTGCGCAGGGCGTGTGCGGCGAGCGGCTCCAGGTCCTCCACGGGGCTGGTCGCCATCGGGGTCAGCCGCAGCCCCAGCTTCTGCTCCCCCACGGCCACCCGGACCTCGCCGAAGTCCTCGTCCTGCGGGCGGCGTTCCCAGAGCCGGGTGGAGCCCACCAGGGACCACAGCGCCGCCGGTTCGGGGTGGCGCCAGGCCAGGGCGCGCTGCTGGTCGACGACGGCCGCCCTGACCTTGCGCCGGGTCTGGCCCAGATAGCGCAGGTAGTCGCGGCGTTCGCCCTTGAGCCGCTCCTTGCGCTCGCTGCTCCTGCGCATGGCCTGGCCGACCATCATCGCCCCGGTGGACAGGACCATCAGGCCGAGCGCGAGGTAGATGAAGCCGCCGCTGCCCTTGGTCATGCCGGGGCGCATGAACATCAGCATCATCGACACGGACATCAGCGCCATCGGCAGGTAGGTCCAGACGGCCGAGGAGTCCGGGACCACCTCGGGCAGTGTGGGCGGCTCCTGAAGGCTCAGTTCACCGTCGGGCATTTCCGGGCCGCGCCGGCGGGCCGGCCGTCGGAACAGGACCACGCTCAAGGAAGGGTCTCCATCGTCGGACGGGTCACACAGGGGTTCGACGAAAGCATGGGCCGGGGGCCGTGAACGGACGGACAACGCCCAGGGGCGGATCCGTGAACGCTGGCGGAGAGTCGCCCGTCACCCCCCTCCGGGAGCACCGGGAGGCGGACCGCCGTGCTTACGATCCGTCGGACGTCCCCCACAACACCCCGGGCAGCGGCGGTCGTTCGAGCCCGCGCGGCTCAGGCGGACGCCCGCGCCGCACGGTGGCCGCGCCCCGGGAGAGAGGCCCCCATGACCGACACCCAGGTGGCCGGAGTGTGCCGCCTGACCGTCCGCGCTCCCGCCCGGAGCATCGACCTCGCCGTCCCCGCCGACGTACCGGTGGCCGATCTGCTGCCCGCCGTCCTCGGTTACGCGGGCGACGACCTCGCGGAGGAGGGCATCGAGCACGGGGGCTGGGTCCTGCAACGCCTCGGCGGCCCGCCGCTCGACGAGGAACGCACCCTCGACTCGTACGACCTGCGCGACGGTGAGACCGTCCACCTCAGGCCCCGGACGGAGGCCCTGCCCGAGGTCCACCTCGACGACCTGGTGGACGGCATCTCCACGACGATGAACGGCCGCCCCTACGGCTGGGGGCCCGCGGCGGGGCGGCGGACGCTCTGCGGTCTCGCCGTGGCCGCTCTCCTGGCGGGGCTGGCCGTCCTCGCGCTTCCCGCACCGCACACCGGGACCCGCGCGCTGTGCGCCGCCCTGGCCGGGATGCTGCTGCTCGCGGGTGCGGCGGCGGCGAGCCGCGCGGTCGGAGACGCCGGGGCGGCCGCGGCGCTCGGCTTCATGGTCGGTCCGTATCTGGCGCTGGCCGGCTGGCTGCTGACCGGCGGCGACCTCGGCGGCCCGCACCACGAGGACGTCCTGGGCCCCCGGCTGCTCGCCGCGTCCGCCGCCGGCACGGGCGGGGCCGTGCTCGCCCTGGCGGTGGTGGCGGCGTTCGCCGCGCTGTTCCTGTGCGTGGCCGTGATCGCCGTGTTCGGAGTGCTCGGCGCCGTCCTGATGATCACCGCGGACCTGGCTCCGGCGGAGGCGGCCGCGGTCTGCGTGCTGGCCGCGGTGGTGCTGGGGGCCTTCGTGCCGTCGCTGTCCTTCCGGATGTCCGGGCTGCGGATGCCGCCGCTGCCCACCAACGCCCAGCAGCTCCAGGAGGGCATCGAGCCCCACCCCACCGCACTCGTCGCGAACCGGACCGTGCTCGCCGACGGGTGGATGACCTCGCTCTACGGCGCGGTCGGGCTGGTCTGCGCCGGCTGTCTGGGGGTGCTGGTCCGTCATGCCGGGCTGCCCGAGACCGTCCTGGTGTCGGTCCTGATCGTCCTGCTGGCGCTGCACTCGCGCGGACTGGGACACGTCTGGCAGCGGCTCTCCCTCGTGGTGCCCGCCGCGGGAGGTGCCCTCCTGCTCGCGGTGGCGGGCGCCTGGACGGCCGATCCGGGAACCCGGCTGCTGGTGACCGGAACCCTGCTCTCCGTCGCCGCGCTGGCCGCGATCCTCTCCTGGACCGTGCCAGGCCGCCGGCTGGTGCCGTACTGGGGACGGGCGGGGGAGCTGCTGCACTCGGCGACGGCGATCAGCCTGCTGCCGCTGACCCTGTGGGTGCTCGGCGTCTACGGCGCCCTGCGCGCCCTCAACGCCTGATTCCGAGGGAGCGCCGTGCAGTCCAGACGAGATCAGGTCCAGGCCCACATGTTCGTCATGGGGCGCCTCACCTCCGGGATGCTCCGGGGCGATCCCGACGCACCGGAGAGCCCGCAGGGGCGCACCAACCGGGGCATCGCCCTGGGCATCGTCATCGCCGTGCTGCTGTCCGCCGGGGCGTTCGTCTTCGGGCTGCTGAAGCCGGGTACGACGGACTCCTGGAAGGCCGCCGGGACGCTGGTCGTCGACAAGGACACCGGTTCCCGTTACCTCTACCTGGACGGCCGGCTGCGTCCCGTACGCAACTACGCGTCCGCGCGGCTGCTGGCGGGCGCGGAGATGAAGACCGCGCAGGTCGGGGGCGCGTCGCTGCGGGGCACCCCGCACGGCACCCCGGTGGGCATCGCCGGCGCCCCCGACGTCCTGCCCGCCGCCGGTGACCTGGAGACCGGCGCCTGGCAGGTGTGCTCGGGGAGTGCGACCGGTTCCGCGGCCACCACGCTGGCCGTGGGCGCGGGCACCGGGGGGCAGGGGCTGCCCGCGGACCAGGGGCTGCTGGTGAGCGGTCCCGACGGCGCCGACCACCTGGTGTGGCGTGGCAGCAAGCTCCGGCTGGACCGTGCGGGTGGTGCGCCGGAAGCGCTCGGCTACGCCTCGACTCCGCGGCTGCGTGTGTCGGCCGCGTTCCTCAACGCCCTTCCGTCCGCCCCCGGTCTGGAGCCCGTCGAGGTCGCGGGGCGGGGCGGCAAGGGGCCCGTACTGGGGGGCCGGGAGACCCGTATCGGCGAGGTCTTCCGGATCACCGTCCCCGGGGCCGCGGGGCGCTACCACCTGCTGACCGAGGAGGGCCTCGTACCGCTCACGGCCACCGGCGCCGCCCTGGTGCTCGGCGACCCGGACACCAGGAAGAAGGTCTACGACGGACGCTCGGCCACCGCTGCCGACCTGGGGGCGGACGCCCTCGCGGACCACCGGGCGCCGTCCGGCGCGGCCGCCGGGGAGCTTCCGGAATCGCCGCCCGAGGCGGTGCTCCTGGAGGAGGGGCGGACCCTCTGCGTGCGGATCCAGGCCGGCGACTCCGGTACCCGGGTGAGCGTGGTGCTCACCTCCCAGGGCGCGCTGGGCACGGCGGCGCAGGCCCCGGCGGAGGGGCTGACCCCGGCCTGTGTGCGGGTCGGCCGGATCACCGTCCCGCCGGGCGGCGGCGCGCTGGTGCACGCGCTCGGAGCGGGCGGCGGCGAGGTGGGCGGCACGGTCTACCTGGTCACCGACACCGGCATGAAGTACCGGGTCGGGACGGAGGAGGCGGCCGAGGCCCTCGGGTACACCGCGAGCGCGGCCGAGGGACTGCCGGCCCCGCTGCTGGCGATGCTGCCGACCGGCCCGGACCTGACACCCGAGGCGGCGACGACCGGGCGCGCCGCGACCACCGCGGCCCCGTGCGATCCGAAATGACGGGTTACCGGAAATGGGCGGCGTACGAAAAGTGAATTCCAGGGGCGGCGGCCGACAACAAAGTAATGCGGACCGAGAAATTCACCGGCATTCGTTGCTGCCTCAACTTGCCCTTGCTTACGTTTGTTTGACACGACACCCACAGGTGTCGCCATCACCAGGAGGTGTTGTCCATGGCGGGCATGCAGCAGTCGGAGGCACGCGCCACACAGAACGGTGTGACCGCTCTGGAGCAGGCGTTCACCGGTGTCCAGCGCAGTCGGCAGGACGTCGAGAACATGAAGCTCAACCTCGCCTCCGGTCTCAAGGGATCGGACGGCAAGGCCTATCAGGACCTGCTGAAGCAGTGGGACGACCAGGCCGAGGTCATCTCCCGCAACCTCCGGGAGATGGTCGACACACTCAACGAGACGCTCCGGACCCAGGGCATGACGCAGGGCTCGTCCAACGAGTCCATCAACCAGGCGTACAGCCAGTCGCAGTCGATCTTCGACGCGCTGAAGGGCTGACCCCGCACCGCCGGGCCCCCGAATCACCCCACTCTTTGCGAAACGAGGCCGGACATGAGTGATTTCAGCGACGGTTACATCTATGTCGACTACGCCCACATGCAGAACGCCGCCGACGACATGGTCCAACAGACCAAGGCGATAGCGAGCATTCTCGTGAACCTGGATGCCGAGCTGCAGGAGCTGAAAAACACCTGGGAGGGCGAGGACCGCCAGGTGTACTCGCAGAAGCAGGCCGCCTGGAACTCAGCCGTGGACGCGATGAAGAGCCTTCTCGCCAGCCACTCGGCGCTGCTCACCGACGTCTCGGGCAGCTACCAGTACAGCGAGAAGTCCCTGACCCAGCTGTGGGAAGGCGTCCGCGTCGGCCGCTGACCGCGCGGCACATCCCCACGGGCGGCTGCCCCGGGCACGGGCCGCGGCGGCCGCCGCCCTCATGTTCTGTCCCCACGGCACCAGGAGGTATCGGCATGGCGCAGGGCGCGCCCGTGAACCTGGACAAGGCCTGGCTGGAGAAGTTCCTCAGCCAGGACATCAAGGGTTTCTCGGAGGAGATTCGGAAGATCCAGGGCGACGGGACGAACGCACCCGCGCTCTCCAACCTGCTGCCGGAAGGTGAGCGCCCGGAGGGCACCCTGGCCGGGGCGTCCGTGCCGCTGACGATTGGCGGCATGGTGAAGGACCCCCTCACCAACGGGCAGCGCCTCAACAAGGCGGTGGTCGACATGATCACCGAGATCGTCACGATCCTCGAGGAACAGAAGACCCTCTTCAGCAGTATCGAGGACGGTCTGGAGAGCACGATCGAAGAGCTGTTCAAGACGCAGGGGGCCAATCTGGAGAAGATCGACGGCCAGAAACTGCTGGACATCTTCTCGGACGTCGACGACGTACTCGGTGGAGGCAGCGGCGAGGACGACGACTGATCATGGCCGACGAGAATGTCAAGCCGCTCACCTCGGCCAACGATTCCTGGCACCAAGCGGTGATGTTCTTCACCGGATACAAGGCACCTGCGCGCGACACCCTCTTCAAGAGCCTCATCGGCAACGACGGCATTCCGCAGATGAAGGTGGAGATCAGCAAGCAGAACTCCGTGACGTACGTCGATGTGGACGACCTCAACTGGATGGTGGAGAACTCCGGCTGGCGCATCGAGAACACGGACTTCGTGATCCCCTTCTACGCGACCAGCGATGACACGGCGTCCACGGGCGACCAGGTCTCGATGTACAAGGCCCGTTTCACCCTGCTCGGCAACAAGAGCAACGACGGCCCTCCGGCCGGCGGCGTGGTGGAGGGCGGCGAGTTCAAGAGCCAGTACGACAACCACCTCGGCCTGTCGGGGGACAAGGCGACCTGGAGCACCGAGGACCTCACGCAGTACAGCTACGGCACGGGCCGGGCGCTGGAGGCGCTGCTGTACAAGGACCAGGGGACGCACGGCTTCGCCTGGAACGGCGTGGACGTCCCGAACGACCAGGCCGTCTCGCTGGGGTCCTTCGACACTGCGGCGGCCTCCTTCGACCGGGTCGCCCAGTTCTTCGCCGCGCGTAGCAAGGCCGTGGAGGAGTGGGAGAGCAGGCTCGGGACCGAGCAGAGCGAGGCGTGGCGGGGCCAGGCCGCCGGTGTCTTCTGGAATCTCGTCCACGCGCTCGGCAAGCAGTACGACGGCTACGCGAAGGACATGCGGCCGACGGATGCGACCGGGTCCCTCCAGGGGGACGAGATACGCCAGGCGAAGACGGACTTCCGCAACGCGGTGGTCGAGCTGCACCGCCGGTGGATGGACTGGGAACTCTATATGGGGAACCCGCTGCGATGGCTCCATGATCTGCTGAAGGAAATAGCCGACCATGTGTGGCACAACAATATCAAGCAGATCACTTACAAAGTAAACAGTACGGGCGGACAGTATGCGTCCTACTACACCACCTATCACACGACGGGTTCATTCAATCAGGATGCGACACGTCTGGGTAAAGCCGATGCCTTCGGCAATCTGACGGAACTCTCGACGTGGAAGAAGGTCGGGGAAAGGGCCATCGAGAACTGGCAGGCGTCGGTGATCGAGAACCTGGTGGAGCCCGCCGACGAGGCGATCCGCCTGGTGCACAACAGTTGGAGCACCAAGAACTTCGACCTCGGGTCCATCAGGACCAGGGGCGGCGAGGACCTCTCGTCCCAGTACGCCGAGGACCAGGCGGCCAAGGACAAGGCGGAGGCGGAGGCCGCGGCGGCGGCTGCCGCGAAGGCGCAGGCGGACTTCATGCAGTGGCAGAAGGACCAGGCGGCGGCCGCCGCCGCGGCTGCCGCCGCGGCCAAGGCCGAGCAGGACGCGAAGGAGAAGGCGGCCAAGGCAGAGCAGGACGCGAAGGAGAAGGCCGCCAAGGCTGAGCAGGACGCCAAGGAGAAGGCCGCAAAGGAGGAACAGGCCCGGCGCGACGCGGAGGCCGCGGCCAAGCAGGCAGAGGCCGAGGCGAAGCAGGAGGCCAAGGAGGCAGAACAGGAGGCGAAGCAGGCCGAGAAGGAGAAGGAGCAGGAGGCCAAACAGGCCGAACAGGAGGCCAAGCAGGAGGCCAAGGAGGCCGAGCAGAAGGCCGAGCAGGAACGTCTGCGGGCCGAGCAGGAGGCCAAGCAGGCGGAGCAGGAGAAGAAGCAGGAGGAGGCCCAGGGGCGCCAGGAGCAGATGCAGCTGCTGCAGATGAACCAGTCGAAGGCCGAACAGGAGCGGGCCAGGAAGGAGCAGGAGGCGCAGCAGGCCGAGGCCGAGGCGAAGCAGGCAGAACAGGAAGCGAAGCAGGAGGCCAAGCAGGCCGAGCAGGAAGCGAAGCAGGAAGCCAAACAGGCCGAGCAGGAGGCCAAGCAGGAGGAGAAGGAGAAGGAACAGGAGGCCAAGCAGGCCGAACAAGAGGCCAAGCAGGCGGAGAAGGAGAAGGAGGCCGAAGCCGCGCAGGAGGCGGCGCGCAAGGAGGCCGAGCAGCAGCAGGCCGAGCAGGAGCAGCGGCAACTGGCTCAGGAGAAGGAGCGCGAGGAGGCCCAGGCACAGGCGCAGGCCGCGTACGACGAGCAGCGGCAGCAGGTACTGGGCGGCGGCTCCCTCAATGGTGGCTCCCTCGACGGCGGCTCCCTCGACCGCAGGGCGCTCGTACCGGACTCCCTGGGCAGCGGATCGCTCAACAGCGGTCTTCTGGACGGCGGCACACCGGACGGTGGTTCGGCGGCGCGTGACGCCCTGAACAGGATCTCGGCCGACCCGGGAGCGATCGGCAGCGGTTCACTCAACGACGGGTCCCTCGGCAGCGTCCTCGGCGGTGACGACATCACGTCCCAGTCCCCCACCACCATCAGCGGTCCCGTCTACCAGGGCGACGGTCTCCCCGGCCCCGACGGCGCCGTCACCCACATGGACAGCGACGGCCGGGTGGTCACGGACCATACGGACGGCAGCCGTACGACCATCGACCCGCAGAACCACACCGCGACGATCACCCGTCCGGACGGCACGTCCATGACCGGCCCGCTGAACACCGGCGACACCCTGCCGAACCCCGACGGGAGCCTGTCCCACCTGGACTCCGAAGGCCGGCTCGTCACGGAGTTCCCCGACGGCAGCACCTCGGTCCTGGACCCCGAGACGGGCGCCACGAATTACACGTACCCGGACGGCACGACGACCTCCGGTTACCTGAACGGATCCCCCGGCAGCCCGCTGTCCGGGTACGACGGTTCCGCCTACGACTCCTCCTACGGCTCCGGGTTCCCCTACGAGGAGGAGCTGTACGACGAGCTCCCCTACGCGTCCCCGTTCGACCGGGCGGCAGCTTCGGCCGACGGGGCCACCTCCACGCCGATGATCGGCACACCGCTGAACACCGGCTCGCTCCCCGGCTCCTCGATCAGCGATTCCGGGCAGTCCTCCGGCACGCCCATGGGAGGCATGCCGATGGGCGGGATGCCGATGGGTGGTCAGGGTGGCGGTCAGGGCGGTCAGGGCACCTCCGAGCGCATCCGCAACGTGATCGACGGCGGTCAGGTCGTCAGCAACCGCAAAAACAGGGGCGGCGGCACGGGCCTGACATCGGCGAGCAGGGCGCCCGACGAGGCCCCCATCGCCCTGCCGCGGAACGCCACCACCACGAGCGGCGTGCCGATGGCCCCGCCCCCGGGCGGTGGTGCACCGGCCCGTCCGCAGACGGAGAGCGGCGACCGCGCGCGGGACGCGTGGATCCAGGAGGAAGAGGACGTCTGGGGTACGGACGAGGGAGGCGCGCCCGCCGTGATCGGCCGATGATGCCGGGAGATCCGCGTGAGCCCATGGAGCAACGCGTGGCCCAGGCGATGGCCGAGCTCCAGGCGGTCGAGGCCGCCGTCGCCCGGGCGGAGGAGGACCTGCGCGATGCCTCGCACACCGTGCGCTCGCGTGACCGCACGGTCGAGGTGACCGTCGGGCCGCAGGGCGAGCTGACGGGGCTGCGCTTCCTGGACGGCCGGTACCGCTCCATGCCGGCCGGCCAGCTCGCCGCGTCGGTGCTGGAGGCCGCGGACCAGGGGCGCGCGGAGATGGCACACCGGGTGCGGGAGATCTTCGAGCCGCTGACCCGACCCAGCGGGGTGGCCCCGGAGTTCGGCGGGTTCGACGTCGACTGGGACCGCATCCTCGGCCCCGCCCACGAGGGTGCAGGGGGCGGCGGGCGGCCGGCGAGCGACCGGCTGCGGGACGAGATCCATGACGACACCGACGACGGACGGCCGGGCACAGGGAGAGGCGGACGGGCATGAGCGGGCTGTACGAGGCGGACCCGGGCGGCCTGCGGCGCAGCATCGAGGAGATGAAGAACCTGCCCGCCCTGGCGAAGCAGATGGGTGAGGCCTTCCTGCGCCAGGAGAACGACTACACGGAATGGCCCGGCTGGACGGACGACTTCGCCCGCGAGGTGCGTCCGAAGTACGAGGAGAACAACAGGTACTGCACCGACATCACCCGGGGCCTGTACGAGGCGCTGGACGCCCTGGTCTCGGCGACGCTCACCAACCTGGAGAACATCGAGGGAACCCGCACCGACACCACCGAACAGATCCAGGCCCACCAGCGGAAGACGGACGAGGCCCTCCGGGGCGACGGCGGGCAGGGGAAGCGCTGAGTGCAGGAGATCAATTTCCCCGAGGACGTCAGGAAGATGCTCTGGATCCTGCTCGGCGAGATGCCGTTGCAGGCCAGGGAGAACCTGGCGTGGGACAGCCGTGCCCTCTACCTCGACCTGGGGAAACGGGTCCTCGAACTGCGCGACGCCGTACAGGAGTCCGTCCAGAACGCCGGCCGTGCGCTGCCGGAGGACGTCGCGCGCGGTTACGTCCAGGGTCTGTCCCTGCTGACGGACGACGGGGGGATCAACCGGCTCCAGGAGCTGGTCCGTCAGCTGGACGTCATGGCGGACGGCCAGATCGACTACTCGATGAAGATCCAGGAGTCGAAGTGGGAGATCATCGCCGAGATCGTCATGCTCCTGATCGAGCTGGCTTTCCTGGCGGCGATGGCGTTCTTCACGGGCGGCACCTCGATCTCCCAGATGGCGCTGGCCCGGGCCCGCAGCCGGCTGGCGCTGCTGATGATCATCGACCGGCTGCTGCGGATGACCCATATCGCCCCGGCGCTCAGCGAGGCCTTCGCGGAGGCCATCCAGACGCTGGCGGTCAAGCTCGCCCAGATCGCGTTCAACCCGCCCGGCCGCAAACCGGACGGCATCGACTGGGGTGACGTCGGCAAGGCGGCGGCGTTCGGTGCCCTCGGCGGTCTCTTCGAGAGCGTCGGCGGGTACTTCTCGAACAAATTCAAGAACTGGCTCAACAACGGCGGGGACTACTTCGACAACCTGGATTTCCCCGATTTCCCGAACAACAACCCGTTCGTGTCCAAGGTGCTCAACGACGTCTACGACGTCCCCGCGGTCTTCGTCGTCTCGGGGCTCAGCGAGTCGCTCGCGGAGGTGTTGGTCAACGGACTCTTCGACGGCAACTGGGAGTTCAAGTGGGAGACGTTCGTGGGGGCCGGCACCAGCGGGGTGTTCGGGATGTACGCCGAGTCCGCGGTCGGGGGCGGGGCGCTGTGGCTGAACAACAAGTTCTTCGCCCCGCCGGTGAGTCCGGACTCGCTCAACGACCTGCCCGGCGCCGGGGGTTCGGGTGGCGGTGACGGGGCGACGCGCACGGTGCCGGCGCCGGTGTCGACCACCGGTTCCGGTCTTGGCTCCGGGCCAGGTCCCGGGCTCGTCCCGGGCACGGGCACGGGTCCGGGCTCCGTCGCGGGAAGCGCCCCGCCGCTGACCACCACGCCGCCGTTGACCACGCCGCCGTTGACCACGACGCCGCTGGTCAGTACGCCACCGACTACGACGCCTCTGGCCAGTACGCCTCCGTCGTCGTCGCCGAACGTGACGTCATCGCCGAACGTGGCCCCGTCGTCGAACGTGACGCCCCCGGTGGTCGTACCGCCGCTGATCTCGTCCTCGCTCCCCACGGCGCTCACGCCCGGCATACTGGCGGGTCCGAAGTCCGTCCCGTCGTCCGGTGCCTTGCCGTCGGGTTCCTCGCTTCAGGGTTCCGCGCTCTCCTCGCAGCCCACGCCGCTCGATACAGATCTCGATACGGATCTCACCCCCGAGCTCATGCGGTCGAGCGATGACGAGGCGACGTCCAGGGACGCGACGACGCAGCCCTCCTCGTCGTCGCAGCCACCGGCCGGGCGAGGTGCGGCAGCCGGGACCCCGGACCAGCGGCCGGCCACGGTGACGGAGACGGAGACGGACGGCGAGGGCACGCAAACCGGACTCGGCGACGAGTCGCAGGGATCCTCCGCCGCCGCGCCGCATCTGCCCGCCTCGTCCTCGCCCGCTGCTCCACAGGCATCCTCGCCCCCGGCCGCACGGCCGTTGGCCGGCACGGATCAGACGAATCCGGTCGAGGAATCCGCGTCGGAGGAATCAACCGGAAGTGGGGCGTCGAACGTTGGTGGGACACCAGCCGTTGGCGGGGCGCCGAACGTTGGTGGGGCACCTGCCGTTGGTGGGACACCGACCGGCTCCGCCGCACCCCCGACGTCGTCGTCCGGCGTGCCGACCGCCTCTTCCCCGCAGCAGGAGGACTTGCCCGGTGCGCCCGGCCCGGATGCCGACCTGGCGACGGGCCGGCCCGAGGTGGTCGGGGCATCCGGCCCCACGACAGGGGCCACCGTCGGCGCCCCTGGGTCGCCCGCCTGGGAGGCGGCGCGTGCCGGGGCGGAGCCGGTGCCACGTTCGCACACCTGGGTCGACCCGGTGTCGGCGCCGCCGGACCCCCAACAGCCGGGTCAGACCACCCAGTTCGCGGTGAAGTCGAAGTTCGACGTACGCCGTTTCGAGCTGGACGGCGAACAGGTCACCGACCTCACCGTCAAGGTCGGTGTCGGCAGCCCGGACCGGATGCCCGAGGGTGTCTGGGAGAAGGTGCTCAGCGGCGTCGAGGCCGCGCTCAACGCACCGGGCCACCGGCTGCCGAACGGTGACCTCCTGCATGTGACCGTGGAGCGCGTCGAGAGCGACCCGCACCCCAACGGGCTCAACGTCGGCTTCATCGGCCGCGACCGGCAGATGACCCGCTCCGCCTGGTGGGCGGACGCCGACCCCGTCGACTACGCGCACGAGATCACGCACATGCTCGGCCTGCGCGACGAGTCCCGGCACGCGGTCGCTCCCCACCGCCCGGACGTCGAGGGGAGCCTCCTGGGGGACTACCGGCGCCCCGCGCCCGAAGGGCTCGCCCAGGGTGGTCTGCGCGGCCGCCATCTGCAACTCATCAGCACGCTCGTCGGGGACCTCACCCCCGCACGCCCCGAAACCGCCGGCGCCACCCCCGCACGCTCCGAAACCGCCGGCGCCACCCCCGCACCCGCACCCGCACCCGCGACCGCGACGGCGAGGCAGTCCGCCGCGCCACCCGTCCGCCGCCCGGCCACGACCGGCGGCGGGCCCGGCGGCGCGCTCGGCGCCGAGCCTTACGCCCCCGTGCTCCCCACCACCCGGCCTCCCGTCCTGGACCGGGAGCTGCCACGGCCGCTCGGCGGGCGGCGGGACCGGGCCGACTTCGGCAACGGCTCCCGGATGCCCGCCTACATCGACGACGTACAGGAACTCCTCCAGGACGCGCCCCCGGAGGTTCTTCTCGAACTGGTCTCCGGCGGCGTGACCTTCGGGCACAGCGACGTCGTCCTGCGCGGCACCGGCCAGGCGCTGGCCGAGATCGGCCGGCTGCTGTCCGCGGGGACCGACACCGTGCGTCCGGCGCGGCCGAAGAAGGGCCGCCCGACCGGTTCGAGCCTGATGGACGACGTCACGTACGCCTTCACGCACGAGCCCAAGACGCTGGCCGGGGACGGGCGCGTCTTCCCGTACACGGCACAGGACGGCAGCGCGCGGAAGCTTTCGGTCACCGCGCGGCACTACGGCGACTGGGAGCAGTTCACCGACACCTACGGCAGCCCCGTCAAGGTGGACGGGATGCACCGCTCGGTCGTCACCGCCGGGCAGAGCAAGACCATGCAGTCCGCGGTACAGATCGCTCTCGGCGGCCCCATCGGACCCGTGGGCGCGGCCGCCTTCAGCGGCTTCGGACGGATCGGTCTGCGACTCGGTTTCACCGACCGCGTGGGATACGGGCAGACCGAGCAGGGGACGAGCCAGACGGAGACCCGCGCGCTCGACGGCTCGCGGGTGTATCTGGACCACGTCTACTACGACCTGCGGGTCACCGACGCGGAGGGCCGGATCGTGACCGGCCCCGAGCCCGCCGTCTTCGGGTTCGCGGTGCGCGACGGGCTGTCCGTGCGGCTGCCGGACAGCGTGACGAGCACGACCGCGACCCCGGGGCGCATCCCCCGCTCGATGGAGCTCGGCCGGCAGTCGGCCTACCGGCTCGTCCGGACGGAGGGGTTCGGCCCCGTCTCCCGGATGCGGGACTGGGCCGCCCAGGAGATCGGCGTGGCACCGGGCAGCACCGCCTACGGTGAACTGAACTCCTTCTTCTCCTCGTTGAGCTTCCAGCGGCAGAGCCCCGCGCTGTCGAGAGGCCGGGTCACCACCGTGCCGCTGTTCGCCGACGACAAGGCCCGCACGCCGCTGGGCGTCTTCGTCGTCGATGTGGTGCCGGGCCGGGCGACGCTGATCACGGAGACGCCCGACGCGGAGATGCGCGACATCAACACCCTGACCGTACGCAACGACCGGAGCGTCCAGAAGACGGCGGCACTCGGCATCGACGGCGTCGCGGGACCGGCCTTCAACTTCTTCGACCTGGGGAACGGGACGCTCAATCTCCGGCTCCAGTTCGGCGGGGCGTTCCGCTACCTCTTCTCCGTGTCGCGCACCGCCGGCCTCGGCGGCTCCGGGGCAGTCAAGACGGCCGGCCAGGTCAAGGGCGACGCCACCGGCCTCTACCTGGTCCGCAAGACGGTGTACGTCCAGCGCAGCGGCACCGGCACCCGGCCGCAGCGGTTCCACACCTGGAGTGTGGACCGGATGACCCGTACGGAGGCGCGGCGGCTGGCCGGCTGGGACGACGGGCTGCGGCGCGCGCTGCGGGCGGGGGCACCCGAGCCGTTCGCCCCCGCGTATCTGACCCCGGACAGGCCGCCCACCCTGGGCATGCACCGGGTGGAGGAATTCGCCTTCAGCGACGGTACGAAGACCGGGCCGGCCGGTGTCACAGGACAGGAGCGCACCCTCCTGGACACCTTCGCCGACCAGGTGCTGACGGCGCTCGCGGCGACGTATCCGGGGCTCGTCGCACGGCTCGACCAGCTGGCGCCGCCCGAGCACAGGACCTGGCGGGAGCGGGCGCACGCCCTGCTGGACCGGCCCGACCCGTCCGCCGTCGCCCGCCCCGCGCCGATGCGGTGGAGGAACGACGACGAGTACCGCACGGCTCTCGCCAACACGCTGGAGGTCCTCAGCGCCCTGTCGCACCGGAGCATGGCGGGGAACCTGGAGGCACTGACCACGACCGGCATCCGGATCCGGTTCAACGAACCGGGCCGGATCGGACAGGGCCACCGCTACATCTGGCTGCACGGAGAGCTGACCAACCGCCGCTTCGAGGGCGTGCAGGACGACTTCAAGCTGCGCTACAGCTCGGTCGGCGTCGAGCGGGTGGACGGTCAGAAGAGTGCCAAGCGCATCGGGGAGGCGGGCGTCGAGGGACTGCTCGCCTTCCGCGACCCCATGACCGACGACATCGGCGCTCCGCACAACTCGGGCGGTCCGAGCGCCGGCGTGCGCTGGGGGTGGCAGAACGACGAGGAGACCAGCTTCGGCGCGACGGCCACGTACGAGCCGATGACGGTGAGCGCCGGGCCGTCGCACCTCTACCGTTACGACCTCTCGCTCACCGTGGACCGCGGCGGGTACTGGCGGTTCCGGGGCCTGCTGCGCGGGGCGGCGACGCTGGGGCTGCTCGGGACCCAGCCGTTCGTCTTCAGCCGGCCGCAGGACCTGCTGATCGGTACGGCCCCGGGCGGGCGCCGGGTCGGCGGCGGCCCCCTGGCCGCGCAGGTGCTCATCAGTATCCCCGGCACGCACGCGCCCGCGGTGGACCCGCACCACCACGGCGCCGCCAACCCCTATGCGAGCGTCGCACTCCAGCCGGTACGCACCCTGCGCCCCGACCGGGCGCGGGCGCTGGCCCTCGGTGACCTGTCCCGGCCGGGCAGCCTGGTACGCGCCACCGACCTGGTAGGGGAGCCGGGCCCGGTGACAGCGGACGGCCGGGGCTCGAAGATGTTCCGGGACCTGCAGAACCATCCGTTCCTCACCATCGACGTCGTGCCGTCACCGGCACTCGTCGCGGCACTGGGGCAGACGATGACCTCCGGGTCGGGCGGTGCGTGGCAGCTCACCGAGGAGGGGGCCCCGACCCGCGAGGCGGTGCTCCGTGCCTTCCAGCCGCAGTATCTGACGGCCAACTTCGACCAGAGCTCCGGGCCGCTGGGCTGGAGCGCGTCGGGGCTGATGGGGAAGGGCCCGTACGCCACCCTGTGGGCCACCTTCCGGCATCTGACGGCGGTGAACGGCATCCAGGCACTGACCGGGTCGGTGCCGATGGACACGGAGATGGTGCTCGGCGGCACCGGCCAGACGGCGGGGAAGCTCACGAAGACCCGCACCTTCTTCGTCGGCGGGCAGCTCGTCTACGCACGTTCCCACGCGGCCGGGCCCGGACTGCTCGGCACGTACGGTCTGGTCGCCAGCCCCTGGTCGACGGCCGACCAGTCGAGCAGGACCGTGACCCGCTCCTTCGTCCACGACATGAACCGCAAGGGCTTCGGCCACCAGGTGCTCGTGTCGGGCACCGCCGAGCACTGGCTGGCCCTGACATCGAGCCTGCTGGGCTCCGGCGCCGCGGGCCGGCCGCTCGTGCCCGACTGGATCGCCGCGGCGGCCGGCCGGATGACGACCGTGCCCGGCGGCTGGCTGGCCCATGTCCCGGAGAAGAGCGCCCATCTCGTGGGGCTGATCGACGACGGCATGGGCGAGGTGCCGCGCTACACCCGCCACCGCTGGTCCCCGCAGTCATGGCTGCGGGAGGAGAACTTCGGTACGTACGCCGTCAATGCGCTGGACCCGACGACGGCGCTCGCCGCGTTCGAACAGCAGGTGGCCGCGCTCGGGCTCGACGACGCGGGCAGCGAACGCGTCCGCACTCTGGTCTCCTCCCGCGTCCTTCGGTCGCTGGACAAGGAGACGACGGGCAGCGGCTCCTCCGTCCCGGCCCGCACCGGGGCGTGGGGCTGGCACACCCTCCGCCTCGGCAAGCGGCAGGTCCGGATCAGGGTCCAGCTCGAACCGGGCACGCCGACGTTCGAGATGCTGGACCACAGCGTGGAGATGGAGGAGAACCGGCGGGCCATCGAGACGGTCACCGAAGGCGCCGAGTCCACGAAGGGCGCCGACTTCGGCTACCTCGTGGGGGAGGCCGTCCACACGGAGAACACCACCGGGGCCGTGGCGGGGGGCCCCACCTTCACGGAGACCGGCTCCGGCCGGAAGTCCAGCGGCGAGAGCCGCACGGAATCCACCCTGACCGTGTTCCGGGCGGCGTCGACGGAACCGTATGCGGAGATCGCCACGCCCTACACCCTCCGGATCACCCTGGAGGCGGACGACCCGGCGCCGGGGGACCGGGGGGCCGTACGGAAGGGGTTCGACCGGTTCCGCGGCAAGCAGGTCATCAGCGTGGCGCACTCCGCCGGGACCCTGCGCGAGCACGTGCCCCTGAGCCTGATGGCGCCCGACGCCGAACCGGGCGCCGATCTGCTGCCGCCCCCGGACCTGACGGGGCTCGCCGCGCCGCGGCAGGGCATCTCGCCGTACGTGCTGGGCCCTGACACCCTGCACGGTGACGGCACCCTGAAGCCGTTCCGTTTCCCCGCCACCGGCTTCGACGTCCGTCGGATCGTCGGTCTCGCGGAGATCCAGGTGGCGAACACCTACGCGCTGGCCCTGTCGTACGACGCGGGCTTCTCCATGGACGGGCCCGACGCGGCGCGCCGGGCCAGGGACACCGGGCTGACCCGGCTGGGCACCGGCTCGGCCCAGGCACTGGAGGACGGCTCCGGCAACGCCGCCCTCACGGCGTACTACCACCGTGCGGTGACACCGCAGGGCTACGGCATCCCCGGGCTGACCGAGAAGAACATCGCCGCCACCGAGAGCGCGCAGCTCGAGCTGTACGCCAAACCCGACTTCAGCCGCGCCCGGCTGCTGACCGTCGCCGACGGCAAGAAGATGGAGATGCTCCGGCGGACCGGGGTCGGCGCCGCCTCTTCCGTCGGCCGGGAGAACGTCCAGGACTCCGCTCTCGGGGCGGGAGTCCTGATCAGCTCCGACAAGACGGGCCTCCACCAGATCGGCGGTTCGGGCACCGGGCCGTACGCCGCCGAAGGCGACGCGCTGCCCACCTCGGCGGATCAGCTGACCTCCATCAACACGAAGCCCAAGACGGGGCGGGTGTTCCTGTTCGCCGTGCCGACCTCGTGGCTGAGCGTCGCCGATGTGCGCCGGGGCATCAAGGACACCCCTGTCGGGCGCTTCGTCGGCGGCACCTTCGGGCGTGTCAGGCCCGGCCCGAAGGCGGTGGGCTCGGAGGCGTACGCCCTGACCTGGATCAGGGACGACGTCGCCAGGGACCTCGGCCTGATCGACGACACGAACTTCCCCGCCCAGGTGGGAGCCGCGTGGGACGCGGTCGGCAAGGCGAGCAAGGCCTGGGTCGACGCGGACAAGGCGTACTGGAAGAAGCGCCGTTCGGCGACCGGCCTGAGGGAGGAGCGGGACGCGGCGCAGGTCGTCCTCGACGACGCGGAGACCGCTGCCGGGGCTGCGGGCCGACGGCTGTCCCGGGCGTACGACGTGGCCGAGGCGGCCCACCGCGCGGTGGACGCGGCGGAGGAACGCCTGGACGGGGTCCGGAGGGCCGGTCAGCGAGACGTACGCGAGGCCCAGGAGGTCCTCGACGCCGCCGAGGCGGCCGACACCGGTGAGGCCGCCCATGACGGCTGGGCGGAGCTGATACGCGAGCAGATCGCGGAGGCCCGTACGGCCCTGGCCGCAGCCGAACGGGCCGCCCGGGAAAGGGTCGCGGCCGCACAGGTCCGCACCGTCACTCCGCGGGAGCGGGCGGTCGCGGCCGACCGGCGCGTGACGGCGGCCGAGAAGGACGTGGCCACGGCGGACAGCCGGGTCGGGGCGGCCACCCGCCGGCGCGACGCCGCCGCCACCGCCTTCGGCAACCGGCGCGCACTGCTCGACACGCTGAGGACGACCGCGGAGGACGCGGCGGCCGAGTACCACCGGGTGCGGTCGGCGACGGACCAGCTGACCCGGTGGCACCAGGAAGCGGCCACCGCCGAGGGCCGGGAGCGCCTGGCGGGCCGGGCGGAGCCCCCGGCGGTCACCTACCGGAAGCCCGCGGCGGTGCCGCCGCCCCCCGCGTCGCCCGCGCCCCCGGCGTACACGAGGGCCGGCACCGGCACGGACGCCCGGCTGACCTCGCCCGACCACGTCACGTACGCGCTGCACGACGTGCCGGAGGACGGGGACGCCTTCCTGCACGCCCTGGTCGAGGGGCTGAGCAGGAGCGCGCCGCACCTGCTCACCGAACAGGGGGTGGACCTCGGAGACCGGAGAGCGGCGGCCGACGCCGTACTGCGGATGCTCACCGCCAGGCTCATGGACCCGTCGGACGCGGACCTGCTCGACGCCGTCGCCCCGGACGTCACGGACGCCTTCAGCGACGCCGAGGCGACCGGGGCGGGGCTGCGGGGGACCGGGCCGCTGGGGGCGGGCACCCCTGGGGGCCGCGAGTTCGACGGGCTGGGAGGGCTGATGCCGCACTCCGTGACCCCGGACCGCGCGGCCCGGGCCGCGTTGGCCGTCGCCCAGCTGACGCGCCCGGGGAACACGGAGGGTGAGGCGGGCTGGAACCACGGGGCGGCCGATCTGCTGCCGGTGCTGGCCGCCCGGACGTTCGGGGTGGACATCACCGTCGTGGACGAGGCAGGGCGCTTCCAGGACTTCGGGCCGGGACCGTCCGACCCCACAGGGCACCTGGCGGGCTCGCTGGACGCGCTGCCGGAAGGCCCGAGGCCGCGCGTGGTGCTGAGCCTGGCCGACCGCCACTACCAACTCGCGGTTCCCGAGCCGGTTATGACGGAGACACCGAAGCCCGGGCCGAAGCCCGAACCGAAGCCTGAGCCCGAGCCGAAGCCGCAGTCTGAGCCTGAGCCCGAGCCGAAGCCGAAACCGAAGTCTGAGCCCGAGCAGGCACCGAAGCCGGAGCCCGAGCAGCGCCCGGCCGACGCGGCCAAGGGGCGGCCCGTGCGGGTTCCGGGCACTGGGGCGTGCCTCTTCCTCTCGTTCATGGCGAGCGACCCCGGATACGTACGCAGCCGGCTGCCCGGCCTGGCGAAGTCCCACCCCGCCGTGTACGCCTGGCTCGACGACGCCGGCACCGTACGCCGCGAACTGAGCAGCCGTGCGGAGGTCCGGTCGACGAGCGGGTACTACCCGGGCGGCCCGGAGACCGCTGTCGTCGACGCCATGCGCACGGCCGTCGAGGACTACCTGACCGGCAGCGAGGGCCGGCTGCCCCCGTCCGTCATCGGGCAGCTGCGCCTGTCGGGGGTGGCGGAGTTCGGGTCCAGGATCGCGCGACTGCACCGGGCCCAGCTCGTCCCGCTGCTCGCGCACCACGGCGTGGACGCGGACACCCTGGTCGACGGCTCGGAGGCGGGCCTGCGCACGGAGCTGGCCCTCCTGTACCCGACGAGTGACGCCCCCCTGGACACCGCGGAGATGCACACGGTCCTGGACGCCGTCTCCCGCTGGGAGGACCGGTACCTGACCGACGTCGGCGAGGTCTTCCTGCCCCTGCTCGCGCACACCTTCGAGGCCCGGGTCGAGGTCGCGTGGAACGGCCGCCTGGCCGACACCCGCAGGGCCGGCCCCGGCGACGCGTCCCGTGTGGTCGAGGTCCACTACAACGGGGTGGACCACTACGACGGGAGCAGCGCGGAACCCATGGACCTGCTCGTCTTCGGCGAGAGCGTGGCACCCAAGCGCGTGAAGCCCGAGGAACGCGACAGCGAGGGCGACGTACGGGTGAACCCGCTGTGGACCCCCCTGGACGAGGTCGACCCCGATCTGCTGATCACGGCGAACCCGGACGCGGTGTGGATCTACACCGTGACCGGGGACGGGCGGGTCCTGCTCGGCAGCGAGCAGCCGAGCGCGATCCTCACGCAGGAACAGTTCGACGCGCTGCTCGACGGGATGCGGCGTGAGACGCCGGACCTGACGGCGGACCAGCTGCGGAGGGACCTGGACGGTCTCGGGCACACGGGCATCGCGGCGCGGTTCGGGGAGTCGGGCCGGTCGGAGCCCGGGATGAGCCGGGTCTCCGGCGAGTTCCTGTGGAGCAAGGAGCTGAAGCGGTGGACGGTGAACGACAAGTCCGGCCGCTACATGAGCGAATCCGTCCGGCCCGGCCTCGATCCGGACGTCGCGGCGGGCTGGCTGCGGGAGGTGGCGAGGCTCTTCACGGAACGGCTGGGCGTGCGGGTCGTACCCGAACAGGTCAAGACCGCCTCCGCCGCCCCCGCGGATCCTCCGGCTCCGCCCGTGGTGGTGCCGGTGAAGGGGATGGTGTCGCTCGCCGAACTCGACGCCATCGGGGTGACGCTTTCGCTGGCGCAGTCCACCCAGGCGGCGATTCTCGGCGACAGACTGCCCGTCGACGAACTGGGCCTGACGCCGGAGCAACACCGGCTCATCCGGGTACAACGAGGCGAGCCGGACACCACCGCGACCACGAGGTTGTTGCTCGCTTCGCCGGAGCCCTCGTCCCCGGAGGGCAGCGTCGACTCCCTCGACATGATCCTGGACTGGGAGGACGGTGACGAGGGGGACAGCCTGGACGTCGAGCCGGACCACCACCAGATCCTGGAGGACCTCTACGGCCCCGGGATCGACGCGGCCCCGCTCTATCCGGCGCTGCGCGAGACCCTGGTGCGGCTGGACACCCTGCGCCGGGCGGTGGCCGCATCCCCGTTGCGTGACGGCCCGTTCGACCTGGACGAGGTGACCCGGTACGTCCTGGGACTCGGCGAGCAGGCTCCCGTGACCAAGGCGCAGCGCGGCGAGCTGTTCCGGGTGGCGCTCGACGAGAACGTGGAAGGGGCCACGAGCCTCGCCGGCCTGGCCGCCTTCCGTCTGATGCTGGACGGGGTGTTCTCCGTCGCCCGCACACTGCCCCGGACCGGCGGCAGCCGGGGGAGGAACTGGACGGGCGGCAGGATCAGGGACCTGGACACCGCGCGGGCGGTCGGAGCGGCTCAGCAGCCGTACGGAGAGCCCCCGCTCGGCGACACCGACCCGGCGCCGTATGTCGTCCTGGCGGCCGAGGGCGGCCACGACCACGTCGTCGTGCTGGACGGGGGCGGCACCCCGCACCGGGTGACCACGGAGGTGTTCGCCGAGCTGCTCGCTCTGGACCCGGTGCTGGCCGGGCTGCCGGACGACACCCCTGTGGTCCTACTGGTCCCGGAGGCCGGTGCGCGGGGCCTGGATCTGCCGCGCGCCGTCGCCGACCGCACCGGCCGCAAGACCTGGGCCACCAGCGGCCGTCTGCGGTTCACCCCGCAGACGGAGGGGGGCCCGGCCGCCGTCTCACCGGAGCACCGTCCCGGTGAGACGGCGGGGGCCTGGAGCGTCAGCGAACCGGGCAAGGTGCTGGGGCCGGACGACCTGCGGGACGCGCCCGCCTGGGAGAGCGAGGTCGTGTCGTACACCCAGGTCGCGGAGGGCCGGTCGATCGGACGCTTCGTGTTCCACCCCGCCGAGGCGGCCCGCGTCGAGGGGCTGATGCGGCAGATGCCGGCGGCGACGGAGCTCTGGCACCAGGATCCGGTCACGGGCGTCCTGACCAAGGACCCCGACCCGGTGCCCTGGGCGGGCCGGCCGGCCTACTTCTTTGCCGTACACGGGTTCCCGGGGATGACGGACATGGCGCTGGAGGACGGCACGAGCCACATCGTGCGTTCCACCGCGACCGGTGCCTTCCTCAAGCGGCGGCCGAGCGTGGCACGGCTCTCCGACGACCACGTGATCGTGATGGACGAGTGCTGGCACGCGACCGCGGGCGGCCCGGACTTCGTCAACGGGGACGCCCCGCTGATGCCTTACGTCGCCGACCCCCTGGCGACCGTCAGCGACGCCCAGCACACCGCGAACGAGACCGGCCGCACGGTGTTCGCCTCCACCAGGCCGAGCGGCATCCAGCGGCTGAGCGCGGAGCAGGGCGGCGGATACGTCCGCATCCTGAGCACCGATCCGCGGGGCAGGCGGGGGCGGTGGCTGGAGTTCCGGCCCGAACCGTCCGGCGCCGCACTCGACGAGGTGGCCCGAGCCGCCGGCCTCCACCAGGACGACGGGCCGGCTCCGCCCGCTGTCCGGGACGCGACCCTGCGACTGGTACGCGCCCTGCGGACGGCCTTCGGGGCGGACGTGGACCAGGACGCCGACTACCCCCGGCTGCTGGCCGGCATCGGCGCCCTGGAGACGATGCGCGGGAGAGATCCATGGCTGGCCGGCGCCACACCGTTCACCATGGACCTGCTGGACCAGGCCGTACGGGAGATCCGCGGGCCCCTCCCGGACGGTCCGCCGGACGGCGCCGCCCTCGGCGCCGAGGACTACCGCGCCGCCCTGCTGCACACCGCCGCGGCACCCGGCACCGATGCCGCCCTCACCGCGTTCGTGCCGCTGCCCCTGCTCGTGGAGGCGGCCCGCCGGCTGGGCGGCTTCGACGGGCCCGGCGCCCTCGACGCCGAGGCCGCACGCGTATTGCGGCTGCCGGACGGCGCCGGGGTGGGCCCGGCCCAACGGGCCCGCTTGTTCTGGGCGACCGCAGCGGCGCTCGCCTGGGAGCACCGGACCCCCGACCCGGACGGCGAGGGCGCGCGGATCCTCCACCTGGAGCGGCCCGACCCGGCGCGGCGCGACGAGCTCATCGGCCTGGTGGCGATGGCGGCGGCCGCGGGACGGGGCCTGGACAACCCGGCGGCCCTGGCCGCGTTCCATCTGGAGGTGCTCGGGGCCCTCGCACCGGAGACCCGGCTGCTCGGCGCGGACGGCACCGCGGCGGGACGCACCTGGTTCCCGAGCGCGCGGACGCCGGGACCGCTGAACACGGGTGTCCTCGTCACCGCGGTGCCCAAGCCGGGCGGCGGACACCAGCCGGGCGGCGTGGAGCCCGCGCCGTGGAAGACCCCCGGCAGCCCCGACCCGTACGTCGTCTGGGCCCCCGGGAACTCCGGCCATCTCCTGATGTCCCTGCCCGGCAGCCCCGTTCTCCGGGTGCCGTACGACGAGGTCGGCGAGCTGTTGTCCCACGACCGGGAACTGGTGGGCAAGCCCCTGCGGACCGACCTGGTCCTCGCCGTGCGCGAGGCCGGGGCGGCTGCCGGGGCCGACCCGCGCGACACGGTCAGCGCGCTGACGGGCAGGGGCGTGTGGACCACCACCGACAAGGTGTTCCTGACCGGTAACGCCGCGCCCGGCTCTCCGTACGTCGTCGTGTCCCTCAAAGATCCGCCGGCCCCGGGCGGGCCGTCGGCGGCGGGTTCCTGGTCCCGTGTCCGGCCCGGGGACTCCACGCGGCCGGAGCCCGGCACCACGGTGCCGCACACCGGTGAACCCGGGCTCATGCTGACGCCGGACAGCGCACCGGGCACGCCGGACGTGGAGAGGCCGGCGGCGGAGTGAGGGAAGAACCACTGACCGGTGCCGCCGCGCCGGGGAGCGGGAGTTGTCGTATGTTCACCCAGTCTTCATGAAGTAACTGCCCGTTTTCTGCCACCAGTTGGGCCTACTTGGGTGATGTGGGGCGGGTGTGGTTGCCGAGGCGTAGACACGTGAGGACCGTATGACCGATCCCGGAGCCGGGCTGTGAGCCGATGGTCCCTGAAGCGGAAGAGGCAGACCGGTCACGGCCGCACCCCGGAGGCAGCCGGCACCGCCGTGTTCGCCGTGGAGGAGTACGACGGGATCGTGCTGCTCAGGTCGGCCACGGACGACTCGCTCACCACCGCCGACATCGGCGACCTGGCTCGTTCCCTGGCGTCGGACGACGGCACGGTTACCGTGGTGACCGGGGCCGAGGAGGAGACGGCGGACGCCCTGTGGCCGCGCCTCGCCGCCCTGCTGGACTCCCTCCGCGACGAGGACGTCACGTCCGTCAGGCTGGTCATGTCCGGTGCAGGGGACGACAGGCCGGGCCGTGAGGCACCGGCGCGCCGCATCGCGGAGGCCTGGGGGCTGGAGGTCATCGCACCCGACGCCGTCGTCCTCGTCGTACCGGGCGGCGGCCTCTTCGTCCCGGGGGTGCGCCCCGACTCCCGTACGGTGTGCGGCTGGTGGCGCTTCGCGCCGGGTGAGGAGCCCGTCGCGCTCGGTCCTCGTCAGCCCGTCCCCGACTGGCAGCCAGGGCCCCCGGTCCGGGTGGAGAGCACCGCGGGCGGGTGCGTGGTCGAGCAGATACCCGCGGGACTGCTCGTACGGCCGAAGGACGCGCTCGCTCCGCGCCTCGGGGACCTCTGTTACGCGATACCCGTGGACCGGAGCGGACCGCTGGTCCTGGTCGGCGTCCCGGACGGGGAGGACGTCCTGCCCGCCGATGTGGCGGAGGCCGTCGCCTCGCTGCCTGCCTCCGCGCGGTCCCGGGTCCGGATCGCCCCCGGGGGGCGGAGCGACGTGCTGGAGGTCGGCCGCTCCCTGGCCGGGTCCCTCGGCCACGACGTCGTCGTCCACACCGGGCTGCCGCTGCTGCCCACGGGCGGCCTGACGGACCGGTACGCCGTACGGGCCACGATCGCCGACGCCGACGGGGTCCCCCGCTGGCATCCGTACGTGGACGCGGTCGTGTGTCCCCCCGGGGAGGACCCGCGGCTGCTGCGCTGGAGCTCGCCGGTGCCGGGCCGAGGGCGGGGGGAGCAGGGGGTGCTGCCGCTCTCCGACCGCTGGCAGGCCGCCGTGACGCGGGCGGGGCTGTGGATCAGCGGGCCGGACGGCGACCCGGTGCCGGTCGCCGGACGCCCGGTGGCCGCCGACGGCCCGGTGATCGAGGTGGGGAGAGCCGGAGAGCCTCTGGACGCGTCGCTCTGGCCGGAGCTGTCCCGGCTGCTCGACGCGCTGGGGCCGGATGTCTGCGGCCGTGCCCGGCTCATGGTGCACGGCACCTGTGTGGACGGCGGTCAGGCACTGCGGGGTCTGGCCGGGCGGCATCACCTGCGGAGCCTCCGCTTCGGGTCGCTCCCCGTGCCGGGGGCGGGGCGTGCGGTCCGTTCCACGGCGCCGGCCGTACCGGCGCCGGCCTCGCCCGCCGGCTCCACGGCGACCCAGGGAGCCCGGCCGGCCCGGGGCCTCACGTCCGGCTCCACGCCTGCCCGGGCCTCTGCGCCGGCTCGTACCTCTGCGCCTGCCCGGGCCTCTGCGCCGGGTCCGGCGTCAGCTTCCGCTTCCGCGGTAGCTCCGGGCTCCGCGGCTGCCTCTGCCTCCGCTTCCGCTTCGGCCTCCGGGCCGCTGCCCGCGCGTGCGCTCGCTCCGGCCGCGCGTCCGCGTGGAGCCGGTCCGCGCATCCCTCTGGCCCAGCTCCTGGAGCCGGACTCCGGCCCCGAGCCGGCCCCGGTGTCCGGCTCCCCGGCGCCCGCCTCGCCCGCTCCCGCGCCGACGCCTGCCGCCGCGGCGGAGGAACTCGGCTCGGCGGCCACCGGGACAGCTCCCGGCCCTGGGGAGCCTGGCCCCGCGCGAGCGTCCGGCGCCGCGGGGGCTTCGGGCTCGACCGTGCCCCCGGGCGAGTCCACAGCCCCCGCGGCCCCCGCCCCCGCTCCCGTACCTCCGGAGCCCGGGCCCGCCGAGCCGCCCACCGCGCCCGCCAGGGTGATCGCGACCTCCTCGGACCCCGACCCCGTACCGGCGCCTCCGACGGCGAGCGGCGCGCTTCGGGGCGCCGAGGCCTTCGCCCCGGCGCCGTTCCTCCCCGGGTACAGCAGTACGGAGGAGGAGCGAACGGCGTTCCGGGAGCTCGCGGCCGGCGAGTGGGAGCGTCACGGGGCCGCCGTGGCCCGCATGCTCACCCGCATGCCCGCGCTGCGCGGGCGGGAGCAGGAGGCTGCCCGGGCCGACCTGATCGCCCTGCGGCTCTATCTCCTGGGCCCGGAAGGGCCGTTGGGCCACGCCGCACTGCACCACGCCCTCGGAACGGGCGACGGAGAGCTTCTGCCCTACGCCGCCTGCGTGGCGTCGGGGCTGCGCCGTCTGCCCGCGTTCCGGGGAGCCGTCGTGCGGGGCGCCGGCCCGGGGGAGACCCCGGCGGCGGGGAGCCTGCTGAGGGATGCCGGTCCGGTCAGCGCCCTGCCGGCCGACGGCGACCGGCCGATGCCCGGCGGCGCACGCTACCTGGTCCCGTCGGTCACCGGGCGCCGGGTGCGGCAGCTGTTCGACGGATCCGCGGACGACGTCCGGGCCGACGAAGTGGTGTTCCCGCCGGGGACGGTCTTCCGGGTCCTGGACGTCCGCGCGGACAGCGGATCCCCCGCCTCCCCTCTGATCCTTCTGCGTGAACTCCCTGGAATCCCACCGGCGTCCGCCTCCGGCGGGGCACCGCTCGACGACCAGGACAACGCCGCGCTCGCACGGCTGGACGCCGCGCTCGGCGGCGGCCCCGCGGCAACGGCCCCGGGTCCCTGGCCCGACCGCTGCTCCGGACCGGTCGGTCTCCCCCACAGCAACGGAAAGAGTGACTGATGGCCCGTGAAGAAGGCGCCACGCGCCCTGAGGTGCGCCGCGCCACCGCTCTGCCCCAGGTCTCCGGCACCGCCGTGGGCCCCGCCCTCACTCCTCGTACCCCCGCGGCCGGCCGGGCGGCGGGCGAGGAGCCGGGTGGAGAGGCGGAAGGGCGCGCCGAGACCGTGGGCACCGCCACCCGCACCCCCGCCACCGTGTCCGAACCGGAGGCCGGTTCAGGCTCCGCCGCCGACGCCGGTGCCTCGACGGCCGGCCCCTCCGCCGAACCGGACCACACGGCCGCGGTGGCGGCGGGGGCCGGCGGCATGACGGAGCCGCCCGCGGCGACGGCGGCCACCGGTGAACCCCCGTCCCCCCGGCCCAACAAGCCGCTGCTGGCCGCCGCCGCCATCGGGGGAAGCCTCCTCATAGGCGTACCCCTCCTCTTCATGGGGATGAGCGACGACGACACCCGGACCCGGCCCGCCGCCGCGTCGGTCTCGTCCGACGTGATGCCGCTCGACAAGGGGCGGACCGGCCGCACGGCGGGGAGTTACGTGCCCGCCTCGCCCTCCGCGACACCTTCCCCCAGCAGCACGCCCAAGGAGCCCGCCGGGCCGTCGCCGTCGGCGCCGGTCACGCAGGACAGCGGGAAGGGCACGACGAGCGGTACGCGGAAGCGGACGGAGGCGAAGACCGCCGCGAAGCCTGCCCCGTCCAAGGCCGCCGTGCGCCGGGCGGCCGTCCGGGCCGGGGGCGCGCTGCCCACGGCGGCGCAGTTCTCGACGGTGACGGGCGTCCTGATCAAGAACCGGATGACCGGGCTCTGCGCCGATGTGCCCGACTACGGGAAGGGGAAGCTCAACGGCAAGGTCGAACAGTTCACCTGCGACGGGTCCAGCCGCGACAACCAGCTCTGGGACCTGGTGGTCAACCAGAAGGGCGCGGGCCCCGGCGGCGCCGACCTGTTCACGGTCCGCAACGCCAAGGACGACTACTGCCTCGACCTGCCGGACTACGGGGCCCGGCCTTCCCGTACCGGCGTCTTCGAATGGCACTGCAACCCCGGCGCGGGTGACAACCAGATGTGGTTCCTGGACAAGCGGGCCGACAGTTCCTTCTGGATCCGCAACCACAAGAGCTCCAGCCTCTGTCTGGACGTCTCCGGCCTGGGAGGTTCCGGCGGCCGCGGCGCTCATCTGACCGTGTTCACCTGCTCCGCCCAGGACGACCACGCGTGGTCGTTCGCGTGACCCCGCACCGGGCCGCCCCCGTCCCCGCCCGCGTTCCCTCACCCCACGGAGGTTGATCCGATGCCCGCTCCCCGGGCTCCCGAAGGCCCCGGGCCCGCTGCCGCGGCCGGTCCGCCCGCCGTCCGCCAGGCGGTCGCGCTCCCGGCGGGCACCGGTGTGCCCAGCGGCGCCCTGGCCCCGGCCGGTTCCCGGCGTGTCCCCGCCGCCCTCCCCGAGGGGCCCGGCGCACCCGCCACCCCGCACGGGGGAAGGAGCACGGAACCGGAAGCCGGGACGGCCACGACGACAGGCGAGGCCACGGCGACAGGCGAGGCCACGACGGCCGATTCCACGACGGTCGGGACCACGACGGTCGGCGGGGAGCCGACGACGGCCGGGACCACGACGGTCGGCTCCCGTCCGGTCACGGGCGAGGCGACGGTCACGGGTGGCCCCCCGGCCACGGGCGAGGCCGGAGCCGCGGCAGTCGGCGGGTCTCCGGGCGCCGCGGCAACGGCGCCCGCACCCGACGCACCCGACGCCGGTGCGGACGGGGCGTACGCGGGGCGCCCGAAGAAGCCGCTGCTGGCCGCCGCCGCGATCGTCGGCTCCCTCCTGGTCGCCCTGCCCTTCGCGCTGGCCTCGGACGGCGGCCGGGACGACGCGGCCGCCGGTCTCGTCACCTCGGCCACGACAGGCACCGTGCTCCACGACGACCCCTCCGGCCTGCCCGGTGCCTTCACCGCCGAGTCCCCCTCCGCCTCCCCCACGGCCTCCCCCTCGGTGGAAGCCGCCACCAAGAAGCCGAAGGCGGCCCCGAAGCCCCCGGAGCCGCCCGCGGCGTCCACCGAGCCCACGACGGAGAAGAAGAAGAAGCCCGCCGCCACGCGGAAGGCCGCGACCGCGGCGGCCACCGAGAAGGCGGCGCCGCGCTACCCCGGGCGCCCCCTGGTCAGCGCCCAGTCGGGCAAATGCCTGAGCGCGGGCTCCGGCAAGGACGGCACCCAACTCAAGCTGTGGACCTGCGACGGATCAGCCTCCCAGCGCTGGGACTTCAGGTCCGACGGCACCGTACGCGCCCTGAACATGTGCATGGACGTCGCCTGGGCCTCGACGGAGGACCTCACGGCGATCCAGGTGGCGTACTGCAGTGGCAACCCGGCCCAGCAGTTCACGCTCAACTCCACGCAGGACCTGGTCGCCGGGATCGCGGGCAAGTGCGTGGACATCTATCAGGCGGCCACGGCCAACGGCACCCCGGCGGTGCTCTTCCCCTGCTCGGGCGCTCCGAACCAGACCTGGTCCTGAGCCGGGGCGCCCCTCACCGCCCGACGTGCCCCAGCCCCCGGGCGGTGTGGGACGCGTCCTCGGACTTCGCCTCGTAGCTGTGGCACTCGGGGTTGTGACACGGCCCGGCTCCCCAGTGCGGGACGAAGATGCCGAGGGTCTTGTGCCGAGCCAGGACGGTCTCGACGGGCTGCTTGCAGGCCGGACACACGTAGTCCGCCTGCCGGTCGGTCTGACGCTCGGTTCTGGCCATGCTTTTACGGTAGCCCCGAAAAGGGCACGAAGAAACTTTTCCGACTTTTTGCCAAACCGGCCACGAGGAGCGGTCCGGCCCGGAACCTGGTGCCATGGAACGGGGACGTCTCGACGAAGGGACCACCGGGCATGGCACGTGCAGCGTCACCGGCCGCAGTCCTGCTCTCCGTGCACGCCGTCGTCTTCGACACGGACGGTGTGATCACCGACTCCGCTCCGGCGCACGCCGCAGCCTGGAAGAAGGCGTTCGACGCCTGCCTGGCCACCCACGAGGGCCAGCGGCCCTTCGACGAGGAGGACGACTACCGCCGCTACGTCGACGGCAAGGCGCGCATGGACGGTGCCGCCGCGTTCCTCGCGTCCAGGGGCCTCGACCTCCCGGAAGGCGGCCCCGACGACCCCCCGGGCACCGGGACCGTACGGGCCGTCGCCGCGCGCAAGGACGAGGCGTTCACCCTGCGCCTGCGTGACCGTCCGGTCGAGGTCTGGCCGGGCACGGTCCGTCTCCTGCACGTGCTGCGCGAAGCGCGGGTGCCCTTCGCCGCCGCGTCCGCGTCCCGGCACGCGACCGAGCTGCTGGCCGGGGCCGGTCTGCTGGACCTGTTCACGGCGGTCGTCGACGGCAACGAGGCGCGCCGCCTCGGACTGCCCGGCAAACCCGACCCCGCCCTGTTCACCGAGACGGCACGGCGCCTGGGCGTCCCGCCTGGGGACACCGCCGTCGTGGAGGACGCCCTGGCCGGGGTGGAGGCGGGCCGGCGCGGCGGCTTCGGGCTCGTCGTCGGGGTCGACAGGACGGACAGCCCGGAGGGGGCCGCCGGCCTGCGCCGTCACGGCGCGGACCTCGTGGTGGCCGATCCGGGAGACCTGCTGATCAACGGGGAGGACTGATGGCGGCGCGCGGCTGGACCTGGGCGTACGAGGGGTACGAGCCGGAGAAGGAGCGCCTGCGCGAAGCGCTGTGCACCCTCGGCAACGGCTACTTCGCCACCCGGGGCGCCGCCCCCGAGAGCCCGGCGGGCGAGTCGCACTACCCGGGTACGTACGTCGCGGGCTGCTACAACCGGCTGACCTCCTCCGTCCAGGGGCGGCAGGTCGAGAACGAGGACATGGTCAACCTCCCCAACTGGCTGCCGCTGCGCTACCGCATACGCCCCGCCGGCTCCCGCCCCGGCCCGTGGCTGACCCCCGACCACGCCCACCTCGTCGACCACCGTCAGGCGCTCGACCTGCGCGGCGGGACGCTGACCCGCCGCTCGGTGTACGAGGACGGCGCCGGCCGCAGGCTGACGGTGGAGCAGGAGCGCCTGGTGCACATGGGCAACCCCCATCTCGCCGCGCTGCACACGGAGTTCACCGCGGAGGGCTGGTCGGGCGAGCTGCAGGTGGAAGCCGGGATCGACGGGGACATCCGCAACAACGGCGTCGCGCGCTACCGCGCCCTGGCCGACCGCCACCTCACCGGCTGGGAGACCGGCACGGAGCCCGGTTCCATGGTGTGGCTGCGCTGCCGCACGGTGGAGTCGGACATCGGCATCGCCCTGGCCGCCCGCACGGTGGCCTCGTGCGGCCCGGAACGTAACGGCGACCACCGGACCGAACCGGAGCAGCAGCCCCGCGCGGTCCACCAGACGCTGCTCCTCCCGCTCGCCCCGGACTCCGGAGCCGTCGTCGACAAGACGGTCGGCCTCTACACCTCCCGCGACCCGGCCATCGGCAGCCCGCTGCGGGCCGCCGTGTCCGCGGTGGGCGACGCCCCGGCGTACGTCCGGCTGCGGGCCTCGCACCGCCGGGCCTGGGCGGACCTGTGGCAGCAGGTCAAGCTGGAGGTGCCGGGCGAGCCCGGGCACATCCTGCGGCTGCACCTCTTCCACGTGCTCCAGACCCTGTCCCCGCACACCGCCGAGCTCGACGTCGGGGTGCCGGCCAGGGGGCTGCACGGCGAGGCGTACCGGGGCCACGTCTTCTGGGACGAGCTCTTCGTCCTGCCCTTCCTGAACCTCCATCTCCCGGAGGTTTCCCGGGGATTGCTCGACTACCGCCACCGGCGGCTCCCCGCGGCCTGCGCCGCCGCGCGCGCGGTGGGCAGGGCGGGGGCCATGTACCCGTGGCAGAGCGCCGACGAGGGGCGCGAGGAGACCCAGGAGGTCCACCTCAACCCCCGCTCGGGACGCTGGCTGCCCGACCGTTCCCGGTTGCAGCACCATGTCGGCTCGGCGGTGGCGTACAACGTGTGGCAGTACTGCCAGGCCACCGGCGACACGGAGTACCTCTACTCCAAGGGCGCCGAGATGCTGATGCAGATCGCCCGCTTCTGGGCGGACAGCGCCGAGTGGGACGACGCCCTCGCGAGGTACCGCATCCGGGGAGTCGTCGGCCCCGACGAGTACCACGACGCCTACCCGGATTCCGACGCCGCGGGGCTCGACGACAACACGTACACGAACGTGACGGCGGCCTGGGTGCTGGCCCGGGCCGGTGAGCTCTGTCGCACGCTGCCCCGGAGCCGGTGCCGGCAGCTCCTCGAACTGATCCGTCTCGACCCGTCGGAGCTGGACCGCTGGGACGACATCTCCCGGCGGCTGTACGTGCCCCACCACCGGGGTGTCATCAGCCAGTTCGCCGGCTACGGCGACCTGGAGGAGCTGGACTGGGACGGCTACCGGCAGCGGTACGGGGAGATCCGGCGGCTCGACCGGATCCTGGAGGCCGAGGGCGACACCGTCAACCGCTACCAGGCGTCCAAGCAGGCCGACGTGCTGATGCTCGGCTACCTCTTCTCACCCAAGGAACTGGTCGAGCTGTTCGGCCGGCTCGGCCACGCACTCGACGACGAGACCTGGCGGGCCACCGTCGACTACTACGTGGGCCGTACGAGCCACGGCTCCACGCTCAGTTCCCTCGTCCACGCCTGGGTGCTCGCACGCGTCCACCGCGACGACGCCTGGGCCTACTGCGAGGAGGCGCTGATCGGCGACGTGGCCGACATCCAGGGCGGCACGACGGAGGAGGGCATCCACCTGGGCGCGATGGCCGGCACCCTCGACTTCGTCCAGCGCGGCATGACGGGCCTGGACACCCGCGAGGACGCCCTGTGGCTCGCACCGGCCACGCTGCCCCAGCTCTCCAAGTTCCGCATCCGGCTCCGCTTCCGCCAACACTGGGACGTGGACCTGCGCATCCGTGCCGAGCGCCTCAGGATCGCCGTACCGGACTCGGAACGGCCGGCGGTCCGGGTGAGGGTGGACGGCAGCTCCTCCATCATCGAGCCGGGCACGGCGCGGTGGCTGGAGCTGCCCGAGGACATGCCCGGCGGCTGGTGAAGGCCCGGTCCACGCGGGCCGGGACCCGGTTCACGCGGGCCGGCCCCCGGTTCACGCGTTCACGCGTTCACGCGGGCCGGGAGGAGACCAGGACGCCGATCTTGTCGATGCGGTGCTCCGGATTGTGGTGGGCGTCGCGCCAGAAGTTCCCGGCCGCGTCGTCCTCCGGGGTCGCGCAGGTGGACAGCGTGATCATCGCCCGGGTCGGCTTCTCACCCGGTTCACCCGGCACCTCGGCCCGCTGTTCGGCCAGGGAGCGCTCGGACCGGAAGGACGTCTCCCTGGTCTCCGTGATCCGGTACTCGTACACCGTGGAGCCCTCCGTGACCAGGACCTCGTCCCCCTTCTCCAGCGACGGCAGATCGCGGAACGGGCCCCCGGCGGAGAGCCGGTGGGCGGTCACGAGGTAGTTCCCGGTCTCGCCGGGCCCGACGCCGCCGTCCTCGCCGTACGGGCTGGCGGCCGCACCGCGGTCCTGGACACGGGTCCCGGGGCCGTCGTCCGTCGTCCCCTCGTACGGGACCACGCGCAGCTCCGTCAGGCCGATCGCCGGGACGGTGAGCTCGGCGGTCGCCGTACGCGGGTCGGTCCGGTCGGCCGGGGCCCCGGCGGACGGGCCCGCGACGGCCGGCGCCGCCACCGGTGCGGCCGGGGGAGGACCGGCGGCGGCCACCGCCGGTCCTCCGGCCGCCACCAGGGCGACGGCCGCGCCCGCGAGGGCCCGGGAAACGCCTCGGAATCGGCATCCTTGAGGACGGTGCATGACGTGATCCGGATCAGTAGCCGCTGGTGCCTGGGGCGGGCCCGGGAGCGCGGCCCGCCCTTCCAGTACACCACCGGTCACCCGATCGCGTCGGGCGCGCCGAGCAGCTCGCGCACCTCCTCGGCGCTCAGCTCGGTGAGCTCCTCGCCCACGAGCAGCCAGCGGGTGATTCCGACGGAATCCAGGAACGCCAGATCGTGGCCCGCGATCATCAGCGCGCCCTCGTACGACTCCAGGGCGCTCGTCAGCTGACGCACGCTCGCCAGGTCCAGATTGTTGGTCGGCTCGTCCAGCATCAGCAGCTGCGGGGCGGGTGTGGCGAGCATCGTCGCCGCGAGGGCCGCGCGGAAGCGCTCGCCCCCGGAGAGGGTGCCCGCCGGCTGCTCGGCGCGTGCCCCCTTGAACAGGAAGCGGGCGAGCTGGGAGCGGATCTCGTTGTCGGTGGTCCCGGGCGCCGCGCGGGCCACGTTCGCCGCCACGCTCAGCCCGTCGTCCAGCACGTCGAGCCGCTGCGGGAGGAAGCGCAGCGGCACATGCGCCCTGGCCTCGCCGGCCTCAGGCGCCAGCTCCCCGGTGAGGGTGCGCAGCAACGTCGTCTTGCCCGCCCCGTTCCGCCCGATGAGCGCGATGCGTTCCGGCCCCCGGACATGGAGCTCCCCGTCACGCAGGGCGCCGAAGCGGGGACGCAGCCCCCGCGCGCTCAGGACCGTGCGGCCCGCCGGGACGGCGGTGTGCGGCAGCCGCACCCGGATCTCGGCGTCCTCCCGGACAGCCTCCGACGCCGTGTCGAGCCGCTCCCGCGCCTCCTGGAGACGGTCCTCGTGCAGTCCGTGGAGCTTGCCGGCCGCCTCCTGGGAGGACCTCTTGTGCGCGCCCGCGACGATCCGGGGCGCGCGCCGCTGGGCGTCCATCTTCTTGTTGTGCCGCTGGCGGCGGGCGACCTTGATCTGCGCCTCCTCCAGCTCGCGCTTCTGCCGGCGTACGTCGGACTCGGCGGCCCGCACCATGCGCCCGGCCGCCTCCTGCTGGGTGGCCAGCGCCTCCTCGTAGGCGGACCAGCCGCCGCCGTACCAACTCACCGCACCGGCCCGCAGATCGGCGATCCGGTCCACGCGTTCGAGCAGGTCACGGTCGTGGCTGACCACGAGGAGCACCCCGGAGCGCCAGGACTCGACGGCGTCGTACAGCCGGCGCCGCGCGAACACGTCGAGGTTGTTGGTCGGCTCGTCGAGCAGCAGGACGTCCGGGCGTTCCAGCAGGAGCGCGGCCAGCCGGAGCAGCACGGTCTCGCCGCCGGACAGCTGTCCGACGGTGCGGTCGAGACCGATGTCGCCGAGGCCGAGGGAGCCCAGCGTCGCCAGGGCCCGCTCCTCGACGTCCCAGTCGTCGCCGACGGTCTCGAAGTGCTGGTCGGCGACGTCGCCGGCCTCGATCGCGCGCAGCGCCGTACGCCGCTCGGTGATGCCGAGCGCGTCCTCGACGCGGAGGTCCGTGTCGAGCGTGAGGTTCTGCGGCAGGTAGGCGAGGTGCCCGCCGACGGTCACCGAGCCGGCGGAGGGCTTCAGCCGGCCCGCCAGCAGCCGCAGCAGGGTGGACTTCCCGGAGCCGTTGGTCCCGACGAGGCCGGTGCGGCCCCGGGGGACGCTCAGGGACAGCCCGTCGAACAGCTCCGTGCCGTCCGCCCAGCGGAAGGACAGGGCGGAGCAGCTGAGGGAGACGGCGGGCGTAGGGGGGTGGGACATGTGGTCCTCGCAGTCGCAAGCGTGTGAACAGGGGCTTCGTGTGCGAGCACCACGCGGCGACCGGCCGGGAGAGGAAGGGGTGCGGTCCTCCGGGCATACGGGGGACGGATCCTGCACCGAGGTCGCATCCACGCGGTGGGTCACGCGGCGGCATAAGGCCGACAAGGCGTGACGGGCTACGGCAGGGGCCGTACCGCGCGATGATCGCGGACCTCAGATGCGCAACGTCCACCTCTATCGGAGACGACAGGACTCAAAAACTGTACACCGGACCCGGCCCTGGCGGTCCGGAATTACGGCGGGGACGCCCGTGCGGGCGCGGCGGGCCCTCTTGACGCGGGGCATCGGGCGTCCATAGCGTCTGCTCGCCCGATCGCAAGCCGTTCGAAACTTTTCGATCCCGCGGGGTGACCCACGGGAAGCGGAGGCGGCGTTGCGCCGGGCCCCCCGTCGGAAGGTGCCGCCCGGGCACCTCCGGGCAAGGGGGCGCCCGCATCCCGCCCCTCCAGCCCAGGAGACACGCCTCCATGAAACCGCACCCCGCAGGATCCCCGGCAGCCCCGCGGACCACCCGCCCCGCCGGCTTACGGGCCCGACGGGCCGCCCGCCACCTGGGCGCCGTACTCACCGGAGCGCTGCTCCTGGCGACGGCGGCCGCCCCCGCCATGTCCGCCGAGTCCGCCCCGGCCGGACACAACGCCCGGTCCTGGACCGGGACATGGGCCGCCGGGCCCACGACCGCCCCGGCCTCGGACACCACGGAGTTCGAGAACCAGACGATCCGCCAGACCGTCCGCACCAGCATCGGCGGCGACCAGGTCCGCGTGCGGCTGTCGAACGAGTTCGGCAGCGGGCCCCTGGTGATCGGCGAGGCCCGTGTCGCCCGCCCGGCGGCCGGCGGGCCCTCCTCGCGTATCGACCCGCGCACCGACCGGCCGCTCACCTTCGGGGGGCGCACCTCGGTGACCGTCCCCGCCGGGGCCCCGCTCGTCAGCGACCCGGTCTCCCTGCGGGTGCCCGCGGGGACCGACCTCGTGGTGAGCATCCACCTGCCCGGGCCCACCCGCGGCTCGACGCTCCACGCGTCCGCCTTCCAGCACAACCACGTGGCCGCCGGGAACGTCACCGGCCGTGCCGACATCGAGCCCACCGCGACCGTCGAACGCTGGTACTTCCTGACCGGCGTGAGCGTGCGCACCGGCCGGCCCTCCTCCGCGGTGGTCGCGCTCGGCGACTCCATCACCGACGGCTCCGACACCGACGTCGACGCCAACCACCGCTGGCCCGACTTCCTCGCCGGCCGGCTGCGCGCCTCCGCCGGGCCGGACACCATGGGCGTACTCAACGTGGGCATCGGCGGCAACCGCCTCCTGCACGACCCCAATCCGCCCGCCGGGTCCGACGCCGAGGACTTCGCGGCGTACTTCGGCCAGAGCGCCCTGCGCCGCTTCGACCGCGACGTCGCGTCCCAGCCGGGCGCCGAGCACCTGATCGTGCTCCTCGGTGTGAACGACCTCGGCCATCCCGGCACCGTCGCCCCCGAGTCGGAACGGGTCACGGCGGCCGAACTCATCGAGGCACACCGCCAGATCATCGCCCGCGCACACGACCGGGGCCTGAAGGCGTACGGCGGCACGGTCCTGCCCTTCAAGGGCGACACCCTGGGCTTCTACAGCCCGGAGAACGAGGCCGCCCGGCAGACCCTCAACCGCTGGATCCGCACCGGCGGCGCGTACGACGGGGTGGTCGACTTCGACAAGGCGCTGCGCGACCCGTCCGACCCGCAGCGCCTCCTCGCCCGCTACGACAGCGGCGACGGCCTGCACCCCAACGACGCCGGGGCCGAGGCGATGGCGGGGGCCGTGCCGCTGCACCTGCTGCGCTGACTGCCCGGCCCCAGCCCTCCCGTCAGCGCAGGGACTTCAGCATCTCCGCCCCGAACGCCGTGATGTCCTCCGTACGCCCCCGCAGGGTCTTCGCGGCCCACTCGGGGTCGGCGATCAGCGCACGTCCGACGGCGACCATGTCGAACTCGTCGCGCTCCAGCCGGTCCAGCAGCTGGTCGATCCCGGTGACCGAGGAGCTGTTGCCCTGGAAGGCGCTGAAGAAGTCACCGTCCAGGCCGACCGAGCCGACGGTGACCGTCGGCCTGCCGCTGATCTTCTTCACCCATCCGGCGAGGTTCAGGTCGGAGTCGTCGAACTCCGGCAGCCAGTAACGGCGGGTGGAGGCGTGGAAGACGTCGACACCGGCCTCGGCCAGCGGCGTGAGGATGGTGTCCAGCTCCTCGGGAGTCCGGGCGAGCTTCGCCTCGTAGGCGCCCATCTTCCACTGGGACATGCGGAAGAAGAGCGGGAAGGAGTCGGACACGGCCGCGCGGCACGCCGCCACGATCTCCGCCGCGAAACGCGTGCGCGCGACGATGTCCCCGCCGTACGCGTCGGTGCGGCGGTTGCTGCCCTCCCAGAGGAACTGGTCGATCAAGTAGCCGTGTGCTCCGTGCAGTTCGACGCCGTCGAAGCCGAGGCGCTCCGCGTTCGCCGCCGCGTCGGCGAACGCGGTGACGACGTCGTCGAGGTCCTTCTGCGTCATGGCGCGCCCCTTGGGCTCGCCCTCCAGGGACACGCCCGACGGGCCGACCGGCTCCGCCTCCGCCACCGGCGGTGCGCCCTCCGCGCGCGTGACACCC
Organism: Streptomyces sp. NPDC088746; assembly: GCF_044751065.1. Lineage (NCBI taxonomy): Bacteria > Bacillati > Actinomycetota > Actinomycetes > Kitasatosporales > Streptomycetaceae > Streptomyces > Streptomyces sp. NPDC088746. The sequence goes on from NZ_JBIVLA010000007.1 coordinate 225,312, forward strand.
ACGTGCCACAGCTGCGGAATGACCGCGCCGCCCTCGCGGTGCACGGAGTCCACGACACCCGACCAGCCCGCGAACGCGTCCTCGCCGTGGAACAGCGGGATCCGGCCGCTCGTGCCGGCGGACGCGTGGTCGACGTAGGTGCCCTCGGTGATGATCAGGCCCACACCACCGGCGGCGCGCCGGGCGTAGTAGTCCGCCACGTCCTGGCCGGGTACGCCGTTCGGGGAGAACTCCCGGGTCATGGGCGCCATGGCGATCCGGTTGCGCGAGGTGAGGCCGCGGACCGTGAACGGTCGGGAGAGGGCGGCTGCTGCACGGCGGGCGGTCTCGTCTGTCACTGCGTGTCCTGTTCGAAGGGTGGGGGCAGGTCCACCCGTCGCCAACAGGCGACCGCCGCCTCCGCATCCCCGGACCGGGCCCGATGTGGCGAAGGTCTCCCCTTGATCTCCGGCCCGGGCATCCAGCAATCTTCGGCCAAGCCGAAGTGTTCGGCCGTCTCTCCCGAAGGGATGGATGTCCATGACCAGCGAGCACCCCGGGCTGTACGAGAGCTTCGACGACCGGTTCCGCGAGGGGCGGTGCATGAACGGCGACGACGCCCTCGAGGTCCTGTACACCGGCTGCCGCTGGGCCGAAGGCCCCGTGTACGTGCCCGCCTGGCGCCACCTGGTCTGGAGCGACATCCCGAACGACCGGCTGCTGCGCTGGGACGAGGAGACGGGCGCCGTGAGCGTCTTCCGCCGTACGGCGGGGCACACCAACGGCAACACCCTCGACCGCGAGGGGCGGCTCGTCACCTGCGAGCAGGGGAACCGGCGGGTGACGCGGACCGAGCACGACGGCACGGTGACCGTGCTCGCGGACCGCTGGCAGGGAAGGCGTCTGAACAGCCCCAACGACGCCACCGTGAAGTCCGACGGCTCGATCTGGTTCTCCGACCCGGACTTCGGCATCACCAGCGACTACGAGGGCTATCGCGCGGAGAGCGAGATCGGCTCCAACAACGTCTACCGCGTCGATCCGTCCACCGGTGAGGTGCGCCTGGTCGCCGACTGCTTCGGAGCGCCGAACGGGCTCGTCTTCTCGGCGGACGAGCGGCAGCTGTTCGTCTCCGACACCCGCGCCGGCTTCGTCCGGGTCTTCGACGTACGGGACGACGGCACCCTGTCGGACGGCGAGATCTTCGCCGAGGCCGGGGCCAGGGAGGCCGCCCGCTTCGACAACCTCCGCTTCGACGACGGCGGCCGGCTCTGGGTGGCTGCCATGGACGACGGGGTGCACTGCTACGACCCGGACGGCACGCTGATCGGACGGCTCGTCGTCCCGGAGGCGGTGGCCAACATCGCCTGGGGAGGCGCCAAGCGCAACCGCCTCTTCATCACCGCGGAGACCAGCCTCTACTCGGTCGTCATGGGAGTCACGGGCACCCACCCGACGGGCCCCGGCCGCAGGCCCTGGCTGGACGCGGCACGGTGAAGCAGGCTTCGGCACGGTGAGGCAGGCTTCGGCACGGGAGACGCGCGCCTCGTGCGAATCCTGTATTGCGTTGTGTTGACGCCGGATTGACGGACCGTCACCAGTGTGGCGCGGTCATGACAGCTACCTGGATTTCCTTGCTCCGCCCGAACGCACCGCGCCATCGTCAGGTGGGGCGTACGAACCCCGTACGCCCCACCCGTCGGCGCGTCGGACCCCTGGCGCGCCACCGTTCGAGGAGGACCTCTCGATGGCAGCAGTGAGTGACACCAGGAGGCGGATCGCCGGGGCGATCGCGACCGCGACGACTCTGGCGCTGGCAGTGGGCGTCGGTGCGGCGTTACCCGCCCAGGCGGCCCAGCCCGAGGGCAGAGTCCTGCACGCCGGGGCAGCCGGGGCGGTCCCCGGTAGCTACATCGTCACGCTCAGGCCGACGGCCGGGTTCAAGGCGTCCGCCGGCCAGGGCAAGCAGCTGATAGCCGACCACGGCGGCACGATCGAGCGCACCTACACATCGGCGCTGAACGGCTACGCCGCCACGCTCAGCAGCACGGAGGCCAGGCGGCTCGCCGCCGACCCGGCGGTCGCCTCGGTCGAGCAGGACCAGAAGGTCCACTCGACCGCCACCCAGAGCAACGCCCCCTGGGGACTCGACCGGATCGACCAGGCCACCCTGCCGCTGAGCGGCACGTACACCTACCCGGACACGGGCGGCAGCGGCGCGACCGTGTACGTCCTCGACACCGGGGTGCGCATCACCCACCAGGAGATCAGCGGGCGGGCCTCGTACGGCTACGACTTCGTCGACAACGACAGCACCGCCCAGGACGGAGCGGGCCACGGCACCCACGTCGCCACCACCGTCGCCGGAACCACCTACGGCGTGGCGAAGAAGGCGAAGATCGTCGCGGTGCGGGTCCTCGGCAACGACGGCTCCGGCACCACCGCCGGGGTGATCGCCGGTGTCGACTGGATCACCGCCAACCACGTCGCGGACTCCGTCGCCAACGTCTCGCTCGGCGGCGGGGCCAGCACCACACTGGACAACGCGGTGAGCAGGTCGATCGCGTCCGGAGTCACCTACTCCATCGCGGCCGGCAACTCGGGCGCACTCGCGTCCGGTTACTCCCCCGCGCGGGTCGCCACCGCGATCACCGTCGGTGCCACGACCCGGACCGACGCCCGCGCGAGCTACTCCAACTACGGCCCCGTCGTGGACATCTTCGCGCCGGGCTCCGACATCACAGCCGGCTGGAACACCTCGAACAGCGCGACCTACACCGGCAACGGCACCTCCTTCGCCGCCCCGCACGTCTCCGGCGCCGCGGCGGTCTACCTGACGAGCCACCCCGGTGCCGCTCCGGCGACCGTGGCCTCGGCACTCGTGAACGGCGCGACGTCCGGCGTCCTCACCGGCGTCGGGACCGGCTCACCGAACAAGCTCCTCAAGCTCGTCCCGTGACGACCTGACGGCCGGGGGCGCGTACGGGGGAACTCCCCGCACGCGCCCCCGGCCCGCGTCGGCCGTGGAGCCGCCCTGTCACGGCCGGCGGTTCAGCCGGGTGTGATCGCGACGCGGTCGATGCCCTCGTCCAGGAAGGCGGCCAGCCCGTGGCCCTCCTCCTCGACGGCGGCCCGCTCCTGGGGAGACAGGGGCCGCAAGGGCGTGACGCACAGCTGCCGGTCGCGCGTGGTCCAGGTGGCCGAGACGCGGCCGTCGACGAGCACGGCGCGTTCCCCCGCGACGGACAGGCCGAGGTCGGCGTCGTCGATGATGCGGCTGCGGTCGCTGTAGCCGAGGATCGCGTTGTCGAAGGCCGGAAGGAACCGGACGGGGGCGGGTGTGTCCGGCGCCGGCCGCGGTGCGTCGGGCAGGTCGAGGAGCAGCCGGCCGCGTTCGTCCCGGAAGGTGACCAGCTCGTCCCGGAGCGCTTCGACCGCCGCGGGGAGACCGGCCAGACCGCTCCAGGAGCGTATGTCCGCCGTGGCGGCGGGCCCGTAGGCGGCGAGGTAGCGGCGCACCAGCCGCTGTCCGACCGGGTCGTCGGCGTCCTCGGGCAGCGGGGCGGGATCACGCCCGAGCCACGCGGCCAGGGGCAGGTTCCGTACGCCGGCCGTCGTCTGCCACAGCCCGCGCGGAGGAAGCTGCGCCATCGGGACCAGAGCGGCGACGACGAGCTCGCCCAGGGCGCGGCGCGGCGGGCCGGGCCAGCGGTCCTGGAGCGCCTGGACGAGCTCGGCCATGGTGCGGGGCCGGCCGTCGGCCATGACCGCCCGGCCGGCCGCGGCGACTTCGCCGGGGTCGATGCCCGCGAGTTCGCGCCGGTAGGTGCCCCTCACCCGCTGGAGCAGCATGGCGTCGTGGCGGGACCGCCAGGCGAGAGCGTCGTCGCCGGTGACCAGGTGGACGGTGCGCCGCATCAGGTGGGTGCGTACGACGTGCCGTTCCACCAGCGCCCGGTCGAGCCGGTCGGGTGTGAAGGCGCGCAGCCTCGTCCACAGGCCGGTGAAGGGCTCCTGCGGCTCCTGGGCCTGGAGGCCCGCCAGGTGCGCCACCGCCTCCCGGACCGGTGCGGTGGAGCGTTCGAGCAGGTACTGCCGGGCGAGGGTGGCGCGGTTGAGGGCGCGTGTGTCGAGGACGGTCATGGGAGTGGATCAGCCGTTGTACGGGGCCGCGACGTCCAGGACCCAGGTCACGCCGAAGCGGTCGGTGAGCATGCCGTACAGCGGCGCCCACCGCGACGGTTCCAGGGGCTGCACCACCGTCGAGCCCTCCGCCAGCTTCTGCCAGAGGGCGCTGATCTCATCCGTGTCGTCACCGCGCACCGAGACGAAGAACGGGCTGCTGCCCTGGTCCCAGGGCAGCTGGGACGGCACGTCGTAGGCCATGACGTGGAAGCCGTTGTCGCCCGTCACCTCGCCCCAGACGACCCAGTCCGCCTCGTTCTCGTTGCGCACGTCGCCCATGTCCTTGTACGTGATGGCGGTGACGCGGCCGCCGAAGACGGACCGGTAGTGGTCCAGCGCCGCCCTCGCGTCGCCCCGGAAGTTCAGATGAGTGGTGGTCGTGACGGACATGGCCTTCTCCTTGTTGCTCGGGCTGATCTTGATACCGACCATTCCACGGGTAGCGGACAGGTTGTGTCCTGTAATGCGGAGAGAATGGTGAGCATGCAGAAGACGTCCTCCCGGCTGCTCGCGCTGCTCTCGCTGCTCCAGACGCAACGCGACTGGTCCGGTGACGATCTCGCCGAGCGGCTCGGCATCACCCCGCGCACGGTGCGCCGCGACATCGACCGCCTACGGGAGCTGGGCTACCCCGTGCGCGCCTTCAAGGGCCCCGCCGGCGGCTACCGCCTGGACGCCGGCTCGCAGCTGCCCCCGCTGCTGTTCGACGACGGCCAGGCCGTCGCCCTGGCCCTGGCCCTGCAGTCCGCGGCCACCGACGGCACGATCGGCGAGGATGCCGCACGAGCCCTGGCCACCGTCCGCCAGGTCATGCCGCCCCGCCTGCGCCGGCGCATCGACACGCTACGGGTCACCGCGGTCCGGCCGCCCGGCGCCGAGGAGGTCTCCCCGGCCGGCACGGAGCTCCTCGTGGAACTGGGCCGCGTCATCCACGCCCATGAGGAACTGCGCTTCGACTACGGGCAGGACGCCCCCGGCCGGGCCCGCCGGACCCAGCCGCACCACCTCGTCACCTGGCGCGGCCACTGGTACCTGATCGCGTGGGACCTCGACCGTGAGGACTGGCGCACCTTCCGCGTCGGCCGCATCCGTCCCCGCACCCCCACCGGCCCGCGCTTCACCCCGCGCGACCTCCCCGGGCACGACGTGGCCGCGTTCGTCACCGGCCGCTTCCGGGGGACCGACGGCTCCACCACCGACTGGCCCTGCCGCGGCGAAGTCGTCCTCGGGCTCCCCGCGCAGGCCGTGGCGCCCTTCGCGCGGGACGGAATCGTGGAGGAACTCGGCCCCGACCGCTGCCGGCTCACCCTCGGCTCCTGGTCGTGGACCGGCCTCGCCACCACCATCGGCCACTTCGGGGCCGACATCCACGTCATCGGCCCCCCGCGGCTCACCCGTGCGTTCGCCGAACTCGCCGCGCGTTACGCCAGGGCCGCAGGCGGTGGTTCCGAAAGGGAACTTACTTAGGATGGGGCCGGCCGTCCCATCCTCGCCCTCCGGAGTGCAGCCATGAATCCACGCCGCGCTGCCGATGACACGTGTGGGATCGCCCAGGCGGCCGCCGTGGTGGGGGACTGGTGGAGTCTGCTGGTGCTCCGCGAGGTCGCACGCGGGCACGTGCGCTTCGAGAGCCTGGCCCAGGAACTCGGCGTCTCCCGCAAGGTCCTCACCGAGCGGCTGCGCGCACTGGTCGGGAGCGAGGTCCTGGAACGCCGCCTCTACCAGGAGCGCCCGGAGCGGTACGAGTACCACCTGACGCCGCGCGGGCAGGGCTTCGTGCCCGTCCTGGTCTCCCTCCAGGACTGGGCGGACCGCTGGCTTCTCGGGGACGGCACCGTCACCGGGCTCCCGGGCGAGGAGGCCGCCGAGACCCGGCGTACCCGGGGGCTGGTGGGGGAGACCGTCCCCTCGGGTCTGACCCTGCCGGGCACGGACGGCCGTCCCCACGACGTGGTCCGCGAAGGGGCGCGGGCCACGGTCGTCTTCGCGTACCCGGGCACGGGCATCCCGGAGGGGGTTCCGGGGGGCGTGGGATGCACCCTGGAGAACCGCCTGTTCCGGCAGGCGTGGCCCCGCTTCGAAGCGGCCGGCGTCGCCGTCCACGGTGTCAGCACCCAGCCCGCCGAGGCACAGGCGGACTTCGCGAAGGCCGAGGAACTGCCGTTCCTCCTGCTGTCCGACGCCCGGCTCCGGCTCACGGCGGCGCTGCGGCTGCCGACCTTCCGGACGGGCCAGGATCTCCGTATCAAACGCCTCATCCTGGTCGTCGGCCCGGACCGCGTGGTGCGCCACGTGATGCTGCCCATCACCGACATCCCGGGCGCCGTGGCCGAAGCCCTGGACCTGGCGGCCGCCCTCCCCGGTAACTGAGCGCGGCGCCGGGACCGGGCGGCGCGCCGGCGCCCCCGCTACTCCGGGGGGTTGAGTTTGCGGAAGTACGTCCAGCTGGTCTCGTTCGGCTCGCTCCACTCCTCCGGGGCGTGGGCGAACTCCGGGTGGTGGCCCGCGATGTAGGCGCGCGTCCGGCCGGGAACCTCGGCGTACGAACCGAGCTTGCGGCCCCGGCAGTGGAAGGTGAGGCCGCCGGGCCGCTGCCCGCGGGCCATCCACGGGAGCCACGGGGACATCCGGCTCCACGACATGGTGGCCGGGACACCGGGCCCCGGGCCGGCCAGGTCGGCGCGGTCGGCGAAGAACTGGAAGAGCTCCAGGGCCTTGTACGTGTCGCCGGCCGAGTGGACGGGGTACTGGGCGACCGGCAGCGGCGAGGGGTAGGCGAGCGGGATCTCGAGGCTGAAGCAGACCTGTCCGCCGAGTTCGGTCGTCGGGATCGGGAAGGGGCGCCACTTCTGGTTCGCGGGGTCGTTCCAGACGTGCACCACCGGCAGGTCCTGCCAGGTCTCCAGGATCTCGCGAGTGACGGGGTCCAGGTAGAAGGCGGCCTCACGGGTGAGCAGCCGGTACGCGTCCGGGCCGGCCTCGGCGTCCTGGACCAGGCGGGAGACATTGAGACCCTCGAAGCCGAAGACGCGCTGGTAGGGCTCGTCAGGGGCCCAGGAGTACACGTCTCCGGACCACCAGTACGTGACCTCCTCACCGTCGAGCGAGGCGCGGGTCCGGGCGAAGGAGCGGAGCAGCTCCGCGGGAGTCGTCATACGGACCACTGTGCGCGACAGCCGCCCCGCCCGGGGGGCGAACACCCGGGCCGGGGGCGGAAGCGACCGCGGCCGCTTCCGCCCCCGGCCACGGCGCTCAGAACACCGGCAGCGCGACGACCGACCCCTTGTCCAGGAGGAACACCCGGTTGCCCGCGGCGGCCAGGTGCCGGTCGCCCTCCGACTCCGGCTCGTAGGTCCACATCAGCTGGCCGTCCGATTCGCTGTCCGGGTTGTTTCCGAAGGCCGATACGCCTGACGAGGTGCTCCCCTCGACGATCCAGAGAGTGCTGCCCTGGAGGACCGGTGGTGTGCGGGACGGGAGGGTGCCGTCCGGCCACGCGACGTATCCGTCCTGGGCCCCGGTTGTTCTGTCGACCCGGTAGAGGCGGCCGTCGTCGATGGCGACGAGGGAGCCGCCGGATATCACGGGGGAACCCCATCCGTCCTGTTCGGGGCTCAGGGACTGCGAAGCCGCCGACCAGACCTCGTTGCCGGTCTCCAGGTCGAGTGCCAGGAGCGATGTCCCGCCGACGTAGACGAACCGTTTTTCGACGGCGGGGGTCAGCGCCGTCCCGGCGTGGCCGCCCAGCTGCCAGGCCTCGTCGCCGTTGGCGGAGTCGAGGGCGAAGTAGTGCCCGTCCGCCGTGCAGACGACCAGCCGGCCCGATCCGGCGACGGCCACGGCGGCCTGGTCGACGGTGGCCTCGGCGGGGGCCCCCACCGTCCAGCGGACCTTGTGCGCCTCGGTGTCGACTGCGGCCATTTCCCCGTCCTTCGTCAGCACGAAGACGAGCTTCGCGTCGGGCGAGGTGGCAAGCAGCTTCTCCGCCTTCGCCGGGACACTCCAACGGGGCTCGCTGGTGGACGCGTCATAGCAGCGGACGTCGCCGCCGGCGTCGGCTGCGACGAACTGCTCGCCTGTCAGCTTCAGGAAGCCCGCGGACGGCGACACCTCCGGAAGTGTCCATTTCAGGCGGCCGTCGGTCACCCTGTGCGCCGCGAGTCCCTCCGACGAGCCGGCCATCATGACCACATCCCGCACCGGCAGCAGCATGGACGCACTCGGCGCGGCTGCCTTCAGCGGCCCCCAGAGGGGCTTGGGCGGCGTACCCGACTCGTACTCACCGGCGGCCAGCAGCTCCGCCGGCGGGGCGTCCGCGGCTTCGGGCAGACCAGGCGCTCTGTTCAGCCACCAGACCGTCGTGCCGCCGCCCAGAGCAAGCACCGCTCCGCCGGCGGCGAGCGAGGTGAGGAAGAGCCGCCGCGACGGCTTCGCCTCCGCGACAGTGGTGCCGGCCAGAGTGCTGAGACGGCTCGCCCGGGACTCGTGCTCCTTGATCTGCGTGCCGAGAACACCCTTCTTCCACAGCCTGTCCGCGCCGCGAGGAGGCGCGGACATCTGGATCACCGACGAGGGCTGGGGACGGTGTGCGGGGTCCTTGGCCAGGCACGGCGCGATGAGGGAGCGGAGCGCTTCCGGCACGGCGTGGAGGGCCGGGCTGCCGTGCACCACCTCGTACTGCACCGCCGCGACGTGCGCACCCTCGTACGCCTGCCTGCCGCTCGCCGCGTACACCAGGACCGCCCCGAGGGAGAACACGTCGGCCGACGGGCCGACGCGCTGACCCAGGATCTGCTCGGGGGCCCCGTATCCCGGGGTCGCCGGCGCCTGGCCCGTGGTGGTGAGGGTGAGGCCGTGCTCGGGGCGCGCGATGCCGAAGTCGATGACGCGGGGGCCCGAGGAAGTGAGCACGATATTGGCGGGCTTGAGGTCGCGGTGGATCAGCCCCGCCGCGTGGATGTCCCGCAGGGTCGACGCCAGGGCGGCGGCCAGCGCGCGTACACCGGCCTCGTCCAGCGGCCCGTGGCCCGCGACCGCCTGCTCCAGCGTCGGCCCCGACAGATACTCGGTGGCGATCCAAGGGCGCCCGCCCTCGGTGTGCGACCCGACGACGCGTGCCACACCGGTGCTGCTCACCGCCTGCGCGGTCCGGGCCTCGCGCAGGAACCGCTGGGCGAGGTTCTGGTCGTGCGCGAGCTCGGGACGGAGCACCTTGACGGCCGCGAGGCGGCCGGAACTGTCATGACCCACGTACACCTTGCCCATGCCGCCCTCGCCGAGCACACCGGCGATGCGGTACGGCCCCAGCCGGATCGGGTCGCCGAAACTGAGAGGTTGCATGGTGTGAGCCGAGCCCTTCGTGGTGATGAGGTGGGGGCCTACGACGACGCATGGTCCGAGGGCCGCTCCAGGGGGAGGGCGGCCACCGGCCCTTCCCCGACGCCGATGAGCAGCCCCTCCGCGATCAGGGCGCTGAACTTGTCGAGACTCTCCGGGTGGAGCCAGGCCGTTTCGTGGCTGCGGAGACCGATGGCGCGCAGCCCCGCCGCGCAGTGCTTGTAGACGTAGTCGTCGTCGACCGTGGGCGCCACCCGGAGCTCGTGCCCGGACGCCACAGGGTTCTTCTCCCGCCACAGGAGTGCGCCGGTGCCCGAGTCGATGGCCACGAGGCCCCGCTCTCCCACGGCTTCCACCGCGTAGACGACTCCGTCCTTCACCGCCGGAGGGCCGTACGCGGTCACGTTCGTCCCCTTGTAACTCCATGCCTCCTTGCCGTCCTTCACGCGCCGCGCCGTGACCGCGTCCGACGCGGTGTAGAGGTGCTCGGCGTCCGAGGAGACGGGACTGCGCGCGGCGTCGACGGCCGTGATACCGAGGGGCGCCCGCCACACGCGCGTCCCTGTACGCGTGTCGCAGACGAGCGCGTCGACCCCGCCGGATTCCGTACGGAAGAAGAGGACCAGGCTCGAACCGGTCACTCGGGCACCGGTCACCCAGGGGTACTCCCCGGGCACGGTCTCGTCCAGGACCAACTCGGTGCGCCGCTTGCCCGTCGAGAGCGAGAAGGAGGCGACGAGCCAGCCGCGTTCGGGGCCGACACCGCTCGACTCGGCGGTGTCCTCCTCACGCACCCGCGCGGTGAGCAGCCACGCGACGTCACCGTCGACGCAGAGAAGCTGATTCCCCACCAGCTTCCCGTTGTACGCCTTCTCGACCACGACCGGATCCGCCAGAGACCCGTCGCCGAGGTCGATCTCCGCGATACGGAGTCCTTCTCCCGGGTCCAGGGAGTAGTCCACCGCGAAGAGCCGCTCCCCGTCCGTGGCCACGTCCCAGGGGCTCAGCACCGCGTTGCCCGACCAGACGGGCCGCCCGGTCGACGCCTCCACGGCACTCACTCCGGCCTCGGTGGTCACGATCAACTTGCCGCCGACGACGAGCGGACGTCCCAGTTCATCGGGTGCGGCCGTCGTGATGTTCCGCTTCCATCGGGCCACGGGAGCGCTGCCCGCGCCCGCGGACTGCGGCGCGTCCGGGCCCCGCTCCCGCGTCGCCGCCCAGACACCCGCGCCGGTCGCCGCCGTGGCCAGCAGCGCACTGCCGCTGAGGGTGAGGAGCTTGCGGCGGCTCATGCCGGGCGCTGCGGTGGCCGGGACGGTCTCGGCCGTCGCGTGACCGGCGGGAGCGGGAAGCCGCTCGGGCCGGTGCTGCCAGACCTCGGACGCCCGCCGGGCTATGTCGGCGAGCAGGGCGTCGGGGAGATGGTCCGCGAAGTGACCCTCACCGCTGTGGAGCCGGCTGACCAGGTCGTGGGTGGTGGGCCGCCCAGCCGGATCCTTGGCCAGGCAGGGGCCGAGGACGGCGGCCAGGGCCGGGGAGAGGCCGGAGAGGTCGGGTTCGGCGTAGCGGACGCGGTACAGGAGGTCCGCGGCCTGTCCGGTGCCGAAGGGGCCGTGGCCGGTGGCGGCGTGGAGAAGGACGCCGGCAAGGGCGAACACGTCACCCGCGGGTGTGTGTTCCTGGCCGACCGCCTGCTCGGGGGACATGAAGGCGGGTGTTCCGGCGGCGGATCCGGGGCGGGTCAGGTGGTCGCCACCGGAGGCGTGGGCGATGCCGAAATCGATGATCTTGGGGCCGTAGGCGGTGACCATCACGTTCGAGGGCTTCAGATCACGGTGGACCACGTCCGAGGTGTGGAGCTGACCGAGGGCCCCGGCGAGCGCGGCGCCCAGCGCGCGAACGGTCGCCTCGGGAAGGGGCCCGCAGAGGGCGACGGCTTCGTCCAGGGGCGGGCCGAGGACGTATTCGGTGGCGAGCCACGGGGTGGGCGCCAGGGGGTCGGCGTCGACGACGACGGCGCCGTGATGGCCGCCGATGATGCGCGCCGCGTCAGCCTCCAGCCGGAAGCGGGTGCGCGACGCCACGTCGGCCGCGATGGAGGGGTGCATGGTCTTCAGAGCGACCGTGCGGCCGGCCTGCGAACGGGCCAGGTAGACGGTGCCCATACCGCCGTGGCCCAGCCGCGCGAGCAGGCGGAAGCCCGCCAGCCCGGCCGGATCGTCATGGGTCAGAGGGGAGAGCATCGCGTCAGGTCCTGGCGGTCTGTGAGATCGGGGTACGGACTTCCGCGGCGAGGACCTCCGCGGACTGGCGTGCCATGGCCGCTACCACCCGGCTCGGCAGCCAGCCCGGCCCCAGCAGTGCGCCGGCCGGGTCCAGGACCGTCGCCACGGGGGCGGACGACGCTCCCGCCAGCGCGCCGAGCACCTCGGACGCGGCCGGGCGGGCGGCGGCGTCACGCGCCAGACAGCGCGCGACCAACGACCGGAGCGACTCCGGCAGTTCCGCGGTGTCGGGGACCGAGTGACCGGTCGCCGCGTATGCCAGCACCGCACCCAGCCCGTAGACGTCGCCGGGCGGCCGGGGCCGCCCGCCCGTCGCCTGCTCGGGGGCCAGGCTGCCTGGCTCGAGCCCGGGCAGGCCGGTGCGCCCCGTGCCGTCCGGGGCCGCGGTGCGGACCGCGCCGAAGCAGGTGAGGCGCGGTCCGTCCCAGGCGAGGAGCACGGAGGCGGGGGACAGGCCGGCGTGCGTGATGCCGACGGCGTGCGCCCCCGTGAGCGTCTCCGCCAGGGCCGCACCCAGGGACCGGACCGTGCGCTCGGGCAGTGGTCCGCCGTGCACGGCGAGCGCCACCGGGAGCGGGAGCACGGGGAGGTAGGGGGCGGCGTACCAGGGCGCGTCGGGCTGGGCGGCGAGCTCGGCGACGGGCAGGACCCAAGGGCCGAGGAGGCGGCGGCCCGCGTCGGCCTCGACGAGGAAGCGCCCCGGATCGGCGCCGTCGAGCGGCGCGCTGATGAGTACCGTACGGTCGCCGTCCGCACTGCGTCCGATGAACCGGTGTACGGGTACGGGCGGTTGGCCAGCTCCGCTCGGGTCGAGACGGGCGATGAGGTGGTACGGCCCGATCCGCCGCGACCCGCCCGGGTGCGGGCGGTCCGTGCGTGCTAGTTCCATGTGCGAATCCCCCCACCCACGACAGCGGCCAGATGAGACTACCGGCGTGCCGGCCCGGAGGCGCCGCCACCCTCCACGCGGGGGACGTGGAGAGCGACGGCGGACCGGGGACGGGCGCCGACCGGTCGGGGCTCGCGTGCGCGCCGGTGGCCCGCCGTCCGGCGCGCGGACGGGCAGGCGCCGCTGATCACCGGCGGGCCTCGATGACCGGCCCCAGGCCCCTGGGGCGCCGCGCGGCGGTGTGTGAGGGAGTCAGGGTCAGCAGTCGGCTCGGGCTTCGGCGGCGGCCTTGAGGTCCTTCAGCCAGATCTCGAGGCCCGCGCCCAGTGCCTCGGTCGAGGTGGGGACGTCGGCCTCGGCCTGTTCGCCGGTCCAGGTCTCCTCGGTACGGACGAGGACACCGCCCTTCACCGCGGTGAAGGTCCACACGTGGGTCCCCTCGTCGATGTGTATGCCCTCGCCGTCCGCGGGCCCGGTCCAGCGGACGCAGCGGTCGCGCTGGAGCTGCTGGACGGTGGAGGTGATCTCCAGAGTGGTGGCCGGCGTCGATGGGGTGGCGGGCACCGGGGTGGTCCACCTGAAGGAGGAACCCGCGCGCAGGGGACCGGAGTCGAGCCGCTCGCTGGTGAGGACGGCGTCCTGCCAGGACGGCCACTGCTCCACGTCCGTCTGCGCCCTGAAGACCGTGCTCAGCGGTGCGTCGATCTTGATCTGGGTCCGGTAGCGGACGCGGGAGTCGGGATCGACGCCCTGCCCGCGGCATTCGAGCGCGGCGGTGTGACGGCCGGTGTGCGCGGGCCCCGAAGAGGCCTGGGCGGAAGAGGCGGTGGCTGCGAGGACGCTGCCGGCGGCGGCGAGCGAGAGGGCGAGCGCCGCGATGTGCGTGGCGAGGCTGGGCCGGGTGGTGGACATGGGACGGATTCCTTCCGTGAAAAGCGACTGAGGTCGGGGAGTTGCCGTGTGCGAGGCGCAGGAGCGCGGACATGACGTACGAGGCAGGGGCCTTCAGCGTCGGCGGACGCCGTGGAGGGTGAGGAGGAGTGCGGCGGACGCCGCGACGATCAGTCCGATGAACCCGGGGTGGATGTCCTTCGACAGGCTCGGTGCGCCGTCGGGCCGCGTCTGCCAGATGACGAACGGGATCGCGTAGGTGACGGCGAGGACCGTGGCTGCCGCCTTGACCACCCTGTCGCGGGCCCGGGCGAGGGCGCCGATCAGTGCGATCAGGACCGGGACGCATGCGACGAACGCGAACCCGGTGAGCACCAGCAGCGGGGCGACCCAGGCGGAGACGGTCACCGCCAGGGGGGTGCGCCGCTGCTCACGGGTGATGGAGCGGGGCGAGCGTGCCACGACTTCCTCCTTGTTTCTCTCGGTCTGTCGTTCTCGGATTCGCATGCTTCGCCGACGGTCATGCCGGGCCTGCCGGGCCGGCCCGCCGTCCGTGCGGCCTTACGCTCGTAACGCTACGGCTGTAAGTGGAACGCCGCAAGAGGTCACGGCCATAAATTTGCGCCCGTAAGGTCACGGGCGTTGCGAGACCGCGCGACAGGCCCCTGGCGGAGGCGTGTGCTCCGGACGTCGCGGTTCGCCGCTCGGCTGCGCCACGAGGTGTTCGCGAGACCGTCCGAATTCCACTCGATGGCTGAGTTAATTCCGAAAGGCCCTCCGCCGAAGCCTCGAATCGTTCTCGCGTCGCATTTATCTCCAGTGGCTGCGCTTTGCCTGCGATGCGAGAGTATTCTCCTGACGGCCCGGCGGTGAGAAATTACTCGCCGCTTTCGTGGTATAGTCCTAATGGATTTACAGGACGCCGCGAAAAAAGGGGAATGGCGTGAATACCGAGAAGGTCACGGCTCGACGTCTTACGGCCGCAGAGGTTTCCGAACTGGGCCTCCAGGACGGCATCTTCGTCTCGGCAGGGACGGACGGCCTTCCTCTCGACTGCTACGCACCGGCTTTCCTCGCGGAGCCGGGAAAGAATTTCGAGGGAGGGGCGTTCGCTGTGCGGACCATCTTCGGCGAGGAGGCTCATGTTCTCCCTGACAATGCCGAGGAGAGTGGGATCTGGATTTCCGACAAGGCGGGGGAAGAGATCGAAGTTCTCCAGAGTGCCGGCGTCCTCCTGAATCTCGTCCTTTTCGTGCCCGCCGGGAACAAGGATTCCCTGGAATCGCTGTACTCCGCCGCACGGGACGCGTTCGGCGCGGGCATCGTGCAGCGCTGGAGCGAGGAGACGGTCGCAGTGCCGGACGTCAAGGTCGACCTGTACGAGGAGCCGGCCCGGGGACGGAAGAGCGCGAACAGCCAGAACCGTGACCGCCGCGCCCTGGACATCTACCCGACCCGGGTGCGGTTCCTGGAGCCCAGCGACGGCTGGAGGTTCGTCGTCGAGCCGCACAAGGAGATCGTCGACGAGACGCCGACGATCTGACCTTTGACCTGACCTGATGGCAGGTTGAGTCCCAGTCCTTCGCGGGAGCCCGTCAGCCGGCTGACGGGCTCTTCGTCTGTCGCGGAACCCCTGCGTCTGTCGCGGAACCCCCGCGTTTGTCGCCGGCCCCCTGCGGGTTCGTCCGTGATCGGTAACAGGGGTGCCTGGCCAGGGCGTTCGTGTGACTTGATGGGGGCACGGCATCGGCGGAAGCAGCAAAGGGGCGGTCGGACATGGCAAGGCACAAGGGAAAGGGATGGCACGGCCGGCTCCTCGCCGCAGGGCTAGGGGTGACGGTGCTGGCCGCCGCCACCTCGGTGTGGACCGCGCAGGCCGACCCCGCCGGAGCACGGAAGCCGCAAGCGCGTGTCTCGGCGCCGGTGGTCAAGGTGGCGGCCGACATCGCGCACGCCTCCGACCGCGGCGCCCGCGGCGTCAACATCACCATCGACGACGGACCGGACCCGGTCTGGACGCCGCAGGTGCTGCAACTGCTGGAGGACAACGGCGTGAAGGCCACGTTCTGCATGGTGGGCACGCAGGCCAAGGCGTACCCGGACCTGGTCAAGAAGGTCGTGGCGGCCGGGCACCGGCTGTGCGACCACACGGTCGAGCACGACACCACGATGGACACCCGGTCCGAGGCGTTCCAGTCGCAGCAGATCCTCGATGCCGAACGCATGATCACCGAGGCCTCCGGAGGCGTACGGCCGCAGTACTACCGGGCCCCGGGCGGCGCATTCACCCCGTACAGCAGGAAGCTCGCCGCGTCCCGGGGGATGCGGCCGCTGGGCTGGAACGTCGACTCCAAGGACTTCGAGCTTCCCGGCGCGGACACCATGGTCGCCACCGTGAAGAGGGAGATCTCCAACGGCCCGACCGTCCTCTTCCACGACGCGGGAGGGGACCGCTCCCAGACCGTGGCCGCTCTGCGCGAGGTGCTGCCCTGGCTGAAGGAGCAGGGATACTCCTTCGGCTTCCCCGTGCGGTGATCGGGGCCCGACCTCACCGCCACCCGTACGCAAATCCCAAGTAGTCAGCACGCGTTTCCGTATGGCCTGTTCGGGCGCGGCCGTACCCACCTCTTCGGGGCCTGTCCCGCGAGGTCCTTCGGTGCCACGTTGAGAGGGCAGTGCCCTCTCGACCGGCCGTCACTCCAGCCTCCGGGCGGGGCTGCTGGACGGCTGTTCCACACACCGGGACGGCTGAACGAAAGGCATCCCATGAAACGTCCCAGGAAACGTCCGATGAAACGCACAGTGAAACGCCCGATCAACCGCCCCGTCGTCCGAAGCCTGGTCGTCACTTCGCTCGCGACCGCGCTCGCCTGCCCCTTGTGGGCCGGGACCGCTTCGGCTGCTCCCCCGATCACCTGCGTGGGGCAGCAACTCACGACGTACAGCCCGGGCTTGAAACAGCTCGTGCCCCAGACCGTCACCTACGCGTCGAACGGCGCGTACGGCTCCTGCCCGGTCAACGACGGTGTCACCTCGGTCTCCTACAGCGAGGGAAGCACGGTCCCCGGCGCCACGTGCATCACGTTCCCCAGCACAGCGACGGCCACGCTGGTCTGGCACCTCGTCAACGGCAGTACCCAGCAGTCCACCGTGCGGGTCACGGGCATCGACATCAGCGCCGCCGGGCTGACCCAGGTCTATACGTCCGTGGGGACGGTGCAGAGCGGCCGTTACGCCGGTCACCTCGTCAACGTCACCGTCGCCATCATTCCGGATCTGACCGACCTCACGCCCTGCCTCAGCCCGGCCGGGCTGACGGAGCTGGACGGCGTCAGCACCCTCGCAGTCGTCTGACCGGCGGCCGTGGGCCCGCGGCCCCGCGTACGCACGTGCGGCGGGGCCGCCCGGCCACGGCCTCGGTCGCATCGTCCGCCGGACGAGATTCACGTCCGGCTTGACCCTCACGTTGCGTGAGGCCTCACCGTGGGGCCCATGAGCGACTACTACGACGCGTTCGAGATGGGCCCCGTCCCCGTTCCCGGCCCGGAGGCGGTTCCGCCGGAACCGTTCCGTGGCATCTACGGGATGCCGGCGTTCGTGACGATCCCCACGACCGATCTGGCGGCGTCCATGGACTTCTGGATCCGTGGGCTCGGGTTCATCGAGCTGTTCAGCATCCCCGGCCAGGTGGTGCATCTGCGCCGGTGGGCGTTCCAGGACGTGCTCCTCGTCCCGGCGCCCAGCGTTCCGGAGCAGGCACCGGCGGTCAGCTTCAGTTTCTCCTGCGTGCTCAGCCAGGTCGACTCCCTCGTCGAGGCCTGCCGTGCGTTGTGCCCGGACTCCGTCGAAGGCCCACGGGACACTCCCTGGAACACCCGCGACCTGACGGTGACCACCCCCGAGAACGCGCGGATCGTCCTCACCGCCGCGAAGCCCTTCGACCCGGACAGCCAGGAGGCGCGGAACCTTGCAGCCGTCGGGATCACCCCACCCGCCGGCGCGCCCCGGCGACAATGAGGAGCATGCCTGATGCCACTGATGACGACCTGACCGTCGGACAGGTCTCGGCGCGTCTGGGCGTGACGGTCCGCGCCCTGCACCACTGGGACGAGATCGGTCTGGCGCGCCCGTCACTGCGTACGGCTGCCGGATACCGGCTCTACACCGCCGCTGACCTGGAACGTCTGCACCGCATCGTCGTCTACCGGGAGATCGGCCTCGGCCTGGACAGGATTCGGGCCGTCCTGGACGACTCGACCGCCGACGTACCCGGTGCGTTGCGCGCACAGCGCGCCCGGGTCGCTGAACGGATCGACCGCCTCCAGCAGCTCGGTGCCGGACTGGACCGGATGATCGAGGCCCACGAGCGCGGCCTGCTGCTGAGCGCCGAACAGCAGGCCGCGGTCTTCGGCCCCACATGGGACCCGGACGGGCCCGCCGAAGCCCGCCGGCGTTACGGAGCCACGACGCAGTGGCTGCAGTTCGCCGAGCGTTCGGCCTCCCGCGGCCCGGAGGAATGGAAAACCGTGGCCGAGGCCGTGGCGGGCCTCGACCGGGCCCTCGGAGACGCGATGGACGCGGGCGTCACACCGGGGAGCCCGGAAGCGGATCAACTCGTCGAGCGGCACCGCGAGGTCTTCGCCTCGTACTTCCCCCTCACCAGGCAGATGCAGGTCTGCCTCGGCCGCATGTACGAGACCGATCCGGGATTCGCCGCCCACTACGACGGCGTCCGCACCGGCCTCGCCGCATGGTTCCGCCGCATCGTCGACGCCTCCGCCCGCACCCACGGCATCGACCCCGACACCGCGACCTGGCAGTAGAGCGCGGTCCGGGGCGGCGTCCCGCCCCGAAACAGGGCTGCTCCCCGGGGGCCGGCCATGAGAAGCTGCGGTCCGGCCCGGCAGAGGGGGAGACATGGGGCTGACCTACGGTTACGACATCTACCTGCGGCCCGGGAACATCGCCAGGGCGCTGACCGCGCTGGCCGAGCTGGCGCCACCGGCCGGTGGCGTGCCGCCGCTCGAGGTCACCCTGCCCGGCGGTGACCGGCTCGTCCTCCCGTTCACGTCCCACTTCGGGAGCGAGCCGGTCGACTGCTCCACGGGCGGCACGTTCGAGCTCGACACCTCCATCATGTTCGAGGTCGATGACGTACTGCGCGCGTACGCGGAGACAGGCCGCCCCGAACCCGACGCGGACGGTCGCCTCCAGGTCGGGTACGTCTACGCGACGGTCCGGTTCGAGTCGCTCCCGCACCCCGATTACGCGTCGGTGGAGCTCTGGGCGGCGACGTCGGACATGAGCCGCTTGTTCGCACGGTCGGCCAACGTCAGGAAGGCGTTCACCGGCCTCGCGGCCGCAAGTGGCGGAGTGTGCTGCCTGTTCGACACCGGTGACGGCGGTCCCGAGCGGGTGTGCTGGCTCAACGGTGAGACGATGCGGGAGATGGTGCCCGGCCGCCGTTTCCCGGACTGGCAGTCCCTCGTGGCCACGTGGCCGGACCCCGGTGACAGCGGGATCGCTCGAGCCTCATGAGCCGCCGGCCGGTTGCCCGAGCCGCGGAGCCCCAGGTGACGGGGCGGGTCAGTCGCGGAGGTCCATCCCCAGAGTGAGCGAGCCGGGCTCCTCGGTGAGTTGCTCGAAGCCCAGGTGGCGGTAGAACCCGATCGCGCGGGCGTTCGCCTTCCCCACTCCGAGGTGGACACCGCGAACGCCCCGCGCGCGCAACGCACCGAGCAGGGTGCGGATCAGACGGGAGCCGTTGCCGCCGCCCTGAGCCTCGGGCAGAAGATCGATGTGCAGGTGGGCCGGGTACGCGGACACCAATTCAGCCGAGGCGGTGGGGGGATGGGTGATCCACTCCCAGGACCGGGCATCCGCCGTACCCTCACGGATCGCTTCCCCGTCGTAGCGGTCCCGGAGGGCGGGCCACCACTCCCGCTCCAGGGTCCGCTCGAACGAGGCCGTGTCGGCGACGCCGAGGACGTACCCCGAGGCGGGCCGGTCCGCCTGGGCGAGAACCCAGGCGAGATCGGGCGCGTACCGCAGGTAGGGGCCGACGAAGATCTCCCCCGGCAGTCGGGGGTCCTCGAACAGCTCGGTCGCGTCCTCGCCTCCCGCCGCCGTGCGCACGCAGATCTCGTAGAGCCGCTCGACCTCGGCCCCGTCATCCGTGTCGGCGGCGCGGATCCCGAACTCCGTGGCCGGTTGCGGACGGTCGATCACGTGCACCTCGCAGAAGGAATGGTCGGGCTGTCCATGGGGCCGGCCCAGGGCGGGGCCCGTGATCAGAACTATGACGCAAGGCCGGCCCGTTCGTCCGGCCGGCAGGTAGCGGCACGCCCGGCCGGGTGTCCTGCTCAGCGCCGAAATCCACTGTGCGGAACGGCATCGGACTGCTGGGATGGGCGCATGAGTCTCTCACCGGCCGGTGCGGCCGAGGTCGTCGTCCCCGTCCTCGTACGTGATCTGACGCCCGCCGACCTGCCGGCCTGTGCCTGGTCCGGTTCGGCGACCCATCTGGTGCACGTGGCCCATGAGCTGGAGCGCGCGGCGGCCGGGGAGGTGGACTACCTCGCGGTCTGCACCCCGGCTGGTCTTCCGGTGGCGATCGGCGGCGTCGACTACCAGGCCGCGGCCGGCGCCGGCACGCTGTGGCAGCTCGGGGTGCTCCCGGCCCTCCAGTCGTGCGGTCTGGGCACCGTGCTCATCCGCGCCGCGGAGGACCGCATCAGGTCACGCGGCCTGCGGCGTGCGGAGCTCGGAGTGGAGGAGAGCAACCCACGCGCCCGGGCGCTGTACGAACGCCTGGGTTACGTGGCCTACGGCAGCTGGCCGGACTCCTGGGACGTGGAGACGCCGGACGGATCCCTGCGCCGGTACGAGACCGTGTGCACCCTGATGCGGAAGGCCCTGACGTAGGGCCGGCTCCCCTTCATGACCGGGACGCCCGGTCGTCCTGCGCAGGACGTCACGCCGGGCGTCCTGCGCCAGGCGCACGCCGGGCGTCCTGCGCCAGGCGCACGCCGGGGGTCCTGCGCCAGGCGCACGCCGGGGGTCCTGCGCCAGGCGCACGCCGCGCCGTTCGGTTCCCTTCGGCTGGGCCCTCGGCGGGACAAGGGCACTGTCCACGCCACGGTGATCGCCGACACGCGCCTGCAGCAGCTCCTCCGCCGAGGGCCACCGTGGAAGGATCGCGGCGATCCGGACGTCCGACCGGCCCGGATCGAGAACTCGGTGCGTGGGAGAAGAGATGTCCCTGCCGGAACCGGAGCGCGAGGCCGAGGCCGCGGCGGCCATCGGCTTCGATCTCAGCGAATGTGTCCGGGAGCCCATCCACCGGCTGGGCATGATCCAGTCCCACGGGACCCTGCTCGCGGTGGAGGCCGACACCGGCACCGTGGACACCGCAGCCCTGAACACGGGCCGCCTGCTGGGGATCCCTGCCGAGGTGCTGGTCGGCGGGCCCATCACACGGGTGCTGACCCCCGACCACTGGGCCGAGGCGCTGGAGGTCGGCGCTCAGCACGAGGCGGCGAGCCTGGTTCTCCCCGTCTCCATCGATGTGGCGGGCACTCCCCGGATGTTCGACGTGACCGCACACCGGCAGGGGCCCCTACTGGTTCTGGAGTGTGAGGCGCGCGCCGTCGCGGCGCCGCACTTCGCGCACTTCTACCAGGGGGTCCGGCGAGCTCTGACGCGTATGCGGTCCTCGACGACGGCGGCCGAGTGCTGCCGGGCGGCCGCCCGTGAGATCCGGGCGCTGACCGGCTTCGACCGGGTCGTCGCCTACCGCTTCGACGGAGAGAACGGGCCGGGAGAGGTGGTCGCGGAGGAAGTCACCGAGGGCCGCGAGCCGTGGCTGGGACTCTGGTTCCCCGCCAGTGACATCCCGCCCCAGGCGAGGCGGCTCTACCGGGACAACTGGATCCGGGCGATCGCCGACGTGGACGACATCAGTGTGGGCCTGCACCCCCCGCTCCGAGCCGATTCGGACCTCCCGCTGGACCTGTCGAACTCCGTTCTGCGCACGGTGTCCGGCTTCCATCTGGAGTACCTGCGGAACATCGGTGTGAAGTCGTCGATGTCGGTGAGCGTCCTCCGGGAGGGCGAGCTCTGGGGGCTGATCGCCTGTCATGGCTACACCGCGGTCACCATCCCCCCGGAACTGCGGGCGGCCTGTGAGTTCTTCGGCGTCGCCTTCTCCCTCCAGCTCGCGGTCATCGAGGAACGGGAGCAGGCCGAGGCGCTCACCGCGTCCCGCGAGCGCCTCGACCGGATCATCTCCCGGGTCACGTCCGACGTGGAGGACTCGCTCCTGGCAGGTGACGACGCCCTCAGCACACTGCTGGACGCGGACGGTGCGGCGCTCCTCCGCGGCGGCCGCAGCACCATCAGCGGCATGAGCGTGCCGCCCGCTCTGCTGGAGGCCCTTCGAGGACGGGCGGCAGGGCCGGCACCGGGCACGCTCTGGAGCACGGACCGCCTCGCGGAGGAGCCGGACATGCCCGACGACGCGGTGGAGGACGGTCCGGCAGGGGTCCTGATGGTGACACTGAGCCGGTCGGGCGACTTCCTCGCCTGGTTCCGCAGGGCCCGTCCGACCGCCCGCCAATGGGCCACCGACCCTTCCAGACCCGTCCAGGTCGGGCCGCGAGGCGAACGGCTCACCCCGCGCGGCTCCGGTGCCGTGTTCCGCGCGATGGTGCACGGACAGTGCCTGCCCTGGACACCGACCGACCATGCCACCGCGCAGGAACTCTGGCGCACGCTCACCGGAGTCGTACTCCGGCACGAGGCGGAGCTCGCGGCACTGAACGAACAGCTGCGCATCACCAACTCCGACCTCGACTCGTTCGCCCACGTCGCAGCTCATGACCTCAAGGAACCGCTACGAGGCATCTCCAACGCCGCGGCCTTCGTCATCGAGGACGCCGCGGCGCAGCTCGACGCCACCACCGTCCGCCGCTTGCACACCATGCGGCGACTGGCCGGCCGGATGGACGACCTGCTCGACTCGCTGCTGCACTTCGCCCGGCTGGGCCGGGGTGGTCTGCACCGCTCCCGCGTCCCCCTGGACCGGGTGCTGGACTCCGCACTCGACGTGGCCGGCGATCGCCTGGCCGAGGCCCACGTGCGGGTCATCAGACATGACCTGCCGGAGGTGTACGCCGACGAGAACCGGCTCTACGAGGTACTGGTCAACCTCCTGGTGAACGCGGCCAAGTACGCCGCCGACCAGGGCGACCGCACGGTCGAGGTCCTGGTCGACACGCTCCGCCCACCGTCGGGCGGCCCTCCCCGGCAGACCGTCGTGGTCCGGGACAACGGCATCGGTATCCCGCCCGAGCGGCAGGACGAGGTCTTCGAGCTGTTCCGCAGACTGCACGGGCAGGGGGAGCGCGGGGGCGGCACCGGCGTGGGACTGGCGATCGTCAAGCGGATCGTCGAGCGCCACGGCGGCGAGCTGTGGCTCGACAGCCGACCAGGCCGCGGGAGCACCTTCTTCTTCACCCTGGGTCAGGAAGGAGGCTGAGCGGCAGGGCCCTCCTCCCCACCCGTCGCCCTCCTCTGCCAGTAGTCGACAGCACCTTTCAGCACCGCCTGGAAGAGCTCGAAGTTGACCGGCTTGTAGATGTAGCTGTCGGCGCCCGCCGCATAGGTGGTGTCCACGTCGTCCGGCCCGGTGGCCGACGTGAAGACCACCACGGCCACGTCGTCCAGTTCCGGCCGGGAACGGATCGACCGCAGCACCTCGGTCCCACCGGGACCGGGCAGTTTGAGGTCCAGGAGGACAAGCCCCGGCCGTCGGCCGGCTTCCAGCAGGCGCTCGACGAACCCCGTCCCCCGGTCGGTGAATTCCAGTACCAGGCCGGGGTGCGTGCGGCCGAGCGCCCGCGCGATGGCCTCGGCGTCCTCCGCCGAGTCCTCGACGACCCAGACGAGGTCGTGATCGATCCTCTGTTCCCCGGCCCCGGCAGCCCCGTTCATCCGACGAGCTCCGCCCGCGCGACCAGCACGGCGATGTCGTCGGAGCCCGTCGCCCGGAATTCCACCGCGGCCTCTGCCAGCCGCTCGGCGAACCCCTGGGCGTCACCGATACCCTTCTGCGCCACCACGTCCTGCAGACGTGCTTCGAGGAACGTCCCGTCGGCCGCTCTCGCCTCGGTCACCCCGTCGGTGAACATCACCAGTGCGTCGCCCGGCGCCAGGCGCGCCGACCCGGATCCGTACTCGATCTCCTCCAGTACGCCCAGCAGATCCCCGTGCGCCGGGAGCTCCTCCACGGTGCCCTCCTCACGCCGCACCAGAGGAGCCGGATGCCCGGCACTCCAACAACGCACACGGAACCCCTCTCCGTCGGGTACGAGCACCGCTACGAGCGCCGTCACGAAGCGGGACGTGCCCTCCCTGACCAGGGCGTCGTTCAGCCGTCCCAGTGCGTGCTCGGGCGTACTGCCGTCCTCGAGAAGGGTGCGCAGGGTATGGCGGGCCAGCCCCGTGAGGGCTGCCGCCTCCGCTCCGCGACCGCATACGTCACCGATGAGGAGGGTCACACCCCCCTGCGCCCCCGGCACGGCGTCGTAGAAGTCACCGCCCACATCGAGCGAGACGTCACCCACCTCGTACGCCGAGCTCAGCGTCAGCCCCGGGATCCGCGGCAGCTCCCTCGGGAGAAGGTGTCGCTGGAGGGAGACCACGTGACGGCGCCGCTGTTCGTACAGGGTGCTGCTGTCGATGGCCAGCGCGGCCCGGTCGGCCAGACCCGCGAGGAACCGCGAGGCCCCCTCGGCCACGACCACCCGGTGGTAGATGAAGGTCAGGGTCCCCAGGGCCCGGCCCCGGGCGTTGAGCGGGTTCACACTGATCGCACGCACGGCACGGCCCGCCCCGGACGATTCGGGCCCGAACGGTCCCCCCTCCAGCTCCTCACCCTTCAGCACCCGAGCCTGCCCGCTGTCGAGGACCCCCTGCAACACGTCCTTCAGCCAGGTGTCCTCGGCCGCCACCTTGCCGAGCCACTGCTGCTCACCGGCGTCCATGTGCGCGAAGGACACGGGCGTCAGTCCCTCGGAGGGCCGCAGATGCACGACGCACCCCTCGGCGATGGCGGGAACGGCCGTGCGAGCCACCCGCCGCACGGTGCTCCGTACGTCAAGGCTCGAATCCATCTGCAACGACGCCTCCGCCAGGAACGCGTCACTCACCTGACGCACCTCGTCGTCGCGCCGCGCCGTGATGCGTCTGTCCGAGACCATGGCGACCTCGGCCACCTGCTTCAACCGCGTCCGCAGCGTCGCATCGAGTGCGTCCCTGCCCTCGGTGCCGACCATGAAGGACGCCCAGCCGCCCTGCCCCAGCGGCACCGCACACTCGGCCACACTCCGCGCTCCGGCTGCCGCCAGCACCTGGACGTACGGCATGGCGCCGTCGAGCCCGGACACGTCATGAACCGTGACGGCCGGGTCACCGTCCGGAGCACCGGCGGCGCCGGATTCACCGTAATCCTGTTCGATTTCCATGCGGGATGGCGTCGGCTCCGCCGAAGTGACACTCCGCAAGTAGTGCAGCAGCCCGCCGCTCCAGCGGGTGCCCACGACGGTCAGTACGCCGGGCATACGGAGCAGCATGTCGTAGAGGGAATCGGACAGCCCCGCCACGTCCTGCGCCGTCTCGGCGACACGCCAGAGCTCATGCAGACGGCCGGACCACCATCCGTCATCCGCCTGACGGGAAGCTCTGCCCTCGTGCTGCTCCACCGCTGATCCGCCGTCCCGTATCGCCACTGTCGGCCCCGGCCCATCAGGGGAAACGCTATGTCAACCTGAGGCTGAGCGCCTCCAGGGGCGCGGCCCGGGCGGTGCTCCCGGCGGACCGTTGCGGAGGATCGCTCGGCGGCTGCGGATGGTGCCGTTGCGGCCGCCGGACGGACCCGGCCCACGGACGCTGAAGTTGCGGTACGTCCGGGTCGGCCGGGAGGCCCGACGAGGCCGACGAGCTGTCCAGGGCCCCGTGCGCGGTCAGCGCAGTCCGGCGAAGAGATCGTTCTCGGGTACGGCCGCACCGGTGGCGTCCTTCACGCGCACGAACGTCTCCACGCCCATCAGCTCGCCGAACCGCTCCTTGCCCATCCTGAGGAAGAAGATGTTCTCGCCCTGACTGGCGTGCGCCGCCAGCGCATCGAACTTCTGACCGCTGAACGCGGTGGTGTCCACCCAGGTGGTGATCTCTTCGTCGGGGAGACCGATCTCGGCCATCGCGGCCTCCTCGGCAGGATCCGGTTCCGGCGCGTCCTCATGGAACTCGCGCATGGTCTCCCCGAACCGCTGCATCATCGAGCGGGGCATCGTCGTCCAGTACACCTTCGGTGACAGCCCGGACACCTCCAGCGCCGCCATGGTGATGCGGTGGGCCTGGATGTGGTCGGGGTGGCCGTAGAAGCCGTTCTCGTCGTAGGTGACGACCACATCGGGCCGGTAGTGCCGCATGAGCTCCGCGAGCCGGGCGGCGCCCTCCTCCACGGGGGTCTGCCAGAAGGACCCGGGGGCGTCGTTGGTGGGCCAGCCCACCATCCCGGAGTCGGCGTAGTCCAGCATCTCCAGATCGCTGACCTTCAGCACGTCACAGCTCGCCTCGAGTTCTTTCCGGCGCATCGAGGCGACGGCAGCCGGGTCGTGCCCGGGATCGCCCGGCTTCGAGCCTCCCGGTCCGTCACCGCAGCCGCCGTCGGTACATGTCACCAGAACCGTGCGGATGCCCTCCGCCGCGTACCGTGCGAGGACCCCTCCCGTTCCGGTGGCCTCGTCGTCGGGGTGAGCGTGTACCGCCATGAGCGTCAAGGGCCGGTCAGTCATGGAAACAGTCCTCCTGCAGAACTACGTGTCGGTCCGTGTGCGCGGCGGCGTACCGCGATCATCGGGCGGGTCCTGGTGGGGCCCACGACCTGGTGGTCTCCGTGCTCCCCGCCCGTGCGCCGCCGTCCCCCGGGTGCAACCGTGCCGGCCGTGCCGGCTGTTCCCGCCGCGGCCGGCCGGCGAGATCCGTGAGGTTCACGCAGCGGCCCACACCGGCTCGGCCGGCCGGGAAGAGGCCCTCAGGTACAGAGAAGGTACAAAGAAGCCCCGGGCCGCCGGCCCGGGGCTTCGGCCGTAGTGGCACGGCCTCCCGTGCGGCGTCGAGGGAGACGCCGTATCCGGGGCTTTGTCGTGTGCTCCCCGTGACCGTCAGCCGACCGGCACGGTCAGGGCACGGATCTCGCTGTACGGCGAGTAGTTCCCGGCCGCGTCATAGGTACGGGCCCGGTATTCATGGGTGCGTCCGTCGGCGGGCAGCGGGTCGCAGACGGTGGCCGTGGCGCCCAGGCGCGGATCGTAGTCCTTGCGCAGGACGACCGACCAGGGATCCGTTCCCGCAGTGCGGCGCTCGATCGCGAAGCCGGTGAAGTCGCGGATCGGGGCCGGCGTGTAATCGGTGGCGGTCGCCTGTATGCCGGTCGCGCAGGAGCCCAGGGTCAGCTCGGGGGCGTAGACGGGGGCGATGCCGTCGGGGATGTCGAGCCAGAGCTCGTTGGTGGCGGTGGCGTCGAGCCAGCCCGGGTTGTAGGTGGTGGTGCCGCCGTCGTTGGTCACGAGGACGCGGTAGTGGCGGGTCTCGCCGTCGGCGACGACGGGGCCGGTGGTCCAGGTGCTGCCCTTGGTGGTGCCCAGGGGGACCCAGACGTAGGAGCCGTCCACCTTGTCGTTGCTCAGGACCGTGTAGCGGTCGAAGTGCGGCTCGGTGTTGAGGGGCCACTTCATGGTGACCTTGCCGGTCGCCTTGTCGTAGGTGCCGGTCAGCGAGGTGACGACGGGCAGGGGGCGGACGATGGTGTCCGTGCTGCCCGACGAGGTGTTGCCCGCCTTGTCCTTGGCGCGAATCTCGTAGTAGTAGGGCGTGCGGTCGTCAGGGTTCACGAGGGGGTCGGTGTGGCTGCGTGCGGTGGTCGTGGTGACCCTCGTCCAGGTGCTGGAGCCGACGGGCCGCCGATACAGGGAGTAACTCGCCAGGTCCATCTCCTTGTTGGCGGACCAGGAGACGGTCGTCTTACGGGTCGTGGTGTTGTAGGCGGTCTTCACGCCGGTGGGGGCGAGTGGCTTCGTCCTGTCGTACGTGGCCGAAGTCCGGGGCGCGTACGCGTACGTGACCTTCGCGGCGCCGGTCCAGTTCACGTAGTCGACGCGGAGGGCGTGCTTGCCCGAGGGGACGGTGAGGTTGACGCTCTTGGACCGGGCGGTGTCACCGGTGCCCTTCCACAGGTCGATCTTGCGGACGCCGTCCAGGTAGACGCGGACGCCGTCGGTGGCGGAGGCGGTGAAGGTGAAGGGACCACCGGAGCCGAAGTCGCGGGTCAGCGACCAACGGACACCGAAGTTGTTCGACGGCACGCCGGAGACCGGGGCGCCGGACCAGTTCTGGCTGATGGCGCTGTCGCAGTCGGTCTTCACCGGGGAGCCGGAGAACGAGGTGTTCTTGTAGAACGTCCGCTTGTATGTGTTGGTCGAGCAGGTGACGTCGGCGGCTGCCGCCTGCGGGGCGGAGACCAGCAGGCTGCCGAGGACGGCGGCGGACACGACGCCACCGGTCCGGGCGGCGACGAGACTCTTCAGGTGCACGGGGGCCTTTCGCGCTGTGCGGGCAGAACGTACAGCGAGGAGACCCACGGGGCGGGCGGAAGGTTGCACGACGCGTCCGAAGACGTGAAGGAACGCGGAGGCGATCGCGACGCCTGAGCTGCGGGAACGGGCTGCTGCCGGCAACCCGGTGACCGGGACCGTCGGCGTCAGCTGTCGCCGTCACCGATCACCGCTCACCGCTCACGGGGTCATGATGGGCGGCGGGTGGGGCCAGCCGCCTTCGACGGCCGGGCCACTACCCGCGGGAATGTTCGCCGCTATCAGCGCCGCGGCCTCGTGGACGCCGAGGCGGGATCCGAGCACACGTGACGGCATGTGCGGCGACCACCGCGAGCCGTGGAGAACCACGTTCCACCGGCCGTCTCCGCTCGGCACCGCACGTGGAAGCTCCTCGTAGAAGGGGTCCGCCGTACTGCTGAGGAGGCTGAACTGCCCGTGCGACGGCCATGGGAAGAACACGCGCAGGGCCGGCTGCGCATACAGGGCCTCGGCCAGTTCGGCGTCGCCCAGCCTGATCGTCGGTGAACGCTCCAGGGTCAGCCGCCATGCGGTCCGGACGACACTCCCCGGCGGGGCCGCTTCCAGCGGGCTGCTGGCGAGCAATGTCCACTCGCGCCGCAGTTGACCGATCGATGCCCCCGCACGCCAGGCGTGCAGGATGGCGTCGACCACCGCGAGGTCACCGGTGCTACCGAAGAGTGCCGTTTGCTCTCCGCGGTCCGTGGAGATCTCGATGCGGAACTCGCGTACGTCAGCGTCGGTCGCGTACACGGCGAACCGGGCCTCTCCACGCGCGCAGCCCGCCCCGACCGCGGGACCGTACCCCTCGACGGGATCCATCGGTTCGGCACGATGCCCTCGCCGAACGGCTTCGCGCGCCAGCGCTTCTCGCAGGCCGCCTGCCGCAGCCAGCTCGGGATAGAGCTCGGGCGGCAGTTCGTTCGAGCGTTCGGTCATGCGCATACCTTAGGCAGTGACAAGGCCGGACGGCTGATCGCGCCGAAGCGCGGAGGGGCACGTAACGGGTTCCGGAGAACAAAGAAGCCCCCGGCCACTGGCCTGGGGCTTTTTCATGGAACGGGGGACGAGAGCCGAACCCGCGCTCCGAGCTTGGGAACCCACCGTTCCCGGGAGGCTCAGCCGACTGACACACGGTCGACGAGGCGCTCCCCAGGGGTGCGCGATGCCGACGCTGCCGGCCCCGGTTCGTCAGA
Source organism: Streptomyces sp. NPDC088746 (assembly GCF_044751065.1). Lineage (NCBI taxonomy): Bacteria > Bacillati > Actinomycetota > Actinomycetes > Kitasatosporales > Streptomycetaceae > Streptomyces > Streptomyces sp. NPDC088746. The sequence goes on from NZ_JBIVLA010000007.1 coordinate 254,770, forward strand.
CGATGACGGGGACGGCCCCGGCGCGGTCGGTGGCCCAGTTGGTGACGATGGGCTTGTCGACGGTGGCGGTGTCGGGGAGCTTGAGTTCGGCGGGGTCGGGATCGTCGTTGGTGACGGCGATGATGACGTTCTCGAACTCGATGCCGCCGTCGGTGTTGGTGGTCTTGGGGCTGATACCGGTGTAGGCGACGGCGGAGCCGGTGAGCTTGATGGGGTCTTCGCCACCCTGTCCGACAGGGGAGGCGACGCCGTCGGCACCGGAGCCGAAGGACACGCTGGGGGTGTTGACGTCCAGGTAGCAGGTGATACCCGACTTGGCCTTGGCGGTGACGAGGTAGTAGCCGCCGGCCTGGGTCTCCGAGGTGACCGTGAAGTCCAGGTCGTTGGTGCCGCAGGACTGCCCGTAGCCGCTCTTGTCGCCGTTGCCGGAGTCGGTGGTCTTGGCGTCGGAGGCGCCGGAGTCGGAGGAGCCGCCGGAACCGGACGCGCTGGCGGCGAGGCTGCCGCCGGAGGAGGGGCTGCTGCTCCCCCCGCCGCCGGCGGAGGGAACCGAGGAGCTGCTGGTGTCCCCGGCGTCGTCCGGGCCGCAGGCGGTGGACGTGGCGGCGAGGGCCGTCACGGCCGCGGCGGCGAGGACGAGACGGGCGGAACGGGCGGCGAGGCGCGAGCGCATCATGATCTCCAGCGGCTTTCGGATCGGTGCTTCCTGCTTGCACTGATGACACTAGGGCCGGGGCGATCCCGAAATGATCCTGTGCATGTCCGGGTTCTGTCTCAGCAAGATCGGTTCCGGAGGACGGGGTTGGATCGCACCCTGCCGTCGCCGACCAGGCCTCGCCCTGCGGGAACTGGCCACGCACAGCCTCGCCGTGCCCCCGCCCACCACGGACTGCGGACAGGCCACCTTGCACGTCTGCCAGCAGGCAGGGTTCACACCCACGACGCGCTACGTCACCGCCGACATCGCCGCCCAGCTCACCCCTCGTACGAGCCGGCCTCGCCACCGCACTCATCCCGCGGACGGCCATCGACCCGGCCACACCGGGAATCCGCACGGCGCCCATCGGTGATCAACCGATTCTCCGTCGGCTGTTCGCCGCGACGCGTCACACCGAGACCGCGAACCCCACGACCACGGCCGTTGTCGCAGCGCTGAGTTCAGCCGCGCGGCGGGATCGCGCCACGTATCTCCCGCCGGACTAGGACAGGCCGCCGAGCGGCCTGAGGAAACGGCGCTCGTAGCGCTTGATGCAGCGGGTCTCACGGGCCAGTTCGAACGCTTGCTGGCACTCCGGGTCGGACATGCTGTCCGAGCGGTACTGCTCGTACGCGGCCAGACTGGGGAAGGAGAACAGGGCGTAGGCGATGTCGCTGTCGCCCTCACTCGGCAGGAAGTAGCCGTGGTGCGTCCCGCCGAACCGGTTGACGAGCCTGACCCAGCGGCGACCGTACTCCTCGAAGTCCTCAAGCTTGTCGGCGTCGATCTCGTACTTCAGGTGAATGGTGATCATGCGTGCATGATGCCGTGTCACGGAAGGGCGCCCGTGCGATCGGGGCCGGTCGCCAGGGCATCCGGCACGGATATGGCACGAGGTACCTGCACTGGTCCAGGCAGCAAAAAGGCCCCCGGCCGTTGGCCTGGGGCTTTTTCATGGAGCGGGTGACGAGAATCGAACTCGCGCTCTGAGCTTGGGAATCACTGGGCATGGACTGCCGCAGTAGCTCTGACCTGCATGTTTGCCCAGTCCGGGTGAGGGCGACGAGGTCTCTGGGAGCCGTACTTGACCGCTGCTGTCCGCTCGGAAGGGCGCGGATGGGGCACGACGGCCGAGGGGCGGCACCTCATGTCGCGAACCGCATTCCTGTCGAGCGGTCGGCATCCGTCAGGCCATCAGTCCTCGTGCGGGGCCTCAAGCTCGTGGAGTCGTTCCCCGATATCGTCGGCCCATGCCTGTGCCCACTGTCGCAGCCCGGTGATTGCCTGCTCGTCGAGTCCGTAGGCGGCGAATTCCGTGTCGTCGATCCAGTCGGCTCCGCTCAGCCGAGCCTGAAGCTCGCTGAGATCGAATGAGTCGCGGGCATGGCGTTCGGCCGAGTTCTTCGAGTTCGACAGGGTTCCAGCGGTCCGTGGCGGCCTGCACATCGATCAGATCCCCGGCGAGTCCGCGATCGGCCAGGGCGCGAACCTTGGTACCGACGACATCTTCGAGGGACAGCACCAAGCCGTGCTCGGTGTGTACGGGGGGTCGCCAGAGTGCTTCCTTGAGGATGTCGACCTCGCACTCTTCGCGGCTGGCAGGGTCGGTCACGATGAGGCGTGCGGACAGCGGGTCAGTCTCCAGCGCTTCTACGCGCCATCCGCGCTGCTCCAGTCCGGTGCGCACGGCGGAAGCGATGTCCTCCATAGGCTCTGGGTTCTCGGTTGCGACATCGAGGTCCTGGCTGAGCCGGTTGACCAGGCCGTGTGCCTGGACCGCGTAGCCGCCGGTGAGCGCTAGGGGGTACGCGCCGCCCACGGCGAGCACGTCTGCAAGCAAGCGGCGGTGCAGGCCCGTGAGGTTCACGCAGCGGCCCGTGCGGTATCGGCCAGCTCGTCGAAGGCGCTCTCCCAGACCTCGCGGACATCCCGGCTGACCAGTGTGCGCAGTGTGGGCCACAGGCCGACGAGAAGGCCATGGTCGAGGTACTGGACCAGGTCGTCGTGCCGGCCCTCGGCCAGGACGATGCGGTAGTAGCTCATCCGCAGCCGGGGCCGGTCGAGGTCGAACGTGGTCAGCCCCGACCATGCAAGGTGGAGCGGCAGGCGTACCGAGCCGTGCCTGGGACCGGCGAGCTCGGAGAGCGCTGCGGGCAGGCGCCGGGCGTACTTGGCACGACGGAGATCGGAAAGGCCGGGCTGTGATGCCATAGGTCGATTATCCAGGAAGAGCCAGCAGTGAGCTGCTTGGTCCGCAAACAACACTCCTGTGAGCAGAGACGGGCCCAACCCACCGCCGCCCCGCCAGCGGCGAAGCTGCCAACGAATAAGCCCCAGCCGCTGGCCTGGGCGTCATGCTTCAGGACGAGCCGGTGCGTTGACCTTCTGTTCCGTAGCTCGATGCAGGGCGGTCAGCCTCAGACATTCCGGTCAGTACACGGCTGCACAGGACGCCTGCAGTTCGTGGGCGACGCATCCGACACGGTCGCTGTGCTTCTCTGCTGTACTGCTTTTCCGGCTGTCAGTGCTGCATGGCACGGTGCCGCCATGACGACAACGACAGAGCTCACCCTCTTCGCCGACTACTTTCAGATACACGTATCCGATGCGGATTCGGACGGTGATCTAAGTGACGCGTGGACGGACCAGGCCATTGCCGATCACCTCGCGGTTGCACAGGATGCGCTGGGCATCGGCACGGCGGTCAATGTCAACGTATCCGTCACTGTTTTCGTCCTGCCTCAGGAGCCGAGTGATGACAGCTCCGAATTCGATCACGTGGTTGAGGCCAGCCTCGACGTGTCGTTGGGGCGCCTGATAGTTCTGGGCTGCACGGACTACGCCCCCGATGCGGCTACGTTTGAGGTCCCGGCAGGCTGGCATCGCGTCCGCGTGTCCCGGAGCAATTTGGATCGGGCAACTCAGGCCGACATCGACTCTCACGAGAGCCCTGAAACCACCGAGAAGATGCGTATCCAGGTGTGGCCGGCTCCGGAACTTCCAGCAAAGATCGTCAAGCGGTGGTCCGGTCCGGCGGGTAGCAGGTCCTGGTGATCCGTGCCGATCGTGGTCAACAGCCCCACGGAGGCATGACAACTCGATGAGTGGCGGGACGGCAGCAGCGGACGACCAGGCATCTGGTACGAGTCGCTTGAACTGGTCCAGACAACAAAGAAGCCCCCGGCCGCTGGCCTGGGGCCTTTTCAGGGAGCGGGTGACGAGAATCGAACTCGCGCTCTGAGCTTGGGAAGCAACGGTTCTTGGACCATCAAAGGGACCCTGACCTGGTCTTTCCCGCTGGGCGGGATGGCTGGCTACGGTTCCTGGGGGCCGCACCTGACCGTTATTGTCCGCTCTGATGGGCACGGATGGGGCACGGAAGCTGACGTGCGACGCGTGTTCCGGGCGGGCCAGCTGGTCAGAGGGGGATGATGCGGACCTGATTTCCGCAGAGCTTGGTCATGTCGTCGCTGTCTGAGGTCAGCAGGGCGACGGGTTTCGGTTGGCGCAGTGCTACCTCGGCGACCGTGGCGTCGATGGCGTACTTGTGCCCGTGCAGCCCGGCGCCTTTGAGGAGCTCAGCCGCAACCTTCGCCGCCTGCTCGGTGACGGGCTCCACCTTGACACGGGACAGGGCCCAGTTCAGGCGGGGCATGTTGGTACGGGAGTGGGTGACTTCCACGATGGTGTTGGCCCCGATCACGAGGTCGGCTCCCATGTCGTGGAAGACCTGAAGCATCGCGAGGAGCTTGCGGTCCTGAGCGATCCAGGCGGAGAGCCCTTCCGAGTCCAGGACGACGGTTTCGATGCGCTCGCTCACGCGGCGTCCGCGTCCTTGGAAGAACCGGCGGAGTCGAAGATCTTGGCGCGGGCCTCGGCGAGCTCCTCGTCGCTGAAGGGGCCGTGCTCCTCCTCGTGACGGCGGAGGTCGTCGCCCACGAGCTGGTGCCGGATCTGGCGTGCTACGGCTTCCGCCACGTAGCCGGAGACGTTGTCCGTGAGCTTGCGCAGTTCCGCCACCTGGTCGCTGGGGAGCGTGACGGTGATGCGAGTCGTAGAAGACATGGGGCCAGCATACTGGAGTATGCACATGCTTGCTCGGGATTCTCCCCCCAAGCCTCGACGGCCGCGGCCGTACTTCTGCACACGCTGGAAAACCATGCTCGGCGGCAACCCCGTAGTCCAGCCGTCCCCACAGCCTCCACACCTCGGGCCGGCCACGAACGCAAGAAAGGCCCTGGTCGCCGACCGGGGCCTTCATCAAAGAGCGGATGACGAGAATCGAACCGCATGATGCCGCCATGCACAAACACCTGGGGAGACCGTCGGAGGCCCTCGCCTCGATGCGCCGCACCATGCACACGCACCACATCGTTGCCATCCGCACGCTCTTTCCGCTCGAATCCGGGCCTGATTCCCTGGTCGGGAAGGCACTTGGACTCGACCACGAGGTGGGGTATGGAGCGCACGACCCAGGGGACAGCACAGCGCGGTACGTATGGCATCGGAGAGCGGCAGCCCTCCCGCTTCCTTGGCAGCCTATCGGAGGAGGCCAGGGAAGAACTGCTGAGTATCGCTTCCCCGCGGCAGTATCCGCCTGGAGCGAAGATCCTCGTGGAGGGGGCACCGGGCGATTGCCTGATGCTCTTGGAGACCGGCTACGTCAAGGTCACCAGGAAGCGCGCCAACGGGCATGAAGCCCTGATCGCCATCCGGGCCGGCGGAGACGTGGTCGGAGAGATGGCCGTGATCGATGGCACGCCCAGGTCAGCCACGGTGACGGCGGGTGAGGACATCGACGTACACGTCATCCAACGCCGAGCTGTGCAGAAATTCCTCGGCAAGCACCCCGAGACCACCTTTCACATCATGCGACTCAGCAACCGTCGCCTGCACAGCGCGAATTCCTGGCGCATCGTGTTCGGCGAGTTCCCGGTTCGCGTTCGGCTCGCCCGGGTGCTCGCCGAACTCGCCGAGAACCACGGGGAGCTCATCGGCTCGCACACTCTGATCTGCGTCGAGCTCACGCAGGCCGAACTCGCCGCGCTCATCGGATCACGAGAGAGGTCGGTCCAGGGGGCGCTGGCGGGGTTCCGTGACGCAGGAGTCGTGAGAATCAGGAACGGTGAGATGGCGGTGCTCAAGCCCGACCGCCTCCGGGCGATCGGGCTCCTGTCGCCGATCGGCCGCTGACAGGAACCGGCATCCCGCATTTTTGCGGCCTCTCCGGAGAGTTGGACGCGTCGGCAGCACAGTTGGCGACCAGCACCACCGACCGACTATCCGAACTCATCGAGTAGGTGATGGTTCACATGACGTCGCAGCCGACCGTCCGGTCAGGGGACAAGCCTTGGCCGGATAACGACCGCCGTATCTGCCTGGCGGCGGACATCGAGCAGTACAGCCGCTTCGACACACCGGGCCAGCGGACCGCACAGGCCCAGCTTGCCCGCGTGCTGAGGACGGCAGCCGAACTCAGCGGGCTGGACCACGGCACGTGGTCCGTCCAGCCGCAGGGCGACATGGAGTTCGCGGTCCTCCCGGCCGGCACTTCCGAGCAGCTGGTGCTGGGTGAGTACGTCACCCACCTCGCGGCCGAGCTCGGAGGTTACAACGCCACCCGCCGGCCCGCCGGGCGCATGCGGCTTCGGCTGGCCATCGACACCGGCGTGGCCGCCACCGCCGCCCTCGGCTTCTCAGGCCCCGCGCCGATCGCTGTGGCCCGCTACCTGAACGCACCCGAGGTGAAGCGGGCCCTGGCGGCTGCCGGGTCAACGAGCCTGGCCGTGGTGATCTCCGACCGGCTGTACCAGGACGTGGTGCGCTTACGGTTACACGGACACGACCCGGAGCAGTACCGCCGTATCCACGTCGAACAGAAGGGGTTCGCCGGGTACGGCTGGGTCCGGCTGCCCGGTGTGGACCCGCAGGACGTGGGGGAATTCCGGCCGGACACGCCGGAGGGCGGACCGCGCCCCCCGGCGCGAGCGGCGGCGGAACGGCCGAGCTTCGTCCAGCAGGACGTCCACGGCACGGCCGTTTAGGGCGTGATCCACGGGTCCGTCGTCCACGGGGTGGTGCCCGGCGGGGCAGGCCGATGAACTACGTCCCGCCTGCAGGAGGCTGCGCCTCTTGCAGGATCGCAGCCGGCGGCAACCGCCAGCAGGACACTCAGGGCCTCTCCGTCCAGGGCCGAACTGGCGACGTGTACTACTACGCCGCCGCCTGCGACCACGACTCCGCCGCGAGCACGAGGCGGTACACGGCCGGTTTCTCGCCGGTCCCCTACGAGACGCTGCGCGAGAAGTTGCACCGGATCGCCCGGGCCTGCTCACGCATCGTGGACGGCATGGGTGACGATTCAGGAGGTTCACCATGGGACTGATCCCCTACGACCGGGTGTTCGATGCGCTGGAGCACCGATTTCTGCTCACTGACCTGCCCTTTCCGGTTATGATGGCCGAGGGTCCCACCCAGCTCTCCGCCCTGGCGGCCCGGCGGGCGCTGTACGGCAAATCGGCGGACCCGTCGCTCCGCGAAGAAATCTGGCGCAAGGCCGTCGATGCGGCCCAGCGCGACACCGATGTGGCGGGATCGGCCCGCCTGCTGACGCTCTGGCTGGCCCTGCCCGTGATGCGGAGCATGCTCCACCGGATCGCGATCCGGTGGCCGATCGACCGGCGGGAGCTCGAATCTGAGGCATTGCTCGCCCTCCTGACAGTGCTCGCGGACGCGGACCTGCGGACCCAGCAGGCGGGGCTCGCACTGCTGCGCCCCTCCGTCAACCGAGTCTGGGCGTTCGCCAAGGCCCGCACTCAGGAGCGGCCGGTGGCGGATGTCGAGGCGCTGGCCGCCGCTCACCTCTCCATGGAGTCTCCTTCGTTACGCTCGGAAGCTCCCTCGACGTAACCCACGCCGCGGACACGTGGTGCGGGCTGTCGGCGGCGGCGTTCATCGGCGGCAAGCAACTTAGGTGCCTCGCCCGCACAGAGTGGCGAGCGCAGGCAGCGTTGATCTGAGTGAAGAGAGCGTCTGGCCGACATTGAGCGAGTCACTGCCATCGGGATGTTGGAGTGCCATCGGGATCAAGTCCGAAAGGCCAGCGCGTTGCTAGCAGATGCTTGCTTAGGGCGTGTGCATGGCCGGCATCGGCGGCTTGGCGGGCCAGGGCTTGTGCCGCCATAAGGTCTCCGGCTCCTTCGCGGAAGGAAACCAGGCGTGCCAGAGGACTCGGAACGCCAGCGTCGGCGGATTGCCAGGCTAGGGCTTCAGCTGCGTTGCGGTCTCCCGCTTCCTCCCGCCAGCCAGCCAGGACGGCCAGAGCGTGCACATCGCCGGCGTCGGCGCCCTGCTGGATCAATGCTGCGGCTCTCTCCTGGTCTGCGGCTCTATGCCCTTGCATGGCCTGGAAGCCCAGCCACGTCAGTGCGTTCGGATTGCCGACGGAGGCCTCCCGGGCTAGCGTTTCCGCCCCCTCATGGTCTCCTGCTGCGTCTCGCTGGACAGCCAGGAGTGTCAGAGCGTTCCAGTTGCCGGCGTCAGAGGCTTGCCGAGCCAGGGCTTCCGCCCGCTCGCGGTCTCCTGCTTCCTCTCGTCGGAAGACCAGGGCTTCCAGAAATGTCGAATCAAGTTCGGCGGCTTGCCGGGCAAGTGTCTCGGCGTTCTCCAGGTATCCGGCTTCCTCGTGCTGGCGAGCCAGGAGCAAAAGAGCTCGTGGATCTCCTGCGTTGGCGGCTTGCCGGGCCAAGGCCTCGGCCTCTTCATGGTCGCCCGCCTCCACACACCAGCCGACCAGGAGCCTCAGACCTTCTGTGTCGCCTGCGTCGGCGGCTTGCCGGGCTAGGGTTTCGGCCTCCTCGTGGTCGCCAGCTTCCCTGCGCAAGTCGGCCAGAATTCTCCAGGCCGACGGATGGCCTGCGTCGGCGGCTTGCCGGGCTAGGGTTTCGGCCTCCTCGTGGTCGCCAGCTTCCCTGCGCAAGTCGGCCAGAATTCTCCAGGCCGACGGATGGCCTGCGTCGGCGGCTTGCCGGACCAAGGTATCGGCCCCCTCATGGTCTCCCGCTTTCCTACGCCAGTCGGCCAGGAGGCTGAGGACATGTAGGTTGCCTGCGTCGAAGGCCTGCCTCAGCAAGACTTCGGCTTCCTGGCGGTGTCCGGCATTGGCTAGCCATATAGCCAGGGAGGCAAGAGCCTGCGGGTCGTCTGCATCGGTGACCTGCCGCATCAGAGACTCGGCTTCCTGGTGTCTTCCGGCTTCCTTCAGCCACGTAACCAGGGCGCGATGGGCGTTCGGATGGCCGACGTCCACGGCCCGGCGCGTGAGGTGGTGCGCCCACTGCATGCGGTATCGGGCATGGGCTGCCTGAGCGACGCTGTTCAGGTCATCTGGGTTCGTGAGGTGAGCGTGTGCCGCCTGCCAGAAAGAGGCGGGTGGGCACGCCAGACGCCGGGTCTCACGCCCGTGCTGCTCAAGGTAGTCGGCCAGCCGGAACACCGGACCCGGATGAGAGCCGGCTGGTACCACTGAGTGCAGAGTGTCTGACGGGCGGACGGTGACGCGACGCAAAGGGGCCTGCTTGCCATGAACTTGCTCGGCCAGTTCGGCGAACGCGGCTTGCACCCAACCATCGGTCAGGTTGTCGTAATCAGTGTCGGTGAGGTAGTCGATTGCGGCGTCGAAAAGGAAGGCCTGAGGCAGATGCAGGCCGACACGGAGCCGGCGGGCATCCATCGCTGCTTGTAGCAATGCCTGTGCCGCAGGGGAACCGTTTTCATAGCGACGCAGCAGCTCGGGGGCACCTGCCAGATCCTGAGTTACGCGCCCATGGACATCGGCTCGTGTCAGAGCGTCCGCCAGCAGCTGGTCGCCGCCCTGTGCCAGGCGAGTGGCGGCGGCCAGCGACTCTGCATCGAAACTCTCTGGAACGCTTACGGTGCGTCCGGCCAGGAGTTCTCGTGCCCGGCTGTACGGGTCCGGCCGGCCGGTTGCGGGCAGGGCGGTGTATTCACGGGCGTACTCGGGCCAAAGGGTGCCCAACACCAGGACAGGTGTCCGCGCTTCGTCGGTGAGCAGCGCGTGCAGTGCGGCAGCGATCTGCTCACCCACATGCGCATCGCCGAAATAGTGCTGGGCCTCGTTGAGCCAAATCACGGTCCGTGGGCAGACGAACGAGAGTTCCTTGAGCGCAGCTCCCGCGCGCGTGGGATCGAAGGGATGCCACAGCTTCCACCCGGCACGGGCCAGCGGCCTGATGGCTTCCCAGCAAGCCCGGGTCTTGCCGGTTGATGAGGTTCCGGACAGGACCACCATGCGGCTCCGGCCAGCTTGAACCTGCCGCACCGCCTCGACCAGAGTTCGGTCATGCTCCCGCGGTACGTAGCTCGGCAGTTGCTGCTGTCTGGGCAAGTCGGCCCCGCACGCAGCCGTACCAGCAGGATGAACCTCCAGGTCATGAGGCCCCCACTGGTCAATAGGGCGACCAGGTCCTGGATTCTTCTCGACGGTTGGTTCAGCCTCCTCAATCACGGCAGTCCGCCGAAGTTTCAGTAGCTCCTCCGCTGGTCGACCCAGAGCCGTAGCAAGTGCGGCCAGCGTCCTGGCCGAGGGCACCGGCCCATCAGGCTGAAACGCCTCCGACACGGTCGTCCGACCCATGCCCGTACGGCGGGCGAGCTGTGTCTTGTCCAGCCCAGATGTGGCCAGCCAGTCACTCAGGCGCCGACGTAGCTCGGCGAGAGCCACATCCGGCTTGCGCTGCATGTCGTGCACCTGTGCCCCCACGCCTTGAGTGTTCGCCGGTGTGCATATTCGTCCGCTGCGCACCCCGGCGTACGTCGTTTCCGCGACCTTCGATGGCGTCAACGGTCCATCGCCTACAGGGAGGCTGGCATGTCCGTCGCCGTCGTTCTACTCACTGCCGCACTTGCGGTCGTCTTCGCGCTGCTCGCTGCTGCCGGTGCGGGCAAACTTGCCCGCCTGGACGGAGCAAGCTACCCCACCGCCGTCACGCAGGCAGCCGGCGCGTTCGCGGCGGTGGTCACACTCGCGGCTGCCCTAACAGCCGCCTTTGCGGCCGTATTCATCTAATTTGTAGGCGATCGAAAACTGACCGTGGTGGTGGGGGTCAACGCCAACCTGCCACTGCGGCATCAGGTTGTCGGGTGTCCGTCCGCTAACGGCTGATCGGGATCTCGTAGACGATCTCGCAGTGCGCTGCGGGCACCACGATGTCCGCTGTCTCCACGGGACGACCCTGGTCGCTGTAGTACGTCCGCCGGATGTGCGTCACGAGTGCGGCCTTCTGGATGCCGAGTAGCGACGCTTCCTCGGCGGTCGCCTGCCGTGGCTCCGGCTGCTCCACCGCATGGCTGACAGACACCCCGATTGCGGCCATGCGGTTCACGACACCCGCTCCGGCATGCGGCCCTCCCTCAGGGAGGACAACGAGGGTGCCGGCGGTGAGGTCGCCGTGGCCAAGGCCTACCGGCTGCTCAAGGCCATCATGGAAACCGCGGTCGACGACGAACTGATCCTCGCAACCCCTGCCGCATCCGTGGCGCCGGGAAGGAGTCGTCCGCCGAACGCCAGATCGCCACCGTCGGCCAGGTCGACGCGCTCGCAGACGCTCTCGGGCCTCGCTGGCGGCTGATGGTCTACCTCGGTGCGTACGGTCCAATGCGGCCGGAGGAACAAGCCGAGCTCCGGCGTAAGGACGTCGACCTGGACGAGATGACCATCCGGGTCCGCATGGCAGCCCCCGAGCTGACCACCGGTCGCCGCGCTCCTGGCGACACCAAGTCGGATGCGGGCAAGCGGGTCGTGGTCCTGTCGGCGTTTCTCCGGATCGATCTTCGGCGTCACCTCGACTGGTACGCCGAGAAGGGCCCGGACGGACTGCTGTTCGTGGGGGAGAAGGGAAAGCCGTTCCGGCGTTCCACCTTCGGGCGGAAGTGGCGCAGGGCTCGCGTGCTCGTCGGCATGCCGGACGGCTTTCGCTTCTACGATCTTCGTCACACGGGGCACACCCTGGCCACCCGGTCCGGAGCCACCCTCAAGGACACGATGGTCCGCGCCGGCCAGTCGTCGGAGAAGGCGGCGCTGATCTACCAGCACTCGGATCTTGAGCGGCAGCAGGAAGTCGCGAGCGGCCTGGATGACCTCGTGCGGTCCGCCCGTAAGAAGGCTGATCAGGGGCCTTCTGGTGCGGATCTGGTGCGAGAGCCTTGAACTGGTCCAGACAACAAAGAAGCCCCCGGCCGCTGGCCTGGGGCTCTTTCATGGAGCGGGTGACGAGAATCGAACTCGCGCTCTGAGCTTGGGAATCTTGCTCTGCGGCACCGCTCTCCCGCGCTGACCTGCCGCGATGCCACATTGCACTGCCACCGCACCCGCTCTGGAGTCTCCGCCATTGACCGTCGTTGACCGCCCTAGGTGGTGCAGAGGTGGTGCGGGCCAGGCACGCTCTGTGTTGGGGCATCGCGGCAGCCGTCACTTCTATGCTCGGATGATGCACACCGTCCTTTTCTACCCTTGATTATCGACTACCGTTTCAATAGCGAGAAGTCGAACGAGTCTAATATCCGGAGCGAGGAGTCCAGCCTCTCTGCTACGCGGAAGCAGTACTGAGGATTCGGCATACCTGGGGTTGTCTTTCGCGTGGACGATGCGGTTTCGAAGAGCGTAGGTACGTCGCGCAACTTGAACAGCAAGCGTCTCGCTGGTTGACTTCGAGTTAATGGGGGGAACGCTCAATTGAGGCCCGCTTTTTGAGAAGTGTTTCGAATTGTCGTCTGAGGTGATAAATTCATGTAGCACGTCACCCCTAACGCATTCAGACACCAGGGTTTTAAGCTGATCCTCCTCATTTGAGTTTTTGTTGCGCTCGATGCTATTGAGCACGCGAAGCACTGACGCATCACTCTTGTCATCGAAACCGAGTGCTCTCAGTTCGCGCCGGATCGCCTTCAGTCCTCCCCGGCTTGCAGCATGAGGAAGGTAATACTCCAATACCTGATAGTACGCGAGAAACATGAAGGGCGGGTTATCAGCCGCCTCGCCTGCGAATGAGAAAAGGGCGGATACCTCTCGGGGGACCTGCACCTTCGGAAACCTGACCATTGGAGCTTCAGGTCTTCTGGAGCTAGGGATCCTAACGAGTCGGCGAACGCGAGGGATGGTTGTTGCGTGAATTCCATGCGTGGCATCGAGCTCGAAGAGCAGCCGATCGACAAGGTCTCGCGCGCCTTCAAGTCCTAGAGCCCCGTTCGCTCCTTCATTGGAGTCGTTGAATACCTTTACGGTGTACGCGCGAGATCGTTTAGCGTTCCCCCGAGAGATAATCTGAACGCTGAATAGAAAAGCGGCAAGTGGGGTCGCCGGGGAGAGTTCAATGCAGGCAGCGCCATCCTGGCCAGTCAAGTGAAATGAGTAGCCTTCCTCGTCTCCCTTGTAGTCGTGGGCGCATGCCTTATCTGGTTGGCCCCACCGGTAACGAGAAAGGGGGCGTGCGGTGGAGCGGACTGCGAATTCGTACACCCCGCTCTGTTTGTCGAATATGGCCTGAAGGTCGTCATGTTCTAGAATTCCGGATTTCAGGGAGCTGGCAACCTCTGGCGCGTCGCAAATATCGACGGATGCGTTGAAGAAGTCCGAACTGTTCGGCTTGGTAAAATAGAGAGTTTCTCCCTTCTGTCCGGAAAACCCAAATCCGTGGCGCGCGATCTCTGCAATAGTCGCAGCGCTTTCGTCCGTCAGATTCTCCACTTCCGATGGGTCTTCGATTCCGCGAAGGTGAAACGTGCCAACAATGTCATCACTCATAGCCTCGCCCCTGCCGTGTCGTTTGTAGGCATTATGTAGGCCCTGCCGGGGCATCGTGCGCGAAACAGTCAGTTGTCGCCGAACTGCTACCCCAGGATCTGTTGGGTAGCGTCGACGCCAAGATTGATTGCGGGCGTCCACAGCCCCTGGCGCGCCATGACGAACAAAAACGGCCCACACCGTGGGGTGTGGGCCGGCGGAGGTGTCGGGTTAGCTGATCGGCGGACGGTGGCGGAGAACCTAGTCAGGGCTGGCCCGAACCGCATCACCACGCGGCCGGGGACACCACCCGCGCACTGGAGGTCTTCGCCGGAGCGACCCGAGAGGCGGCGGGCGAGGCGACCCGGGATGAGCCGAGGACTGCACTGCCGGTCTGACGCCCCCATCGGGCACGACGGCGCGAGCCTAGGCGCCGGCGCATCAGAAAACCCCAGGTCATGGGCTACGTGACCTGGGGTTTCTCGGAGCCCCTGCCGGATTCGAACCGACGACCTACGCATTACAAGTTGTCGGATCTTGATCCGTGGTGGTCCATCGGCGTCCGCCAGAAACCCGTCCGCCCTGGTCAGCGCATTTCAGCGACCAGGGCGGACGATGGTGGACGACCACGGACGACCAGCCAACTGAGACTGCGGATGAGACTGGGGTTCCTGCTACCCCTCGGGCACGAGACGGCCTGTGAACCCGTCCGCGCAAAGGCGCTCGTATGCGGCGGCGACGGCGCCCGGAACTTCCTGGTCAATCATGAACCCTTGCTTCGGGTAAACGACCAACCGCTGTTGCGCCCCCACGAGCATGTCGAGCACCAGACGCGGGTCTTGGAGAGTGTCGACATACTCCGCGAGCGTCATTGCTGCTGACGCGCTGATGAATTCGACCCCGGGCCAGAGCTTGCAGGCTGTCGCATACGCTCGCCGCTCCTCGTACGGCTTGCTAACCAGTAGCACTGAGGTCACGTCGATGCCGCGCCGAGCCAACATGGCACGGGACAGGATGATGTTTTCGCCCGTGTTGCGCGCTTCCGGCTCCACGAGGATCGCGCCTGTAGGAACACCCAGCTCTACGGCTCGCTCCCGGTAGTGCTCGGCTTCCCCCTTCGGCATCCGGTCGCGCGTAGTTCGGCTGGTTGCGCCGGTGAAGACGATCAACGGGAACATGCCACGCTGGTACAGGTCAGCAGTCACGTCCGCTACGCCCAAATCGTGGCTGCCGAGCCCGATGCCGACCGAGCAGGGGCGCGGGTCGTGGTGCATCTGCTGAAAGTCCCACAGCCGCTGGGCGTCAGACCACGCTCGTGCTTGGATCACTGGGCTGCTTCCTCCGCCGAATCAGGGACCTTGAAGTCGTACGCCCACGCGAATCGGCTGGCGGCGTGGATGCCGATGGCGAACTCCACCACGGTGTCATCAGCGGTGCGGGTGGTGCGGTGAAGTTCTACGACCCACTCTCCGGGCGTCAGCTGAAGCAGCACTGCTTCTTCAGAGGACGCGGGCCGCGCAAATAGCTCCTCTCGCATGTGGTCGATCTCGTACCCCGCGTCGTACAACACGCGATAGCCCCCACCCTTGCCGGCGGGGCCGGGCGTCGGGTCCACGAGCCGAGTGCCCTCGACGTGCTCGGGGCGGTAGTAGCTGGTCAGGGTGTGCGTCGGCTGATCTCCCTCCTTCACGAGGCGAGCCCGCGCGTACACCTCGGCACCCTCGGCCAGGCCGTGAGCTGCAGCCACTAGCGGCGGCGCCAGCACGCGGCTGACGTTCTGCGTCTGCTCGCCACGCTTGTGAGCGCGCCCCGAAGCGACCCGGTCGGCGATGAAGGCGACCTCATCGCCGTCCCGCCACTTGGCCTTGTCGTACCGAGCAATACCTAGCCGCTTGAGCGGGGCCTGCTGCCTGACCACCGTGCCGTGACCGCGCGAAGACGTCACCAGCCCTTCAGCCTCCAGCGCCTTGTACGCCGCGTGAACCGTGGACTTCGATCCCTCGCCGGCTTCCACCAGCTCTCGAATGTGCGGCAACTGCCTGCCGGGGGGCAGTTCACCGCTCTTGATCTGCTCGGCCAGCTTGTCCGCCAGCTCTCGCCACTTGGGTGCCACGCGCACTCCTCTCACCAACCTCAGTGAAACACAGTCCCAGGACTGTTGACAGTCCTGGGACTGTGCGTCATTGTCATTTCAGACGCAACGCAGTCCTAGGACAGCGAAGCCGAAGCCCTGTTTCAGGGCTGCTCGACCTGCGCCCGACGGTTCTCCGGCGGACCGCATCGCTTCACCGCAGGAGCCCCGCATCGGACGGGGGGAGGGCACCGGACCCCTTGGCAACCGGATGGCATCGAGACCGAAAGGTCACGTCTCTGCCTACAACGGGCTAGCGGCTCTTCCTTAAAACGGGAGTCGCCCCCGAAGGAGACACGCACGTCAACCACACCGCAGGCGCTTCGGCGACTGCGGCCGGTTGCCTCCTCCGCCCGTCCGATCCTCCGGGGTCGTACGGGCGGAGCTGAGGGGAGCCGGGCTGTCCGGAACCGCGACCCACGGGAGTGCTCCATGCCGAAGTACAGCTTCATCGCCGATGCCGCCGACACTCTGACCCCCGGAGAGACCACGAGCGCACGCGGCTCGCTGGCCGCGCCCTCACCGGAGGCGGCCAAGAAGGCGGTCGAAAAGAGCCTGCGGTCCAGGGGTTACAAGCCGACCGACGTCACAGTCACGCCGCAGTAGCCGCCCGCACCACCAGCCCCGGCATCTCGCCGTGAGGGCGCCGGATCGAATCCGGCCCGGGGCGCTCGCCGCCTGCTCCGGCGGCCGGGCCACCACATGCCGTGGCGGCTCATCCCTGAACGGCGCGCGGCCCCGGTGCTGGAACACCGGGGCCGCTGTAGGGCCGTCCCACGACTAGGAGAAAACGACCCATGAAGACCATCGTTGCACTTCAGGCCGCTGTTACGGCCGCGTCGCTCGACATCGAGCCGTCGGCCGCTGAGCTGGACGCGATCGAGCTGGAGATGCCGCTGATCCGGGCGGAGGTCGAGCTGCTGGACGCGCAGATCATGACCCTTGACCGCCCGGCGAACGAGCTGGATGAGCGACGGGTCCGCCGGGCCGGTAACCGGGTCCTGGCGGCGCGGCGGGACCTCGCCAACCGCGTTTCCGGCACGGCGATGTCCGGGGGCGCGGCATGAGCAAGCAGATTTTCGGAGCGCAGATGTCGTTGCGCTGCTGCGGGACCACAACACCGGAAGTGACGGCCGGTCCGTGCTGGCAGGTGTTCGTGGCCATGTCCGGAAGGGTCAGTGAGTGGCCCACCTACACGTGGCCGACGTCCACCGACGTCCCGACCCCTGACCAGCGCCGGGAGGCGCTGTCGGAACTCGGGTTCGCCCTCGCCGAGGGCGCCGGATGGGAGTGGACGGAGGACACCGGGCCGGAGTACCACCCGCACCCGGTGCGCGTCGCGCTGCTGGCTGCGGTCAAGGTCCAGCCGCTGGACGGGGGTGTGGCATGAACGCCAAGACCGTTCTGCCCGCCGTCGGCATGACGGCGGTATCGATGGTCCTGACCCTGGCTGTGGTGGTGATGTGGCTGGGCGTGGCGATGCCGTGGCCGGTCGCGCTGGTCGTGGGTCTCGGGATCGACGGCGGATGGCTCGCCACCCTCGCCTACGAGCGGCGTCTGGCCGCGCAGGGCGACCACTCCACCCCGGTCACTGTGGTGGGCTGGTCCTTCGGGCTGATTGCCACCGGGGTCCTGGTCGCGCATGCGCTTGCCGCTGAGGAGTCGGCCGGCGCGTGGCTGGCCGTGGCCTGGCTGCCGATCGCGGCCAAGGCCCTGTGGCTGGTGCACGGGCTGTGGGAGCGGACCGCGCTCACCGGTGAGGCGCTGGATGCGATCCAGGGCATTCAGCAGGAAGCCCGGGACGAAGCCGCCGTGGCCCGCGCCCGCCTGCGGGCGGAGGCGTCCACGGAGGAGACGCGGTTGACGGCCGTGACGCAGGCCGGTGCCCGCGTCGCACACGTACAGGCACGCACCGCCGACACCCTCTCCCGAGCCTGGTCAACCCTGGAGAAAGCCCGAGGCGGGGAGGACACCGGACGGGCCCTGACCAGCGTGACGACCCCCGTCACACCCGGCGTCACACCCCGCTGGGAACTCCCCTCCTGGAGCTCCACCGAGCCGGGTTCGGCACTCTCGCTGGAGTCGGCCGGCGCCCTCTCCGATCAGGTGCTGGATGTCCTCGTGGACCAGATCCGGCACAGCGAGACCCCGGCGCTGTCCTATCGGGAGATGGCGGCCCGCTTCCGTACCGCCGGGCACTCCGCCTCCGAAGTCCGCCTCCGCGCGGCGTGGAAGCGCGTGGTGGCGTGATGGAGCACTTCGTGGCGAACGCCTACCCGGCCAACAATGCCGCCGAGGTCCGCACGCTGGTGACGTGCAAGCGGTGCGGTGACGCCAAGCTCGCTTGGAAGCAGTCTTCGCGCACCGGCAAGTGGTACCTCGCGGACGTTCAGAAGTGCGACCGCTGGTACACCCGGCAGAGCCCGAAGTTCCGCTACTTCGTGATGGCTCGGCTGCCTCACCGCTGCCCGGCCGCCACCCCGGACCGGGCGGCCGACTGATGGCCACGCTCCCCGTCTACCGGTGGCGCCTGGCCCCTGACGGGATGGCCACCCGCCGCCAGCTCCGCGCGATGGGGCTGCGGCCGGGTGGTCAGGAGGTGGCCGCGCAGGTGGAGCGGCCCCGCCGCCGTCGGGGCCCGCTGGTCGCCTACCTGTACCGCATCGACCGGGCGAAGCCCGTCCGGCCGATGACCCCGGGTCGCCGGTCCGCTCTCGCCAAGGCGATGACGGCCCGGCGTACCTGTCCCTCCTGCCGTCGCGATGCGGGGTACTGCATCCCGCGTTCGCTCGGCATGTGCGTGCCCTGCTCGGACATCGAATCTGCCGCCTGAGCTGCGGCAACGAGACGGAGTTGTAGTGAAGCTGGACGTCAGCACACACAAGCTCTTCGGCTACGGGTCCACGCTGCGCACCGCGAAGCGGCTGACCGAGGAAGCCGTCCGGGTCGTGGACCGGGCCGTGGCCGGCCGGATGCCCGACGTGCAGGTCGTCCTCACCGGCGAGCGCGACCTCGCCGAGGTGACTACGGCCGCCGAGTGGGAGACCGCCGGATGCACCGACAAGCGCATCCAGTCCCGTTCGCTGCGCGAGGCCAAGCGGCACGCCCGTGACGTCGCGGGCCGCGCGATTCCGCTGGCCGACGGCGGGGTGTTGATCGTGATCAACGTCGACCAGCACCCGAATGAGGCGACGTTCGCGATCACGGTCGTGCATGAGCTGGTCCACGCGATGCAGAACAGCCGCAAGGACGGCCGCGAACGGCTCATCGCAGGTCTGCGCCACGACCTGGGGGTCGAGCGCCTGTCGCGCCGCGCGAGCCGTGAGCTGGACCGGCTGTTGGAGGCGGACGAGAAGGAGGCGTACGGCCGCGAGTACCTCGCCGGCCGGATCGTCCCCTCGGCCGCAGCCTGACCCGCCCCCACCAACCCCTTCCACTTCGCTCCGGAACCGACCGGGGCAGTCAGGAGTCGTTCCGTCATGAGCGACAACGTCGTTCCCCTCTTCGAAAACCCCACCCCCGCCCCTGTGGAGCCCGCTCCGGCCGTCACGGCTGCTGTAGCAGCTGTGGCCGCTGAGACGGCGCCTGTGCCCCTGTGGGTGCGCTCCGCACGCGGTATCCGCACGGTGGCCACCCACGAGACCACCAAGACCGTGTGCCGTGCCACCGCCCGCCACGGCCTGTACGTCTGGGGCGGCACCCGGATCGTGGCCCGCCGCACCTGGGAGGGCCGCACCGCCTCCCGCTACGAACGGCTGCTGCGTGCGGCGGAAGCCGCGGGGAACATGGAGGCCGCCGCCGAGTGGGAAGAGCGCGGCCAGCGCTTCCGCCAGGAACGCCACCGCCGCCGCATGGACCTGCTCACCGCCCCCATGGACGCCGCCAAGGGCATCGCCGCCGGCGCCGGAATCGGGGCGGGCGGGCTGTTACTGCTCGGCATCATGCTCGCGGTAGCGAACAAGGACTGGACCGACATCGGCGCCCCGACCATGGCGCTGATCGAGCTGGTCCGCTGGATCGTCTTCATCATCACCGTGACCTGGGGCCCCCTGGTCACGATCGGCCCATGGGCGGTCCTGCTCGGCCTGTGGGCCGTCGGCAAGAACCAGCAGGCCGCACCCCAATGGGCCCTCCCCGCGAATGTGCGATCGGGTGAGGGGGAGCCGATCACCCCGTCCATCGTCATCCTGGCCCTGCGCAACCTGGGTGTCGCTCCGCTGCGGAACGCCATCAAGGAGATGGGCGACGCCGGCGCCTCGATGCTGGGTCCGATCCGGATCGCCGGATGCGGGGTCGAAGTGGACGTAACCCTGCCGTCCGGTGTCTCCACGGACGAGGTGCAGAAGCGGCGGCGCAAGCTCGCCGAGAACCTGTCCCGGCATGAGCATGAGGTGTTCATCACCATCCCGCAGGCCGCCCGCACCGTGCGGCTCTGGGTCGCGGACAGTGGTGCGCTGGATGAGCCGATCGGCCCGTCTCCGCTGGTCACCGACCCTGACAGCAAGGCCGACTACAAGAGCGGCAAGGCCCCGTGGGGTCAGGACCTGCGCGGCGACGCGGCGTTCCTGAGCCTGTATCAGCGCCACCTCCTCATCACCGGCCTGTCGAACCAGGGCAAGACCGCAGCACTCCGGGCTCTTGCTCTGTGGCTGGCCCTGGACCGCACGGTGGAGTTCCGGCTTGCCGATCTCAAGGGTGCCGGGGACTGGGCGATGTTCGATGGCCTGGCCACCGTGCTGATCCAGGGTCCGACCGACGAGCACGTCGTCGAAGCCACCGAGATGCTCGAAGACGGCGTGTCCGAGATGGAGCGCCGGTTGCAGGCGCCGCCCGGGACCGTGTTCCCGCCGCTCATCCTGCTCGTCGATGAGGCACAGGTGGCGTTCATGTGCCCGCTGGTCGACGAGCAGAAGCGCCCCTACGGCGGGTCCAAGGCGACGGCCCGGTACTTCATGGCCGCACGGAAGATCCACAACCAGGGCCGGGCGGTGAACGTGACCCTGTGGCAGGGCACCCAGGACCCGACCGACCAGAACCTTCCCAAGCTGGTCCGCGAGGGCGCCCACACCCGTGCTTCGCTCGCGCTCGGCACCGAGTCGCAGGCCCGCATGGCTCTGGGCGACAAGGCCGTCGACGGCGGGGCCGCACCGAACCTGCTCCGCCCGGGGCTGGACAAGGGCACGCTCGTGGTCGCTTCGGACGGCATCGCGATCCCGGCCGGCCAGGCATCGATCACGGTACGCACGCACTACATCGACACCAAGGAAGCCGCCCTGATCGCCGACCGTGCCCGCGCCCTGCGTGACGGGGTGACCACCCTGCACGTCATCGAGCGCGACGAGGTCCGCGACCCGCTCACCGACATCGCCACGGTGATCGGGGACACGAACCGGGTCCTGACCCAGGACGTGTTGCAGCGCCTGTCGGTGCTGTCCGAGGACAGCTACGGGAGCTGGACGCACGCCGACCTCAAGCGCGTGCTCGACGGCACGGCCGCCGAGCCCTACAAGTCGGACGGCCGGATGGTCGTCGGCCGTGAGCGCATCGCCCGCGCCCTCGCCAACCGGGACACCGACGGTTCCGATTCCGCTTCCTGATCACAGGGAGTGCATCCGTGGCGGGTCAGGGAGCCAGGGAGAACTCCCTAAACGCCTCCCTGACCCGCCTCCCTGGACCTGACCTGCGCAAAGTGATGTTCAGGGAGGCAGGGAGTCACCCCAGCTCAGCACCCCCGCACCCCCCTCATAGTGCCTCCCGAGGGGGGTTCTTCCGCCTCCCTGAGCCACGAGGGGGAGGCGTTCCGCTTTTGCCCTCGCTGGGCTTCACGCATCGCCGCATCCCACCGCTGGAGGTAGGAGCAGATGAGCGCGACGACCACCCACACCACACCCCCACCGACGACCGATGTCGAGCCGGTTCTCGACATCGACGGCATGCTCCGCGACATCGAGCAGTACCTCGCCGCCCGCACCCGCACGACCGCTCACCCTTTGGTCACCAAGACCACACAGCAGCTCATTGCCGAGGCGCTGGGAGCCCCGGCGCCGGCCGCCGATCCGGAGCGGGTGTTGCCGGGGCGGTTGCTGCGGTTGCTGCCGGACTGGGTCCTCACCGTTTCGGCCGTCCGGCACCGCCACGGCGGCACCCGGACCGTCACGGTCACCGAGCACCTCGAACTCACGGCGCTCGTGATCGAGCGCTACGGCTGGACCCAGAACAAGCACCGCTCCCGCTCCGGGCGCGTCTGCATCCTCGGCGCCCAAGCCGTTCTGTTCCGGCTCGGCATCGGCGACGAGAGCACCGTCGACCGGGCCGGACTGCGGCTGCAAGCCGTCCTCCGCGCCCGGGGCTGCACCTTGGCCTACCACCGCTGGAACGACATGCCCGACCGCACCGCCGGCGAAGTTACCGCGCTCGTGCGCACCGCAGCCCGGACGAAGATCACTTCATGAGCACCTTCAAGAGCGGTGACGAGGTTCGCATCGTGAGTTGCGAGGACGACCCTCGGGCGGCGGGGCGCACCGGCCGGATCGTGGACGAAGTCCCGCCCGGCCCTCTCACCCAGGGCCGGTGGACGGTCAACCGGGTCGGCCTCCTCATCGGACCCGTGCTCTGCCACTCGCACGAGCTGCGGAAGACCGGACGCTAGGCGCCGCTACCGCGACCCGGCACCACTCCACGTTCAGGAAGGCCGAGATGAGCGACAGCCGAGGCAAGCCCAACAGCAGCCGTCCGACGACGACCAGCGGTTCGGGGCCCGGCCGGTGGAACACCGAGAGCGGCAGCCGACCGGCCACCGCCACCACCCGCACCCCGAGCCGCCCCAACGGTCCGAAGGCTTCATGACCGAGGGCGCCCCCCGTCTCGCCAAAGCCGGGGCCGCCCTCATCCAGAAACCCACTCACGAGAACTGGAGACACCCAGCATGACCCAACCCACCGACATCCGGCGAGTACCCGGCCACCGGCCGCTCTTACTGGATCTCTTCTCCTGCGCCGGCGGCGCGGCCATGGGCTACCACCGGGCCGGATTCGAGGTGACTGGCGTGGACATCGTCGACCGCCCGAACTACCCCTTCGCCCTCCACCGCGACGACGCCCTCGAACACCTCGCCAACCTCATCGCGACCGGCGAGATCCGGCGGTATGCGGCTGTGCACGCCTCCCCGCCTTGCCAGGCCGGATGCGCCTTGACCGTGGGCACCAACGCGTCGCAGGGGTGGGGCGGTGCTCACGAAGACTTGGTGGCGCCCACCCGCGAACTCCTGGAAGCCACGGGCCTGCCGTACGTGATCGAGCAGCCCAACGGGCGGGCCCGGATCCGTAAGGACCTGTCCCTGTGCGGGGAGATGTTCGGTCTCGGAGTGATCCGCCACCGCAACTTCGAACTGGGCCGCTGGACCATCGACCGGCCGGCACACCCGAAGCACCGCGGCTACGTGCGCGGCTACCGCCACGGCATCTACCGGGACGGCCCCTACGTCGCCGCCTACGGCTCCGGCGGCGGCAAGGCCACCATCTCCGAGATGCAGGCCGCCATGGGCATCACCTGGACCGACGTCCGCGAAGAACTCACCGAAGCCATCCCGCCCGCGTTCTCCGAGCACATCGGCCGCGCCCTGCTCACCGCTGTCCGTCCGGTGGAGGTGGCCGCGTGAACACGCACCTGCGCACCGCCCTGGACCTCGCCGCTCGGGGCGTTCCCGTGCTCCCGCTGCGAGCCGGGAAGGTCCCGTTCGGGAACTGCCCGGCCTGCCGGGACAACGCCTGCGGCGGCCGGCCCAACATGAAGACCCCCGGCCCGTGCGACTGCCCCCGCCCGTGCCACGCCTGGGCCGCCGCCACCACCGAGCCTGCCGTGCTCACCGGACGCCCGTGGGCGATGGCATGGGCGCAGGCTCAGGCCGTGGCCTACCACCCCGGCGGGACCGGCCTGACCGTCGTGGACCTCGACCACGCCGATGCGGTCGCATGGGCTCGCCGGACGCTCCCCGCCACGCGGACCGTGCCGACGACCCGGGGCGAGCACTGGATCTACCAGGGGGCCATGCCCTCCATGAACGCGGTGCGCGACGGCGTCGACATCAAGTCGACCATGGTCTACGCCCGGTGGCTCGGGCCCGGCGCCGGCACGATGACCGACCTGCCCGACGCCGTACGGGGCCTGGTCGTCAAGAAGCCGTCGCCGGTCAGGCCCGTCACTGTCCCCGTTCCGGCTGTGCGTGGGGAGTGCCGCCACCGGACGCCCGTCTACCTGGAGCGGGGCATCGCGATGGCTGAGCAGCGGATCACCGAGGCGGCCGGCGGGGTGCACGCCACCGTCTACCGGACGTTCCTCGCGGTGCTGTCCGCCCATGGGCGGTGCGGGTGCCTCACTGAGGCCCACGCCGCCCGGCTGTTCGCCGCCGCGCAGACCAGGGGCGAGACCGCCCGGCACTGCACCGATGCGTGGTCCAACGCCCGTACCGCATTGGGGATGTGAGTTATGTCCGAGGACGAGAAGACCCCCGCGCGTGAGGTCATCACCGAGTACGCGCAGTCGCATTTCCGGTACTTCCGCACGACCGAGGGCACCGTCTACGCCCAGCGGCTCGGCCACCCCGTGGCCCGCCCCATCCGCTCCCAGGGCACGACCGGCAGCCACCGGCAGGAACTCATGGTCGACCTCTTCAACGACGGGGTCGGCGTCTTCAACGGGACTTCGCTCAAGGAGGCGTTGGACTTGATCGAAGCACTCGCGCTGAGTCAGGACGTGCAGCCCACGCACATCCGTGTCGCCCCCGGGTTCGACGGGGCGACGTGGCTGGACCTCGGCCGCGACGACGGGCAGTCCGTCCGCATCCACCCCAACGGGTGGGAGGTCAAGGTTCCCGACCCGCGTGAGGTGTGCTGGCGGCGTACCCAGCTCACCGGAGAACTCCCCATGCCCGTCCGGGACACCGAGGGCAAGGGCATCGACCAGCTGTTGCGGCTGACGAACTTCGCCACCGCCGACACCGAGAGCCTGGCCCTGGCCTGGCTCATCGGCTGCCTGGGCCCGTCCGTCCCGGTCCCAGCCCCGTTCCTCACCGGCCCCCAGGGAGCGGGGAAGTCGACGGCCGGCCGCATGCTGGTGCGGATCATCGAGGGCATGACCGGCGATCTGCGCCGGGCGCCGAAGGATGAGGAGAACCTGATCACGGCCGTTGCCGCAGGATGGGTCACCGCGCTGGACAACCTCTCGCACCTGGCCCCGGACCTGTCCGACCTCATGTGCTGCATCGTCACCGGAGCCGAGAGCATCAAGCGCGCGTTGTTCAGCGACGGGGATGTCGTCCGCTCCCGCTACCGCCGCCCCCTCCTGCTGACCGGGATCGACGTCGGAGTCATCCGCCCCGACCTTGCCGAACGCCTCCTGCCACTGCGTCTGGAACGGCCCGGCGTGCGTCGGACAGAAGCGGAGCTGTGGCGGGAGTTCGAAGCGGCCCTGCCCGTGATCCTCGGCTCCCTCCTCGACCTGACGGTCAAGGTCCGGGCGACCGAGGCGGATATCCCGAGTGATCTGCGGATGGCGGACTTCGCCCACATGTGCGCGCAGATCGACGCCGCCACAGGGTTCGGCACGCTCCCCGCCTACCGCAGCAGCCTGGACGAGCTGAACGACGACGTCATCGAAGGCGACCTCCTCGCGCAGACCGTCCTCAAGCACGCCGCCGGCCTCGACCCCGGCACCGAGACGCGGATGACGTCCTCGGAGTGGCTACACCTCCTCAGCGGCCTCTACAGCGGCGACGACTGCCGTCCGCTGCCCAAAGGGTGGCCCACAACGGGGAAAGTCCTCTCCGACCGCCTCAAGCGTCTTCAGCCCACCCTCGCCGCCAGGGGCGTCCTCGTCGACTGGGGCCGCACCCGCGAGGGCCGGTACGTCGAAATGACCCGACGCCCCGCCCCGCCGCCCCACGAGCAGCAGTCGTTCTGACCCGCACCGGCGACCGGGGTACGAACAAGCAAGAGGAGCACCACGCGCCATGGCGGCGGGTGCTCCTCTTGCTGTTCGGCGGAACGCCGCCCAGTGGTCGCGCCGCGAAGCGGCTCCCCACTTCATGCCCTGAGCAGCACCACACCACAACAGACACCCCCTCTCTTTTTTCTTAAGAAAGGGAAGGCTGCGTCACCCGCGTCACCACGGGGGCCAAAACAGCCCCTGAGCTGTGGCGATTCGGGTGACGCAGGACGGCTTCGGCTGCGTCACCCCGCGTCACCTGCGTCACCCGGCACCCCCCCCCATGACGCACCTCTGCGTCACCGATGACGCACCCGCAATCGTCTGCGTCACCACATAACCGCAGGTCAGGCGCCACCAGTGACGTGGATGACGCGATGACGCAGAAATCACAGCCTCGGACACATTCGGGCGCGCTCCGGGCCCGCCCGCCTCGAATCCCAGGGAGTCAGTCGATGAGCAACCTTGCTCACCCTGCCCGGCGACTCACAGCCGTTCCCCCCGTGCCCAGACCGGGGCCGCTGGAAGAAACGTACATGGACGTCAAGGCCCTGGCCAAGCTGCTGGGGACCACCGAGCGATTTCCGCGCCGTCTCGTGGCTGAGCGGCGCATCCGCTACCTGAAGGTCGGTACTCATGTGCGCTTCCCGGCGAGTGCCGTCGAAGAGTTCCTTGCCACCAACACCGTTGAACCGATCCGGGCGCGTCGCCGCATGAGGAGGGCTGCTTGATGGCCAAGCGCAAGAAGAACGCGAAGAAGATGACGATGCGTCGTTTCGGTGCAGTCAGGCAATACCGTTCCGGGCGCTGGACTGCCTCCTATCTGGACCCGGCGGGGGAGCGTCGGCGGGCGCCCGAGACGTTCGAGACGCAGACCGATGCCGAGATCTGGCTCTCGCAGGTCGAAGCGGATATGACCCGCGACGCGTGGCGGGACCCGGACGCCGGCGCGGTGAACTTCGAGGAGTACGCGACGAAATGGGTGGCGGAAAGGGGCGTCGCGCCCCTCACGGAGGAGCTGTATAACCGGCTGCTCAGGCTCCATCTCGTCCCTGCGTTCGGTGCGTTCGACCTGGACGAGATCACCCCACCGCGCGTGCGGGAGTGGCGGGCGGAGCGCCTGACTGTCACGGGTGCCACGACCGTTGCGAAGTCCTACCGGCTGCTGAAAGCCATCCTGGAGACCGCGACCGACGACGAACTGATCCGCCGGAACCCGTGCCGCATTCGGGGCGCCGGAAAGGAGCTCTCGCAGTCGGGTCAGGTGGCGACCGTCGCCCAGGTCGACGCACTCGCGGACGCCATCGGCATCCGGTGGCGCTTGATGGTCTACCTCGGGGCCTACGGGCCCATGAGGCCGGAGGAGCAGGCGGAGCTTCGGCGGAAGGACGTGGACGTGGACAACGCCACTGTCGTCGTTCGCAAGGCCGCCCCGGAGCTGGCCACGGGCAAGCGGGCCGAGGGACCGACGAAGTCGGAGGCCGGGAAGCGCGTTGTAGTCCTGCCGGAGTTCCTGCGGAAGGACCTTCACCGGCACATGGACTGGTACGCGGAGAAGGGGCCGGACGGACTGCTGTTCGTGGGGGAGAAGGGCAGGCCGTTCCGCCGTTCCACCTTCGGGCGGAAGTGGCGCAAGGCTCGGACCACGGTCGGGCTGCCCGAGAACTTCCGCTTCTACGATCTCCGGCACACCGGGCACACCCTCTCCACCCGGTCGGGAGCCACGCTCAAGGACACGATGGTGCGCGCCGGCCAGTCGACGGAGAAGGCGGCCCTGATCTATCAGCACTCTGACCACGAGCGTCAGAAGGAGGTGGCGGGCGGGCTGGACCGGATGGTGCGAGCGGCCCGTGACAAGGCGCGCGAGGAGCGCGAAAAGGGGTCAGGTGGTGCGGAGGTTGTGCAAGGCGCTTAGGGAGGTCTAGACAACGACGAACCCCCAGGTCGATGACCTGGGGGTTCGTGGAAGAGCGGGTGACGAGAATCGAACTCGCGCTCTGAGCTTGGGAAGCTCATGTTCTACCATTAAACTACACCCGCGAAGCGCGCCGGTGATCGGCTGTGCATCGTCCCACACTGTACCCCATCGCAGACCCCCGGCGTGTTCGCCGCGGGGTCCGTGTGTCGTTCCGGGGGGTGGATGCGGGTGCGGGCGAGGGGAGTTGAGGGCGTAGCGTGGGTGGGCGGAGTGCCGCCTGGAGTGGCGTCCCGTTCATCCCCTAATGTGGCGGTCTCGTCCAAGGCTGGTTGGGGAAGGGACTTGATGGAGTCGATGGAGCGCACCGTCGTCCGCTGTGCCGAAGGGCACGTTTTCGCTACCTCGTCGTTCCCGATGCAGCAGCTCGGGTCCGGGCGGATCGGGCCCGGGCGGCTCATCCGCTGCCCGCGCTGCGCGCGGTTGCGGCAGGCGGTTCCCGTGGTGTTCGAGGAGCGTTAGCGGGCGGAAGAGGTCTGAGGCAGGCACGCGCGGGGCGGTCCGGTTGGGGTCGGCTCGCGCGTTCTGCGTATCCTCGGTGCGTGCTTCTCTCAGATAAGGACCTCCGGGCCGAGATCGATGCCGGGCGGGTTCGCATTGACCCGTTCGACGCTTCGATGGTGCAGCCCTCGAGCATCGATGTGCGGCTGGACCGCTACTTCCGGGTGTTCGAGAACCACCGCTATCCGCATATCGATCCCGCCGTCGAGCAGGTGGACCTGACCCGTCAGGTCGAGCCGGACGGTGACGAGGCGTTCATCCTGCACCCCGGGGAGTTCGTCCTGGCGTCGACATACGAGGTCATCTCGCTCCCCGACGACCTGGCGTCGCGGCTGGAGGGGAAGAGTTCGCTGGGCCGGCTCGGGCTGGTGACGCATTCCACGGCCGGCTTCATCGACCCCGGTTTCTCGGGGCATGTGACCCTGGAGCTGTCGAATCTGGCGACTTTGCCGATAAAGCTCTGGCCGGGAATGAAGATCGGGCAGCTGTGTATGTTCCGGCTGACGTCGTCCTCCGAGTTCCCGTACGGTTCCGAGCGGTACGGATCGCGTTATCAGGGCCAGCGAGGGCCGACCGCCTCGCGTTCTTTCATGAATTTCCATCGGACACAGGTGTGATACGGCATGGCTGGTGAAGTGCGGGAGAATCTGACGTACGAGGTCTTCGGACACGCCGTACGTGAGCTGGCCCAGGCGGTGGCCGACGACGGTTACGAGCCCGATGTCGTGCTGAGCATCGCGCGGGGCGGGGTCTTCGTCGCGGGTGGTCTGGCGTATGCCCTGGACTGCAAGAACATTCACCTGGTGAACGTCGAGTTCTACACCGGGGTCGGGACCACCCTGGAAATGCCGGTGATGCTCGCGCCCGTGCCGAATGCCATCGACTTCACGCGGAAGAAGGTGCTCATCGCCGACGATGTCGCCGACACCGGAAAGACGCTGAAGCTGGTCCGTGACTTCTGCATCGAGCATGTGGCCGAGGTGCGCAGCGCCGTCATCTACGAGAAGCCGCAGTCGCTCGTGAAATGCGAGTACGTGTGGAAGAAGACCGATCAGTGGATCAACTTCCCGTGGAGCGTCGAGAAGCCCGTCGTGCGTCGTGAGGGCCAGGTCCTCGACTCCTAGGACCCCGGCCACAGGAGACAGACGTGGGAAGGGCCCCGGTGCGTCGCACCGGGGCCCTTCCTGCGCGTCGGCTCAGATCGTTCCGAGCTTGATGATCGAGAGCAGTGCGATCAGCTGGATCGCGGAGGCGCCCAGCGCCTTCGGCCACGGCAGGTCGTGCGACTTGCTCACCATCGAGGTGAACAGCGCTCCGGCGGCCAGCCAGGTGATCCAGCCGAGGATCTGGACCAGGGAGTTCTCGCCGCCGAGGAACAGGGCGAAGATCAGGCGCGGTGCGTCCGTGATCGACATGATGAGCATCGACAGGCCCACGGTCGGCTGCCAGGAGCCCGTGCCGCCCAGCTGGCGGGCCAGGGTGTGCGTGACCGCGCCGAGGACGAGTCCGCCGATGACGAAGCCGACGCCCGTGAAGATCACGTACGGGGCGGCCGTGGAGACCTCCGCGTGGATCGCCTCGTCGCGGGCCTGGTCGAAGCCGAAGAGCGCGAGCAGGCCGTAGACGAACGTGACGACGATCGCGGTGCCCCAGACGGGGTAGTCGCGCATCTGCCAGAACGTCGGCCCCGGCCGCATCACGATGCCGCTCAGCAGCTGCTTCCAGTGGAGCCTGGGCCCCGAGGGATGCGCGGCGGCCTGGCCGGCCTGGTAGGTGTTGCCGTCGCCGTACGGGTCCTCGTTGATGCTGAACGCCTGGGTGTGCCCCGGGGCGTTGGCATACGGGTCCTGCTGCGAGGGCTGTTGGTACGGGTCGCCGAAGTACTCCGGCTCGCCGTGCCCGCCTGCGTGCCCGCGTCCACCCCCGTGTCCGTCGCCGCCGTGCCCGCCGCCGTACGGGGCGCCCTGGGGGCCTCCGTACGGTGCGCCGTTGCCTCCTGCCGGGGGCCACGACTGCCCGCCGTACGGCGGCGGTGATGCCTGCGCGCCGTACGGCGGTTGCTGCTGCGGGTGTTGTTGCGGTGTGCGGTTGTCCCGGCCGCGTCCGATCCTGAATCCAGCCACACCTCGAACGTACCTGGTCCGTGTGGGTGCGGTGTGAGGGCCGGGGGAACATGGGGCCCATTGCGGCCTAGCTGTGACATCCCCTAGGGGGACCCCGGGGGGCCCGCACCACCCGTGAGGGGCCCGGCAGCACCCCTGGAACGCCGGAGCGGCCGGTCCTGCCCCCGAGGCAGGTCCGGCCGCTTCCGTGGAGGGAGACAGCTACTGGACGGGTTCCGGTTCCGGCTGGTCGGCCGTCTCCGCGTCGCCCGCCGGGTCGGTGGGTGTCTTCACCGAGTCGAGGAGCAGCTGGGAGACGTCGACGACCTGGATCGACTCCTTGGCCTTGCCGTCGTTCTTCTTGCCGTTGACCGAGTCGGTCAGCATGACGAGGCAGAACGGGCAGGCGGTGGAGACGATGTCCGGGTTGAGGGAGAGGGCTTCGTCGACGCGCTCGTTGTTGATGCGCTTGCCGATCCGCTCCTCCATCCACATCCGGGCACCGCCGGCGCCGCAGCAGAAGCCGCGCTCCTTGTGGCGGTGCATCTCCTCGTTCCGCAGACCCGGGACCTTCGCGATGATCTCGCGCGGAGGCGTGTAGATCTTGTTGTGGCGGCCCAGGTAGCAGGGGTCGTGGTACGTGATCAGACCCTCGACAGGCGTCACCGGGATCAGCTTGCCCTCGTCCACCAGGTGCTGGAGCAGCTGCGTGTGGTGGATGACCTCGTACTCGCCGCCGAGCTGCGGGTACTCGTTGGCGATGGTGTTGAAGCAGTGCGGGCAGGTCGCGACGATCTTCTTCGACGACTTCGGCTTCTTCGTCTCCGGCTCGTCCTCGTCCTCGCCGAACGCCATGTTCAGCATCGCGACGTTCTCCTGGCCGAGCTGTTGGAACAGCGGCTCGTTGCCGAGGCGGCGGGCGGAGTCACCGGTGCACTTCTCGTCGCCGCCCATGATCGCGAACTTGACGCCCGCGATGTGCAGGAGCTCCGCGAATGCCTTCGTCGTCTTCTTGGCCCGGTCCTCCAGGGCGCCCGCGCAACCGACCCAGTACAGGTAGTCGATCTCGCTGAGGTCCTCGACGTCCTTGCCGACGATCGGGACCTCGAAGTCGACCTCCTTGGTCCACTCGACGCGCTGCTTCTTGGCGAGCCCCCAGGGGTTGCCCTTCTTCTCCAGGTTCTTGAGCATCGTGCCCGCCTCGGACGGGAACGCGGACTCGATCATCACCTGGTAGCGGCGCATGTCGACGATGTGGTCGATGTGCTCGATGTCGACCGGGCACTGCTCCACGCACGCACCGCAGGTGGTGCAGGACCACAGCACGTCCGGGTCGATGACGCCGTTCTCCTCGGCGGTGCCGACGAGCGGGCGCTCGGCCTCCGCGAGGGCGGCCGCGGGAACGTCCTTGAGCTGCTCCTCGGTGGCCTTCTCGTTGCCCTCCATGTCCTTGCCGCCGCCGGCCAGCAGATACGGGGCCTTGGCGTGCGCGTGGTCGCGCAGGGACATGATCAGGAGCTTCGGGGAGAGCGGCTTGCCGGTGTTCCAGGCGGGGCACTGCGACTGGCAGCGGCCGCACTCGGTGCACGTGGAGAAGTCGAGGATGCCCTTCCAGGAGAACTGCTCGACCTGGGAGACACCGAAGGTGTCGTCCTCGCCCGGGTCCTCCCAGTCGATCTCCTTGCCGCCCGTGGTCATCGGCTGCAGCGCGCCGAGCGCGACCGCTCCGTCGGCGTTCCGCTTGAGCCAGATGTTCGGGAAGCCGAGGAAGCGGTGCCAGGCGACACCCATGTTGGTGTTGAGCGAGACCGTGATCATCCAGATCAGCGACACGCCGATCTTCACCATGGCGGTGAAGTAGATGAGGTTCTGGAGGGTGCCGAGCGCGAGTCCCTTGAAGGCGAGCACGAGCGGGTACGAGACGAAGTACGCGGCCTCGTAGCCCTCGACGTGGTGGATCGCGCCTTCGAGACCGCGCAGGGTCAGGATCGCCAGGCCGATGACGAGGATGACGTACTCGACGAAGTACGCCTGCCAGGCCTTGGAACCGGCGAAGCGGGACTTGCGGCCGGCCCGCGAGGGCAGGTTCAGCAGTCGGATGGCCATCAGCGTCACGATGCCGAGCACCGTCATGATGCCGATGAACTCGATGTACAGCTCGAACGGCAGCCAGCTGCCGACGATCGGCAGCACCCAGTCGGCCTGGAAGAGCTGTCCGTACGCCTGGAGCAGCGTCGGCGGCAGTGTCAGGAAGCCGATCGCGACGAACCAGTGGGCGAAGCCCACGATCCCCCACCGGTTCATCCGGGTGTGGCCGAGGAATTCCTTGACCAGGGTGATCGTGCGCTGCTTGGGGTCGTCGGTGCGGCTGCCTGCCGGCACCGGCTGTCCGAGACGGACGAACCGGTAGATCTGCGCGACGGCTCGGGCGATGAGCGCAACGCCGACGACAGTCAGCACCAGCGACACGATGATCGCGGCGAGTTGCATTTGGGGACTCCTCGGGCCTGCGAGGGTGGGATCCAGCGCGTACAAGTGATTACTAAGCAGTAACTTAATCAGTCTGTGCTGACACTATCCACTTATTCCGCCACGCTGTAGCCGGACAGGCGGTGATCTGTGTCGCTCAGGTGAGCCTTCCCGGGACGTCGCAGTCCGCGGAGCGCCGCACCCAGGGGGATGCGTACGGACTGCGCCAGGATCGCCAGGTCGAGCCCTGTCCCATGATGCTCTGCGTAGTGCGCGTCCAGGAGGGCGGGTTCGTCCCAGGGCATCCCTGAACGGGCGCGTACCTGGGCCAGCCCGGTCAGGCCGGGCCGGACGCTCTGCCGCCAGTGACCTGCGGCGGGCCCCAGGAGGGCGGCCTCGCCGGGGGTGAGGGGCGCCGGGCCGACCAGGGAGAGCTCCCCCCGTACGACGTGGGGCAGCCGGGACAGCAGGTCGAGCCGGAGCCGCCGGGTGCGCAGCGAGCGCAGCTCGAACGGGTGACCGTCCAGACCCACCCGGATCTCGCGCCTCAGTACGCCTCCCCCTTGGCGGGGCGGCCGGACGGCCAGAGCCAGCGCGGTGAGGGCGAGTGCGGGAACCGTCAGGAGCAGCAGCACCGAGCCGAGTGTCAGGTCCAGGGACCGTTTGGCCGTGAGGGCCGACAGGGGCCCGATGATCCGCCCGGCGGCCATGGATGTCAGGGCACCGGCGGCGCGCCGGGCCGTCACGGTTGCGACGGCGATCCCGGGGAAGGGGCCGGTGGCGGGCCTGGGCACCCCGGCCGCCGACGGGGCAGGGTGACGTCTCCTTCGTTCCGCAGTCTGCTTCGCGTTCCGCATGGCACCTGCCCGGAGTCGATGACGGGACGGTATGACCGTCTCGATGCATTTTGTGACAGAACGATCCCACGGTGCGATGGTGGGTGGGGTGTGTGTGACGTGCCGCGCACTGCGGTGTCGCGGTTCCAGGCGACGGCGGCGAGCTTCTTTCACCACCCGAACGCGGAAAATGCCTGCTCAGAGCGGTCGCGAGCACATAAGTTGAGCGTAAGTGGCTCAGGTCCTTTGACTCCGGGGTGCGTGTCATGCATGCTTGAGTCAGATCCACTCAAGTAGTCAGTTGGAGGAATTGAAATGGCACGTGCGGTCGGCATCGACCTGGGCACGACTAACTCCGTCGTCAGCGTTCTCGAAGGCGGCGAGCCCACCGTCATCACCAACGCCGAAGGCGCCAGGACCACGCCGTCCGTCGTCGCCTTCGCGAAGAACGGCGAGGTGCTGGTCGGCGAGGTGGCCAAGCGCCAGGCGGTCACCAACGTCGACAGGACGATCCGTTCGGTCAAGCGCCACATGGGCACTGACTGGAAGATCGAGCTCGACGGCAAGAACTTCAACCCGCAGCAGATGAGCGCCTTCATCCTGCAGAAGCTGAAGCGCGACGCCGAGTCGTACCTGGGCGAGAAGGTCACCGACGCGGTGATCACCGTCCCGGCGTACTTCAACGACTCGGAGCGCCAGGCGACCAAGGAGGCCGGCGAGATCGCGGGCCTGAACGTCCTGCGCATCGTCAACGAGCCGACCGCCGCCGCCCTGGCGTACGGGCTCGACAAGGACGACCAGACAATCCTCGTCTTCGACCTCGGTGGCGGCACCTTCGACGTGTCCCTCCTGGAGATCGGCGACGGCGTCGTCGAGGTGAAGGCCACCAACGGTGACAACCACCTCGGTGGTGACGACTGGGACCAGCGGGTCGTCGACTACCTGGTGAAGCAGTTCGCCAACGGGCACGGCGTGGACCTGTCCAAGGACAAGATGGCTCTCCAGCGTCTCCGCGAGGCCGCGGAGAAGGCGAAGATCGAGCTCTCGTCCTCGACCGAGACCACGATCAACCTGCCCTACATCACGGCGTCCGCCGAGGGCCCGCTGCACCTGGACGAGAAGCTCACGCGCTCGCAGTTCCAGCAGCTGACCGCGGACCTCCTGGACCGTTGCAAGAACCCGTTCCACAACGTCATCAAGGACGCGGGCATCCAGCTCTCCGAGATCGACCACGTCGTTCTCGTCGGTGGCTCGACCCGTATGCCGGCCGTCGCCGAGCTCGTCAAGGAGCTCACGGGCGGCCAGGACGCCAACAAGGGTGTGAACCCGGACGAGGTCGTCGCCATCGGCGCCTCGCTCCAGGCCGGTGTCCTCAAGGGCGAGGTCAAGGACGTCCTGCTCCTCGACGTGACCCCGCTGTCCCTCGGCATCGAGACCAAGGGAGGGATCATGACGAAGCTCATCGAGCGCAACACCACGATCCCGACCAAGCGTTCCGAGATCTTCACGACGGCCGAGGACAACCAGCCGTCCGTGCAGATCCAGGTCTACCAGGGCGAGCGCGAGATCGCGGCGTACAACAAGAAGCTCGGGATGTTCGAGCTCACCGGTCTGCCGCCGGCCCCGCGTGGTGTGCCGCAGATCGAGGTCGCCTTCGACATCGACGCCAACGGCATCATGCACGTCGCCGCCAAGGACCTCGGCACCGGCAAGGAGCAGAAGATGACCGTCACCGGTGGCTCCTCGCTGCCGAAGGACGAGGTCAACCGGATGCGCGAAGAGGCCGAGCAGTACGCCGACGAGGACCACCGCCGTCGCGAGGCCGCCGAGTCGCGCAACCAGGGCGAGCAGCTCGTCTACCAGACGGAGAAGTTCCTCAAGGACAACGAGGACAAGGTCCCCGGCGACGTGAAGACGGAGGTGGAGACCGCGCTCACCGAGCTGAAGGAGAAGCTCAAGGGCGAGGACACCGCCGAGATCCGCACCGCCACCGAGAAGGTCGCGGCCGTCTCCCAGAAGCTGGGCCAGGCGATGTACGCCAACGCCTCCGAGGGTGCGACGCCGGGCGCCGAGGCGCCGGGCGACGACCAGGCCAAGGCCGACGACGACGTCGTCGACGCCGAGATCGTGGACGACGAGAAGGACACGAAGGGCGGTGCGGCGTGACCGAGGAGACTCCGGGCTTCGACGAGAAGCCTGACGTCCCCTCCGGCGCCGATGCCGACGACGCCGAGCCGAAGGCCGCCACCCCCTCCGAGGAGGAGGCGGCGGCCCCGGCCGGGGACGTACAGCAGACAGCGGCCCTGACGGCCCAGCTGGACCAGGTCCGTACGGCGCTCAACGAGCGCACGGGCGACCTCCAGCGGCTCCAGGCCGAGTACCAGAACTACCGCCGTCGGGTCGAGCGTGACCGGGTCACGGTCAAGGAGGTCGCCGCGGCGGGTCTCCTGACCGACCTCCTGCCCGTGCTCGACGACATCGGCCGGGCGCGGGAGCACGGCGAGCTCGTCGGCGGCTTCAAGGCCGTGGCCGAGTCGGTGGAGACGGTCGTCGCGAAGATCGGCCTCCAGCAGTTCGGCAAGGAGGGCGAGCCCTTCGACCCGACGATCCACGAGGCCCTGATGCACTCGTACGCGCCGGACGTCACCGAGACGACCTGCGTGGCGATCCTGCAGCCCGGGTATCGCATCGGGGAGCGCACCATCCGCCCCGCGCGGGTGGCCGTGGCCGAACCGCAGCCGGGCGCCACGCCCGCGGCGGCGAAGGAAGAGAAGGCAGACGACGAGGAGAGCGGTGGCACCGAAGAGGTCTGACATTCCGTCCGACCACAGCGGTGAACACCGACGGGGCGTGGGGGCGGCCCCCCGGCCCGCCCCCACGGCCGATCGTCCGGAAGGAGGGACGTCGATGAGCACGAAGGACTTCGTCGAGAAGGACTACTACAAGGTTCTCGGCGTCCCCAAGGACGCCACCGACGCCGAGGTCAAGAAGGCGTACCGGAAGCTCGCCCGCGAGTACCACCCGGACGCCAACAAGGGTGACGCCAAGGCCGAGGAGCGCTTCAAGGAGATCTCCGAGGCGAACGACGTCCTCGGCGACCCCAAGAAGCGCAAGGAGTACGACGAGGCGCGCGCCCTCTTCGGCAACGGAGGCTTCCGGGCGGGTCCCGGCGGTGCGGGCGGCAACTTCAACTTCGACCTGGGCGACCTCTTCGGGGGCGCCCCCGGCGGTGGCCAGGGTGCCGGCGCCGGCGGCTTCGGCGGAGGCGGCGGTGGCGGCCTGGGCGATGTCTTCGGCGGCCTGTTCAACCGCGGTGGCGCGGGCACCCGCGTCCAGCCGCGCCGTGGCCAGGACATCGAGTCCGAGGTGACGCTCAGCTTCACCGAGGCGGTCGACGGGGCCACGGTCCCGCTGCGGATGTCCAGCCAGGCACCCTGCAAGGCGTGCTCGGGCACCGGCGACAAGAACGGCACCCCGAGGGTCTGCCCGACCTGCGTCGGCACCGGTCAGGTGTCGCGCGGCACCGGCGGCGGATTCTCCCTGACCGATCCCTGCGTGGACTGCAAGGGCCGGGGCCTCATCGCCCAGGACCCCTGCGACGTCTGCAAGGGCAGCGGCCGGGCGAAGTCGGCCCGCACGATGCAGGTCAGGATCCCCGCGGGGGTCTCGAACGGCCAGCGGATCCGGCTGCGCGGCAAGGGCAGCCCGGGCGAGCGCGGCGGTCCGGCCGGCGACCTCTACGTCGTCGTCCACGTCGACGCCCACCCGGTATTCGGCCGCAAGGGCGACAACCTCACCGTCACCGTGCCCGTCACCTTCCCGGAGGCGGCGCTCGGCGGCGAGGTGAAGGTCCCCACCCTCGGCGGGCCTCCGGTCACCCTGAAACTCCCGGCCGGCACGCCCAACGGACGTACGATGCGGGCCCGGGGCAAGGGCGCCGTACGCAAGGACGGCACCCGCGGCGACCTCCTGGTCACCGTCGAGGTGGCCGTGCCCACGGACCTCGGCGCGGACGCCCAGGACGCGCTGGAGGCCTACCGGAAGTCGACCGCGGGGGAGGACCCGCGGGCGGAGCTGTTCCAGGCTGCGAAGGGAGCTTGAGATGGACGGCCGTCGACGCAATCCGTACCAGCTGACCGACGAATCGCCGGTCTACGTGATCTCGATCGCGGCCCAGCTCTCGGGCCTGCACCCGCAGACACTGCGCCAGTACGACCGCCTCGGCCTGGTCTCGCCCGACCGCACGGCCGGGCGCGGCCGGCGCTACTCGGCCCGTGACATCGAACTGCTGCGCACCGTGCAGCAGTTGTCGCAGGACGAGGGCATCAATCTCGCGGGCATCAAGCGCATCATCGAGCTGGAGAACCAGGTCGCCGCGCTCCAGCAGCGCGTCGCCGAGCTCTCGGCGGCGGTGGACGGCGCGGCCGTGGCCATGCAGCAGCGCGAAGCCCAGGTGCACGCCTCCTACCGGCGTGATCTGGTGCCGTACCAGGATGTGCAGCAGACGAGCGCACTGGTGGTCTGGCGGCCGAAGAGGCCGAAGGACTGAGCCGGCCGGGAAGGGTCCGCCCCTGAGTCTCACGACTCGGAGGCGGGCCCTTCCCGCGTGCCCGTGGCGTCGTCCACGGCACCGGACCGCACGATGCCGGACCGCACGATCAGGACCCCGAGATGGGTCCGGCTGGTGGCGCCCAGGGCCTGCATCAGCCTGGCGATGTGCGAGCGGCAGGTGCGGACGCTGATGCCCAGCTTGCGGGCCACCGCGTCGTCGACGTGGCCCTCGCTGAGGAGCCGGGCGATGCTCTGCTGGACGGCCGTGACCTGGATCCCCGGGGTGGTCGTGGGGAGCTGCCGGGTGAGCGGGACGGCCTGGGCCCAGAGGACCTCGTAGACCTGGACGAGGTAGCGGACGAGGGCGGGGTGCCGGATCTCCAGCGCCACGTCGTGCTCGGGGCCGGCCGGTATGTAGGCGATGCTGCGGTCGAAGATGATGAGCCGTTCGACGCTCTCCTCCACGGTACGGATCTGGAGGCAGTCGGGCGGCACCTGTGCCACGTACTCCTTGACCCGTGCGTTGTAGCGCGCCGGATGCTGGTAGATGTGCCGCAGGCGGGCTCCTCCCGCGATGGCCGCACGGGCGTTGTCCAGGCCCTGCCGCATGTTGTGCTCCAGCCGGTTGCCCCCGGGCTGCGCCGTGAGTACCTCCTCCCGCGCGCGGAGGGAGGCTTCCTGGAGTGCCGACACGATCACCGGTCGCCCTTCGAGCACGGTGATCGCCAGATTGGGGTCCTCGTCCGCGACGGACGCCAGCGGGGTGAGCGCCTGGCTCAGTGCGGTGCTCAGCTGTATCCGCTCGTCGATCTCGCGGGTGATGGGCTGGAGCAGGTGGGCCAGTGCGGCGGACGGCGGGACGGGGCGCAGCCAGGCGTCGTCGGCCGTGTCGGGGTGGACGAGGGCCATGTCGATCAGGCACGGCGCCGGTGCCAGGGCCGCGCGGGAGACGCCGCCCGCGCGGAGCGCCTCCTCGTACAGCTGGATCGCCGGGGCGCACAGCTCTCGGGGGCCGTGCGAATGCGCCGGGTTTGTCTCAGCAGACTCCATTTGATGACCCCTCACTTTGTGCAGTGCAGAAAGATGACGGTGGCGGAAGCGGCGCCGGCGGGGGAGTGTGGACAGGCCGGGCGAGGGGGGAACTCGCCCGGCTCGACGACGGCGTGGCCGCGCTCTCCCTCAGGGCGCGGACAGGTCCTCCGGGTTCCGGGGCGGGGAGCCGTGGACCTCGCACGCTCAGGAGTCCTGGTCCAGGATTCCCGAACGTGCGATCAGGTAGCCGAGTTGGGCGCGGCTCGTGCTTCCGAGGGTGGCCGACAGCTTGGCGACGTGGGCACGGCAGGTGCGGACGTTCATGCCGAGACGGCGGGCGATGGAGTCGTCCACGTGGCCTTCGACGAGGAGTTGTGCGATGGAGCGCTGGACCCCGCTGATC
Organism: Streptomyces sp. NPDC088746; assembly: GCF_044751065.1. NCBI lineage: Bacteria > Bacillati > Actinomycetota > Actinomycetes > Kitasatosporales > Streptomycetaceae > Streptomyces > Streptomyces sp. NPDC088746. The sequence goes on from NZ_JBIVLA010000007.1 coordinate 294,247, forward strand.
CCCTCGGGGGTCGGCTCGTACTTGATCTCCTCCAGGAGCGGCGCGGCCCTGGTCCAGAGCTGTTCGAAGACCTTGGCGAGGTACTCGACCAGGCCGGGGTGCCGTAGTTCCAGGGCGACCATGCGGTCGTCCTGGGCGGGGATGAAGGCGACGGTGCGGTCGAAGACGATCAGGCGTTCGATGAGCTCTTCGAGGGTGCGGATCTCCACGTGGTCGCCGGCCATGCGTTCGGCGTAGGCCAGCGTGCTCTGGCTGTGGCGCGCGGTGTGCTGGTACAGGGTGCGGATCCTGATGCCGCGGTCCACGACGGACAGACCGCGCTCCAGTGACCTGCTGAGGATGTCCTCGGGCCTCCCGCCTCCCGGCTGGACGGTGAGGACTTCGGACCGGCACTCGGCGGTCGCGAGATCGAGGGAGGCGTTGATCCGGTTGACGCCCTCCAGCACGGTGATGGCGTGGTTGGCGGACGGGCCCTGTGCGCTGATGTCCATGAAGGGCTCGAAGCACTCGGCCAGCGCCAGCGAATGCCTGCGGCGTTCCTGGATTTCGCGTTCTATGGGATGCAGGTGCTGCGCCAGGGCCGCCGACGGTGCGACGGGCCGGAGCCAGTCGGCGGCGTCGGGATCGGGGTGCAGCAGTGCGAACTCGATCAGGCAGGGCGCCGGCTCCACTTCGGCGCGGGCGATGCGTCCGGTGCGCAGCGCTATGGCGTAAAGGCGTGCTCCGTCATCACATAGTTCGGCAATCCCGTGAGGATGTGTCGGTTTTGTGGTACTTGCGGCCATATCTCCACCCCCCAGGTTCCTGAACTTGCAGGAACATGATGCATCGACGCAGTGGTGTTCGAGTGCCCAGGTGAGACATCGTCTTCAGTGCGGGGGAGAAGAATCCACAAGTGAGGACGAAGCCGACTATGTACAAGCGAATGCTTCGCTCGGCGCTTGCCGCCTCGTTCGTCGCGGCCATGGGTTTGGGGCTGTCGAGCGCAGGCGACATCGGCTGGAGCAGCGAGGCGACTGCTGCGCCCAGCGACATCGGCTGGAACGTGCAGGCAGCCGCGCCGGAGGACATCGGGTGGGTTGCTCCCGCGAGCGGCCAGGGGGACATCGGCTGGGTCGCACCCGCGAGTGGTCAGGGAGACATCGGCTGGGTCGCACCCGCGAGCGGGCAGGGAGACATCGGCTGGTCCGCCCCGGCCGACATCGGCTGGTCCGCTCCGACCGGCACCGCGGCATGACCACTCCACCGGACGACCGCACCTTCCGGCGGGAGATGGCCACGGCATATCGCTCAGGGTGGCATTTCATCGATCTGCTCACGGCACTTACCCGCCAGGGCGATTCGTTGATGGTCACCCTGTTCGGAGAGCCGATTGTCGTCGTGATGGAAACGGATGACGATATCCGCGCCTATCGCTGTCTTCGCCGGCCACGCGGAGCGCCGCAACCGGTTCGCTGTGCCGTGAGGTACGGCATGATTTTCGTAAATCTCGATCAGCGTGACCATGAACTGTTCGAGCAAGAAGCCATTTCCGCCACCCCCCGCAGTGCCTGAACGATTCCCCCGTCGTTCCATATCGTTCCGGCACTTCCCCCACACAGCGGCGCCATCGTGACCTGAACACGATGGCGCCGTTGTGCTGCCCGGAATCATTTCGGCATTCCTAGGCGTTTCCGAGCGCCCTGTCGACGGCGATCTCGATGACGACCCGCTCCGGGTTGTGCCGCGGGGTGCGCTCGTAGCGCTCCGCGTAGCGGCGTACCGCGTCCTGGACCTCCTCGGGCTCCGTCCGGAGCACCGCCCGGCCCTCCAGGGTCGCCCAGCGGCGGCCCTCCATCTGGCAGACCGCGACCCGCGCGCCCTCGGGGCCCGCCGCCCGGACGTGGGCGGCCTTTCTGGTGTTCCCGCCGGTGATGACGCGGGCGAGCCGCGTCCGAGGGTCGTAGGTCACGCCCACGGGCACCACATGTGGTGTGCCGTCCGGGCGGAGCGTGGTCAGGGTGCACACATGGCGTTCCCGCCAGAAGGCGAGGTATCCGGGACCGGGGTTGCGTACGTCAGGCATGCGGTCAGCCTAGAGAGGGGGTATGCGGAGGGGGAGGGAAGGCGCGTTTCGGCCTTGAGTGGAATAGACTCAACTTTGTACCCGTTGTTCGAGTCATAGTTCCGTAAGCACCAGCACGAGGAGGAGACAGCGCCCGTGGACGCCGAGCTGACCAACAAGAGCCGGGACGCCCTGAACGCGGCCACCAGCAGGGCCGTCAAGGACGGTCATCCCGATCTGACCCCCGGGCACCTGCTGCTTGCGCTGCTCGCGGGCGAGGACAACGCGAACATCACCGACCTGCTGGCCGCCGTCGACGCCGACCAGGTGGCCGTACGCGAGGAGGCCGAGCGGCTCCTGGGCTCGCTGCCCAGCGTGACCGGCTCGACCGTCGCACCGCCGCAGCCGAGCCGCGACATGCTCGCCGTCATCGCCGACGCCGACCAGCGCGCCAAGGAGCTCGGCGACGACTATCTCTCCACGGAGCACCTGCTGATCGCCCTCGCGGCGAAGGGCGGCCGCGCCGGTGAGATCCTCGACGGGCAGGGAGCCAGTGCGAAGAGGCTGCTGGACGCATTCGAGAAGAGCAGGGGAGGGCGCCGGGTGACCACTCCCGACCCCGAGGGCCAGTACAAGGCGCTGGAGAAGTTCGGTACGGACTTCACGGCCGCCGCCCGCGAGGGCAAGCTCGACCCGGTCATCGGCCGTGACCAGGAGATCCGCCGTGTCGTGCAGGTGCTGTCGCGCCGTACGAAGAACAACCCGGTGCTCATCGGCGAGCCCGGCGTCGGCAAGACGGCCGTCGTCGAGGGCCTCGCCCAGCGCATCGTCAAGGGCGACGTCCCGGAGTCCCTGCGGAACAAGCGGCTCGTCTCCCTGGACCTCGGCGCGATGGTCGCGGGCGCCAAGTACCGCGGCGAGTTCGAGGAACGCCTCAAGACCGTCCTCTCCGAGATCAAGGAGAGCGACGGGCAGGTCATCACCTTCATCGACGAGCTGCACACCGTCGTCGGCGCGGGCGCCGGCGGCGACTCCGCGATGGACGCGGGCAACATGCTCAAGCCGATGCTCGCCCGGGGCGAGCTCCGCATGGTCGGCGCCACCACGCTGGACGAATACCGCGAGCGCATCGAGAAGGACCCCGCTCTGGAGCGCCGCTTCCAGCAGGTCATGGTCGCCGAGCCGTCCGTCGAGGACACCATCGCCATCCTGCGTGGCCTCAAGGGCCGCTACGAGGCGCACCACAAGGTCCAGATCGCCGACTCCTCGCTGGTGGCCGCCGCGACGCTCTCGGACCGCTACATCACCTCCCGCTTCCTCCCCGACAAGGCCATCGACCTCGTCGACGAGGCGGCCTCCCGGCTCCGCATGGAGATCGACTCCTCCCCCCTGGAGATCGACGAGCTCCAGCGGTCCGTCGACCGTCTGCACATGGAGGAGCTGGCGCTCAAGAACGAGAGCGACGAGGGCTCCAAGCAGCGCCTGGAGAAGATCCGCCGCGACCTCGCCGACAAGGAGGAGGAGCTCCGCGGCCTCACCGCCCGCTGGGAGAAGGAGAAGCAGGGCCTGAACCGCGTCGGTGAGCTCAAGGAGCGCCTCGACGAGCTGCGCGGCCAGGCCGAACGCGCCCAGCGCGACGGCGACTTCGACACCGCCTCCAAGCTGCTGTACGGGGAGATCCCCGGCCTGGAGCGGGAGCTGGCCGAGGCCGACGAGGCCGAGCAGGAGGCCGCCCAGGACAAGGACACCATGGTCAAGGAGGAGGTCGGCCCGGACGACATCGCCGACGTAGTCGGAGCCTGGACCGGGATCCCGGCCGGACGCCTCCTGGAGGGCGAGACCCAGAAGCTGCTGCGGATGGAGTCGGAGCTGGGCAGGCGGCTGATCGGCCAGACCGAGGCCGTGCGCTCCGTGTCGGACGCCGTACGCCGCACGCGCGCGGGGATCGCCGACCCCGACCGCCCGACCGGCTCGTTCCTCTTCCTCGGCCCGACCGGGGTCGGCAAGACGGAGCTGGCCAAGGCGCTCGCGGACTTCCTGTTCGACGACGAGCGGGCCATGATCCGCATCGACATGAGCGAGTACGGCGAGAAGCACAGCGTCGCCCGGCTCGTCGGGGCCCCGCCCGGCTACGTCGGCTACGAGGAGGGCGGCCAGCTCACCGAGGCGGTCCGCCGCCGTCCGTACAGCGTCGTGCTGCTGGACGAGGTCGAGAAGGCCCACCCCGAGGTCTTCGACATCCTGCTCCAGGTGCTCGACGACGGCCGGCTCACCGACGGCCAGGGCCGGACGGTGGACTTCCGCAACACCATCCTGATCCTCACGTCGAACCTCGGCAGCCAGTTCCTGGTCGATCCCCTGATCGAGCCCGAGGTGAAGAAGGAGCGGGTCCTGGGCGTCGTGCGGGCCTCGTTCAAGCCGGAGTTCCTCAACCGGCTCGACGACCTGGTGGTCTTCTCCGCCCTGTCCGGAGACGAGCTGGCCCACATCGCGGGGCTCCAGGTGGCCCGTCTCGCCGGCCGGCTGGCCGACCGGCGGATCCAGCTCGACGTCACCCCGGACGCCCTGGCCTGGCTGGCCCAGGAGGGCAACGACCCGGCGTACGGCGCCCGGCCGCTGCGCCGGCTCATCCAGACCGCGATCGGCGACCGGCTCGCGAAGGAGATCCTGGCGGGCGAGGTCAAGGACGGCGACACGGTCCGGGTGGACCGGGCCGGCGACGGACTGACCGTGGGCACCACGACCGCGGCGAAGACGCTGTAGGCGGTAGCCGGCGACCTGTGTCCCCGGCCGGAGGACCTCGTGTCCCCGGCCGGGGACACACGTGTGTACGGCCCTGTCCGCATTGATGTGTGCATCCGGCACGCATCATCGGTGGAACCGCCCGCCAAATTGAGCCGAAAATTTCCATTCCGTGGCTGAATGGGGGACGCGATAGGGTCCGGACCTCGCTTTTTGTACCGCGGCGATACATATCTGTGCGCTCGGGCGGAACCGGCGGGCCGGCCGTGCGGACGATCGTGTTCCGCGCAATATCAGGACACTCCGGGCCCATTTACTTTGCGACGGGGGTGGCCGGTCCGAATTCCGAAGCCGGTAAGGTACGCGCATGACGGAGCGGATACCCGGTGAGCAGAGTGCGGAGCCGAAGGATTGCACGAGTGACAGCCTCATTCGGCTGAGCGAATTTCGTACGCTGTGGGCGGCTTTTGCTCAGTCGGTGCTGGGTGACCAGCTGGCGCGGGTGGCGCTCTCGCTGCTGGTGTTCGAACGCACCGAGTCGGCCGGCTGGACCGCGGCGACCTACGCCCTGACGAGTCTGCCCGCGCTGCTGTCCGGGGTCCTCCTCACCGGTCTCGCCGACCGTTTCCCCCGGCGCACGGTCATGATCAGCTGCGATCTGGTGCGCGCCGTCCTCATGGGCCTCATGGCCCTGCCCGGTACCCCCTTGCCGCTGCTCGCAGGGCTCCTGGTGCTGGCCCAGCTCGCCGAGGCACCTTTCGGGGCGTCGCAGGGCGCCCTCCTGCCGGCCGTCCTGGGCGAGCGCCTGTACGAGCGGGGGCAGCGGGTGATGCTGATCACCCATCAGGCCGGACAGCTGGTCGGCTTCGCCGTCGGCGGGGTGCTCGTCGTCTGGCTGGGCAGCCATGTCTCCCTCGGGCTGAACGCGGTGACGTTCCTGATCTCCGCGGCCCTGATCAGGCTGGGTGTGAAGGCCAGGCCGGTGGACAAGGAGGCCGACGCCCCGCCGAAGCGGATGCACACCCAGGTGGGGAAGGCCGCCGCACTGATCTGGTCGGACCCCCGGCTGCGGTCGCTGGTCGCGCTCGGCTGGCTGGCCGGGTTCATCGTGCTGCCGGAGGGCCTGGCCGCCCCCTTCGCCGAGGAGGCCGGCGCCGGCGCCGCGTCGGTGGGGCTCCTGCTCGCCGCGCATCCCACCGGCATGGTCCTGGGCGCGGCGTTCCTGGGGCGCGCGGGCTTCGACGTGGAGCGGCGCCGTCGGCTGCTCGGGCCGCTGGCGGTGGGCGCGAACCTTCCGCTGGTCGTCTACTGGGCGGGGCCCGGTGTGGGCGTGGCCCTGCTGGTCCTGCTGGTGTCGGGCCTCTGTTCCGCCTACCAGATCACCGCGGGTGCGACCTTCGTGCTGCTCACCCCGGCCGATCAGCGCGGTCAGGCACTGGGCCTGGCCAGGTCGGGGCTGACCGCCATGCAGGGGATCGGCGTCGCGGCGGGCGGCCTGGCCGCGGAGCTGTCGGGGTCCTCGGCGCAGACGATCGGAGGGGCGGGCCTCGTCGGCACGCTCTGCGCGGTCCTGGTCGCGGTTTCCTGGTCGCGTGCCAGGGGAACGAGCGCGGGGACGATTCCCCTGAGCGCGTAGGACCACCGGCCGCGATGGCGGCTAGGGTCGAAGCCAGGAAACCACGTGCGATCCACAGGAGTACCCAGCGATGTCTATCGACCCGTCCTCGATCCCTAACTTCGGGGGCCAGCCCGAACCGCAGACGTCAGGCCCCGAGGGCCCCGTGGTCCCCGACCAGGACCTCGTCAAGCAGCTCCTCGAGCAGATGGAGCTGAAGTTCGTCGTCGACGACGAGGGCGACCTCGCCGCGCCGTGGGAAGACTTCCGGACGTACTTCATGTTCCGCGGCGAGGAGGAGCAGCAGGTCTTCTCCGTCCGGACCTTCTACGACCGCCCCCACGCCCTGGACCAGCGGCCCGTTCTCCTCGACGCGATCGACGACTGGAACCGCCGCACCCTGTGGCCCAAGGTCTACACGCACGCCCACGAGGGCGAGGAGGGCACCGCAGCCTCCGTGCGGCTGGTCGGTGAGGCGCAGATGCTCATCGGCACCGGTGTCAGCCTGGAGCACTTCGTCTCCTCGACGGTCAGCTGGGTGCGGGCCTCGATCGAGTTCGACAAGTGGCTCGTGGAGCGTCTCGGCCTGGAGCCCGCCGAGAAGAAGGACGCGGGCGAGGAGCCCACGGAGGCCTGATCCGGCCCGACCGCGGAGGCCCGGTCCGGAGCGCGGCCCACACGGCCGGCGCCCGGACCGGGCCTTTGTCATGGGCGGTCAGGAGACCCGGAGGCTCTTCAGCCGGGTGACCGCCTCGGTGAGCACGTCCGTGCGCTTGCAGAACGCGAAGCGTACGAAGGGGGCGCCCTGCTCGCGGTGGTCGTAGAAGACCGCGTTCGGCACGGCGACGACCCCGCAGCGTCCGGGGAGCGCCCGGCAGAAGGCGAAGCCGTCGCCCCCGTCGCCGAGTGGGCGGATGTCGGCGCTGACGAAGTACGTTCCGGCGGGCCTGTAGACCTCGAAGCCGGCCTCGGCGAGGCCGTCGGCGAGCAGGTCGCGCTTGGCGCGCAGGTCGGTGCGGAGCCCGTCGAAGTAGCTGTCGGGCAGCCGCAGGGCCTCGGCGACGGCGTACTGGAAGGGACCGCCGGAGACGAACGTCAGGAACTGCTTGGCGGAGCGGACCGCGGTGACGAGTTCCGGGCTCGCGGTGATCCAGCCGATCTTCCAGCCCGTCAGCGAGAACGTCTTGCCCGCGCTGCTGATGCTGACCGTGCGCTCCCGCATGCCGGGGAAGGACGCGAGGGGGATGTGCTCGCCCTCGAAGACGAGGTGCTCGTAGACCTCGTCGGTGACGACCAGGAGGTCCCGTTCGCACGCGAGTGCGGCGACGGCCGCGAGCTCGTCACGGGTCAGGACGGTGCCGGTCGGGTTGTGCGGGGTGTTGAGCAGGATCAGCCGGGTGCGGGGCGTGACGGCCGCGCGCAGCTCGTCGAGGTCGAGCCGGTAGGCACCCTCGTGCGGCCTGAGCGTGACGGGGACGCGGGTACCGCCCGCCATGGCGATGCAGGCGGCGTACGAGTCGTAGTACGGCTCCAGAGCGACGACCTCGTCGCCGGGCTCCAGGAGGGCCAGCAGGGAGGCGGCCACCGCCTCCGTGGCGCCCGTCGTGACCAGGACCTCGGCATCGGGGTCGTACTCCAGTCCGTAGTGCCGCAGCTGGTGCTCCGCGACCGCGGAGCGCAGCTCGGGGACGCCGGGGCCCGGTGGGTACTGGTTGCCGTGGCCGGCGCGCAGGGCGCGGACGGCGGCTTCGCGGATCTCCTCGGGGCCGTCGGTGTCGGGAAAGCCCTGACCGAGGTTGATCGCCCCGGTCCGTACGGCCAGCGCCGACATCTCCGCGAAGATCGTTGTGCCGAACTCGGTGAGGCGGCGGTTGAGCAGCGGTCGTCCCTGTGTCATGGGCGCCATCCTGTGCCGAAGCTCTGGAGTTGCTCAAGTCTGCTTTGGCCGCGGCGGGGCGCGGGAATCCAACGGTCAGTCGAGAAGCGGGGACCTCGCTTCGGGGGACAGAAGGATGTGAGGTCGGTGGAGACGTTCTTCTTCATCGTGTTCCTGGTGATCGTGGTGGTGGGCATCGCCGCCCTCGCCTCGGGATCCGGGGGCCGCAGGAAAGCGCCGTCGTCGCGCGCCGGGCGCAGTGGGCGCCGTAGCCCGGACAGCGGCTCGGGGGACAGCTCCGGAGGGAGCTCGGGCAGCTGGTGGGCCGGGGACAGCGGCGGCGGTGACTCCGGCGGGCATTCCTGCGGCGGCGGCAGCAGCTGCGGCGGTGGTGGCGGGGGCTGCGGCGGTGGCGGCGGCAACTGAGACGGGTTCGCCCGCCCCGTACGGGGGGCGGGGCGGGTGCGCCTGAGGTGTCCGGTGGGACCGAACTCCCGCCGGACACCTTTTTGTTGGGCACGCGGGAACAGGTGAACCGTCCTGCCCCCTGAGGGATGGAAACCACGGCAAGTTGGGTAAAAACGCTGTGAGTGCGACGTACTTCGTGATTGCATCGATGTAGAGAACATTCAGCCCCCGGGCCCCAGTTGGGCGTTCCCCAGTTGGGCCGGATCGGGCTCCTCCTCCCCCGCGTGCGCCGGCACGGGGGTGCCTCCTGTCCGTGTATCCCTGTGCGTTTTGCGGAGCCGATCCATGCTCACCACCCTCCAGACCGCCTACTCCGATACCCGAGCCGCCGATCTGGCATGGACGCTCGGGCGGGAACCGCTGCCCGCCCTCGCCGTACTCGACCTCGAACTAGCGGGCGCGAAGGTGCAGTTGAGGCTGCTCGGCGCCTCTCATCAGGTGCTGCTGGAGGAGGAGCGCCGTACGTGCTCCGAGACCGTGGCCTGTCTGCCGGGCAGCAGCACGCCGCTGCCGCTGGGTGTCGCCGAGAGTCTGGGTGACTGGGACTACGAATTCGCGGCGCGCGTCGAGACGCTCTCGGAGGGGTCGTTCGCCGGGCGTGCGCAGGAGCTGCTCGCGCTGGTGGCCGACCATCCGCACGGACTGGCGGGGACGTTTCCCGGCAGCCCGTACGCCTTCACCGCGATGCTCGCGCAGCGGACGGAGGGTCAGGTTCACTGGCGGACCTGGCACGCGTATCCGCAGGAGGGGCAGTTGGTGGTCACCCGGTCGCGGGTGGGGGCGCGGGTGCCCGCAGGGGTGTCGTGACGGGAGTGCGCGGGTCCGGCCGGCGTGGTGTGCGGCGCGTCCGGAGCGCGACACTTGCACCCGTGTGGGTGACAAGCGGCGACCTCCCCGTCACGTAGCGTTCATTTCATGATCGACCAGCAGATGTCGCTGCGAGGGGGCGCGGCAGGAATCCCCGTGCGGCCGAGGACCGGCCGGTTCCTGGTGCTGGCCGTGGTCTTCATCTGTGCCGCGTGCGGTCTGGTGTACGAGCTGGAACTGGTCGCGCTGGCCTCGTACCTGATCGGTGACTCGGTCACTCAGGCGTCGGTCGTGCTCTCCGTGATGGTGTTCGCGATGGGCATCGGCTCGCTGCTCGCGAAACGTTTACGCGGCCGTGCCGCCGTGGGGTTCGGGCTGATCGAGGCCGCGCTGGCGCTCGTCGGCGGCACGTCGGCGCTGATCCTGTACGCCTCCTTCGCCTGGCTCGGGGAGTCGCGCTACGCGCTGGTCGGTTTCTCGCTCGCGATCGGGATCCTGATCGGCGCGGAGATCCCGCTGCTGATGACGCTGATCCAGCGGGTCGACCGTCAGGACGCGGGCGGGGCGGTCGCGGACCTCTTCGCCGCCGACTACGTGGGCGCGCTGGTCGGCGGGCTGGCCTTCCCGTTCCTGCTGCTGCCGATGATGGGCCAGCTGACCGGGGCGCTGTTCACCGGCGCGGTCAACGCGGCGGCGGGCGGAGCACTGGTGCTGTGGGTGTTCCGGCGCGACCTGGGGACCAGGGCGCGCTGGCTGCTGATCCTGGTCAACTGCGCGGTGATCGCCCTGCTGGCCACGGCCTCCGTCCTGGTCGACGACTTCGAGCGCGCGGCACGGCGCGCGGTGTACGGGGACGAGGTGCGGGTCGCCGTGCAGACCGAGGTACAGGAGATCGTCCTCACGGGGCCGGGGCGGGGCGCCCTCGACCTCTACCTGGACGGCCGGCTCCGGGTCAGCTCCCGGGACGAGCGCCGCTATCACGAGGCACTGGTGCACCCCGCGATGAAGGGCGCCCACCGGCGGGTGCTGATCCTGGGCGGCGGCGACGGGCTGGCGGCCCGCGAGGTGCTGCGCTACCCGGATGTCGCCTCGGTCGTGGTGGTCGAGCTCGATCCGGCCGTCACCCGGTTGGCCCGTACGGACCCGGCGCTCTCCCGGCTGAACGGGCACGCGTACGACGATCCCCGGCTGACGCCGGTCGCCGGGGACGCCTTCACGTGGCTGCGCACCGCACGCGAGCGCTACGACGTGGTGATCTCGGACCTCCCCGACCCGGGGATCACGGCGAGCACGAAGCTCTACGCGGCCGAGTTCTACGGGCTGGTCGTCGGGGCACTGGAGCCCGGCGGCCGGCTGGTGGTGCACGCGGGCCCGCCGGGCAGCAGACCGACGACGTTCTGGACGGTGGAGGCGTCGGTACGGGCCGGCGGACTCACGACCCGGCCCTACCGCGTCGACGGGCGTCTCATCGGGTTCGCGGCGGGGCCGGACCGGGCCGCGGCGAGCGGGGCGGAGGCACCGCGGGACTGGGGGTTCGTGCTGGCCGCCCGGCAGGAGGCGGGCCCGCTCGGGCTGGACCCGGGGGCGCCCGCCCTGCGGACGCTGGGGGAGCGGGAGCTGCTGGCCGGCCGGCGCTCGGCGGAGCGGGTGAGGCAGTACGGGGTGCTGCCGTCGACGCTGGTCCACCCGCGGTACTGGGAGGAACCGTGAGCACGGTGGTGCGGCGCGGTCCGCGCGGTGTCCGGGGTGGAAGCGCTGACGGGACGGCCGGGGCTGAGTAGGCTCGGTCGGTATGGAGCATGAGGTGTTCGTTCCGGTTCCGGTTCCGGCCCTGCGGCGGACGCTGGGTGATCCCGCCCGCGTCGCGCGCTGCGTGCCAGGACTCCAGCAGGATGCCGACGCGTCGGCGGGGCCGCTGGCGGGCCGGCTGAAATTCCGGGCCGACGGCCACACGATCACGTACCGCGGGGCGCTGACGCTGCTGCCTTCGGGCGGGGGTGACTCCTTCTCCGTGACCGGGGAGGGCGTGGAGGCCCGGGGCACGGGTTCGGCGAAGCTCGCCCTGACCGTCGGCCTCAAGGCGACGGACGGCGGCACGACGATCGGATTCACCGGCACGGTGAGCGGTGACGGCCGCATCGTTGACCTGGACACGGCCGCGGCGCTCGCTGCCGCGCAGCGGCTGCTGGACCGCTTCACGCAGCAGCTGGTGACGGAGACCCTGGCGACGCGGGGCGGGGCGGGTGAGTCCGGCGAGTCGTCCGGGGAGCCCGGAGCGGCGTCTGCCGAGGGGGCGTCACCCGAGGCCGCTGCTCCCGAGCCGTCCGCCGAATCGCACGCTCCCGAGTCGTCCGCCGAATCGCAGGCCCCCGAGTCGCCGTCCGCTTCTTCTGAGCCGTCTCCCGAGCCGACGCCCGCCGACCAGGGGTCCGTCTTCGACGCGCCCGTGCCGCCGCCGTCGCTCGACCCGTCCGCGGAGATCGAGTTCACCGTGCCGGACGAGCCGCCCGCCGAGGCCGCGCACGCCCGCCGCACGATGATCGGCCGCAGCACGGAGGAGGTCGACCACGCCCCGCCGCGTGGCCGGTACGCACCCGTCCCGGCGCCCGAGGCGGGTGCCGCGGGCATCACGCTCCGCTGGGCCGCCCCGGCAGCCGCCCTGGCGATCGCCTCGGCCGTGGTGGTGGGCAGGGCACTGCGGCGCAGGCGGCCGTGAGGAGCCGCCCCGCGCCAGTAGTGTCGGGGGGTGAGCAGAGTTGCGAAGAACGCCCGGCTGACCGCCGGCGACGTCGAATTGACCGTTGACCCCGTGAACGGCTGCCGGATCAGCAGCCTGCGGATCGGGGACACCGAACTGCTGCGCCAGGGCGAGCGGTACGGCTGCTTCCCCATGGTGCCGTGGTGCGGCCGCACCGAGAACGGCCTGTTCCGCAACGGTGGTGAGCCGCACCAGCTGCCGCTCAACTCGCCACCGCACGCCATCCACGGAACCGGCCGCGACACCTCCTGGCGGCCGGCCCGGGAGGGCGACACGGAAGCCGCCTTCTTCTACGACCTGGCCGACCCATGGCCGTACGAGGGCCGGGTGACGCAGTCCTTCGAGCTGACCGAGGAATCGCTGACGCTGAGCCTCGGCATCGAGACGTACGGGGACTCCTTCCCGGCGCAGGCCGGGTGGCACCCCTGGTTCCTCCGGAACCTCGGCGGCCAGGACGTGCGGATCGACTTCGACGCGGCCTGGCAGGAGGAGCGCGGCGAGAACCACCTGCCGACCGGCCGCCGGATCGACCCCCGGCCCGGGCCGTGGGACGACTGCTTCGGGATGCCCGCGGGCGTCGACGTGAAGCTCACCTGGCCGGGGCAGCTGGAGCTGACCGTCAAGAGCCGGGACGAGTGGGTGGTGATCTACGACGAGCAGGCGGAGGCGGTCTGCGTGGAGCCGCAGTCCGGGCCGCCGAACGGGCTCAACACGGCCCCCCGGCTGGTCACCCCGATCGAGCCCCTGGAGATCACGACGACCTGGAGCTGGGCGCGGCTCTGACCCTCCGCGGCAGCCCTTACCCTCGTTGACATGACTGACGTACGCGCTGAGCTGCTCCAGCAGATCAAGGACAAGGCCGTGGTGCACGGCAAAGTGACCCTCTCCTCGGGTCTGGAAGCCGACTGGTACATCGACCTGCGCCGGATCACGCTGGACGGCAAGGCCGCGCCGCTCGTCGGGCAGGTGATGCTCGATGCCACCGCCGAGCTGGACTACGACTGCGTCGGCGGTCTGACGCTGGGCGCCGACCCGGTGGCCACCTCGATGCTGCACGCCTCGGCGGCGCGCGGGAAGAGCCTGGACGCGTTCGTCGTCCGCAAGGCGCAGAAGGCCCACGGGATGCAGCGCCGCATCGAGGGCACGGACGTCAAGGGCCGTCGCTGCCTGGTCGTCGAGGACACCTCGACGACCGGCGGTTCGCCGCTGACCGCCGTCGAAGCCGTGCGTGAGGCCGGCGGCGAGGTCGTGGCCGTCGCCGTGATCGTCGAGCGCGGGGCCGCTCCGGCGATCGCCGAGGCGGGTCTGCCGTACGTACATGTCTACTCGGTGGCTGACCTCGACCTGGGCTGACCTGGGGCTTTCTTGGGGCGCTCCCCGTTTCACGTGAAACGGGGAGCGGCTGTTCGACGGGCAGCGTGGAGCCGAGGCGAGAGTCTGGGAAGATGTGGGCGACGATGACGTCGCCCCCAGGTCAGGGACCCAGCACTGCACACCCGCACATCCCAAGGAGCGGACAGATGCCCATCGCAACCCCCGAGGTCTACGCCGAGATGCTCGACCGGGCGAAGGCAGGCAAGTTCGCCTACCCGGCCATCAATGTGACGTCGACCCAGACCTTGCACGCTGCACTGCGCGGCTTCGCGGAGGCGGAGAGCGACGGCATCGTCCAGATCTCCACCGGTGGTGCCGAATTCCTGGGCGGCCAGTACAACAAGGACATGGTGACGGGCGCCGTAGCCCTGGCCGAGTTCGCGCACATCGTCGCCGCCAAGTACGACATCACGGTCGCGCTGCACACCGACCACTGCCCCAAGGACAAGCTGGACGGTTACGTCCGTCCGCTGCTCGACGTCTCCGCGGAGCGCGTCGCCAAGGGTCTGAACCCGCTGTTCCAGTCGCACATGTGGGACGGCTCGGCCGAGACCCTCGCCGACAACCTGTCCATCGGCCAGGAGCTGCTGGCCAAGGCCGCCGCCGCCAAGATCATCCTTGAGGTCGAGATCACCCCGACCGGCGGCGAGGAGGACGGCGTCACGCACGAGATCAACGACGAGCTGTACACGACCGTCGACGACGCGCTGCGTACGGCCGAGGCGCTCGGCCTGGGCGAGAAGGGCCGCTACCTGCTGGCAGCGTCCTTCGGCAACGTCCACGGCGTCTACAAGCCGGGCAACGTCGTCCTGCGGCCGGAGCTCCTCAAGGACCTCCAGCAGGGTGTCTCCGCGAAGTACGGCAAGCCGGCCGGCAGCCAGCCGTTCGACTTCGTCTTCCACGGCGGCTCGGGCTCGACGGCCGAGGAGATCGCCACCGCGCTGGAGAACGGCGTCGTGAAGATGAACCTCGACACCGACACCCAGTACGCCTTCACCCGCCCGGTCGCGGACCACATGTTCCGCAACTACGACGGTGTCCTCAAGGTCGACGGCGAGGTCGGCAACAAGAAGACCTACGACCCGCGCACCTGGGGCAAGGCCGCCGAGGCGGGCATGGCCGTGCGCGTCACCGAGGCCTGCGCCAACCTGCGGTCCTCGGGCACGAAGCTGAAGTAGCACGGTTCGTACGGGCGGGCCCGGTTTCCCTTCGGGGGAGCCGGGCCCGTCGCGTGTCCGCTGCGCGGGGCGCTTCCCCTGCCCGCCCCTTCCCGAACCGGGGCTCCGCCCCGGGCCCCGCTCCTCGAACGCCGGAGGGGCTGGAGCGTGAGGGCTCGGGCGGGCTGGAGGCGGGGGCTCAGCGTGGGGCGTGGGGCTCGGAAGGACGGGGGCGTCGGCATGGGGCGTGGGGCTCGGAAGGACGGGGGCGTCGGCGTGGGCGCAGGGGTGGCCGGGGGGTCGGGTAGCGGTGATGCTGCTCGTATGACTGACACGGACGGCGCGGACGGCGACGGGATCCGGGTCGCCTCGCCCGTGGGCCGGTGGGTCGTCCTGACCACGGTGCTCGGGTCCAGCATGGCTCTGCTCGACTCCACGGTCATCAATGTGGCCCTCCCCCGCATCGGCGAGGACCTCGGCACCGACATGGCCGCCCTGCAGTGGACCGTCAACGCCTACATGCTCACCCTGGCGGGGCTGATCCTGCTCGGAGGTGCGCTCGGGGACCGGTTCGGACGGCGGCGGGTGTTCGTCCTCGGGGCGGTCTGGTTCGCCGTGGCCTCGCTGCTGTGCGGGATCGCGCCGAACGCGGAGGTGCTGGTCGCCTCGCGGGCGTTGCAGGGGGTCGGGGGCGCGCTCCTCACCCCCGGTTCCCTGGCCATCATCCAGGCGAGCTTCCACCCCGACGACCGGGCCCGTGCCGTGGGGCTCTGGTCCGGGCTCGGCGGGGTCGGTGCGGCGGTCGGGCCGTTCCTCGGGGGATGGCTGGTGGACGGGCCGGGGTGGCGGTGGGTGTTCCTGCTCAACCTGCCGCTCGCCGCCGTCTGTGTGCCCGTGGCCCTGCGCCACGTACCGGAGTCCCGGGACCCGGACGCCCACGGCCGGTTCGACGTGCTCGGTGCCGCCCTCGCCGCGCTGTCCCTCGCCCTGGTCACCTACGCGCTGATCGAGGTGCCCGAGCAGGGCGCGTCCGTCACCGTGATCGGCGCGGCGCTCGGGGGTGTGGTTCTCGGCGCGGCCTTCGTACGGCTGGAGCGGCGCCGGGCCGACCCCATGGTGCCGCCGTCGATCTTCGCGTCACGGCAGTTCACGGCCGTCAACATCGTCACGTTCTGTGTGTACGCGGCCCTGGGCGGGTTCTTCTTCCTCTCCGCGATCCAGCTCCAGGTGGTCGCCGGCTACTCGGCGCTCGGCGCGGGCACCGCGCTCCTGCCCACCACGGTGCTGATGCTGCTCTTCTCCGCGTCGGCGGGCGACCTCGGCCGGCGTATCGGGCCCCGCATCCCGCTCACCGTCGGCCCGCTGGTGGCGGCCGCCGGGATCCTCCTGATGCTGCGGGTCGGCCCCGGCGCCTCCTACCCGCTGGACGTCCTGCCCGCCGTGCTGGTGCTGGGCCTCGGCATGGTCACCCTGGTGGCGCCCCTCACCGCGACCGTCCTGGCCGCCGTGGAAACCGGCCGGGCCGGGCTCGCCAGCGGCGTCAACAACGCGGCGGCGCGGGCGGCCGGGCTGCTCGCGGTGGCCGCGCTCCCGCTGCTGGCCGGGATGGGCCCGGAGGCGTACCGCGACGCGGGGGAGTTCGCCTCGACGTTCCGGCGGGCCATGCCGATGTGCGCCGGTCTGCTGGTGGCCGGTTCGGTGATCGCCTGGTGGGCCGTGCGGAAGGCTCCCGAGGCCCGGCCGGAGCCCCGGCCGGCGTGTTCGACGCACTGCGGGGTCTCGGCCCCGCCCTTGGAGCCGGAACCCCGGCCCAGGCACACTTGAACCATGTCCATCCACGAGAACCTTCTCGGGGGCCCTGCCCCGACCCACCTGCCCGACGACCCGGAGCCGCGCGAGCTGCTCGCGAGCGGCACGGCGCCCGCCGATGTCGCGGCGAAGTACCCCACCTCCTCGCTGGCCTGGGCGCAGCTCGCCGACGAGGCGTACGAGGGCGGCCGGGTCGTCGAGTCGTACGCGTACGCGCGCACCGGCTACCACCGCGGCCTCGACGCCCTGCGCCGCGCGGGCTGGAAGGGCCACGGCCCCGTCCCGTTCGAGCACGAGCCGAACCGCGGCTTTCTGCGAGCCCTGCACGCCCTCGCGCGCGCCGCGCAGGCGATCGGTGAGCAGGAGGAGTACGAGCGCTGCTCCTCGTTCCTGCGCGACTCCTCGCAGACCGCCGCCGACATCCTGGGCTGAGACGACGCCTTCCTCCGGGGCCCCGCGGGCAGCTGCCCGCGGGGCCCCGGCGCGTCCCGCGGAAGGCCGTTAGGATGCCGGGCAGGGGACCGGAGCTCCACCACCTCAGAGGAAGGGGCGGACCGCTACCCGGAAGCTCGTGTCGAGGAGACAGAAATGTCGACGAACCACCCCGACCCCGAAGCCACCGGTGCGGACAACCCGCACCTGGACTTCGCGGGAACGACTCCGTACGAGGACTACGTCCAGGCGGATGTCCTGACCCACCTCCAGCACCTGCGCTCGGACGATCCCGGCGAGATGGTCTTCCTGGTCACCACCCAGGTCATGGAGCTGTGGTTCACGGTCATCGTCCATGAGTGGGAGACGGCGGCGCACGCCCTGCGCGAGGACCGCATACCGGTCGCCCGTGACGCCCTGAAGCGTTCGCTGCGGGAGCTGGAGGCGCTGAACGCCTCCTGGAAGCCGCTCGCCGGCCTCACCCCCGCCCAGTTCAACTCCTACCGCGGGTCCCTCGGCGAGGGGTCCGGCTTCCAGTCGGCGATGTACCGCCGGATGGAATTCCTGCTGGGCGACAAGTCCGCCTCCATGCTCGTGCCGCACCGGGGCGCGCCCCGCGTCCACGCCGAGCTGGAGAAGGCGCTCCACGAACCCGGTCTGTACGACGAGACGCTCGCCCTGCTCGCCCGGCGTGGATACGCCGTGCCGCAGTCGGTGCTGGAGCGCGACCTCTCGCAGAAGTACGAGCCGTCCCCCGCGGTCGAGGCCGTCTGGGCGGAGATCTACGCGGACGCCGACCAGAACGCCGAGCTGGTACGGCTGGGCGAGGTGCTGACCGACGTCGGCGAGCTGGTGTGGCGCTGGCGCAACGACCATCTGACCGCCACCCGGCGGGCGATGGGTTCGAAGACCGGAACCGGCGGATCGGCCGGGGTCGCCTGGCTGGAGAAGCGGGCCACCAAGAGCGTGTTCCCCGAGCTGTGGACGGCGCGCAGCCATGTCTGACCTCAAGGAGCGCGCCGAGGCGCTCGACGCCGCCGACGGACTGGCCGCCCTGCGCGAGCTGTTCACCCTCGACGACACCGTCTACCTCGACGGCAACTCGCTGGGGGCGCTGCCCCGCCACGTCCCCGCGCGGATGCAGGACGTCATCACCCGTGAGTGGGGCTCCCTGCGCATCCGCTCCTGGGACGAGAGCGGCTGGTGGACCGCGCCCGAGCGGATCGGCGACCGGATCGCCCCGCTGGTCGGGGCGGCCGCGGGACAGATCGTGGTGGGCGACTCCACCAGCGTGAACGTCTTCAAGGCGGTCGTCGCGGCGGCCCGCCTCGCGGGAGAGGGCCGCGACGAGATCCTCGTCGACGCGACGACCTTCCCCACCGACGGGTACATCGCCGCTTCGGCGGCCCGGATGACGGGCCACCGTGTCGTCCCGGTCGCCCCGTCCGGCGTACCGGCCGCGCTGGGCCCCCGTACGGCGGCGGTCCTCCTCAACCACGCCGACTACCGCACGGGCCGGCTGCACGACCTGCCCGGCCTCACCGCCGCAGTCCACGAGGCGGGGGCCGTCGCCGTGTGGGACCTGTGCCACACCGCAGGCGCGCTGCCCGTGGGTCTCGACGCGCACGGCGTCGACCTGGCCGTCGGCTGCACGTACAAGTACCTCAACGGCGGGCCCGGTTCGCCGGCCTACCTGTACGTCGCCGAACGCCATCAGGCGGCCTTCGACTCGCCCCTGCCCGGGTGGACCTCGCACGCGGACCCGTTCGCGATGACTCCCGGATACACCCCCGCGGACGGTTCCGTACGGGGCAGGGTCGGCACCCCGGACATCCTGTCCATGCTGGCCCTGGAGGCTTCGCTGGACGTGTGGGAGGGCGTCGAGGTGGAGGCCGTGCGGGCCAAGTCCCTGGCGCTGACGGACTTCTTCCTGGAGTGCGTCGCCGCCTACGTCCCCGAGGGCCGGGTCACGCCGGTCACCCCGGCCGCCCACGCGGAGCGCGGCAGCCAGGTCTCCCTGCGGTGCGAGAACGCGGACGAGACGGAAGCGGTGATGCGCGGGCTCATCGAGCGTGGCGTGGTCGGCGATCTGCGCCGCCCGGACGTCCTGCGCTTCGGTTTCACCCCGTTGTACGTCGGTTTCGCCGACGCGGAGCGGGCGGCGCGGATCCTCGCCGAAGTGCTGGCGGGCTGACCCTCCGCCGCCGTGCGGGTCCACACTCCGGGCCCGTACGGCGGCGGTTCGTCGTACTGGTACCGTCCCCGCAGGTCAGTCCAGTTGGGCACGGGCCCAGGACGGTTGGAGCAGCATGTCGGATTCTGCCGCGCGTGATCGTGACGCCGCCGAGACCGAGTCGGCGTTCGCCCATCCGGTGGTCGCCCCGGACGGGTCCGCGGCCTACGGGAGCCACCCCGACCAGGTGATCGACTTCTTCGCGCCGCGGGACGGCCGTGCCGGTGCGCCGCTCGTGGTCCTGCTGCACGGCGGTGCCTGGCGGGCGCCGTACGACCGGCAGCACGTGTCGCCGTTCGCGGACTTCCTCGCACGGCGCGGCTTCGCGGTGGCCAACGTGGAGTACAGGCGCGGCGGCGAGATCCCGCGGCAGGGCACGGCGGGTCCGGTCGCCGGGCGCTGGCCCGAGACCTTCGACGACGTGGCCGCGGCGATGGACGCCCTGCCGGCACTGGCCGCCCGGGAGCTGCCGGCGGCGGATCTGCGCAAGACCGTGGTCACCGGGCACTCGGCCGGCGGGCAGCTCGCCCTGTGGGCGGCCGCCCGGCACGTGCTCCCGGAGGGGTCGCCATGGCGGCTGCCCGCCGCGCCGCCACTGCGCGGGGTCGTCGCGCTGGCGCCGATCGGGGACTTCGCGAGCGCGGTGGAGCTCGATGTCTGCTCGGGTGCGCTGCACCAGCTTCTTGGCGGCGTGGACGACTTCGAGGCGCGGAGCGCGCACGTGGATCCGGCCCTGCTGCTGCCGACGGGGATCGCGACCGCCGTCGTTCAGGGGGTGGACGACATCACCGTGCCGCAGGCCGTGACGGAGGCGTTCGTGGACGCCGCGGCGAAGGCCGGGGAGATGGTGGGAATGACGCTGCTGGACGGGGTGGGGCACTTCCCGCTGATCGACCCGTCGGCGGACGCCTGCGCCGTGGTGGCCGAGGAGATCGCCCAGCTGGCCTGGTAGTACTTGCGACGGACGGCGAAGGATCCGTATCACTGCTGACGACCGGGGCCCGGGGCGGCGCCTACCGTGTGAGCGTGACCGAGACGAAGACCAGAAGCCCGGAATTCCGGCTGGCCGCAGGGGCGATAGGCGGCCTGCGGCAGGACCTGTTCCACCACGGGTTCGATTACCGTCCCCTGCCCCCTCTTGGCACCGGCGGTCCCGTGATCAGGAGGCTGCCGGAGGCGATCCGTACGCGGGCGGTCTGGGCACCGCACGCGGTGGTCGGGGTGGTCGCGCTGATCTGCGTGCTGGCCGGCACCTTCGAGGCGAACACCTACTCGGTGTTCGGTATCGGAACCGTCATCACCGCCGGCGTTCCGGCCGCCGCCCTGCTGATGACGCTGGTCCGCCCCGTCCTCGGGTTCTGGGTGTCGATCGTGAGCACCCCGCTCGTGGCCGCCGCGGGCCAGGGGGACTGGCCGTGGGGTCCGAACGCCTTCGTGTGTCACCTGGGCGTGCTGATCGTCGTCGCGGCGAGGACCCGGCCGCGTACCGCCGCCTGGATGTGGCTGATCACCTTGTTCGCCGGGTCCTTCCTGGGCAACTTCGCCGGCCCCTACTCCTCCACCACCGCGCCCATGGCCGTCGCCTCCGCGTTCGCCCTGCTCCTCGTCACCGTGGTGCAGGTGCGCCGCGAGGCCGAGCGGGAGGTGACCGTGCAGCGCACCGTCACGGCCGTCGAGCGCGACCGGCGCACGCTCCTGGAGGAGCGCACCACCATCGCCCGTGAGCTGCACGACGTCGTCGCCCACCACATGTCCGTCGTCGCCATCCAGGCCGAGGCCGCCCCGTACCGGGTGGAGAATCCGCCGCCCGAGCTGGAGCAGGCGTTCGTGACCATCCGGGAGAACGCCGTCGCCGCGCTCACCGAGCTGCGTCGCGTCCTCGGCGTCGTACGGGCGGAGGACTACGAGGCGCCGGACGCCCCGCAGCCCACGCTCGCCGAGCTCGACCGGCTGCTGGACAACGTCCGGGAGACGGGCCTGGAGACGGAGAAGACCGTCACCGGCGCGGTGCGGGAGCTTCCGCCGGGCGTCGAGCTG
Organism: Streptomyces sp. NPDC088746; assembly: GCF_044751065.1. Classification (NCBI taxonomy): domain Bacteria; kingdom Bacillati; phylum Actinomycetota; class Actinomycetes; order Kitasatosporales; family Streptomycetaceae; genus Streptomyces; species Streptomyces sp. NPDC088746. The sequence continues at coordinate 315,599 of NZ_JBIVLA010000007.1, forward strand.
TCGGCGTACCGGATCGTCCAGGAGGCACTGAGCAACACGCTCCGGCACGCGCCGGGCGCCACCGCCCAGGTGGAGATCGGCTATGTGCTCGGCGGGCTCGGGGTGCGGGTCGTCAACGGCCCCGCGCGGGGGCTGGTCAAGCCGTCGCCGGGTGCCGGGCACGGGATCACGGGGATGCGGGAGCGGGTCGCGATGCTGAACGGGGAGATGACAGCGGGGGCGTACGGGGACGGCGGTTACGAGGTCGCCGTGTTCCTGCCCGTACCGGCGCAGCGCTCCGGCGCGGAGGACGGTGAGGGCGCGTGAACGAGTCGCCCATCCGGGTCCTGATCGTCGACGACCAGATGATGGTCCGCGAGGGCTTCTCCGTGCTGCTCAACGCCATGCCGGGCATCGAGGTCGTCGGTGAGGCCGTCGACGGGCGGCAGGCCGTCTCGCAGGTCGCCGCGCTACGGCCCGACGTGGTCCTGATGGACATCCGGATGCCCGAGCTCAACGGCATCGAGGCGACCCGGGAGATCGTCGCCGCCGACGCGGACGCCAAGGTGCTCGTCCTGACCACCTTCGACCTCGACGAGTACGTCTACCAGGCCCTCCGGGCCGGCGCATCCGGCTTCCTCCTGAAGGACGCGTCGGCGCGGCAGCTCGCCGAGGGCGTACGGGTGGTGGCCTCGGGCGAGGCGCTGCTCGCTCCGACGGTGACCCGGCGGCTGATCACCGAGTTCTCGAAGATCGCCGAGGCGCCGAGACCGCCCGCCATGGCCAGGATCGGTGACCTCACCGAGCGGGAGACGGAGGTGCTCGTGCTGATCGCCCAGGGGCTGTCCAACCTGGAGATCGCCTCGCACCTGGTGGTCGCCGAGTCGACCATCAAGACGCACGTCAGCCGCATCCTGGTGAAGCTGGGGCTGCGGGACCGCACCCAGGCGGCCGTGTTCGCGTACGAGGCGAGGCTGGTCACGCCCGGATAGCGTCTGCTCATGCACGTGTCCTTCGACCCCTGGTCCCCGGCGTTCGTCGCCGACCCGTACCCCGCCTACGCCGCGTTGCGCGCCACCGGCCGGGCGCACTACTTCGAGCCGACGCGGCAGTGGCTCGTCCCGCACTACTCCGACGTGTCCGGGCTGCTGCGCGACCGGCGGCTGGGGCGGACCTATCTGCACCGGTTCAGCCACGACGAGTTCGGCGTCACCGCCCCGCCCGCGGAGCACGAACCGTTCCACACGCTCAACGGGCACGGAATCCTCGACCTGGAGGCCCCCGACCACACCCGGATCCGGCGGCTGGTCGCCAAGGCGTTCACGCCCCGGCGGGTCGAGGCGCTCGCCCCGGCCGTGGAGCGGCTGGCCGCCGGGCTCGTCGACGACTTCGTCGGGGCGGGCGGCGGTGATCTGCTGAGCGCGGTCGCCGAGCCGCTGCCGGTGGCCGTCATCGGCGAGATGCTCGGGGTCCCGGAAACCGACCGGCCCCTGCTGCGGCCCTGGTCGGCCGCGATCTGCGGGATGTTCGAGCTGAACCCGCCGGAGGAGACCGCGCGGGCCGCCGTGCGGGCGTCGGTCGAGTTCTCCGGCTATCTGCGTGAGCTGATCGCCGCGCGGCGTGCGGACCCGGGGACCGATCTGATCTCCGGACTCATCGCCGCCCACGACGACGAGGACCGGCTGACCGAGCAGGAGATCGTCTCCACCTGCGTGCTGCTGCTCAACGCCGGTCACGAGGCGACCGTCAACGCCACCGCCAACAGCTGGTGGATGCTCTTCCGGCACCCCGAGCAGCTGGCATCCCTGCGCGGTGACCACAGCCTGCTGCCGACGGCGGTGGAGGAACTGCTGCGCTACGACACCCCGGTGCCCATGTTCGCGCGGTGGGTCCTGGACGACATCGAGGTGGACGGCACCGTCATCCCGCGCGGTGCGCAGGTCGCGCTGCTCTTCGCGTCGGCCAACCGTGACCCGGAGCGCTTCGCGGACGCGGAGACGCTGGACCTGTCCCGGCGGGACAACCCGCACATCTCCTTCGGCGCGGGCATCCACTACTGCCTGGGCGCCCCGCTGGCCCGCCTCGAACTGACCGCCTCGTTCGCTGAGTTGCTGCGCAAGGCGCCTGGCATGCGGCTGACCGCGGAGCCGGAGTGGAAGCCGGGCTACGTCATCCGGGGGCTCCGGGAGCTACTGGTCGAGATCTGAGGGGAGCGGGCCCGAGAGCCGTATGCGATCCGGGTGGTGCGGGTTCGCCCAGGCGTGGAGGCCCCATGCGGACAGCGCGAGGACTGCCGCCGTGCACACGCCGGCGACGAGGGCCCGGGACCGCAGCGACCGGGGTCCGCGCAGCAGACGCAGGGTCAGCAGCCAGGTGAGCGGCGGGATCAGGGCGCCGGCGAGCAGGACGAGGGGCAGCTCCGTCCAGAGGACGGAGAGGTCCCTGCCGTGTCCCTCCAAGCCGGTGCCCATGTGCAGCCCTGTACGCGGTGACGAGCCCCAGACGTACAGGGCGGTCGCCGCCCCGAGGGCCGCCGACGCACACCCGCCGTACCCTGCCGCGTCACGTTGCTCCATACGCGTCCAGACGTGCGCGCACCACGGCCGGTTCCCTACGTGGTCCGCAGGTCCCGCCGCCGGAAGCCTTCCAGACCGAGCAGGATCAGGGCGGCGGCGATCAGCGTGAGTACGGCCATGGGCGTCCAGCTCATGGGGGCCGCGGGCAGCTGCGGCACATGGCCGAAGGGCGACACGTTGTTCATCCAGTGCGGGAACCGCAGCAGTTGGCCCAGGTAGCCGACCACGAAGGCGTACACCGGTACGGCCCAGGCCGCCGGTGCCGCCCGGGGCAGCCAGCCGAAGAGGACGGCCGCGACTCCGACCGTGACCCAGAGCGCCGGAGCGTACGCCAGCGCGGCGCCCACCAGCTTCAGGATCAGCCCGGAGTCGCCGGCCGAGGCGGCCCCCGCGACGCCGATGCCGAGCCCCGCGAGGAGCAGCATGACCGTGCCGCCCGCCAGCGCGACGGCGAAGTGGCTGCCCGCCCAGCGGGCGCGGGACAGGCCGGTCGCGAGCAGGGGCTCCACCCGGCCGGCGTTCTCCTCGGACCTCGGCCGCAGGGCGGCCGTCACCACGTACACGGCGGCGACGACGGCGAGGACCACCATGACCATCGAGGCGAAGGACTCGGCCATGGACGTGCCACCGATGTCCTCGAGGGCCTCGTGGAGCTGGTCGACGTTCTTCAGCATGTCGTCCGCGTCGCCGAGGATCGATCCGTACATCACGCCCATCAGGAACAGTCCGGCGCCGAAGCCGGCGAGCACGGAGCGGTGCAGCCGCAGCGCGAAGCCCAGCGGCCGGGTCAGGGACCTGGACGCGACCGGGCTGCCGAGCCGCGCGGCACGCAGCCCGGCTCCCACGTCCCGCCGGGTGGACAGGACGAATCCGGCGCCGGAACACAGGGAGGCGAGGGCCGCGCAGAGCAGCAGCGGCCACCAGCGGTCGTCCACGTACGGGTAGGTGCGCTGGACCCAGCCGACGGGGGAGAGCCAGGAGAGCGCGTCGTCACCGCCCGCGTCACCGGCGGCCCGCAGGACGTACGCGAGGCCGATGACCGCCATGGCCATGCCGGAGGCGCCCCGGGTGTGCGCGGTGATCTGTACGGTGACCGCCGCGACGCCCGCGAAGACGACGCCCACGGCCGCGTGCGAGAAGCCGTAGAGCAGGGAGCCGCCGGAGTCGATGGAGTCGATACCCATCGAGCCGAGACCGACGGCCAGCAGCAGCGCGAGCGCGAGGTTGGCGAGCACCGCGACGGACAGGGCGGCGGCCAGGTGGGCGTGCCGGCCGACGACGGTGGAGCGGACCAGCTCGGCGCGGTTGGTCTCCTCCTCGTCCCGGGTGTGGCGGGTGATGATCAGGACGCTCATGAGGCCGACGAGCACGGCCGTGAAGCCGAGCAGCTGGTGGCTCGTCATCGAGCCGAAGGTGTAGTCGTCGAGATAGCGCCCGGGCCCTGTCATGGCCAGTCCGGCCGGGCTCTTCATGGTGGTGACGACGGAGGCGCGGTCCGCCGGATCGGCGTACAGCGTCGTGTAGTTGCTCGCCGTGGAGGCCGTGCCGACGAACAGGGCGAGGATCCAGACGGGCAGCCGGACACGGTCCCTGCGCAGGTTGAACCGGATCAGGGTGCGGGTGCCGGCCAGTGCGCCGCCGCTGTGCGTGAGGGGCCGGGCGGGTGCGGGTGCCCGGGTGGCGGCGGCGGTCATCGGCTGCCCCCGTCGGGGTGGCCGCCCACGGCGAGCTCGTCGCCGTAGTGGCGGAGCATGAGCTCCTCGAGGGTCGGCGGATGGCTGGTCAGGCTGCGTACGCCGCACTCGGCGAGCCTGCTCACGGCGTCGTGGAGGTGGCCGCCGTCCACGGCGAACCGCACCCGGCTTCCCGTCCCGTCGTCGCCGACCTCCACGGAGTGCACCCCGGGCAGGCCGTCGAGCCCGGTGGCGGGCCGGTCCGTCTCGGCCTCGACCGTCGTACGCGTCAGATGCCGCAGCTCGCTCAGAGACCCGGACTGCACGGTCCTGCCCAGCCGGACGATGCTGATCCGGTCGGCCAGTTTCTCCACCTGGGCCAGGATGTGGCTGGAGAGCAGCACGGTCCTGCCCGCGGACTTCGCCTGAAGGATCACGTCCTGGAAGACCACCTCCATCAGGGGGTCGAGGCCGGAGGTCGGCTCGTCCAGGAGCAGCAGCTCCGCGTCGGAGGCCAGCGCGGCGACGATGGCCACCTTCTGGCGGTTGCCCTTCGAGTAGGCGCGGCCCTTCTTCGTCGGGTCGAGGTCGAAGCGCTCGATCAGCTCGTCGCGGCGCCGCTCGTCGGCCCCGCCGCGCAGACGCGAGAGCAGGTCGATGGCCTCGCCGCCCGTGAGTCCCGGCCACAGCTCCACGTCGCCGGGCACGTAGGCGAGGCGCCGGTGCAGCTCCACGGCGTCGTGCCACGGATCCTTCCCGAGCAGCTGGGCCGCGCCCGAATCGGCACGGAGCAGGCCCAGCAGGACCCGGATGGTGGTGGACTTCCCGGCGCCGTTGGGCCCCAGGAAGCCGTGAACCTCGCCGGTTTCGACGGTGAGGTCGAGGCCGTCCAGCGCGTGTGTCCGTCCGAACGACTTGTGCAGTCCGGACACGGTGATTGCCTTCGTCATGTTTCTGAAAGTACGCTGATTTCACAAAGTTGTGAAGTTAAGGAAGCGTATAAAGTTGGGCCGTGACCGGAGAAGGGGAGGCGGCGGAAGCTATGACCAGCGGGACCGGCGAGTCCGGGAGGACGGAGGACGGCGCGGGCGGGCGTGACGAGCACGCGGTGTCCCGTTTCGTCGAGCGCTTCGCGGCGGATATGACCGAGGCGGGGATGCAGCGGATGGCCGCGCGCGTCTTCGCGGCGCTCCTCGCGGACGACGACGCCTCCATGACCTCGGCGGACCTCGGGCGGCAGTTGCAGATCAGCCCCGCCGCCGTTTCGGGCGCGATCAACTACCTCACCCAGGTCAGCATGGTCGGCCGCGAGCGGGACCCCGGCTCACGCCGCGACCGTTACCGCCTGCACGACGAGATCTGGTACGCCACCTTCGCCAACCGTGACCAGGTGTTGACCCGCTGGGAGCGCACGCTGAGGGACGGCGCGCGCTCCCTCGGCGAGGACACCCCGGCGGGTGCGCGCCTCGCGGAGACGGCGGAGTTCTTCGAGTTCATGCAGACGGAGCTGGTCGGCGTCCTGGACCGTTGGCGGGAGAGCCGCACGTCCTCGGGGTGAGGCCCGGGGCGGGTCTCAGGCCTCCGCCGCCGGGAGCACCAGCCCCCAGGCGCCCGCCCGTACGGTCCATGTGCGGGTCCTGACGGGGCCCGCCACCTGTATGTCCGCCCGGTAGCGGAAGTCGGGCCCGGAGACCGTGACCGCCTTGGCCTCCGCCGTGCGGGTCGTGCCGGAGGCCGTGCGGATGACCACGTCGGCCAGACCTCCGTCACCCTGGGCGGTCACGGAGACGCCCTCGACCGGCCGGTCCAGGTCGTTCAGCAGGACCCCGTCCGCCTCGACTCTCAGCCGGTGGGACCGGGAGGGGCCCGAGGGCGAGGGCGGGGCGGGGCGGACCAGCGAGGCCACGAGGGTGCGGCAGGTGTCCCACACCGTGTGGGGCGGGCCGGGTGAGGGCCAGGCCGCGGGGATGCGCAGCTCGCCGAGGACGACCCCGTCGCTGTCGTCGACGAGCAGGTCCAGCCGGCGCACGGCACCGTCGAGCGCGGTACGCGCGGCCGCGACCGCGCCCCGGGGCACGCCGAGCGCGTGGGCGAGTTCCAGCGTGTGCGCCGCGCCGACCGGGATCAGGGAGAGCGCGCTCTCGGCCAGCTCCCGCTCACGGTGGAGCTGGGACACCGCCCGCAGCAGCGCGTGATCGTCGCCGACGACGACCGGGCGCCTGGATCCCCGCCGGTGCAGGGCTCTGGCGAACTCGTCGGGGCCGTCCGCGAAGCAGATCTTGGCGTGCGCGCCGGCGCTCAGCACATCCTTCGCGATGCGCACGGACTCGCCGTCGTAGCGGCGGGCAAGGGGGTCGATGAGCACGAGTAGCTGGTGGTCGCCGTCGCCGGGGGGCTCTGCAGCCGACACCTCGGTCCTTCCTCGGGTAGCATCTTGGTGCAAGAGCCCCTTGCGCTATTGCGCCAGGGGCTTCGTCTATTCCGGGGCACCCGGTTCGACGGCTCAGGCTTTGCCGTACATCGTCGTGCGGCAGGTACGACCTTTACGTACGCCCCCTGACCTTGGACATGCCCCGCCCGGAAGGGGTGTACGCCTGTGCCCGCACTTGTGCTGCTCGGTGCTCAGTGGGGTGACGAGGGCAAGGGGAAGGCCACCGACCTCCTCGGTGGATCCGTTGACTATGTGGTGCGTTACCAGGGCGGCAACAATGCCGGCCACACGGTTGTCGTAGGCGACCAGAAGTACGCACTGCATCTCCTCCCCTCCGGAATCCTTTCGCCGGGGTGTACCCCGGTCATCGGTAACGGTGTCGTCGTCGACCCGGCGGTCCTGCTCTCCGAGCTGAGCGGTCTGAACGAGCGTGGCGTCGACACGTCCAAGCTCCTGATCAGCGGCAACGCTCATTTGATCACTCCGTACAACGTCACCGTCGACAAGGTGACGGAACGCTTCCTCGGCAAGCGCAAGATCGGCACGACCGGGCGCGGTATCGGCCCGACGTACGCCGACAAGATCAACCGCGTGGGCATCCGCGTCCAGGACCTCTACGACGAGTCGATCCTGGAGCAGAAGGTCGAGGCGGCGCTGGAGCAGAAGAACCAGCTCCTCGCCAAGGTCTTCAACCGGCGCGCGATCGAGGCCGACAAGATCGTCGAGGAGATGCTCCAGTACGCGGAGCAGATCAAGCCGTACGTCGCCGACACGACGCTGATCCTGAACAACGCCATCGACGAGGGCAAGGTCGTCCTCTTCGAGGGCGGTCAGGGCACTCTGCTGGACGTCGACCACGGCACGTACCCCTTCGTCACCTCGTCGAACCCGACCGCGGGCGGCGCCTGCACCGGTTCCGGCGTGGGCCCGACGAAGATCAGCCGGGTCATCGGCATCCTCAAGGCCTACACCACCCGCGTCGGTGCCGGACCCTTCCCGACCGAACTTCTCGACGAGGACGGCGAGGCGCTGCGCCGGATCGGCGGCGAGCGCGGTGTCACCACCGGCCGTGACCGCCGCTGCGGCTGGTTCGACGCCCCGATCGCGCGGTACGCGACCCGGGTCAACGGCCTCACCGACTTCTTCCTCACCAAGCTGGACGTGCTGACCGGCTGGGAGCAGATCCCGGTGTGCGTGGCGTACGAGATCGACGGCAAGCGCGTCGAGGAGCTCCCGTACAGCCAGACCGACTTCCACCACGCGAAGCCGGTCTACGAGATGCTGCCGGGCTGGTCCGAGGACATCACGAAGGCCAAGACCTTCGGCGACCTGCCGAAGAACGCGCAGGCTTACGTGAAGGCGCTGGAGGAGATGTCCGGCGCCCCGATCTCCGCGATCGGTGTCGGCCCCGGCCGTACCGAGACCATCGAGATCAACTCCTTCCTGTAGGAGACCTCAGCGCGACGGCCGGACCTTCCCCCGTGGAAGGTCCGGCCGTCGCCGTTGCCAGGGGTGGAGGGCGCCCGTCAGGGGAGCTGCCGGAGGAACGCGAGCACGAACAGCGCCCCGGCGGCGGAGCAGAGGAGCACCGCCGGCAGCACCCAGCCGGGCCTGCGCTCCCCGCGCAGCGGCGCCGTCAGCCGCTTCTGCAGCCGGGCCACGCCGTGGAGCGCGGCGACCGTGGCCACGGCGCAGGGGACGGCGACGGCGAAGTGCGCGAGCCAGGCCCCCGCCCTGCCCGGGCCGCCCCAGGAGTGGTCGTAGGGGCCCTGGTCCACGAACCCGTAGAACAGCCCCCGGGCCACCGCCATCAGGAGCACGCCGGTCAGGACCAGGGAGAGCGCGCCCAGCAGCACGGTCGCGACGGCGTGCCCGGCCGCCCGTACGGCTCCCGGGCGCGGTGTGCCGGGTCCCGCGCCGGCCCGCAGCAGGGAGCGCGCGGACCCGCCGCGGCCCGCGGTGGCCGCGGCGAGCGCCGCCGCCCCGCGGGGCAGCAGGGCGACCGCGTCCCAGGCGCTGAGCGCGACGCGGCGTGCGGTGGGGGTCATCCGTCGGGTGTTCATGGGCGCGGACGCTAGGAGCGGGGCAGGCCGCGCCGCCAGATACCGGGGTGCTGTCCCCGCCCCCTACCCCGGTACTGCTCAGCCCTCCCCGCAGAGCCGCATCCCCTTCGGGGTCGCGCAGGGCAGGTGGCCGTTGGTGCGCATGATCTCCTCGCCGTAGTGGTCGAGGTAGTTCAGGAATCCGGCCACCAGGGATTCCGCGGGCGGTGATCCGTAGGTGTAGGCGTACTCGATCTCCCGGTACGGATAGCCGGTGCTCCCGATCGCGTCGACGGACGGGGTCGTGCCGTCGATCGCCAGCCGGTGCGCGCCCTGGGGCACTTCGCCGTTCCGCAGTTCGGTGTAGCCGATCGCGCCGTCCAGCTCGGCGACTTCGGACAGGACCTGGTCCGTGCCGTCGAGTTCGCACCGCATGACCGGGGCGTCGGCGTAGTCCTTGGTGGTGCAGTCGCGCGAGGAGGTGGCGAGCTCGTTGGTGTTCAGGACGCGGCGCTGGAAGACCTCGCGGGTACCGGAGTTGGCGTCCCGGCTGACGAGGCGGATCTCCAGGTCGGGGCCGCCTTCGACGATCTCGTTCCAGTTGCGGATCTCACCGCGGTAGATCCCTCTGATCTGGTCGAGGGACAGATCCTTCACCGGCACCGTGTCGTTGACCACGAGCGAGAACAACGAGATCGCGACGGGCTTCCCGTGCAGCTTGGTGAGCGCGGCGGGCCTGGGACCGTCGGACAGGGCGATCATGGCAGGCGATCCTGCCGATCCGGCCTTCGCGCCCAGGGCGTCGAGCTTCCGCACCCCGGCGTTGCTGCCATGGATGTCGAGGCGGATCTCGGCGCCCTCGCACTCGTCCTCGTACTTCTCCTCCAGCTCCTCCAGGACCGGCTCGAACGCCGTGGAGCCGGTGAGCGTGAGGGTGCCCACGGCACAGTCCATCGGGGGAGGGGAGTCGTCCCGTACGACGATGATGCCGGCGAGGGCGATGACACAGGCGGTGAGGGCCACGGTGATGAGCCTGGCCCCCCGCCCGAAGATCGGGGGCTTCTCGTCGGGGCGGGCCGCCTTGTTCCGCTCCACCTTTCCGTCCCGGATGCTCCCGGTGACGGTGACGGTGATGGGGCCGCCCACGTTCGAACCCGTGAGGAGGACCAGGAGCTTGAAGTGCTCGTTGCGGTTGAGCGGGACGCGGGGCAGCCAGATGAGGGAGCCGCTGTGCTGGACGGCGTCGTCCGGCGTGAAGGTGTCCATCAGGTGGTCGGCGCCCGGCGCGTGGGTCACGGCGATACCGCGTACGGTGCGGCCCGAGAATTCGACGGTGAGGCCCGGGTGTACGGCGCGCTGCGGGTAGTCGTCCTCGCCGATCGACTGCGAGCCGTCGTTCTCGATGCGCAGCAGGACCAGGGTGGCGTCGGCCATGCCCGGGGTCTCGTTGAACAGGCCGACCCGGACGTTGACCCGGCCCTGACTGACTCCGCTGCCTATCGGGGTGTCCATCTGCACGCGGTAGCCGATGCGCTTGCGGCGCGGGACACGGCGTTCGTACCAGAGCACACCCGCCGAGGTCAGGATGCCCAGCAGGGCGGTGAGGACGGCGACGACGTTCTCGGGGGTGAACAACGAATCCATGTCGCTCGCGCTCCGTCGTGGGTGCGGTGTGCCGGACGGCGTCACCGTACGGCCGGGGGCCGTGGGGTAGGAGAGCCTCCGGATTGCTTCCGGTGAAGTTCGCCTTCTGTTCAACAAGTCTGCGCCGGGGCGGAATTGAAGGCCCCCCGGCCTGAAGGGCGAGTTCTGGTCTAGACCTTGACAGGTCCAGACCATCGACGCTTGAGTGACCTCAACCCCCCATGGCGGCGCTCGCTCAGTGCGGGCGCCGCGACGAAGGAGTGATCACGTGTTCAAACGTGTCATGAGCCTGATCGCCGCGCTGGGCGCGGTCGTCGCGACGTTCGTCTTCCTCCCGGCCTCCACGGCATCGGCCGCCGCCTGCGCCCCGGCCTGGAGCTCCTCCTCCGTCTACACGGGCGGTGGAGCGGCCTCGTACAACGGGCACAACTGGTCCGCGAAGTGGTGGACCCAGAACGAGCGACCCGGTACGGCCGACGTCTGGGCCGACCAGGGCAGTTGCGGGTCCGGCGGCACGGAGGAGCCGAACCCCACGGGCTTCGTCGTGAGCGAGTCCCAGTTCAACCAGATGTTCCCGAACCGGAACTCCTTCTACACCTACAGCGGCCTCACCGCCGCGCTGAGCGCATACCCCGGCTTCGCCAACACCGGCAGCGACACGGTCAAGAAGCAGGAGGCGGCGGCGTTCCTCGCCAACGTCAGCCACGAGACCGGTGGCCTGGTGCACATCGTGGAGCAGAACACGGCGAACTACCCGCACTACTGCGACACCAGCCAGTCCTACGGCTGCCCGGCCGGCCAGGCCGCCTACTACGGCCGTGGCCCGATCCAGCTCAGCTGGAACTTCAACTACAAGGCCGCCGGTGACGCGCTCGGCATCGACCTGCTCGGCAACCCCTGGCAGGTGGAGCAGAACGCGTCCGTCGCCTGGAAGACCGGTCTCTGGTACTGGAACACCCAGTCCGGCCCCGGCACCATGACCCCGCACAACGCCATCGTCAACGGCGCCGGCTTCGGCGAGACGATCCGCTCGATCAACGGCAGCATCGAGTGCAACGGCGGCAACCCCGCCCAGGTGCAGAGCCGCATCGACAAGTACCAGGCGTTCGTCCAGATCCTCGGTACCACGCCCGGCTCGAACCTGAGCTGCTGAACCCGGCCCCACCCCGGGGAGCGGGGGCGTGTCCGGCAGCGGCCGGGCACGCCCCCGATTCGTGCTCCGGGACCGGTGGTTGGCAGGATCACCGACCATGGACACGGACAGCGACGCCACACCTCCAACGACCACCGAGGGGCGTCTCGCCCTGATCGACGGCGTTCTCGCCCTGCCGTATCCCGCGGGGGAGGAGAGCGAGGACAACGGCGTGCGCAGCAGCGGGCCCGGACACCACCTGCTGATCCTGCGGGCGAGCCAGGACTTCTGGGACGACCGGTCACCCGAGCTCGTCGAACCTGCCGAGCAGGAGATCGAGGACGAGTTCAGCGTCCTGGCGACCGCGCTGAGCGGGCGGTGGGGCGAGCCGGAGACCGTCGACCTCTGGCCGTACCTGGAGGGGGACGAGGACGGCGTGCGCGCCGCCGTCCCCGAGCCGATGGGGCAGCTCTGCAATCTGGCGGGCAGCATGCAGGTCTGGCGTGTGCCCGGCGGTACGCGGTGGCTCGGCCTCTCCGTGGGGCAGGCCGATCCGGAATTCCCCATCTGGCTGCTGGCCGCCGTGGGGGAGACGTCGATCCTTCCGGGGTGAGCGACGGGCGCGCTGCGGCCCACCGCGTCAGAGCGACGGGCGCGCTGTGGCCACCGCGTCAGAGCGACGGGCGCGCTGCGGACCACCGCGTCAGAGCAGCGGCGGTTTCACGGACATCAGCAGGTGCTGGTGCGTGGCCGCCCCGGTGCCCTCCCCTCCGGTGATCATGGCGCGCTGTCCCGGCCCCATCAGCTCCATCCGGACGGTCGCGTCCTCGAAGGAGGACAGGGCGTCCATCAGATACGCGGGGTTGAAGGCCACCGTCATCTCCGTGTCGCAGGGCGAGGCCGTCGGCAGCCGTTGCGAGGCCACGTCGTCCTCGAACCCCGCCTGCAGCAGCACCGAGCCCTCCGGCCCGGCGGAGAAGGACATCTGGAGCGGGCTGCCCCCGTCCGCGACCACGGCGACCCGCTTGACGGCCTCCACCAGGCGGGCCCGGTCCAGGACCACGAGCGCGGGGTCCGTCAGCGCGAACAACTTGTCGTGGCGCGGCAGTCTGCCGTCCAGCAGACGCACCGTCGTACGCGTCCCGGCGTGCTCGAACCCGACCGACCCTCCGTCCACGGCGACATCGACCTGCCCGGACCTGCCGAGCGACCGGGCGATCTCGGCCAGCCGGCGGGCCGACACCACGACATCGGCCGTCACGTCGGGCCCCGTCGCCTTGAACGGCAGGGTGCGCACCGCGAAGCGGTACCGGTCCGTCGCCGCCAGCGTCATCGTGGAGCCGTCGAGCCCGAGGCGGATCCCGGTGAGCGTCGGCAGGGTGTCGTCGCGCCCCGAGGCCACCGCGACCTGTGCGACCGCCGAGGCGAACTCCCCGGCGTCGACCGCCCCGCGCACCTCCGGCAGGGACGGCAGGGCGGGGTAGTCGTCGAGGGGCAGGACCGAGAGGCCGAAGCGGGAGCCGTCCCCCGTGACTGTGAGGCGAGAACCCTCGACGGCGCACTCCACGGGCCCCTCGGGCAGCACCTTGCAGATGTCGAGCAGCCGCCGCCCCATGACCAGCACCTTCCCCGGGCGGACCGTGTGCGCCTCCGTCTCGACGCGTGCGGAGGCCTCGAAGTCCAGTCCGGACACGCGGAGTCGGCCGGCGTCAGCTTCGAGGAGGAGCCCGCCGAGGACGGGAACGGGGGAACGCGCGGGCAGCACCCGCGCCGCCCGGGAGACGGCATCGGTCAGTGCACCACGTTCCATGCGGAATTCCACAGCAGGGGCCCTCTCCGGCGTACGACACGGTCGAGAACCACGCTAGGCGGCACCACTGACAGGCCCCGCGGACCGACGACAGCGACCACCCCCGTGAGCCGCTGCCGCCGTGCCTTCCGGACGTCCCCCGACGTCCTCAGGCCCCCGGATCCGGGACGTCCTGACGTCCCCCGACGTCCCCCGAACGTCCCGGAACACGCTGGGGACTCTAGGTGGGCGGGACGGCGTGCGGGGAGATTCAGATCGCACTGTGTGGCCTCCGACGGGTATCAAACCGCACAGCCGGACCGGTACTCTGCACTCCGGTTTCGGGGAGGAACGGAGGACACGTGCGTGCGCGTGAACGGGCCGACGACGTACTGCTGATGTACCGGCTGGCGCGGACCGGCGGGTCGCCGGAGCTGCTGCGCCGGCTGGCCCAGCGGGCCGAGGGCTGGGCCGGGATCCTGGACGGGGGCGGCACGGTGCTCCAGGCCGTCGCCGGGAACGCCCGGTGGCCCGGACACGAGGCCGCCGGACTCGCCGCCCGGGCGGCGCGGGAACTGACGGCCCGGAGCGCCGGTTCGTACGCCCTCGACACCGACGAGTGCTCCGCGCTGCTGCTTCCCCTCGACCGGACACCCGAAACCGACGGCGCGGTCCTCGCCCTCGTCGCGCCCAAGCCGCTGCCCGGCGGACTGTCCACGCTCATGGCCGACGCGGTGATGCCGCTGGCGCTGTCCTGGGCGTCGGAGAGCGTCGAGCGCAAACGGCGGCGCGTGGACCTCGCGGAGTCCCGGGGCCGCGAGGCCGTGCTGCATCTGCTGATGACGGGCCAGCTCTCCATCGCCCACCAGGTGGCGGGCGCCCTGCGGCCCAAGCTCCCCGATCCCGTACGCGTCTGCGTCGTCGAGTGCTCCGGCGGACAGCGGGACGAGGTGGCCCGGATCTGTACGGACGTCTCCGGCGGCCGTACCTGGATCGTGCGCTGCCCGGTCTACGCCCGGCATCTGATCCTGATCGTGCCGGCGGACGAGGAAACGGAGGCGGAGGGGCCGGAGAGCGGGCGCACACTCGGTCTCGCCGTCGCCGGGCTCGTGGACGACTGCGTCGTGGGCGTCAGCGAGGAAGTGCGGCTGCCCGACACGGCGACCGCCTACCAGCAGGCCTTCCACGCCCTCGCCGTCGCCCGCGGGCTCCCCGGACGCCATGCCAGATTCGGCGCCGCCCCGGAGCCCGCGCTGGTGGCGGGCGCCGCCGGTGCGCGGTGGGCCGACGCCCTGCTCGCACCCCTCCTCGCCCATCTGCCGCGCCGCTCGCAGGACCCGGGCAGCCAGGAGCTGTCGGCGACCGTCGCGTCCTGGCTGGCCTTCTCCTCCCACGCCACACAGCACCTGAAGATCCACCGCAACACCCTGGCCGCCCGCCTCAGGCTCGTCGGTGAACTCCTCGACCTGGACCTGAACCAGGTGTCGGACCAGGCCGCCGTCGACCTGGCGCTGCGGATCAGGGCCACTCCGGCCCTGCACCCGAAGCACCGCTCCGGCCCCGAGGGGTCCGCGGCGCCCGAGGACCTCGACACCGTCCTGCGCGCCCCGGGAATACAGGACTGGGCCGCCCAGCAGCTGCGGATCCTCGCCCAGGCCGGACCCATGGCCGAGGAGACCCTGCGGACGTGGCTGCGCTGCGAGGCCCAACTGACCCCGACGGCCGCCGAACTGGGTATCTCCGTGCCCGGCGCGCGCAAACGCCTCACCCGGCTCGAGGCGTTGCTGTGCCGGTCGCTGCTCCAGACACCCAGCGCGCGGTACGACCTGTGGCTCGCGTTCCGGGCGGTCGACCTCGCGGCGTGAGCCGGGCCGTCCGCCACGTGGGGTGAGCCGGACCGTCGACCTCGCGGCGTGAGCCGGGCGGTCCGCCGCGTGGGGTGAGCCGGATCGGTCCCGTACCGCTCAGCCTGTTTTCGTGTACGTCAGGCTCTGGCCGGTGGCGGTGATCTCGCGGCGCAGGGAGCCGTCCGGCAGGAGCGTCAGGACGGTGGGCTCCCCCGGGGTGCACGACGACCGCGGTTCGCCCTCGGTGACCCGGGAGGGACCGACGCGGACGGGCCCGCCGGAGGAGGGCTCGCTCACCAGGTCGGCCTGGAACACGCAGCGGTAGGTGCCGCCGGTGTCGAGCGGGCCCTCGGCGGTGAGGGACAGGACCGTGTCTCCCACCTCGCCCTGCTGTACGACGAGTCGGCGGGCGGACGCTCCCACGCCGCCCTCGACGGTCCCGGACCAGGTGCCCAGGAAACCGGCCGGGACGGCGCCGTCGTCGGTGCCGTCCCCGCCGGTGCCGTCGGAGTCCGTCTCGTCGGAGTTCGTGCCGTCCGGGCTCCTGCCGCCCGCTGTGGAGCCGTCGGCGGAAGGGGAGACGCTGCCGGTCGGGGAAGCCGTGGGGTCGCCGTCCCCGCTCCGCATGAAGGCGTAGACCCCCCATCCCGCCCCCACCGCGACGATCAGGGCGACGGCCACCAGCAGCAGGGTGGAGCCCGCCCCGCGGCGCTCGGGTGCGGGCGGGACGAAGCCGCCCGGCGGGCCGTACGGGGGCGTGGGCCCGTACCCGTAGGCGGGGGTGGGCTGTTGCGGGTAGCCGTACGACGCCGGCCGCGGCACCGGGGCGGGCGGCCCGACCGCTGTGGGGAGCCCGTGCGTGGCGCCGGGAGGCCGTACCGGCGGCGGTGGAGCGGGCCTGGTGGGGGCGGCGGGCGGCACGGGCGCGGGCGGCACGGGCGGCGCCGCTCGCGGGCCCTGCGTGGGGCCCTCCTCCGGGTCCTCGGAGTCCAGCAGCTCCACGGCGTGCCGGCCCAGCTGGGCGATCAGCGCGCCCGGAAGCCACGGTTCCGCCGTGTCCGTGTCGCCGAGCCGCTCCAGGACGCTGTCCGTGGAGGGCCGCGCGGCCGGATCCTTCGCCAGGCAGTCCCGGATGAGCTCGACCAGGTCGACGGGTACGCCGGTGAGGTCGGGATCCTCCTGCGCGATCCGGAACATCAGCGCGTGGGCCCCGCTGTCCGCCACACCGAACGGCAGCCGTCCGGTGGCCGCGTACGCCAGCACGGAGCCGAGGCAGAACACGTCGCACGCGGGCGTCACGCGCTCGCCCCGCACCTGCTCGGGCGACATGAATCCGGGGGAGCCGATCATCGCGCCGGTGCGGGTCAGGCCGCCGTCGGTCACGGTCTCCAGGGCCCGGGCGATCCCGAAGTCGATGACCCTGGGGCCGTCGATCGTGACCAGGACGTTGGACGGCTTCAGGTCACGGTGGATCAGCCCGGCCCGGTGGATGTCCTGGAGGGCGCTCGCGAGCCCGGCGCCCAGGATGCGGACGGAGCGCTCGGGAAGCGGACCGTACGCCCCCGATTCGGCCACCGGGGCGCCCGGAAGGCCCGAGACGATGCGGTGGAGCGAGGGGCCCGCGACGTAACCGGTGGCCACCCACGGCACCGCCGCGTCCACTCCGGCGTCGAGCACCGGCGCGGTCCAGGAACCTCCGACCCGCCGGGCTGCCTGTACCTCCGCACGGAAACGGTCGCGGAAGTGCTGCAGTTCGGCGAGCTCGGGGCGGACCAGTTTGATGGCGACGGTGCGGCCCCGGTCCGAGCGGGCCAGGAACACCTGGCCCATCCCGCCGGCGCCGAGGCGCCCCAACAGGCGGTAACCGCCGATGCGTTGTGGATCGCCGGAGCCCAGCTTCTCCATGGTGCGCTTCCTCCCCCGTACGGCCGTGGCGGGCCGTGGGTCGAGAATAGCGGCGCGGGTGTCCGTGGGCCGCCCCTCAGCCCGCGGAGGATTCCCGCCGCCGGCCGGCCGGGGACGACAGGGTGTCCATGGCGTCCGAGAGCCGCTCCAGCACCTGGACGGTCCGCGCGAACTCCTCCTCGCCCAGCGCCTCGGCCAGCCGCCCCGCGAACTCCGCGTGGGCGGGGGTGATCCGGCTCACCGCCGTCCGGCCCTCCTCGGTGGGCCGGAGCAGCTTGGCCCTCCGGTGGGCCGGGTTCGGGACGTATTCGGCGAGGCCCCGCACGACCAGCAGGTCGGCGATCCGCTGCACGCTCTGCCGGGTGATCCCCATCGCGCGGGCGATGCCCGACACGGGAAGCGGCTCGGCCAGGACCGCGCCGAGGACCTGCCACCGGGCCGCCGTGAGCCCGGCGGGCCCGGCCAGCTCCTCGGCGACGGACAGGAACCGGCCGTTGAGCCGGAAGACCCCGAGCGCGGTGCGGCTGAGGAGGGAGGGGATGCCGACGTCGCTGTCGGCCGTACCGCTCATCCGTTCAGCTCCTCGTAGGCGCTCGCGTCCGAGTCGTGGAAGAGCCGGTACCAGGCGTCCAGCTTCTTCGGTCCGAACACCCCGAGCAGCTCGAAGATCTCGCGGGCGAAAGCGATCGGCTCGGTCGGCCCCGCCGTGACGAGAGCGCCGCGCGACGCCCCGGCGGGGTCCGTCACCGCGTCGGCCTCCACGTAGTGCGCGCCGCCCGCGTATCCCGTGGCGGCGAGATAGAAGGAGACGGCGCTCGTGTGGGAGCGGTCGTCGAGCAGCCCCTCGCGGGCCAGCCCCGCGGTCGCCCCGCAGATGGCCGCCACGGGCACGCCGGCGTCCAGGAAGTCCCGTGCCGCGCGGGCGAAGGGGGCGAGCGCGTCGCCGGTGTCCCAGAGCGAGGCGCCGGTGAGGATCAGCAGCTCGCTGTCGCCGGGCGCCAGGCCGGCGAGCGCCAGGTCGGGCTGGACGCGCATCCCGCCCATGGTGGTGACGGGCGCGGTGGTGAGGCCGACGGTCCGCACGGTGTGGCCGTGGTCGGTGAGCCGGGCCGTGGCGAAGCCGGGCTCCCAGTCGGCGAAAGTGTCGTAGACGGCCAGGTGGACGCTCGTGCCGGTCATGGTGACCTCCGTCGGGAGACTGGCGGGAACCTTGTGCATACGAACTCTATGACAGAAGGCTGTCATGAGGACAGTATGCTGTCAATTGATCGGCCGGTCGCGGCCGGGAACCCGACACCCTGCCGAGCCGTGCGGCCCACGCCATACACAGTGGCCATGGAGGACGCCCCGCACCGCCGCATACGCTCGCCGCATGAGCACCGATGCCCCTCGCGCCCCGTACGTCGACTCCGCAGCGGGCGCGGCCGTGAAGGCCGCCGACCGCGCGCACGTGTTCCACTCCTGGTCCGCCCAGGGCCTGATCGACCCGCTCGCCGTCGCCGGCGCCGAGGGGGCGTACTTCTGGGACTACGACGGCAACCGCTACCTGGACTTCACCAGCGGTCTCGTCTTCACCAACATCGGCTACCAGCACCCCACCGTCGTCGCGGCGATCCAGGAACAGGCGGGCAGGCTCGCCACCTTCGCCCCCGCCTTCGCCGTCGAGGCGCGTTCGGAGGCGGCACGCCTCATCGCCGAGCGCACCCCCGGCGACCTGGACAAGATCTTCTTCACCAACGGCGGTGCCGAAGCCGTCGAGAACGCCGTCCGCATGGCCCGGCTGCACACCGGGCGCCACAAGGTGTTCTCCGCCTTCCGCTCGTACCACGGAGCCACCGCCACGGCGATCAATCTCACCGGCGACCCGCGCCGCTGGGCGTCCGACACCGGTTCGGCGGGCGTCGTCCGTTTCTGGGCGCCGTTCCTCTACCGGTCCCCGTTCTACGCGCGGACCGAGGCCGAGGAGTGCGCCCGCGCGCTCCAGCACCTCGAGGACACGCTCGCCTTCGAGGGCCCGGCGACCGTCGCGGCCGTCGTCCTGGAGACGATTCCCGGCACGGCGGGCATCATGACGCCGCCGCCCGGCTATCTCGCGGGCGTCCGCGAGATCTGCGACCGGTACGGGATCGTGTTCGTGCTGGACGAGGTGATGGCCGGTTTCGGGCGCACCGGGAAGTGGTTCGCCGCGGACCACGACGGCGTCGTACCGGACCTGATCACGTTCGCGAAGGGTGTCAACTCCGGTTACGTGCCGCTCGGCGGCGTCGCGATCAGCGCCGAGATCGCCGCCACCTTCGAGACCCGGCCCTACCCCGGCGGGCTCACCTACTCCGGCCACCCGCTGGCCTGCGCCGCTGCCGTCGCGACGATCAACGTCATGGAGGACGAGAAGGTCGTCGAGAGCGCGGCACACCTCGGTGAGCACGTGCTCGGCCCCGGTCTGCGCGAGCTCGCCGAGCGCCATCCGTCCGTCGGCGAGGTGCGGGGACTGGGCGCCTTCTGGGCGCTGGAGCTGGTCCGCGACAGGGAGACCCGCGAGCCCCTGGTCCCGTACAACGCGACCGGTGAGGCCAACGCCCCGATGGCGGCCTTCGGCGCGGCCTGCAGGAAGCACGGTCTCTGGCCCTTCATCAACATGAACCGCACCCACGTCGTCCCCGCGTGCAACATCACCGAGGCCGAGGCGAAGGAGGGCCTCGCGGCCCTGGACGCGGCCCTCTCGGTCGCCGACGAGCACACGCTGTAGAGCGGACGCGTGCACGGTGTGAGCGGCCCGTACGTGGCGCCGTCCCCCGTCCGACGGTCGGTCTAAGGTGACCCAAGCCGAGAACGGGAGGGGCGCCATGGGTGCGAGCGGAGGTGTGACCCGCAGTACGCTGCGGCAGCAGATCGCCGACGCACTGCGTGACGAGGTGCTCGCCGGGCGTCTGCGGCCGCGGGTGGAGTTCACCGTCAAACAGATCGCCGAGCAGTACGGGGTGTCCGCGACGCCCGTCCGGGAAGCGCTCTTCGATCTCTCCGCGCAGGGACTGCTCGAATCCGACCAGCACCGCGGCTTCCGCGTCCGCGAGTTCTCCGTCGCCGACTACCGGGCGATGGTGGAGGCGCGCGCGCTGGTCATAGACGGGGTGTTCCGGCGGATCTTCGACGGCTCCGGTTCGGCGCCCGCCGTGATCGGCGCGCACCGGGCCGCTCTCGTCTCCGTACGCCGCCGGGGCGAGGAGGCGGCACGGGCGGCGCGCAGCGGCGACCTCGACATCCTCATCGGCTACGACCTGCGGTTCTGGCGGGAGCTCGGCGCCGTCATCGGCAACGCCTACATCAGCGACTTCCTGCAACGCCTGCGGATGCAGGCCTGGGCCTTCGCAGTCCCGTACCTGCGCGGGGACGGCGACGTGTCCGACCGGCTGTGGAACGGCCATCAGGAGCTGGTGGAGGCGATCGCCGCCGCCGACGGGCCGGCGGTACGCGCGGTGCTGGACGCCTACTACACCCACGGGCTGGACTGGGCGGACCGGCTGGCCGCCGACGACCCCCCGCACCCGGACCACAGCTGAGCGCGGTCCGCTCCGACGCGGACCGCGGCCGGCCCGCACCCTGTGCGCGGGGTCGCGGCCGCATTACGCTGTCCCGACCATCGCACGAACCCGTTGGAGAGCGAGACTTCGTGGCCTGTGACCTGTGGCTGGTCCCCCTCGTCGATGTGCTGTGCCACAGCCCCGACAATCCGTTCGCCGAAGAGATCGCCGTCTACGACAAGGCGTTGACCGAGGCGGGGCTGCCGCCCGTGCCGGTCTACGCCTACATGCCAGGACTCACCGGGGACGTCGCCCCGGTCGCGGGCTTCGACTACGACGCCCTGCACTTCCTGCGCCGCGCCTACCTGCTCCAGCTGAGCGGCCTCGCCGTCACGCCCGTGGACGAACTGGGCGGGGACTACGAGCAGTTGCTGGAGATGTTCGAGCAGAGCGCACAGGAGTCCCACCTGGTCTGGCACTACGACCACGCGGGAGCGTATGTCCCGGTGGACTTCCCCCGGCCGCTCGCCGACGACCAGCTCCTGGAGGGCGGCGGACCGCTGGGCTCCTCCCACGGGCTGCTGCGCGAGCTGGAGTTCGTGGCCCCGTCGATCGGCATCGACCCGGCCAACCCGCCGGCCGCCCCCCTTCCGCCCGCCGGTCCCACCTCACTGGAGGAGCCGGCCGCTCCGGTCCCGTACGACGAGAGCCCCTTCGCCCGGGAGCGGCACGTCTGGCTGGGCCTGCACGCGGCGGCCACCCGCAGCCTCGCGCAGGGCTCGATGATCATCTTCAGCTGACCGGCGCCGGCCGCCCTGCCCGCCTCGGCGGGGCGGCTCCGGAACCGGCGGGGTGCCCGCGGCTTCAGCGGGTGGCTCCGGCTTCAGCGGGGTGGCTCCGGCGGCCGCTGGCGCGGCATGTTCGGCCGGACCGCCGCAGGCATGGTGAGCCGGCCGGGTGGGAACCCCGGCTCGGGGCGGCCGCCGGGTCCGCCCGTCACGAGCGACTGCATGCCCATGGGCGCGGGCCCGGCCCGGAACTCCACCATCCAGTCCGCCGTCTCCATGCGGACGAGTTCGGTGATGTCCTCGGAGAACCGCCGCAGCACTCCCAGGCACCGCTCCGCGGCCTCGCTGGCGGTGCCCTCCGTCGGCCCGAGCACCTCGCGGACGCACTCGGAGGACCAGTCGAACTGGAGCACCTGCAGGCGCCGCTGCACGGCCTGTGCCGTCGCGAGGTTCCTTATCCAGCCGGAGGTCAGGCCGAAGTACCGGTCGCACGCCATGCACGCGGCGCCCAGCAGCAGCGACAGGTAGCCCCAGCCGGCCGACCCGTGCAGCTCCCCGGTCAGATCGAGCAGCGGGAGGGCCGCGCCCGCTACCACCCCGGCCGCCGTGCCGAGCCGGAGCAGCCTGGCCGTGCGCCGCTTGCGGACCCGGTCACGCAGATACCAGTCGGCGGTCTCCATGGCACCGGCCTCGACCCACCGGTAGAGCTCGTCGAGCCGCTCGGCGGGTTCACCCCAGTCGCCGAGGGGGAAGGCGCGGCCGGTCAGGTCCCGGGGGCTCGAACCGTAGCGTGAACCGGACCGTTCGGTTCCGGTGCCTGCACCGGATCCCGCGCCGGACTCCTTGCGGGGCGGCCCCTCGGGCTGCATCTCCGGCTGACTCACCGGGGCACTCCTCTGCACTCTGCGTTCGGCGCGTATCGACGCGGATCGGCACGGTTCTCGGTCACGGAGGGGGCCGGTGACCGGCATATGACCGGGGCCCCCCCGTGTAACTCTGCGTTACCTTCGCTGTGCGTATGGGTACGGATACGCATGCTCTTCCTACCGCCGAATGGTGGGCCGCGGGGTCGAAATCGCGGGATTCCCGCCTGGACACGGCCTCTGGTCAGGTATAGGAGCACGGCAGGCACTTTTCAGAACTCACCCGAAAGAGTTGGTCCCCGGCGGGTGGGGCGCGGCGTCGGGCGAGCACGTAGGCTCGGCATACCGAAACAATCCGTCGTCGAAGTGCCAGGAGTGACCGTGATTCCCGGTGGTGGCCAGCCCAACATGCAGCAGCTGCTCCAGCAGGCCCAGAAGATGCAGCAGGATCTTGCCGAGGCCCAGGAGGAGCTGGCCAGGACCGAGGTCGACGGACAGGCGGGCGGTGGTCTCGTGAAGGCCACCGTGACCGGGTCCGGCGAGCTCCGCGCCCTGGTGATCGATCCCGGAGCGGTGGACCCGGAGGACACCGAGACGCTCGCCGACCTCGTGGTCGCGGCCGTCCAGGCGGCGAACGAGAACGCCCAGCAGCTCCAGCAGCAGAAGCTGGGCCCGCTGGCCCAGGGCCTGGGCGGCATGCCGGGTCTCCCGTTCTGACCCTGTGGCCACCCACCCGTACCGGATACGGTACGAGCAGGAAGAAGGAGAGGCGTTCCGTTGTACGAAGGCGTGGTTCAGGAGCTGATCGACGAGCTGGGCAGGCTGCCGGGCGTCGGTCCCAAGAGCGCGCAGCGGATCGCCTTCCACATCCTGCAGGCCGAGCCCACCGACGTACGCCGTCTGGCCCATGCCCTCCTCGAGGTCAAGGACAAGGTCCGCTTCTGCGAGATCTGCGGCAACGTCGCGCAGCAGGAGCAGTGCGGCATCTGCCGGGACGCGCGCCGTGACCGCTCGGTCATCTGCGTGGTCGAGGAGCCCAAGGACGTCGTGGCGATCGAGCGGACCCGTGAGTTCCGGGGCCGCTACCACGTGCTCGGCGGCGCGATCAGCCCGATCGAGGGCGTCGGCCCCGACGATCTGCGCATCAGGGAGCTGCTGGCCCGGCTCGCGGACGGCTCCATCACGGAGCTGATCCTGGCGACCGACCCCAACCTGGAGGGCGAGGCCACCGCGACGTACCTCGCCCGGATGGTCAAGCCGATGGGCCTGCGGGTCACACGGCTGGCCAGCGGGCTGCCCGTGGGCGGCGACCTGGAGTACGCGGACGAGGTCACTCTCGGCCGCGCCTTCGAGGGGAGGCGGCTGCTCGATGTGTGACCCGGCATCTGACTGCGGCTTTATGCGCGGCGGCGCTATGTTCTACCCACCGTTCGCGACCGTGCCCACGGGAGGTCCCCTCGATGTCTGACGCCACGCTGAACTCCGTCACGCAGGATCCGGACGACTTCGCCGTCCAGATCGCGGACCAGATCAAGACCTTCATCGTCGCGGTCACCGAGGTGTCCAAGGCGGAGGAGCCCGAGGAGGCCGTCCCGGTCCTGCTCCTCCAGGTCTCCCAGCTCCTGCTGGCCGGCGGGAGACTCGGTGCGTACGAGGACATCCTCCCGGACGAGCGCTACGAGCCGGACCTGGGCGCCGAGCCGGACGCCGACGGGCTGCGTGAGCGCTTCGCGGAGCTCCTGGAGCCCATCGACGTCTACTCCGAGGTCTTCGACCCGTACGAGCCCCGCAAGGCGCCCGTGCCCCACCGCATCTCCGACGACCTGGCCGACCTGATCACGGACCTCGGCCACGGCCTCGCGCACTACGAGGCGGACCGCACGGCGGAGGCCATGTGGTGGTGGCAGTTCTCGTACTTCTCCAACTGGGGCTCCACCGCGTCCTCGGCCCTGCGCGCGCTCCAGTCGCTGATCGCCCACATCCGACTGAACCAGCCGCTCCAGGAGCTCGACGGCCTGGACATCGACCAGGACCCCGGTGACGGGGACCTGGCCGAGGAGGCGGGGCGTGTGATGGCCGAGGAGATCGCGGGGCCGCTGGGCCTGCGGCCGGTGCTGTAACGGTCCTCCGTGGCTTGTGCGACGGCTGGGCCTGTTGTGTCCTGGGACACAAAGAGGCGTGCGGACCGGGGCAGCGGGCAACAGCCCGGTACGAGCAGTTCGGAGCGACATGCCGTTCCAGGTGGTGGGCGGGACATCTCACCATCCGGTACCGACGGGTCGATTCCGGACTGCTCGTTAAACTGAGCCGACCGCACCATTATTGAGCGAGGAGCGCACGTGGGCCTTGTCGTGCAGAAGTACGGAGGCTCCTCCGTAGCCGATGCCGAAGGCATCAAGCGTGTCGCCAAGCGAGTCGTGGACGCCAAGAAGAACGGCAACCAGGTGGTTGTCGTGGTGTCAGCGATGGGCGACACGACGGACGAGTTGATCGATCTCGCCGAGCAGGTATCCCCGATGCCTGCCGGGCGTGAGTTCGACATGCTGCTGACCGCCGGAGAGCGGATCTCCATGGCCCTCCTGGCGATGGCGATCAAAAACCTGGGCCACGAGGCCCAGTCGTTCACGGGCAGCCAGGCCGGTGTCATCACCGACTCGGTCCACAACAAAGCGCGCATCATCGATGTCACGCCCGGCCGCATCCGGACCTCGATCGACGAGGGCAACATCGCCATCGTCGCCGGGTTCCAGGGTGTCAGCCAGGAGGGCAAGAACATCACGACCCTCGGCCGCGGTGGCTCCGACACGACCGCTGTCGCGCTGGCCGCCGCGCTGGACGCCGAGGTCTGTGAGATCTACACCGATGTGGACGGTGTCTTCACCGCCGACCCCCGGGTCGTGAAGAAGGCCCGGAAGATCGACTGGATCTCCTTCGAGGACATGCTGGAGCTGGCGGCCTCCGGCTCCAAGGTGCTGCTGCACCGCTGCGTCGAGTACGCACGCCGTTACAACATCCCGATCCACGTCCGCTCGTCCTTCTCCGGACTGCGCGGCACCTGGGTCAGCAACGAGCCGCAAGGGGACCAGCAGGTGGAGCACGCCATCATCTCCGGAGTCGCCCACGACGTCTCCGAGGCCAAGGTCACGGTCGTCGGGGTTCCCGACAAGCCGGGTGAGGCCGCAGCGATCTTCCGCGCCATCGCGGACGCGGAGATCAACATGGACATGGTGGTGCAGAACGTCTCCGCCGCCTCGACCGGGCTCACGGACATCACGTTCACCCTGCCCAAGGCCGAGGGCCGCAAGGCCATCGACGCCCTGGAGCGCAACCGCGCCGGCATAGGCTTCGAGTCGCTGCGCTACGACGACCAGATCGCCAAGATCTCCCTCGTCGGCGCGGGTATGAAGACCAACCCCGGTGTCACCGCGGGCTTCTTCGAGGCGCTGTCCGACGTCGGTGTGAACATCGAGCTGATCTCGACGTCCGAGATCCGCATCTCGGTGGTCACCCGTGTCGACGACGTCAACGAGGCCGTGCGCGCCGTGCACACCGCGTTCGGACTCGACAGCGACTCCGACGAGGCCGTCGTCTACGGGGGCACCGGCCGATGACAGGACGCCGCCCTTCGCTCGCGGTCGTCGGCGCGACCGGTGCGATCGGCGGCGTCATGCTCCAGATCCTCTCGCAGCACGAGGACGTCTGGGGCGAGGTCAGACTGGTCGCCTCCCCGCGTGCGGCCGGCACCAAGCTGGTCGTGCGCGGTGAGGAGACCGAGGTCCTCGCGCTCGCCGAGGACGTGTTCGACGGCGTGGACGTCGCCCTGTTCCTGGTGCCGGACGAGGTGTCCGCGCGGTGGGGGCCGGTCGCCGCCGCCAAGGGCGCGGTGGTCGTGGACGACTCGGCCGCCTTCCGCCTGGACGACGACGTTCCCCTCGTCGTACCCGAGATCAACCCCCATGCCGTGCGGATGCGACCGCGCGGCATCGTCGCGTCGCCGAACTGCACGACGCTGTCGCTGATCGTCGCGGTCGGCGCACTGCACGCCGAATTCGGGCTGCGCGAGCTGATCGTCTCCTCCTACCAGGCGGTGAGCGGCGCGGGCCGGGACGGAGTCGCGGCGCTCCGCGAGCAGCTGGCCCTGGTGGCGGGTACGGAGCTGGGCACCCGCCCCGGCGACGTACGGCGGGCCCTGGGCGACGGCGAGAAGAGCCCCTTCGCGGCCCCGGTGGCGCTGAACGTGGTGCCCTGGGCCGGGACCGACGCCGGGGACGGCTGGTCGTCCGAGGAGCTGGCGATCCGCGGGGAGTGCCGGAAGGTCCTGGGTCTGCCGGACCTGAAGGTCACGGCGACCTGCGTGTACGTGCCCGTCGTCGCGACGCACTCCATGTCCGTGCACGCCCGCTTCGAGAACGAGGTGTCGGTGGCGCGGGCGCACGAGGTCCTGGCGACCGCGCCCGGGGTGGTGCTCTTCGACAGCCCGGCGGCCGGTGACTTCCCCACGCCGTCCGATGTCGTGGGCACCGACCCGACCTGGGTGGGCCGGGTGCGGCAGTCGATGGACGATCCGCACGCCGTCGAGATGTTCGTCTGCGGCGACAATCTCCGAAAAGGCGCGGCTCTCAACGTGGCCCAGATCGCCGAATCGGTGGCCGGCGAATTTTCTCGTACCTGATCGAACCTGTTTTGTAGGATCTGTGAGCGCCCTGTGGGTAACTTGCTGGTCTGAACCTCTTGAGCTGGGGCGTTGTCATATCCGACGATGATCTCCTCGCCCTCCGCAACCGCCAGGCGGGCGCTGCGCGTCTCTGTCGTCACTTCTTGCGTGGCTGGATGCGTTTTCGGGGCATTTGGGGAAGAGCAGGTACGAATGAGGGCATGTCGCACAGCATCGAACGCGGTGCCGTACGCGTACAACCCTGACGGGGGGAAGCGTGTCCAACTGGCGTGGCAGAGGTTCTCGACATCACAGTGGTGGGCCCGTTGCGAGGCGCTTCGGTGCGTCCGCTCCGGAGGCCCCGCGCGGCCGGCGGTATGCCGGTGATCGCGCCCATGCCCGCCGCGCGCTCCACCCGGCTGCCTTCGCAGCGCGAGGGCGCTGAGGAGACGGTGGCGGCAGGAACGACGGTCGACCATCTCACCGAGACCTATCGCGCGCACTACCGCTCGCTGCTGGGCCTCGCGGCGCTCCTGCTGGACGACACCGCGTCGTGCGAGGACGTCGTGCAGGAGGCGTTCATCCGGGTGCACTCGGCACGGAACCGGGTGCGCGATCCGGAGAAGACGCTGGCGTACCTGCGTCAGACGGTGGTCAACCTGTCGCGCTCCGCGCTGCGTCGGCGCATCCTCGGGCTGAAGCTGCTCTCCAAGCCGATGCCCGACATGGCGAGCGCGGAGGAGGGCGCGTACGACCAGCTGGAGCGGGACGCGCTGATCAAGGCCATGAAGGGACTGCAGCGCCGTCAGCGCGAGGTGCTGGTGCTGCGCTACTTCTCGGACATGACGGAGGCCCAGGTCGCCGAGACGCTGGGGATATCGCTCGGTTCGGTGAAGGCGTACGGTTCCCGGGGCATTGCGGCACTGCGCGTGGTGATGGAGGCGCAGGCATGAGCAGGCCCGAGCACAGGCACGACGATGACCGGACTGGAAACGGAATTGTGAACCACGGGCCGGAAAGCATCCCGAACACCGATCCGGAGCAGGACGGTGAACGGACGCAGGACGCGGTCGACGGCGCGGAAGCCGCCTCAGGGACCGCCACCCCGGAAGCGCAAGCGGAAGCGGACGGCCGTGGCTCGGACGGTCGCGGCGTGGACGGTCACGGAGACGCGGGCGGTCATGGCGCGGACGGTCGCGGAGGCGCGGACGGTCACGGCTCGGACGCTCGTGACGCGGATGGCCGTGACGCGGGTGGCCGTGACGCCGGAGCCGGCCAGGGCGGCACGCTGACCGAACTCTTCGGCGGCGGGGGCGGCCAGGGCGGCGGTGCGTCCGGTGGCGGCTTCGGCGGCCTGGCCGGAGGTGCCGAGGGCGAGGGCATGGACGAGGTCGCGCTGCGCCGCATGCTGCGGGGCGCCGTCCAGGACCTGGAGCCCTCCGACGGCACCCTCGACCATCTGCACCGCGCGGTGCCCGCCCGGCGCGCCAGGCGGCGGCAGGGCGTGGTGGGCGCCGCGGCAGCGGCGCTGCTGATCGGGACAGCGGTTCCCGCGTTCGTCCACGTGGCGAATTCGGAGGGCTCGGCCACCGCCAGCCCCGCCATCGCCGGCCACGGCGAGCAGGCGCAGGGAGGCAGCGGCGAGGACGCGGGCGCCGAGGCCGACGGCGGAAGGACGGCGGGCCCCGAGAACCGCCGGAGCGAGGGCGCCGAGGGCGAGTCGGGTAACTCCGCGGCCCCGTCGCGGGGATCGGACCCGGGCGCGGAGAGCAGCGGGGCCGGGGGCCTGGACGACCCCCCGGGTTCCGATGTGGCAGCGGCCACGACCTGTTCCCCCGACCAGCTCGGTGTGGCTTCCGCCGACGCGGGCGCGGCCCGCGCGGACGGCACGGTGTACGGGTCCTTCAGGATCGCGAACGTCTCCGGCGACGCCTGCTCGGTGACCACCAACGGCACCGTCGGCTTCCAGGCGGTGGGCGCCGCCGACCCGTTGAAGATCACCGTGGTCCAGCACACCGCGGGCGACCCGGCGGCCGGGCTGCCCGATCCCTCGCTGGAGCCGGGGGCCGTACTCCTGAAGCCGGCGATGACGTACGAGGTGCGCTTCGCGTGGGTGCCGTCGGACACCTGCCCGACCACCGGTGGTTCGCCCAGCCCGACGCCCACGGACGGCGGCGGGGGCGGCGGCGAGGGCACGACGGGGAGCGACACCGGTACGACGGACGCGGCGGCGCAGTTCGGCAGCGCGGACGAGGGACCGGCGGACGGCAGCATCGCGGTCACCCACACCCCGGAGGCGGGAGCGCCGACGGCGGAGACCACGATCGCCAACGCGTGCGCCGGCACGATCTACCGCACGGGCGTACTGGACGCCTCCTAGGGACCCTTGCTCGGACCCGCCGGGAACTCTCGGGTTCCGGCGGGGCCCTGTCCACCGCTGTCGCCGAAGCCGCCGCGTCGGTCCTGTCGTTCCCGCCTGTCGCGGTCGTTCCCGCCTGCCGCGGGAGCCCGTCAGTCGGCGTCGGCCGCGAGCCCCAGCTCGATGTCGCGCGCGGCCTCCGCCTCGCTGCGCATCAGCCGGAACCACATGAAGAGCACGAAGCCGGCGAAGACGAACCACTCGCCGGTGTAGCCGAGGTTCTGGAAGGCCTTCAGATCGAGCCCGCTGCCCTGCGCCGCCGCCGCGGGGACGGGCTTCATACCGCCGTCGCCCGCGCCACCCGCCTCCGGCCCGGGCAGCGTCACCCACGCGTCGTAGACGTCGTACGGCACGAGGTTCACGAGGGACGCCGCGCTGATCATGCCGAGCTGGCCCTCGGGGAGACCGCCGCTGAGGTCGACACCTGTGGTGCCGCTGTTCTCGGAGGCCTGCAGATCGCCCGTCACCGTGACCTCACCGGCCGGCGCCTCGGGCACCTCCGTGCTGCCGGGGCTTCCCGCCAGCCAGCCCCGTACGACGGGCAGCGCCTTGCCGCTGTCGGTGCGCAGCAGATCCAGCACGTAGAAACCGTCACGGTCGTCCAGCTTGCGGCCGGGGACCAGGAACTGATCGGCGTACGTCCCCTTCGCCACAGCGGGGCGGCCGGACGTGTCCGTGCTGACGGGGAGCAGCTCGTCGAGCGGCGCCGGGGAGCGGGTGCCCGGATCGGGGCGCTCCTCGGCCTCCTCGTGAGACTGCACACGGTCCTCGAAACGGCCGAGCTGCCATGTGCCCATGAAGACGCAGAAGGGGATGGCCAGCACGACGAGGAGGTTGATCCCCCACCACCGCGGGGTCAGCAGGAACCGGTACACCCCTCCAAGGTACGGTCCCCGCTCCGGGCCCCCGGAGCGGGGGTGCACCATTTATCCGGACCTTACGCGTCCGGCTTCCCTCCCGCCTGTCCCTGCCCGAGGTGGCGGAGGGCGAAGTCCAGCTCCAGCCGTACCTGCTTGATCCGCTCCTCCACGACGAGCGAGCCGTGCCCCGCGTCGTAGCGGTACACCTCGTGGACCGCGCCGCGGGCCGCGAGGCGGTCCACGTAGTTCTCCACCTGGCGGATCGGGCAGCGCGGGTCGTTGACGCCGGCCGAGATGTAGACCGGGGCACGCACGGCGTCCACGTAGGTCAGCGGGGACGAGGCCTCGAAGCGCTCCGGCACCTCCTCCGGGGTGCCGCCCAGCAGGGTGCGGTCCATCGCCTTCAGCGCCTCCATCTCGTCGTGATAGGCGGTGACGTAGTCGGCGACCGGGACGGCGGCCAGCCCGAGGGCCCAGGCATCCGGCTGCGTGCCCAGCCCGAGCAGCGTCAGATAGCCGCCCCACGACCCACCGGCCAGCACCAGCCGCTCCGGATCCGCGAGCCCCGACTTCACCGCCCAGGCCCGGACGGCCTCGACGTCCTCCAGCTCGATCAGCCCGACCCGGTGCTTGAGCGCGTCCGTCCACGCGCGTCCGTACCCCGTCGACCCGCGGTAGTTGACCCGCACCACCGCGAAGCCGTGGTCCACCCACGCGGCGGGGCCCGACGCGAAGGCGTCGCTGTCGTGCCAGGTGGGCCCGCCGTGTATCTCGAAGACCGTGGGGAACGGCCCGTCGCCGGCCGGGGTCTGCACCAGGGCGTGGATGCGCCCCCCGGGGCCGTCCACCCAGGCGTCCCGCACCGGCACCGAGGCCGGGGCCTTCGCGCCCGGCGGGTCGAGGACGACCGAGCCCGTCGTGGACCGCACCGCGGGCGGCTGCGCGGCCGACGACCACAGGTACTCCACCGTGCCGTCCGGACGGGCCGTGGCGCCCGACACCGTCCCCGCGGGTGTCTCGACCCGCACCGGCCCGGCGGCGCCCGGCTCGAACCGCCACAGCTCGCTGCGGGCCTCGAAGCTGTGCTCGATCAGCAGCGCGGATCCGTCCGGATACCACTCGGCGCCCGCGTCACCGGGCAGGTCGACCGGCAGGTCCGTCTGCGTGCCCGCGACAGGGTCCCAGATCATCGGTTCCCACCGCCCACGCCGCTGGTGCCCGACCAGCAGCCGGGTGTCACCCGCCACGGGGGCGAAGCCGAGCACCGACAGCCCGAGCTCCTTCGTGCCGCCCTCGGTGTCGTCCAGCTCCGCGACCGTCGAACCGTCGGGTCGCACCACCCGCAGCGCCGAGTGCATCGCGTCGCCGTGCTCCGTGTGCTCCAGGGCAATCAGTGTCCCGTCGTGGGAGAGGTCACCGACCCCCGCGGACTCCCGGTGCCGGTAGATCTCGACCGGCTCCGCCCCTGCGCGCACGAGATGAACCGTCGTCCCCTCCTCGTCGGTCGAGCGGCCGACCACCGCCGTACCGTCGCGGCCGATCGCGAGCCCGGCCGGGTAGGAGGGTGCGAGGCCGGGCGTGGCCTCCTCGTCCGCGCCGCCGTCGAAGGGCTGCCGCATCCACACCCCGAACTCGTCGCCGTCGGTGTCGGCGAACCACCAGACGGCCCGGCCGTCCGGCGTCAGCACACCGTCGGTCGTCCCGTTGGGCCGGTCGGTGACCTGGCGCTGCTTACCGGTCGCCCGGTCCCATGCGTACAGCTCGTACGTGCCGGTGGCGTTCGAGACGAAGAGCGCGCGGTCGGGGGCGTCCTCGGCCCAGTCGGGCAGGGACACCCGCGCGGCGCGGAACCGCTGCTCCCACTGCGGCGGCTCCTGCTCCCGCTCCGGTACGGACGCGTCGTTCTGTGTGTCGCTCATGACCCCATCCAACCCGATGTGACCACGAAGCCGGGCGGCCTGTGGATAACCGCTCGCAGGCGCCCCCAGCCTGTGGGTAACTTTCACGGCATGTACGCACCGACGCCCGACGACTGGCACGAGGTCAACCGCGCACGCTGGGACGAGCGCGTGGCCATCCACGCGGCCGGGGACTACTACGACCTGGACGCGTTCCGGGCAGGCAAGGACGCGCTGCGCGGCTTCGAGCTCGCGGAGGTCGGTGACGTGACCGGCCGGACCCTCCTGCACCTGCAGTGCCACATCGGCCTCGACACCCTCTCGTGGGCGCGCCACGGTGCCGCCCAGGTCGTGGGCCTCGACTTCTCCGAACCCGCCGTCGAGACCGCTCGCGACCTGGCCCGTTCGCTGGGTCTGACGCCGGAACGGGCCACGTTCGTCACGTCCGACGTGTACGACGCCGCGCAGGCCGTCCCGGACTCCGCGTACGACATCGTCTACACCGGCATCGGTGCCCTGAACTGGCTCCCCGACGTGGACCGTTGGGCGGAGGTCGTGGCCTCGCTCGTCGCACCCGGCGGATTCCTCTACCTGGCGGAGTTCCATCCGCTGACCGACTGTCTCGACGACGACACCGGCTCGACGATCACGTATGACTACTTCAGCCGCGATCCCTGGGTGGAGGAGTCGCCGGGCACGTACGCGGACTTCGATGCCGCCACCGTCCACAACCGCAGCGTCGAGTGGCAGCACCCGGTGGGCGAGGTCGTCTCGGCGCTGGCGTCGGCCGGGCTGCGGATCGAGTTCCTGCACGAGCACGACGCCTCGCTCTTCGCACGCTACCCGGCGCTGGTGCGGCATGCCGACGGCTGCTACCGCTTCCCGGCCGACCGTCCGCGCATCCCGATGATGTACTCGGTCAAGGCGTCCCGGCCGGTCAGCGGCTGACCGGGGCCGCGCCGCGGCCGATTGTCAGTGGCGGGGTCCACACTCGGGAACATGACCGATATCGCTGACAGTCCGGGCGCGGCGTGGGGCACGGCCGAGGTGCGAGCCGCCGTGGAGGCGTACTGGGCCGCGGCGGACGCCCGCGACTGGGGCGCGTTCGCCGACACCCTCGCCGACGACGTGGTGTACGAACTCCCGCAGAGCCGCGAGCGCATCCTCGGCAGGGAGCGCTACGTCCGGTTCAACCAGGAGTATCCGGGGGATTGGCACGTCCGGATCGAGCGGACAGTGGCCGACGGGGAGGGCCGGCAGGCCGCTGTCCGGACGCTCGTCACCGTCGGTCCGGAGGAGACGCACGCCATCCACTTCTTCACGTTCGACGCGGACGGAAGGATCTCCGGGGTGACGGATTTCTGGCCCGAGCCCTACCAGCCCCCGGCCGGCCGGGAGCACCTGGTCGAGCGGTACTGACCCCGGAGCGCACCGAGCGCGGACCCGCCCGCCGTGCGGCGCGACCTCCGTGGGCGGGCCCGCCGGCGGCGTCCGGGCGGGCCCTCTTTCACGCGTTACGCCACGGAGTCGAAGGCAGGAAGGTAGCCGTTCGACTGCCCGATGGCCTTCGGGTGGTACGAGTTGGTGATCGGGATGGACACGCTGTGGATCCACGCGTCACCCGAGCAGAGTTCGTGCCCGGTGAATTCGTCCACCACGCTCGAATACGTGAACCCCGCGTCCGCCGCCCGCTTGGCGAGCACCCCGTTCAGCACGTCCGACGCGTTGTTGATGGCCCCGCGCTCGGTCTCCGTGAGGCCGGCGATGCAGGTGCCGGACAGTTTGTAGAAGCGCGGGTAGCCCAGGACCACCACATGGGCCTGCGGCGCCCGTGAACGGATGCCCGCGTAGAGGGAGTCGAGCCTTCCGGGCAGCGCGTTCTCCATCTCGGAGACCGCGGTGTTCACCCGTGCGACGCAGGTGGCCTCGCTCTGCAGGACGCAGGTCTGCATGACGTCCGCGAACCCGACGTCGTTGCCGCCGGCGGTGAGGCTGACGAGCGTGGTCGACGAGCTCAGTGCGCCCAGCTGACCGCTGGACACGGAGGCCGTCGTCGCACCCGAGCAGGCGACGAACGTGAACGACGACGGGGCGTTCGCGTTCTTCCAGAGGTAGGGGTACGCGTTGGTGCTGCGCTTGCAGTCACCGCTCTCGGAGGTGTAGCTCCCCGCGCCGACGCCGGAGGAGTAGGAGTCACCGAGAGCGACGTAGTTGTCGCCTGCGGCGGATGCCGGTTGCGCGAGGCCGAGTGCGGCCACGGCCGTGATCGCGAGGGTGGTGAGGGACGCCCGGAAGGTTCGTACTGACATGGCTGCCAGCCCTTCGAAATGTGGGGGATGAGTGGGGAGTTCGTGGGGCGTGCACGTTTGTAGCAGCTCCCGGTACTCGGCGGTAATGGCTGCGGGGAAAGTCGTCTGATATGCCCGAAGGATCGTTCGGTCGTCGATGCTCCGCGCGTAGATAAACCTCCAACAGGCCCTCGAACGGGTGAAGTTGTGGATCTCTCCGACACCCGGGACGACTCCTCTGAGTCACCTCCGGGGGGGCGGCACCTGTTCGAACGACAGCCGCCTCCCGCCGTCGCCCCGCCTTCACAACCGCCCCCGCGCCACCCCCGTCGCCCCGTACCGCACACGACTGCGGCCGCCAGGAATCCTGGCGGCCGCAGTGGGTCGGTGGGCGGTCCGTGGACTAGAGCGTGCGCTCCAGGCGGTCCGCCATCAGCCTGCTGAAGCGCGAGGGGTCACTCAGCTCGCCGCCGTCCGAGAGGAGCGCGAGCCCGTGGACCAGCTCGGCCGTCTCGGCCAGTTCGGTGCGGGTGCCCTCCTCGCCGCTCTGCTCGGCGTACGCCTTGTTCAGCCCGCTGATCAGCGCGTGCGAGGGGTTGAGTTCGAGGATGCGCTTGATCTGCGGCACCTCCTGGCCCATGGCGCGGTACATGTTCTCCAGCGCCGGGGTGACATCGTGCGTGTCCGAGACGATGCAGGCCGGCGAGACGGTGAGCCGCGAGGAGAGTCGTACCTCCTTGACGGTGTCACCGAGCTGCTCGGTCATCCAGGTCAGCAGACCGGCGTAGTCCTGCTGCTGCTTCTCGCGCTCGGCCTCGACCTCCTTCTTCTCCTCGTCGGTGTCGAGGTCGACCTCGCCCTTGGAGATGGACTGGAGCGGCTTGCCGTCGAACTCGGGGACGGACTGGACCCAGACCTCGTCGACAGGTTCGGTCAGCAGCAGGACCTCGAAGCCCTTGGCGCGGAAGGCCTCCATGTGCGGCGAGCTCTCCATCGCCGCGCGGGACTCGCCCGTCATGTAGTAGATCTGCTCCTGGCCCTCCTTCATCCGCTCGACGTACGAGCGCAGGGTGGTCAGCCCCTCCTCGTCCTGGGTCGAGGCGAACGAGGAGATCTCCAGGATCGCGTCGCGGTTCTCGAAGTCCTGGAACAGCCCCTCCTTGAGGACCCGGCCGAACTCCTTCCAGAACGTCTCGTACTTCTCCAGGGCGTTGGACCTCATGTCCTTCACCGTCGAGAGCACCTTCTTGATCAGGCGGCGCCGCATCATCTCGATCTGGCGGTCCTGCTGAAGGATCTCGCGCGACACATTGAGCGAGAGGTCCTGCGCGTCGACCACACCCTTCACGAAGCGGAGATACGTCGGCATCAGCGCTTCGCAGTCATCCATGATGAATACGCGCTTCACATAGAGCTGAACTCCACGCTTATGGTCCTGCATGAACAGGTCCTGCGGTGCGTGGGACGGCAGGAAGAGAAGAGCCTGGTATTCGAAGGTGCCCTCCGCCTGCATGCGGATGGTTTCGAGCGGATCGGTCCAGTCGTGACTGATGTGCTTGTACAGCTCGCTGTACTCCTCATCGGTCACGGAGTCCTTCGACCGGGCCCAGAGGGCCTTCATCGAGTTGACCGTCTCGGTCTCGGGCTCCGCTCCCTCCTCGCCCGCCACCGCCGCCATGCGGATGGGCCAGGTGATGAAGTCCGAGTAGCGCTTGACGATTTCCCTGAGCTTCCAGGGCGAGGTGTAGTCGAAGAGCTTGTCCTCGGAGTCCTCGGGCTTGAGCCGCAGCGTGACCGAGGTGCCCTGCGGTGCGTCGTCGACGGACTCGACGGTGTAGGTGCCCTCGCCGCTGGACTGCCAGCGCGTGCCCGTCTCCTCGCCTGCGCGCCTGGTCACCAGGGTGACCTCGTCGGCGACCATGAAGCTCGAATAGAACCCGACACCGAACTGTCCGATGAGTTCCTCGGATGCGGTGGCGTCCTTGGCTTCCTTCAGTTCCTGGAGGAATTTCGCCGTACCGGAATTCGCGATCGTCCCGATCAGCTGCACGACCTCGTCGTGCGACATTCCGATGCCGTTGTCGCGCACGGTCAGGGTGCGCGTCTCCTGGTCGGCCTCGACGGCGATATGCAGGTCGGACGTGTCCGCCTGGAGCGTGTCGTCACGGAGCGTCTCCAGCCGCAGCTTGTCCAGCGCGTCCGAACAATTGGAAATGAGCTCACGCAGGAATACATCCTTGTTCGAGTAGATCGAATGGATCATCATCTGCAGGAGCTGGCGAGCTTCTACCTGAAACTCGAATGTCTCGGCCGGCATGGGTACGGGTTCCCTTTCCTGGGGTAAGTCATCTGAGCCGTTCCATATCGTAACCAGGCCCTGGGCACGTCATGTGCCGGTTCCGCCACGGGCGTTGGCCGCCGGCCCGCGGGGCGGACGGCGGACACGCGCACCCGTCGTGGGAGGAGCGGCTTCCCCAGCAGGCAGACTGGGCGGATGGGCGATACGCGAGCGACTTCCCGGGCCGTGGGAGACCTCGGCCTCCCTCCTGTGATCACGTGCCGGGAGCCGGGCAGTTTCGCCCGGGGCGTGATGGCCGAGCGCCATCCGGCCCTGATCGGGCAGGTGCGCGCAGCCTTCCCGTACGGCCCCCGCCAGCACCGCGCCCTGGACACCCTGCTCCACGAGATCGTCCACGGGGTCGTCGAACCGCTCGCTCCCGGCAGCCCGGACCGCGAGCTCTGGCTGGGGTGGGGGCGGGAACACTTCGGGCGTCCGTGGTTCGACGCCCCGTTCCTCTGGGGCGAGAGCTACTTCTACCGCAGGCTCCTGGGAGCCGTCGGCTACTTCGACGAGGGCCCGTGGCAGGGCGTCGACCCCTTCGCCTCCTTCAAGCGCGCGGAACTGCGCGGTCCCACGGTCGAGGAGGAACTCCGCGCGCTGGACGACCTCGCCGGTGCCCCCGCCGATGAGCGGGCGGCGGCTCTGCTCCAGGCCTCGCTCTGGGGGAACCGTGCCGATCTCGGATTCCGTGGCCCGGCCGGCGAACGCACCCCCGGCGAGGCCGATCCCGGGCTGGTCGCCGATGACAGAGCGGCGCTGTGGTCGCTCCTGCCCGCCGGCTCCCCGGCGACCGTCGCCGTCATCGCGGACAACACGGGGCGCGAGCTGATCCCCGACCTCGTCCTCATCGACCACCTGCTCGAACACGGTCACGCCGACCGGGTGGTGCTCCATGTGAAGCCCGGCCCGTATTACGTCTCCGACGCCATGACGGCCGACGTCGTCGACTGCCTGCGCCGCCTGAACAGCGCCCCCGGTGAGGCGGGAGCGATCGGCGTCCGGGTCTGGGAGGCCATGGGGGCCGGCCGGCTCGAAATCCGTACCCACCCGTTCTTCTGCGCCCCGTTCCCGTACGAGCGGATGCCGGGGGATCTCCGG
The DNA here is from genome assembly GCF_044751065.1 of Streptomyces sp. NPDC088746. Lineage (NCBI taxonomy): Bacteria > Bacillati > Actinomycetota > Actinomycetes > Kitasatosporales > Streptomycetaceae > Streptomyces > Streptomyces sp. NPDC088746. The sequence goes on from NZ_JBIVLA010000007.1 coordinate 353,344, forward strand.
GCGGAGCTCGGTGCGGCCACGCTGACGATCCTCAAGGGCGACCTCAACTACCGGCGGCTGGTGGGCGACCGGCTGTGGCCGGCGACCACACCGTTCGCCGACCTCACGGCGTACTTCCCGAGTGCCGTCGCCGCGCTGCGTACGCTGAAGTCCGACGTCGTCGTGGGCCTGGAGCCGGGGGTCCTGGGGAGCCTGGACCGGTCCGGCCGGGAGTGGCGTACGAGCGGCACGCACGCCCTGGTCCAGGTGCGGTCACGGCCCGGTGGGGCCGCCCTCAGCGCGCCACCCCGTACCGGTTGAGGAGGTCGTGCCAGCCCTGCTCCAACCGGTCGATGCCGATGCCGCGTTCGCAGGTCAGATGGTGGACGAGGGGCGTGTCGATCGACCCGAGCAGCGTGTGCGCGAGCAGTTCGGGCTCGCCCGCCGCGTGCGCCTGGCGGAGCAGCAGCGTGACATGGCTGAGCCTCAGCCGCTGCGCGGGGACCTCGTAGGTGCGCAGGGGGTCGGTGCGGGAGGCCAGGATCAGCTCGTGGTGATCGCTTTCGTGGTGCATCAGGGCGGGGCCGAAGGCGTGCAGCCGCTCGGCCGCGGGGGCGCCCGGGCCCATGGGGGGCGGCCCGGAGAGGAAGGCCGCCTGCAGCAGGGCCTCGCGATGGTCCAGGAGGGCGATGAGCAGGCCGGTGCGGTCCTTGAAGCGCCGGAAGACCGTGCCCTTGCCGACACCGGCGGCTGCCGCGACCGATTCCATGGTGAGGTCCGCCGCCCCGCAGCGGGCCAGGAGGCGCGAGGCGGCGTCCAGCAGGAGCGCCCGATTGCGCGCCGCGTCCGCCCGCAGCATCTCGGGTCCGCCGACGGCGGCGAGCGTGAGATTCGTCCGCGTCTCGCCGGTGTCGGGCGGCCCGGGAGGCGGGGGGAGGGGAGCGGTCATGGCTTCAGGGTAGCCCCGGACGGACGGAAGTGGACCACGGTCCGTTTAGGTGGTACAACTTTAAACGGACTATGGTCCGCTTACTTCTGCAGTCTCCGTCTTCCCGGGAGCTTCCCTCATGTCTGTACGCATCCTCGCCCTCGTCGGCAGCCTCCGCGCCGGCTCCCACAACCGCCAGCTCGCCGAGGCGGCCGTCAAGCACGCGCCCGAGGGTGCCGAGGTCGAGCTGTACGAGGGCCTCGTCGAGGTCCCCTTCTACAACGAGGACATCGACGTCGAGGGCAGCGTTCCGGCTGCCGCCGCCCGGCTGCGCGAGGTCGCCGGCCGGTCCGACGCGTTCCTCCTGTTCTCGCCGGAGTACAACGGCACCATGCCCGCCGTCCTGAAGAACGCCATCGACTGGCTGTCCCGCCCGTACGGTGCCGGTGCCATGACCGGCAAGCCGGTCGCCGTGGTCGGCACCGCCTTCGGTCAGTTCGGTGGCGTGTGGGCCCAGGACGAGGCCCGCAAGGCGGCCGGCCTCGCGGGCGGAGCGGTCCTGGCGGACGCCAAGCTCTCCATCCCCGGCTCCGTGACCCGCTTCGCCGAGCTCCACCCGGCGGACGACGCCGAGGTCGTCACCTCGCTGACCGAGGTGCTCCGCCAGGTCACCGAGGGTGCCACGGCGGCTGCCGCCTGATACCCCGCCGACGGCGGTGGGCCGAGGATGCCGCACCGCCGTCCCCGTGCCGCCCGGCATGACTTCCGTGGGCCCGGTCCCCTCTCGTGGTGAGAGGAGACCGGGCCCACGTGTCGTTGCGGGTCTGCTCCCGTGGGCCCCTCCTCACGCCTCCGGCAATATGGCAAACAGAATCGTTGACAATCTTGTTGCCCTAGATTTAGGTTCGACAGGCACGCACTCAGGGGGCAACGATGCCGAATCAAGCCGGTCCGACCAGTGGGGAGCAGGCCAGGCAGCTGGCCCTGACCCGACTGCGGCAGGCGATTCTGCGCGGCGAGATGGCACCGGCCCAGCGGCTGGTGGAGAACGAGCTCGCCGAGCAGTTCGGTGTGACACGGGCCGGCGTCAGAGCGGCGCTGATCCAGCTGGAGTCGGAGGGACTGGTCGAGCGGATCCGTAACCGCGGATCGCGGGTTCGTGTGGTGAGCGTCGACGAAGCCGTCGCCATCACCGAGTGCCGCATGGCCCTGGAAGGGCTCTGCGCGGCCAAGGCGGCCGTCGCGGCCGACGCCGAGCAGCTCGACCGGCTCACGGCGGTCGGCGAGGCCATGGCCAAGGCCGTAGCCGACGGAGACCCCATGCTCTACTCCGACCTGAATCATGAGCTCCACGCCATGGTCAGGGAGTTCTCCGGGCAGCGGACGGCCGTGTCGCTCCTGGAGCGGCTGAACGGCCAGTTGGTGCGCCACAGGTTCCAGCTCGCCCTGAGGCCCGGACGCCCGCAGCAGTCCCTGAGTGAACACCTGGCCATGATCGAAGCGATCAGGGCCAGGGACCCGCAGGCGGCCGAAGCGGCCGTCCGCTCCCACCTGGCGAGCGTGATCGAGGCACTGCGCGGGTGACGCGCGGCGCCTGATCGACGCACTGCGCGCATGGCGCGCCGCGCTGGTGGGCCGACGCCCTGTCCAGCAAGGAGAGTTCAGCCATGACAACCGAGACGGCGCGGATCACGGAGCTGCCGGCATGAGCGGCATCGTCGTCACCGGACCGCCGAAGGCGGATGCGCGGGACATCGAGGCGCTCGCACCGTACGGGGTCGCCACCGTGAGCGAGGCGATGGGCCGCACCGGTCTGCTCGGCCCCGAACTGCGCCCCGTTCAACAGGGCGTGCGGATCGTGGGCAGCGCGGTCACCGTGCTCAGCTGGCCCGGCGACAACCTCATGATCCATGCGGCGGTGGAGCAGTGCGGTGAGGGTGACGTCCTCGTCGTCACCACCACGTCCCCGTCCACCGACGGCATGTTCGGAGAGCTGTTCGCCACCGCGCTCCAGAGGCGCGGGGTACGCGGGCTGGTGATCAACGCGGGCATCCGCGACACCCAGGAGCTGCGGGACATGGGCTTCGCCGCGTGGGCGAAGGCCGTGTCCGCCCAGGGGACCGTCAAGGCGACCGGTGGTTCCGTCAACGTCCCGGTCGTCATCGGGGGCCAGGTGATCCACCCGGGCGACGTCATCGTCGCCGACGACGACGGTGTGGTGGCCGTTCCCCGTGAGCGGGTCCGCGAGACCGCCGAGGCGTCCGAGGCGCGAGAGGCCAAGGAGGCCAAGGCGCGCGCGGCCTTCCTGGAGGGGCAACTCGGGCTGGACCGCTACGGACTGCGCGAGAAGCTCGAAACCCTCGGCGTGCGGTACACCCCGTACGAGGTCCACGCGCGGGAGACCGGGGCGTGACGGGCGGACCGGCGGAGGTCCGCTGCCTCCTGATGCGGGGCGGTACGTCCAAGGGTGCCTACTTCCTGGCGGACGACCTGCCACAGGACCCGGCCGCCCGCGACGAGCTGCTGCTGCGGATCATGGGCAGCCCGGACCCGCGGCAGATCGACGGTCTCGGCGGGGCGCACCCGCTCACGAGCAAGGTCGCGGTCGTCTCCGTACCGGACGATCCGGATGATCCGGACGTCGACGTGGACTACCTCTTCCTCCAGGTCGCCGTGGACACCGCGGACGTGTCCGACCGGCAGAACTGCGGCAACCTGCTCGCCGGGGTCGGGCCCTTCGCCGTGGAACGGGGCCTGGTCCCCGCCCGGGAAGGGCAGACGTCCGTACGCATCCGCATGGTCAACACCGGTGATCTGGCCACCGCGTCCTTCCCCACCTCCGGCGGGCGCGTCGACTACACCGGGGCGGCCCGGATCTCCGGGGTGCCCGGGACCGCCGCACCGGTGGTCATCGAGTTCGCCCAGGGCGGCGGACCGCTGCTGCCCACCGGCCGGGCCCGTGAAGTGATCGCAGGCACCCGGGTGACCTGCGTCGACAACGGCATGCCGACCGTTCTCATCCCGGCTCAGGCCCTCGACATCACGGGCTACGAGACGCCGGGGGAGCTGGAGGAGAACAGCGCCCTGCGTGAGCGCCTCGAGCGGATCCGCCTCGAAGCGGGCCCCCTGATGGGCCTCGGGGACGTACATGACACCACGGTCCCCAAGCTCAGCCTGCTGGCCCCGCCCGTCCAGGACGGCGCGGTGACGACCCGCACCTTCATCCCGCACCGCTGCCACACCTCCATCGGCGTCCTCGGCGCCGCCGGCGTCGCGGCGGGGCTGCGCGTCTCCGGCAGCATCGCCGAGGACATCGCCCGGCTCCCACCGGACGGCGGCCGGCTGCGGATCGAGCACCCCACCGGGTTCATCGACATCGAGGCCGCTGTCGGAACGGGCGGGGACGGCAGCCCCGTCGTCAGGCGCACCGCGGTGGTGCGTACCGCACGAAAGATCTTCGACGGCACCGTCTTCCCGCGGCCCGGGCAGACAGCTCCTCCGTGCCCCGGACTCCCCCAGCAAGGAACCGCAGGTGACTCCCCCTCTCGGTGACATCGCCCATGTCGGCCACGCCGGACTGCTCACTCCGGACCTGGAGGGCAGCGTCGGCTTCTGCACCGACTACCTCGGCCTGACGGTCAACGGGCAGGACGGCGACTCCGTCTACCTGCGCACCTTCGAGGACTACGAGCACCACAGCCTCGTGCTGACCGCCGCCGGGAAGCCGGGCCTGCGCCCTACCACCCTGCGCACCTCCAGCGAGGAGGCCCTGGACCGCAGGGTCACCGCACTCGAAGCCACAGGCCGTACGGGGCGCTGGGCGGAGGAGGAGCCGGACATCGGCAAGCTCTACCTCACTGCCGACCCCGACGGCCACGAGATCGCCTGTACTGGGAGAGCGAGTACTACCAGGCGCCCCCGGAGCTCAGGGCGGCGCTTCGACACGGCCCGCGGTGGCCGGCGCGACAACCGCGCCCGCGTCCTCGGCCGACGGACCTGATCGCCCCGCACCTCTCGATCAGCGGCTCCACGGAGCTGGAGGTCAACGAGACCAAGCACCTCGCGCGGTCTGCCCCTCGGCCCCCAGGGCGACCCCGGAAACAACTCAGGGCCTGATCCACTGAGTGGATCAGGCCCTGACCTGGTGTTTCAGCTGTCGGGGTGGCGGGATTTGAACCCACGACCTCTTCGTCCCGAATGAGGGTCGGTTACCGATCTTGCCACGGGCGATGGTGTTTTCCCTGGTCAGAGGGTAGGTCTGTCGTGGTCTCGGACGGTCTCGAAGGGGGTTGGGGAGCGGGTTGGCTCCCAGATGGCTCCCAAGGAGCCCTGTTGCAGGACGGGGGTCAGTCTGCGGTCCTATGTGTTGTCCGCGGCTCGGCGCCGAAGGCTGTCGACGTAGTCCGGACGGAACGTGGGGCGGCATCGCGGACGCTTCCCTGCGTTGATGTCTCCCACGTACTTGGCGAGGCGCTCGGGGTTCTTGCCGGACCACCCATGTGCGAGAGCCCACCCCTGCATGGCTTCATCATCCATAGGGATGCCGGCGTCGTGCAGGGCAAGCAGGCAGCTCACGACCATGTCCTTCTCGTAGCCGGCCGAGATGGTGTTGTTGTGGTTGACGGCCAGTGTCAGGCTTTTCAGGGCTTCGACGACGACGGGGTCGAGCTCTGGCGTCAGCTCTTCCCACACCGAGCCGTCACCCAGGATCGATGGCCTCACGGCTGTCACCCACGGCCTGACCTCGTCTTCGTTCCACGTGATGACGCAAAGCGCTCGGATGCGGTTGCCGCCATACTGCAGCAGCTTCCCGATGTCTGCCATGTTCGGCCACGCCATGAGCACCGGGCCGTTTCCACGGATGATCCCGCCGCCCCTACCGGTGACGTGTTCGACGTTGGAGTGTCGGGACACGAGCTGTTCCAACTCCGAGTCGTTCTGCAGGTTGGACTTGAGGGCGGTCCAGACGGTGAGCATGTCGCCGTCCTCCACGTGTTCGCAGCACCAGTCGATGGCTGCGTTTACACCTTCGGTGTCGTTGCTGGCGACAGCGCACGGATAGTTCACGTTGCGATCGAACATCCCGGCTCCCTGTTCTCGGTCGGACCGGGCTCACGCTACGCGCAGGCACTGACGGAGCGACTCGCACGTTCATCAGCCCCCGATGCGCGGCCTTTCGCGCCAGCCACGATCCAGCTGGCAAGGACTGACCCCGTAGATCAATCGGCTTCACGTACGCACCGCGTGAGACACCGCCTCAGGGACAGCTGGCGGGTGGGCGCGAGGCGGACCGCCATGTTCCTGGAGCACGCTGCCTAGCACAATCGCGCGGCCAACAGATTTGGAATCAAAGGATAATGAGGGGTTGTCACCCCTGCTGCTAGCGTTTTTCGAGCAGTCACATCAGCAGACTCAAGCTCCTCACCTTCGCCATGTTGGCGGTGGGCGGCAACGCCGGCAGCGGAAGCCGGTACGTCTCGGAAGTGCGGTCGAGCGTGTTGATGCCGTCTCGGACACATCGGGTCTTGCCCGGGCGAGCCGAGGGGGAGAACGGGAAAAGCGTGACCGATCTCCTTGGACGACCACGGCGTCCAGGTACGTGCCTGGATGGACACCGGGACGAAGATCGGAGAACACCTGATGGAGCCGTCATCCGGCGCGGGCGAGACCGTGCTGCCCCGCCCCGTCGAAGCGCTGCCACTACCTGCATTGGCGACCGCGACACGGAAGCTCGCCGACAAACTCATCGAACACTTCACCATGGGCGAGCCCGCCGCATTGGCCCTCGCACAGGCTGTCGTCGACCCATCTGCCGCCCGGCGGGCGGCAGAGTCCCCGGAGCGGCTGCGGGTGCCCGGCGGCGTGATTCTGGCCATCAGGACGGACGTGTGGGCGCGCTACATCATCCCGGACCCGCGAAATCCGCGGATCGGTCCGTCGCGCCGGCACCCGGCCTCGAACCTGATCGGCACTGGTGAGAGCACGCGCTTCCGTCCGTTGGCCGAGCCGATCGCGGCGTCAGGGAGTCGCCCGGAACTCGTGCAGAGGCTCGCGAATCAAGAACACCTCGCGTGGGCAGCGCAACTGTCCAAGGAGTACGTGCTTGACCACAACGACTGGCGCGAATCCCTCCGGCACCAGGGGGTGATGACAGAGGTCTGGCTGGCCGCGACGGCCTTTCAACACGAGGACAGCACACCCGGGGTAACGGTTCCGGTCACCGTAGAAGGGTCGAGCCGCGTGACGTGCGCCCACGACCTGCTCGACCTTAGGTCCGCCGACGTTCCCTACCTGCGCGACACGGTGAAACTGCGTTCCCACATCCGCAAGCTCAACGAGGCAATCACGACTGCGGGCGACCCGGCGCAGGTTGATCCCGAGATGGCGATCACCGTGCGCTGCGAACGGCTTCCGGCGCTGATGCTCGTCGGTTTCGAGCCTCATGACGGCACCACTTCTGACTTCGGCGTTGCCGTCAAGTCGTTGGTCGCGCTCCGGCACGTCGACTCCCCCAAACCGTGGGGTGAAGCCGCGGAGAACGAGGCTCTCGCCGACGCCGTGGTGGACGAGATCGAGCGGCGAAAACTGATCACTCCCGCCAAGGCGGACTGGCTACGTGGTGCTCTCAACCCCGACCAGGCGAAGGCAGCTGGATTCAACGACGATCCGTCCGTCCGGGCGGCAGCAATCGTCCGGCTATTCGCCGAGCGTGATCAGCCGATCCACGCCGCTGTGCGGGTCGCCATCACCGGACAGAGCACTCGCAAGAACATCACCACCAAGCTGCTGCTCGACGTAGCTTCCTCTCTGGTAATGCGTTCGGTTTCGGAAGAGGACTCCCGTAGGCGGGAACGGATGCGGAAGTACCTGAAGTCGGCGTTCCCGGGTGAGCTGGCCAAGGACTGGGAGGCCACGTTGCGTGGAACGGAGGAGCTGGCTCAAGCCGCGCTTGAGGAGGTGGATAAGGGGGAGCCAGGCGTGGCGACCCGGGAACTCGCGGCCCGCAGCGCCTATCCCCTGGTGATCAACGGCCAGCTCACGGGTGACCGTGGCACGAACAACAACGATCAACCCGATCGTCGGCACCCAGGCGAGGTCATCGACCGCATGCGCAGTACCCAGCACGGCGTGCACCAGCTAAAGCAGACGCTCCTCGACGCTGGGGCGGGTCGCAGGGGCCGCAAGGTGGACGAGACAGGACGGGTCACTCAGAACGACGACGGTCGCGACATCCTCGTCACCGACGCGGACCTCCGCCGCACCTTCCCACCAGCTGGCGAGGGCCCTTCGCCCACACCGGCTCCTCGGAACGCAGCTGAGATTCTCGGGAATGCCCTGCATGACCTAGCCACTTCGATCCAGGCGATCGAGGGTGCGGTCAAGGTCGTGGAGGCGGTCAGGGCCGACGACGGGACCCGTGCTATCGATTCGCTAGGCGCCGACCGAGCCGACTGCGATGCGTGGCGGAACGTCCTGCAGGACGTCCTATTCAAGCTGCCCGTCTGGCAACAGCGGAGTGTCCAGCGACACGGGATTGTTGCCGAGGACCCATACGACCTCGATGCGGACCGTGACGACGAGGAAGATGAGGAACCGGACAACGAGTTCGACGGTCAGCCGACTGGCGAAGACCCCCCTCCTCAGGGCGAGGTCGTTTGAATCGCTCGCGCCTCCGGGTTCTCCGGGCGGGCATAGAAACCCGGCCGCGCGCCGGGTAACGCGACGCGGATAGACAGTGAGGCCCACCCACCGACCAGGGTGAGGGCGGCAACGCCGGCTTTCCGGGCTTGTGCTCGGGAAGCCGGTACGCCTCGGGGCCGAACCGCTATCCGCCGCCGCTTGCCGTCACACCGGGCGTGACCCGGAAGACATCAAGTGGGTGCGCCGGGCAGTCCCCAGCTCACCCAGCTATTTGCTGTGGACCAGACATGGCCACGAGCTGGAGCACTCGATGGACAGCCTGCACTTTCTCGCCGACCGCGGACAGGAACTTCGCGATCTGATTCACTCGCCTGAGAACCGGGACTCAGTCCGTGCGGCATGCACGGACGTGGACGTGAGTCTCTACCATCCGGAGGATGGAGAGCGACCCGCCGATGGGCTCTTGGCAGTATGCGTCGGCTGCGAGGGCCGCTTGGAATGCCTAGCCCTGGCGTTGCGGGCGGAGGACCCGGAAGCCCGTCACGGTTGGTACGGCGGCCTCGGCCCGGCAGACCGCGACCGCATCGCCGCAGTAGTCCGGCTTGACGCGGTGGCAACGCCTCTGTCGGACAAAGCCCTTGCGGCCATCCGCCTGGGCCAAAACGGATGGCGGATCAACGACATCGCACAAGTGCTTGGTTGCTCCAGACGAACCGTGCAGCGATACCTCCGTTCCGTGCGTTGACACCAAGGTGGCACTGCTGTAACCGCAGGTGGTGCTCGCCGGGCTGCCGAGATCGGCGCAGAGAGGACACCGCGTCCGCGTCGAACTTCACTGTTGGGTTGGCGGGAATTGACCCACGACCTATTCGTCCCGAATGAGGAACTGCCTACTCGGCAGTGGTCCGCAGCGGCAGACGGATGCGGAAGGAGGCGCCTCCGAGCTCTCCATAGGCATCTGCTGAGAAGCCAGCCTCGTCAACACCAGGCCGCGTTCCGCACATGTCAGCCACTGCGTCTCGGACAACTGTCAGCCCGAGGCCAGCGCCCCTGGACTTTGCGCCACTCACGCCCGGACGCCACATCTGCGCGATGTCGACGTCAATGATTCCGGTGCCCGAATCCGAGAAGTCAACCACCGCGTGGCCGCCATCTACCCGAGTACGAACCAGTACTGAAGGCTCCCCCAAGTGGTCACCAGCACCTGCCAATGAGCTCATGGCGTTGACGGCCAGGTTGAAAACGATCGCCTCCAGGTCCGACACCGCACCCGCTACGCGGATCGGGTCGCCCCAGAGCTCTTCGCTTAGGGCGATGCCACGCCGCTCTAGGTGAGGCCGCACCACACCCAAGGCATTCCCGATTACCTCGTTCAGGTCCAGGACCGCAACTCGACAACCTTCTGCTTTGGTAGCTCGGGTCGCGATTGCTGGAAGCTCGCCTGCCCTAGCGGCCTGGCTGGCCTCACCGACGGCTGCTGTCTCATACGCGAAGGCGGTAGCAAGAATCCCGGTTGTGGCAAGCGCTCGGTAGAGAAGACGCTCCTTTGGTACCAGAGGCAAGCTGGCCTCATGGCGCTGGGCAGGCAGGCTGGGCGCCAAGGTCGGCAGTTCCGGTTGGGCCACAGGCTCAAATACCTGACCGTCGCCTGTGGGGTCGGGGTCCTTGGGTGCCTTGCTGCGTTCAACGGCAGCAGCGGGCTCAATCGGCCGAGTTGGTGCAGGCTTCACCAGCCGATCGCCGTCACGAATCCGCTTCCTTTCCCTCGCCGCCCAGTCTGTGGCGCTTCGGGCAAAATTCCGAAGTTCGATGAACGCGGCGTTCTCCTGGAACCCCATCCGGTCGGTCTTGGGGATGAGCAATGCATCGGGGTCCTCGACCGATACCCGCCCGATGCTTGTGTTGGTCGAAGGGCGTAGTTCCGGACTCCGTGCTCGGAGGAGGTTCAAGCTGAGCCAATCGAATCCCTCGTCCCCATAAGGGTGCACACGCAACCCCCGGTGGAAGAGGTGAACGCCTCCGACGACGCGCAGCCAAGGGCGTAGATCAGCAAATCTGCGCTTCGACTCGCGCAGCTCGAACGAACGCTTGTTCAGGAGGAACATCCACAGCTCGAAGGATGCTGCTGGAGCCTGATAGCGGAGAGGGGACTGCAAGCGCCCGCCGCGGCCATCCGGCGCCACATCGATGTGATCGCCGCGCGTGACTACCTGTCCTCTCCAGTCGTAGAGGACTGTGCTCGCATAGCCCTGTTCATCAAGATGAGCTTCGAGTTTGTACTCGTACTCATCGAAGAAGCTGCGGTTCACCGCGTCAGATACCTGCTCAAACTGCGGGGCGATCAGCGTCGCGGTGAATCCGGTTTCCTCGTCGTGGAAGAAGCCCGTGAGTAGTCGCATGGCCCGCGCCAGACGCTCCATCTGCTCCTTGTCGAAGCCGTGCCTCAAGCGGTGGACAGTCAACGAGGTACCGGGCTTCTTCATGGTTGTCCGGCTGACAACCGTGAGCTCGACCTCCTCGACCGAGCGAACCGTGTCGTAGTCAGCCCAGTCGATGACGAGCGTGTGCTCCACGCCGGGCTCGCTTCGCGGGCGCGACACCAGCTCTACCCGCCGCCCCAGTCGCAGCGCAGCCAGTCGGCCCAGGCCCTTCTCTCCGATCCGACGGCGGCTGGTCTTGCTATCCGGCGTTCCTGGCTTCGAGGACCTCCCGATTAGAAGGAACCCCTCGCGGATCTCCTCAGCCGTCATGCCGTCACCGTCATCTTCGACGACAAGGGTGCCGCCGGGCTGAGTAGCGTTGTGGAGCTGGACGATGCTCTTCGTCGCATCCGCGTCGTATGCGTTGCGGACCAGCTCGATCACCCCCAGGTCTGGATGGGGGATCAGCTCCTCACCCAGGCGGATCAGGATTTCCGGGGCAAAGCGCAGATGAGTCCTCAAGCGTCCTCCTTCGGGCCAAATCCGCCTGCGTCACAAGATCTCTGGAGATCGGCCAGCGTAGCTACGCGCAAGGGCGGCGCATGGCCAGTGGCTGGATGATTGTCTTCGTGGGGGGCAATCTGGCTGGTTCGCACCTACGCCTACGCCGGTGACTGTGACCTGGGCTGGGCGCCCGGACGTGGCGCCCAGTGGCTGGTACAGGTGCCGGCCGGGACCAGTCGACGGCTCCTGGCTCGGAGCCTGCTGCCACGGCAAGACTCGTGCGCCCTGCGATATGCAGGCGGCGTCTCGGATGGGCTCGTCGGCCCCCCAGCCGAGTGGAATCAGCCGAGCGGTCACCTGTATGCTGATCCTCGAAAAGTGCTTCTCCACTAAGGGGCGCTCATCAGTTTTCGGTGACCATTGCGGTGGGGAAACGCCCGGCAACATTCCGAACCCGGAAGCTAAGCCTGTCAGCGCCGATGGTACTGCGAGGGGGACCTCGTGGGAGAGTAGGTCGTCGCCGATATCTCATTTGAGGGCCGCCCGCCTTGTGGGGGCGGCCCTCAACTGCTTACTCGGATTTATCGTATGGGCCGAGGAAGCGTTCGCCATTGAAATGCACCATGTGTGTTTCTTCTTCCGCGATCCAGACTTCAGTCTCCCAGGCGATATCAGCCATGAATTGGCGGAACTTCCCTCTGGTTAGGAACGCTGTCACGAAGACCAGGCCAGGACGGGCGCCCGCGAAGAGCTCCTTGAGGTGTGAGATCCGCTGATTGTCGACTGGTCCGGTGGAGGTGACTGCCTCTACGAGGACTAGCCAGTCCTTATCGGTAAAGTGGATGACCACGTCAGGCATCTTGCCGTGGGGGTCCACCACGACTCCCAGCTCAGCCAGGTACTCCGGCTCGTTCACGATCCATTTGGAGCCGGTGTCACCCAGGTAAACCACAGTGCCCTTGGGTGTGAACTGTGATCCGAAGCGCTCGACGACCGCTTTGATAAGTTCACTATGTGCCCCGGGGCTCAGGTTGGCCGTGTCGACTTTGCCTCCATCGGGCAGTGTGACGGGCACCCTGTGAACCTGCCTCTCGGCGGCGTTCACTTCGATCAGCTTCGGCTGCTCCGCGTGGAACTCTCTCAGGCGCTCATCCCATGTCGCTGATTCAAAAGCTGCTATGGCCTTTATAGCAATATCGCTAGGGTGGTATCGGTTATTTTGGTCGTTGGTGGCCCGGTTTGGTGAGTCAGAGTTCTTGACGAGGATTCCGGCACGCATCAGCGGGTATACAGATTTCTTGCGTACGGACTCGCGACTATTCGGCGCGTACCTATCCTCGCCATTCCTCCCCTTGGGGATGTCCGGATAATTTTCGGCCATCCAATCCATGCATGGGGTCACTCCGAGAGTGTGCGGAATAACCTCATCCCAACTTTGTGTCGGTCGGAGATTAAGCATCGCAAGCAATACGAGTGCGGTCCGCTTTCCCTGCTGCTCTTTCGGCATCCCTATTGCGGCAAGAATCCTCCTCGCCTCGTCGAGCTTCTTCTCCTGCTGTTCTTTCGTCACCCGTCAGCCCCCGCCAGTCGTCTCGGTACATTGAGTGAGGGTTAGGCTACAAGTCGTCTAGGTAGGTACCGGCGGTCACCCAGGGCGGTCATGGCGGGGGTGAGAGCTGCGTCCCCGTCCACGCCGCCCGGCTCGCCGGCGAAGGCCAGTTAAGAGGTTCCCTCAGCCTGACTGCGAGCGGCCAGGTGTTCGTAATCCGCAGCGCCCATGCGTTACGACATGGCTTCGTAGCGATGAATCCGGGGACGCCCTGCGCTCTCTCGCCCTTCAGTGCCCGCCTCAAACGTTGCCACGGGGTGCGGATCTGGTAGGCATCTCCACCAACAACTCCACGGGGGTCTCCGTGAGAGGATCGCGGACGTGAAATTGATCGAGAGCACCGAGGCACGACGGGTGGAGGCGCTCAGTGTCCTTGCGCCTGATTCCCAGGCCGCCCTGGGGCAGTACTTCACTCCTGCACCAGCCGCCAACCTGATCGCCTCGATGCCTCGCCTAGACGTGCTGAGCAATACCGTGCGCGTTCTGGACCCCGGCGCTGGGGCCGGCTCGCTGACCGCCGCACTGGTGACCCGACTGCACGAAGAGCACCCTGACCTGCACGTACACGTCGTTGCTGTGGAGATCGACCCTCAAGTCATTCCCTACCTGCGGGCCACGCTCGAGGAATGCAAGGCAACCTACGGCACTACGTTCGACCTCGTGCAGGGCGACTACCTAACCGACGATGACGCACTCATCGACGGGCCGTTTGACCTCGTCGTTGCCAACCCGCCCTATGGAAAGCTCGCCGCAGGTAGCCTGCATCGGACGCGCACTGCGCACCACCTGGTCGATACCAGCAACATCTACACGGCCTTCTGGGCCAGGGCCGCAGCCGCCCTCGCCCCCGGCGGCCAGATCTCGATCATCGTGCCCCGCTCCTGGGCCAACGGCACCTACCACCGCGCCTTTCGTCAGTGGATGCTCGATCGCACCAGCCTCGACCTCCTACACGTCTTCGAGAGCCGTAACACAGTCTTCGCCGACACCGGCGTCCTCCAGGAAAACGTCATCGTGGTCGGCACACGGGGTGACCAGCAGCCTCAGGTCGTCCTGTCGGCGTCGATCGCGCACGATGACGCTCCGCTGCGCCGCACCATCCCGTTCGACGCCGTAGTCCTGCCCGGGGACCGAGAGCGGTTCGTCCGTTTCGATGACTCCGCTGTTGTGCCGCCGGCCGTGGCGTTCACATTGGCTGACCTGGGCTTGGGCGTCAGCACGGGGAAGGTCGTGGACTTCCGCAACCGCGAACACTTGACCGAAGACCTCGGCGCCGACGGTGTCGTGCCGATGGTCTACCAGGCCAACGTACGCAGCGGAGCGATCGAGTGGCCACTGCGCACTGCGAAGAAGCCGCAGGGCTTCTCCCCCAGCAACGAGGCCGCGCGCAAACTACTTCTCCCCGAAGGGCACTACGTCGTCATCAAGCGTTTCTCCGCGAAGGAGGAGAAGCGGCGCGTGGTCGCGGGCGTCTGGAAGCACAACGGCCCGATTGCCCTGGACAATAAGACCAACTATCTGCACGAGAAGAAGGGGCCTATCGAGCCTCAGCTTGCGCACGGGTTGATGCTCTGGCTGAACTCCTCGACACTCGACGCGATCTTTCGCACCTTCTCCGGGCACACCCAGGTCAACGCCGGGGACGTCAAGACGCTCCCCTTCCCCTCCCGTGACGACTTGGTGCGCCTGGCGCAGAGCGCACCGGAATGGCTCCCGGAGCAGTCGAAGCTCGACGCCCTCGTGGCTGACTTGTTCCCCGCTGTCGTAGGCTCCGCAGAGTGACCAGCACTTTACGAGCATCCGTCGACAACGCCAGCGCCCTCCTGGAAGCCTTCCGCTTCGACAAGGTTCGCTGCAATGACAGGTCCGCCCTGACAGCCCTCGTGCTGCTCGGCCTGGAGCCCGGCGAGCCGTGGGACGTGGCGACCAACCCGCGCCTCGGCGTCACAGAAGTCATGGGCATCATCGCGAACAAGTGGGGCAAGGGGTACGCCCCGAACTCGCGCGAGACGTTTCGCAAGCAGACGCTCCACCAGTTCGTCGACGCGGGTTTCGCTGAGCACAACTCCGATGCTCCCGAAGGGCGCGCGGTCAACTCCTCAAAGAACAACTATCGGATCGCTCCGGCTGCTCTGTCGGTAGTGCGTCTCTTCGGCACTCCGGGGTTCCAGGACGCCCTCGACGCCTGGATAGTCGAAGCTCCCACCCAGCAGGCTGCTCACAAGGCCGCCCGCGAAATGCAGATGCTCCCGGTCACGCTTCCCGATGGGTCTCCGTTCCGCCTCTCTCCCGGTGGCCAGAACCCCCTGATCCGGGACATGGTCGAGGAGTTTTGCCCTCGCTTCGCCCCTGGCGGGCAGGTGCTCTACCTGGGGGACGCCAAGGATCACCGCTACGACATCCGCAAAGACGATGTCCTCGCACGTCTCGGACTGACCTTCGACGAGCACGGCAAGAACCCGGACCTCGTGGTCTACGACGAGCAGCGCGGTTGGCTCTTCCTGATGGAGGCCGTCACTTCTCACGGACCGATCGACTTCGGACGGCGTCAGCACCTGAAGAACCTCTTCGCGACGGACAAGGCAGGGCTGGTGTTCGTGAACTGCTTCCCGGACCGCGCCACGATGCGCAAGTGGCTGGCCGACCTCGCATGGGAGACCGAAGCCTGGGTGGCTGACGCGCCTGATCACCTGATCCACCTGAACGGCTCGCGGTTCCTCGGCCCCTACGAGTGAGCCTTTCAGCTCGCGCTCTGATTGAGTGAATTCCCAGGTCGCGGTCGTCATAAGTCCGGTGTAACCCGAGGACAAAGTTGCGGTCAGCGGTGCACGCAGCTTCTCCTCTCTCAGAGTTTCGGCGAGGTACGGGAACCTCCTGACCTGCGGAGCAGCAGAGGCGCATAGGGCTCCTGAACGGTGCCGTACGCCGGTGAACGCAGCCAAAACTGCAACCACGGAGCCGCCTCTTGCGGCACGTATGCTGCCGGCTCGTGTTTGCTCGTCGATCGCGTCAAGCCGCAGTGGCGGGGGCGTCGACTGGTGTCTCTTTGGGTCGGTACTGATCGAGCAGGCGCAGCATTTCGTCGTAGACGCTGTCCGGGTCGTCAGTCTCAAGGATCAGCATGGCCACCACGTCGAGAGCATGGTCAATTTTGCCCTCGGAGCCCTTCTTGGCCTGTTCGAGCATTCTCAGCTGGCGGGCCGCCTCAGGTCGGGCGTCGGCGAAGGCGGTGGGCAGCCCGCCGAGTGCGTCGAGCAGATCCCATTTCTTGGGGATGAAGTACGTCGCCTGCATGGGGTCCTGGCTGACGACCCTCACGACGGGCTTCGTGATTCGCGGCCCTCGTGTGATCTCTACGTCCAGAAGGAGCTTCGAGGCAGCGTGGTACAGGTTCGTCAGAGCGGGATCGTGGCCTTCGAGGACCACCTCAGAGACACTGACGCCCTCGGAGGAGAGAAGCGCACGAGTGAGCACGGCTGCTGTGCCTACGTCGGCGCGCTTGGGGTCGTAGGTGGTGATGAAGCGGTCACCGTCACGACGTAGCAGAAAGGGTTTCGCTTGCCCGGTGTCTCCTCGGTAGATGTGGACCGAGGTAGCGGAAAGGTGTTCGCGGGTCAGGAGCGTCATCCCAGAATCTCCGCTCGTTGCCAGACCCGCCCGAGGGCGTCACGGTGGTGGTCGCTGTGGCCGTGCTGGTGGGTGCACGGCAGACGGTCGTACCAGGTGTTGTCGGTGTCCGGCTGGCCGTCCGCCCGGTCACCTGTCAGTGCATCGCGGCCCGGGCGTCGCTCCAGACACTCGGACCCAACGATGCTGTTCAGGGCACCGCGCAGCGGGCTGGGTTCGACGTTGCTGTGTCGGCTGGCGATCTCTGCCATGTGCTTGGGGATGAGCTGCAGGACCAACTCGATCGCTGCCTGCGGGTCGTCAGCCCCCAGGCAGGCGGCTGTCAGGTCGTTGGCCACCTTCGCGATGACCACTTTCCCTATCGGCGTCACCTGGCCGTCTCTGACGACGAGGGTGCGTGGAGGGAGTGCGTCGAGGTCGATATCGGCGCTGGATATGCGCGTTCCTTGTGGCACCGTCGTGACTTCTTCCGGGGCTATGAAGGGGGTAATCGTTCTTCTCCTCGGTCGGCGGCGGAAAACCCAGGGCCGGCTCCAGGCCGGCGCTGGCTGTCCTGTCTTTCTAGCGGCCCGCCGAGAAATAGGGCCAGGTATTTCCACCCGTTCGAGAGACATGGGCCCAAGGGCACCACACGGCAGTGCGATTTGTGGCACCCTTGGCTGGCGATTGCCCGGCCGGTTTCTTCTGGCCTACTTCGCTCAATCCAGTGTCGGGAAACGTAGTTCAGGTTGTCGCTTGACGCGCTGAACGGCTCGCGACAAGGGGACCGGTGGCACACCGGGGGCGGTGGAAGCAGACGTACGAGTAGAAGGCGACGGCGGCCGGAAAACGAATGCGCGGGTGTAGGCGCAGTGGTCCGGGGCGCGCGTCCGGCGTCGGTATCCTGGAGCGCATGTCTACTGCCCCGGTTCGCGTTCGTTTCGCCCCGTCTCCGACCGGCATGTTCCATGTCGGTGGCGCACGGTCCGCTCTCTACAACTGGGCCGTGGCACGACAGTCCGGCGGCACGTTCGCCCTGCGCATCGAGGACACCGACGCGGCCCGGAACAAGCCGGAGTGGATCGACGGCATCATCGGCGCGCTAGCGGCGATCGGCATCCATGGCGAGGACGCGGCCTTCGATGGGCCGTACTTCCAGTCGCACAACGCGGCCCGGCACAGCGAGGCCGCCCAGCAGCTGTACGCGGCGGGCAAGGCGTACTACTGCGACTGCACCCGGGAGCAGCTGAAGGAGCGCACCGGGTCGGAGCACCTCGGGTACGACGGGTTCTGCCGGGACCGGCGGCTGGCCTTCGAGGCGGGGCGGGCGCTGCGGTTTCAGACACCGGATGAGGGCGAGACCGTTGTGGTCGACCTGATCCGCGGGGAGCCGGCATTCCCGAACAGCGCGATCGAGGACTTCGTGATCGCCCGCGGTGACGGGTCCCCCGTCTTCCTGATCGCGAACGTGGTCGATGACCTGGACGAGGGCATCACGCAGGTCATCCGCGGCGAGGAGCATCTGTCGAACACGCCGAAGCAGCAGCTGCTGTGGGAGGCGCTCGGTGCCCAGCCGCCGGTGTGGGCGCACCTTCCCGTGATCGTGAACGAAAAGCGGCAGAAGCTCTCCAAGCGCCGGGACAAGGTCGCGCTGGAGGACTATCTCGCCGAGGGCTTCCTTCCCGAGGCGATGGTGAACTACCTGATGCTGCTTGGCTGGGGACCCGGCGGTGACCGGGAGCTCATGCCGTACGAGGAGCTGGAGCAGCTCTTCCGGATCGAGGATGTCAACACCGCCCCGGCGTTCTTCGACGTGAAGAAGCTGACGGCGTTCAACGGTGACTACATCCGTGCCCTGGCGCCCGCGCAGTTCGCCGCCGCCTGTGCGCCGTGGCTCGTCGCCCCGTACGCGCCGTGGCAGCCGGAGGCGTTCGACCAGGCCGTCTTCGAGACGGTCGCTCCGCTGGCCCAGACCCGGCTGGCGCTGCTGTCCGAAATCACCAACAACGTGGACTTCCTGTTCCTCGACTCGCCGGTCGAGGACGAGGCGTCGTGGAACAAGGCGATGAAGGTGGGCGCCGACGGCATCCTGGCCGATGTCCGCGCCGAGTTCGCCACCGTCGCGGACTGGGAAGCGGACGGTCTGAAGGCCGTCACGCTCGCCGTGGGAGAGAAGCACGGGCTGAAGCTGGGCAAGGCCCAGGCACCCATCCGGGTCGCGGTCACCGGCCGGACGATCGGACTCCCGCTGTTCGAGTCCATGGAACTGCTCGGCCGGGACCGCGTGCTGGCCCGTCTGGACGCCGCGGCCGAGAAGCTGGCCGCCCAGGCGTAGTCGCTCTGGTCAGGCGACCTGTGCGAGAAGGTCGCCCCAGGCGTTTCCGAAGTAGTTCAGGTCGAACCGAGCCAGGGACTCGTACGCCGCCTTGGCTTCGGTCCGGCGTGCCGCAGCGTGTTCCCGGACCTGCGCCGGCAGACGGTCGAGATCCGGCGTGGGCTGGCCGGTCAGGGCGGCGAGGTCGCCGAGGCCCGCGATCGGGCGGATCAGGCAGGGCAGGCCGAGCAGCAGGGCTTCGGCCGCGCAGCGGCTCCAGCCCTCCTGCATGCGGGGCAGGAAGACGCCGACGTCGCAGGCCCGCAGCAGCCGTAAGTACCGCTCGCGCTCCACGTCGTAGTGCGCGCCGTCGAGGCCGATGGTGTTGCTACCGCTGGTAATCACCCGAAGCCCGGGTACGCCGGTCAGGGCCGCTGTGACCTCCTCGGCGCCCTTCCAGTGGACGGCCTTGCCCGCGTACACGCCGATCGTGCCCGGGGCCAGGCCGAACTCGGCGCGGCACTCAGACCGGTCGAAGCCGCGTGCCCGCTCGACCTCGGCCATGTCGAAGGCGTTATAGATCACCTGTATGTTGCGGACGCCGCGGGCTCGGAGGAAGTCTGCCCAGTACGGGGATACGCAGACCACGGCCGCACACTGCGGCAGCACCCGGAACAGCCGCTCCCAGAGCACGGCCTCGACGGGGGCGGAGTCGTGCTGCAACGGTTCGTAGTGGTGCAGGAGGAACACGGTGCGGGCCCGCATCTCCGGCGTGAAGATCAGCAGGCTGATGTCGTCCCACACGAAGGTACCTGGGGCGGAATGCAGCGCTCGGACGGTTGGGGCCAGCTGCGCGAGGTGGCGGAGCTTCCGCCAGCGGCGGATGCGGTAGGTGCGCTTGTGGTCCGGGACCGTGCGCCATTCCACGTCGTCGGCGGTTGCCTCGTGAAGCATCCGAAGGTAGACCCGGCCGCCGGTCCGGCCGACCGGTTCCATCGAGTACGCGATCCGTCTCACGGACGTACCTCCTGTTGGTGGTGGACGTACTCGGCGTTGAGCAGTGTGTGCGCGGCTTCCAGGTAGGGGCTGAGGTGGCGTGCGGCGCCGGCGAGGGGGAGGTGGAAGTCGCTGAGGTTCCGTACGAACTTCCGTCGGCGCTCTTGGTTCGGCGAGGCGGCCAGGTCGCGCAGGTTGTGGATGCGGTCGGCGAGCCGTACCAGGAGGCCCTCTGCGGGGAGGGCCGCCGTCTTCATGCGCCATCGGGTCTCGTCACCGGGGGCCTTGGGGCGGTGTTCGAGCCGGTGGTCGGGCGTCATCGCACGCAGGCGCTCGGCGAAGGCTGTCCCGAGCTGATGGGTGACGAGGGCCTCTGAGCTCGGATCGACCTCCAGGGCATCGTGCAGAAGGCCGAGAAGGAGAGTCTCGGGCTGTGTGACGCCGAGCTCGTCCCGCAGGATCGCGACGACGGCGAGTGGGTGCTGGAGGTACGGGGTGCCCTGATCCCGCATATGGCCGGCGTAGATCGTGAAGGCCACCCCAGCGGCTACACGGGCGCGGGCACGCTCCCTGGCAGGCCATGCGGTGGTGCCGAGCGTGGTCAGGGTGTGTGACAGATCGTTGGTGGCCATTTCCGTCATCCCTCTCGTAAGGACGGCTGGGACTGCGAACTGGGATCGGGGATGTGGTCGGCGATCAGGAGGTTGTCCCCGACAGCGAGGGCGTCGAGGCCGAGGTCTGCCGCCGCCTGTGCGGCCTGCTGGGAGGTCCGCAGGATCGGGGTGCCTTTGCGGTTGAAGGAGGTGTTCAGGAGCAGCGGCAGTCCGGTGTGCTCGTGGAACTGCTGCAGGAGCTCGTGCAGGCCCTGGTGGTCGGCGGCCACGGACTGGACGCGGGCGGTTCCGTCGTGGTGGGTGACTGCCGCTATGCGGTCGGCTCGGCATCGGCGGACGTGGGCGACACGGTTCATGAAGGGGTCACCCTCCGACATGAACCATTCCGTGGCGTGCTCGGCGAGGACGGCCGGCGCGAACGGGCGGTACGTAGCTCGTTGCTTGATGGCGTTGAGTCGGTCCCGGGTGGCGGCGTGACCAGGGTGGGCGAGGATCGAGCGGTGGCCGAGGGCCCGAGGCCCGAATTCGAGCGGCCCCTGTACCCAGCCGATAATGCGGTGCTCAGCGAGCAGCGTGGCTGTTGCGGGTGCCAGGCCCGCCCCGAGGCCAGTCAGAGCGCGGTAGCCGGATGGCACCGCATCAGGCATCAGCGTGCCAGGGTTCGGGCCCCAGGCCGCATCGGTCGGTACCGGAAAGCGCTCCTGCCCGAGCTGGTAGTGCCAGGCGTACAAGGCGGCGCCCACGGCGGTGCCCGCGTCGTGTGGCGCCGGCGCCACGAAGAGGCTGTCGAAGCCGCTGTCGGCGGCCAGCCGGCCGTTGAGGTGAGAGTTCAGGGCGCATCCGCCCGAGAACACCAGGGACGAGGCCCTTGTAAGCCGCTGTAGATGGCGTGCGATGTGGACGACCGATTCGGAGAAGATCTGCTGGACTGCGGCGGCCAGGTCGGCCCGTTCGTGTTCGGGCTGCTCCAAGACGTTGGCGGCAGTCCAGACGTGGCCGCGGAGCAGAAGTGGTGTGGTGCTGTCCGCAGAGCCCCAGGGATGGTCGATACGGACTTCGCCGTCGTCGCCGAGCCGTACGAGTTCGCGGATCTGCGGCCCGTAACGCTGGGGGTCGCCGAACGCGGCGAGCGCCATCATGCTGCCTTCGGGCTCGTCGCCGGGTGGGATCACCCTCCGGGCGAGGTTTCGGTAGAAGTGCCCGAGGGAGGAGTGGACGCGCCGAGGTCCGACAGGGCCGGGAACCACGGCCGGCATGCTCTGGTGGAGGCGGTCGATGTGATCCGGCCGGAGGTCGTAGCCGGTGATGCGTTCCCGCCCCGGGCCGAAGTCGGCGCCGAGGGCGGAGCCGCCGGCGTCGATGACGAGGCCCGCCGCGTGGTCGTGTCCGGAGAGCAGGTAGCCGGAGAGCACGTGGGCAGTGTGGTGGGACAGAAGGCGGAGACGTTCATCGAGCGGGGCGGGCAGGAGGACGGAGAGCTCTTCCCTTTCCTCGGTAAGCCACCAGCCGGCGGCGGGGTTGGGTCGCATGGAGGCGGCCCAGACGGCGTCGACGTGCTGCGGTTCGATGCCGGCGGCCTCCAGGCACCACTGAAGGGCGCGGACCGGTGCGGCGAGCGTGCCCTTGCGGGTGGGGTGATTGTGCTTGACACCGCTCCAGCGTTCCTCTTCGGCCGCGTAGAGGCGGCCGTCGACGATCAAGGCGGCGGCGGTGTCGTGATGGAAATTCAGCCCGAGGACTGCGGGCATGGTCGTGTACCTCCGGTCTGGGGTCAGGCGGTCGGAATGCGGGCGGGTAGGAGAGCGGCGCCGGAGTCGGCGTACTCGTGGCAGCGCAGGCAGAACCGGAAGTGGTGGCCTCGGGGGGCGAACACTTTGGCCGCGAAGTCCGGGTCCCAGATGCTGAACTCGCTGTCGTCCTTCGCCATGGCGTTGAAGCAGCGGTAGCAGGACCCGTCCATCTCGATCATCAGGTGCTGGTCGAGGTAGCGGTCGCAGATGCCGCGCAGCGCGTTCGACGGCTGGCCGACGTCGACGTGGTGCACGTGGTTGGTGACGTGGATCGCGCCGTACGCGTCGCACAGGCTCGCGAGCTCCACAAGTCGGGAGGAACTGATGCCTTCCAGAACGCTGTTGATGACGACGGTCTTGCCGGCTTCGCGGAGTCGGGGTACGACGGCGTGTACTTCGGCGTAGTTCTCGTGCTCGTCGTCGCAGCCGATGAGGATCTGGTCGTACGAGCGGAGGGTGGCTTCCATGATCCGCTGGTTGCGAGCAAGGGTGATGGCGTTCGTGCCCAGGACCATGACCTTGTCCGGCAGGCGGGTGCGGGCGGCGTCGCTGAGCGCGGGGAAGTCGCGGTGCACGGTGGGCTCGCCGCCGTTGATGTGCAGCTGCTGGAACGGGATGGTCTCCAGCCGGGCCAGGATGGTGGAGAACAGCTCCAGGGACATGTTCTCGCCCTGGGCGCCGTCGGCGAAAATGCAGAAGTCGCAGGACCGGTTGCATTTCGTCGTGATCTTGATCTTCGCCGTTTTCAGGACGCGGGGCTGAGACGCGCGCGCGGGCATGGCGAGGCTCCTTGTGTCAGGGGTTGACGTCATCGGGCGTGAGGCTGAGGAAGTCCCGCACGATGGGCTTCTGCCGATGCCAGTGGGCGAGGGTGGCACGCAGGGTGTCGGCGGTCGTGGGGCCGGTGGGGATCAGTCCGGCCATCCGGGCGGCCAGACGTTGGGTGGGACTGGTCCCGTCCTCCGCGAGCGTGTACAGGGTCTGGGCGGCGGAACGAAGCTCTTTCGCCTCCCGCCGGATCAAGTACTCAGTCGCGACGCCGGACGGCGGATCGAGGTAGTACAGCCAGCGGGCGACGCGTACGCGGAGCATTCCGGCGGTCATGACCCAGTCGGTCCCCGTGGACTCCTTGCACGTGTCGGGAGGACGGCTCGCATCAGGAATGCGGCGCATGGCTGCCTCCAGGGAGACATGCGCCGCGCGGAGCAGGTGGCGCGGGCTGCGGGGTCGCCCGTCGGGCCCGCTCTCTGAGTGCCGGAGGAACAGCTCGGCGTACGCGTCCAGCCCGTCAGGGCGCCACTGGGTGAGCGCGGCCGTCTTGCCCGGGCAGCGAGTCCGTGTCGCGAGCGCGGCGGCGGCGAACCAGCAGGGGGCGAGGTAGTGCCAGGCCACGCAGTGGCGCCGGTACGCCGTGATGTCCTCGACCACGTTGTCCGTACTGTCCGCCGCCAGCTGGTACCGGCCGCCGAGCCGTGTCTGGAGGATCCCTCGGTAGAAGCGTTCGTCGACCTCGCACCAAGGAGCCATCTGGGCCCGGGACCTCCAGCGTTGGAGGTCCCGGGCGCTCCCGCTGATCAGCGACCAGGTCGCGAGCTCGGGTGCGGAGATGAGTCGTCCGTCCGCCTCGGCCACGGTGAACGCGGATCCGGGCGGATGCTCCAGAAGCCGTCCGTGGGAGACCTCTCGGCGGACCGCGGACCTGTGCGCGGAGGCCAGGTGGTGGTTCCACTCCTCCCAGTCCTCTGGCGCCTCCGGCAGGAGAACACGTACGTCCATGTCCGAGTGGGGAGCCAGCAGGTCGGTCGACTGCCACTTGTGGGTGAGCATCACGGCCCCGACACCATGGGCGTCCAGCTCGCGTTCGTACAGCCTTCCGAGCCCCAGGTACAGGGGCGGCGCTTCGGCTACGACCATCACCGCTCCCCGGTGGAGGCTCGGGTGCAGGAGGACTGAGCCGCGCCTGTGGTCAGGACGGGGAGCAGGGGCAGGACCGGGGCGCCCTCGGGGCGCTCCATCCGGTCCCAGCGCAGGTCGTAGTCGACGTAGTGGAAACCCTGCCAGGCGTCGTTCGTGTTGCGGTCGAGCATGGCCTGGAAGAGGTGGGCGAAGGCGTCATCGAGGGTGTCGTCGGCGAGGTGGGGCTTCAGGGGGATGTCGCGGTTGTGGAGGATGCAGGGGCGGGCTACACCGGTGGGCGTGATCTTGATCCGGTTGGCGTCGGAGCATGTGGCGCAGCTGGAGTTGGAGATGAAGCCGATCGAGCCCGCCCAGCCGTCGGGGCGGAGGTACTGCCCGGGGCTACGGACCCCGAGCTGGTCACGAGAGACCTCCCCCGCGCCCGCGAACCACTCGTGGAGACGGTCGCGGACGTCCGCCTCGCTGATGACCTCGGTGTCGAACAGCGCCTGCGCGGGCCCGATGTTCTGGAGTTCGATCAGGCGGACGGCGACAGGCAGCTCGCGGGCGAGCTCGGCCACGGCGAAGGCGTCGTCCAGGTAGGTGCGCTGGAGAACGCAATTGATCTTCACCTGCAGGCCGAGGGCGAGGGCGTCGTCGAGGGTGCTCAGGGTGGTGCGTGGGTCGCCGCCTCCCATGATCGTGGAGGACCGTTCCGGGTCGAGGCTGTGCAGGCTGAGGTTGAGGTACGTCAGGCCGACGTCACGGAGCTTCTCGACGCTCAGCCCGCGGCGCAGGTTGCCGTGGCTCGTCATGCCGATCGCGGCGCCGGACCCGAGGCCGTCTGCGAGTCCCGCGATCACGTCGAGGATGTCCGCCCGCAGGGTCGGCTCGCCTCCGGAGCAGTGCGCCTTCCGGATCTTCCAGGTGCCGGCCTCGGCGGCGATGGCCGCGTAGTCGGTGGTTGTCAGAGGACGGTCCTTGTGCCCGTAGTCCGGCATGCAACGGGGCTTGCAGAAAACGCAGTCGAGGTTGCACAGCGAGTTCAGGGTGAAGGCCAGGTAGGGGTGGTTGCGGCCGGTCGCCGCGAAAGCGGCGGCCAGGTCGTGGCGGGTGGTGGGCATCGGTCAGCCTCCAGCGAGGGAAGAGCGGGCGTCGGGCACTTCGGCCAGGCCGTTGAGCGGCTGACCGGCGAGGTATCGGCGCAGGTTGGCGGCGAAGAAGTCGACCGCCTCATTCATGTACGTGCGGCAGAGCGTCGAGCTCTTCGGTGTGAGCACGACCCGTGGGTGGAGCCGGAGTGGATGGCGAGCCGGCAGCGGTTTCGGGTCCGAGACGTCCAGGGCGGCGCCGCGTAGGTGGCCGGCGTTGAGGGCGGCCAGGAGGGCCTGCTGGTCGACGGTTGTCGCACGACCGAGGTTGAGGAACAGCGCTCCGGGCTTGCAGGCGGTGAAGAGGCGGTGGTCGAAGAGGCGGTCCGTGGCACGGGTGGCGGGCAGCAGGTTGACCACCACGTCTGCGACGGCGACGGCTTGGTGGACCGCTGAGGCGTGCATCCAGGTGATCCCGGCCCTGGGTACCGCAGGCGGTGTCCGGCGCACTCCGATCACGTTCATGCCGAAAGCGCGGGCGGCGCGAGCGAGATGGCCTCCGATGCTGCCGCAGCCGACGATGGTCATCGTCGACCCGGCAAGGTCGAAGAACTCTGCGGCGAGGTCGTCCTTCCACCACGTCCGGTTTCGCTGGACGCGCTGGCTCATGAACAACCCGCGGGAGAAGCCGAGGATCAGCCCCATGGCGTGCTCGGCCATGGGTCGGCCATGGAACCCGTACGAGCGGGTCAGGGCCACCCCGGCGGAGTGGGCCTCGGCGACGGGCAGATGGTCGGTACCGGCTGCCGGGGAGGCGATCCAGTTCAGGTGAGGCGCGTTGGTCAGCCACGACGGCTCGAACCGCCAGCCGAGGTAGACGTGTGCCTTGGCCAGCCGGTACGGCACGTCCTCCTCTGCGGCTGTATGGAAGTCGACAGCCGGGAAGGCGATACGTAGGGAACGCTCGTGTTCGGCGGACAGCCGCCAGAAGGAGTGCGGGGATTCCAGGCTGACGAGCACCACCGGCCTGCTCATCGGACCCCGCTTTCCCCGGTGGACGACGGAACCAGAACCCACGGAGCGATGCGGTCGATGACGGAGCCGATGCTGGCCTCGTAGTCGTGGCGCGAACGCACCAGAGCCGCTCCGGCGTTCCGGAGTAGCTCGCGCTCTCGGGGTAGCACGGTCAGGGCTCGGTGCAGAGCGGATGCCAGAGACTTGGCGTCCCGGGGTGCGGAGGTGAAGCCGGTCTCGCCCTCGATGACGGTCTGGGCCAGCCCGCCGGCGTTGGTCGCGACCACCGGCCCCGCGCCTGCCGCGAACGCCTCCAGGGGTATCCGTCCGAAAGGCTCCTCGCGTGAGGGAACGACGACCGCGCGCAGCGCGGGACTGTGCAACCAGGAGCGGACGGAGGGGCTGAAGCGGGTGATCAGCGTCGCGTCCAAGCCGTAGGCGCGGATGCCTGCCGCCAGGTCCTTCTGGTGCGAGGTCAGGCGCTCGTGCCCCTGTGAAGTGACGGCCGCCAGGAGCAGGTGCGGAACGCGCACCCCGCGCACCTTCAAGACATGCAGCGCCTCCAAGAGGTCTTCGAACCCCTTGCTGGGCACCGCGCGCCCCATGGCAAGCAGGAATCCGGCTCGGGCCTTGAGTGGCAAGGGGAGAACAGTCGCTGGCCGGTTCATCTCCTCCCGGATCAGCCCGTTCGGGATGTTCACGATGCTCGCGCGAGGGACACCGCAGCTCGTGACGAGCTGGTCTCGCATGTGGGTGGAGATGGCGCCGATGCGCCCGCCCCGGGCGATCGCCGCCCGCAGGGCTTCACGTTCCCAGCGGATTCGCGACCGGTCTCCTGGTCGTGTGAGGGTCGCTGCCGAGCGGGGGACGAGGAGCAGGTCCATGGTTGGGGACGTGTACGGGGCGAGGCCGAGGAGTGGGACGTCGAGGCCGATGAGCAGGCAGCGGCTGGTGCGATCGGCGACGCGTAAGGCAGCCTCCCCTGCCAGGTCACACAGCTGCATGGAGGCGTGGACCGAGCCCGGCGGTGCTTGGACCGCAGGGATCGCGATCACCTGGGCCTCGGCCTTTTCCAGCATCTGCTGGACCTCGCGGGTCCACCGCCGATCGTGCGCTCCCGCTGTTTCGGGGACGTGCGGGGTGATCACGGAGAGGCGGCCCGTCGGCAGGATGCGGGCGAGGGCTGTCAGGAAGGCGCGGTTGCTGAAGCCGGTGCCCGACGCGGCACCGTAGACGCCCTCGTGGACAGCTACGACGATGCGGGGCTGGCGACCGGCCGCCGGCGCGTCAGTGGGCGAGGGCGGGGTCGCATGGTCGATGCGCACCGTGTGGTGCCTCCTTGGAAGACGGGTCTCGTGGGCGTGAGCATCAGTGCGTACTGGGAGGCGACGGGCTGGCCTGGCGCTTCAGCCGGCACCAGGCACGGGTTCCGTGGGTACCGGTGCTCAAGGACCAGGCATCGGCCAGTGCGTCGACGATGACCAAGCCTCGTCCCGATTCGGCTTCCTCCTGGGGACCCGGGGGAGACGTAGGTGCCAGGTCAGGGCAGCCTCCGTCGGTGACGGTGATCTCGACCTCCAGGCCGTCGACGGCCGAGGTCTTGACGTCTACGCACAGGACCAGAGGTGGGTTTCCCGAGGCGAAGGCGTTCGTTGCGAGTTCCGACCCGATGAGTCGGGCGTCGTCGAGGAGATCAGTCTCGGTGCCGTGGAGTGCCACCGCGACGGCTTCCCGAGCAACCTCGGCCGCCCTCAGTCCGTACGGCAGATCCGTGATCAGCGTGGTCGTGCCGCCGCAGTCGGAGTGCTTGGGGGGTGGCGCTGAGCCCGGGTGCCCGGTGCCGCGCTCCAACACGCTGCCCGGACGGTCTCGGGAGGTGCTCGTGTGGTGTCTCAAGGCCCACCTCTTTCTCCGCCGGCGTCGAAGGCGGCGCCTTCCGTCGTGACTCAAGAACACCGGAGGAGGCCGGTCGGGCAGCACCTGATCAGTCGGTCAACTCGGTCAACTTCTCTGAGAGGCAGGTGATTCGGCTGCGGTCTGCATCACCATGAGGAGCGCGGGGCGGCCGACGAACCGCTGGGGACGTGAGGTGGGCACACGTGGGGCAACAAGCAGGGGGACCCAACGCCGCGCTGTCGCGGTGCCTCGACGAACTCGGATGGAGCCCCAAGGCGCTCGCGCGAAAGCTCAACAGGGTGTTCGGAGCGGGGACCGTCGCCGAGTCGGCGCCGTACCACTGGAGGGACGGCGGCTCGCTGCCGCGTTCGCCGTTACCGATGATGGCTGCCTATGTGCTCTCCCAGGAACTGGGTAGAGCTGTCTCCGTAGCCGAACTGTGGCAGGGCCGCGCGGGTGACTCCTCGGCGCTCGTCCCGGCGGACACGGATCTCGCACGGCCCTGGACCGTGCAGGGCATGGAGGCGATCGTGGAGGACTGGGTGATGGGAGGGCTTGTCGACCGGCGTCGATTCCTCGCGATCTCAGGCGCGGGGCTTCTGGCGATCGTCGCCCAGTACCTCGACGGAACCGCGGGGCGAGGCCAGTACACGTCCCGGATGGCCCCGCCGCCCGGCGCCGATCCGCTCGTCGACCAGGTCGAGCAGCACCTGCCCATGCTCCAGCTGCTCGACGACGAGCATGGAGGTGCGAGACATCTCCCCTACGTCGGTGCTCAGTTCCGTGCTGTGGGGCTATTGATTCACGAGGGCGGGCATCCGCCCGCTGTGGCGAGCAGGCTCATCCGCGCGCTGGCGGAGATCGGTCAGCTCGCCGGCTGGATGGCCTTCGACGCGGCAGATCACGGTCTGGCCCAGCGCTACTTCGCCACTGCGCTGCGAGCCGCACATCAGGTCAATGACCTGCCCCTGTGCGCGCACATTCTCGGCGACCTCTCCTTCCAGGCGGCGAGCCGGGGACATCCGGCGGATGCCATCGCCCTCGGCGAGGCAGCCCGCCGCGCCAGCGAAGCCGCTCCGCCTGCCGCCCGGGCATCCGTCCTTTCCCGGCTCGCCTACGCGTATGCGGCCGCCGGCCGTGACAACGACTTCGCCCACACCCGCGGCTCCGCGCGAGAACTGATCGCGGGTCGGGACGGCAGCCGGGAGGAGCCCCGCTGGATGTACTTCCTCACCGACAACCACCTCGACTGCCAAGCCGGCTATGGCTTCGTTCAGATGGGGCGCGCCCGGCAGAAGGAGGACGGCGGTACCAAGGGCCGTCGCTTTCTCGCTCAAGGGACCGAGATGCTCCGTTCCGGGGCGTACGACGTTCCGCGTGGTGACCCCAGCCAGCGCAGAGCCATGTTCGAAGGGGCCTGGCTGGCCTTGGGACACAGCGCCCACGGAGACCTGGAGGCGGCCTGCGAGATCGGCCAGATCGCCGCTGACCGCCTTGACGTCGTACGTTCGCCGAGGAGCGCGGCGCTGCTCCACCAGCTTGCGGCGGACCTACGCCGCCGCCAGCGAAACCCGCACGTCCGCAGCTTTCTGCCGGTCCTCGAAGACGCACTCGCCCGACATGCTCCGTCGACGCCACCCGGCCGTTAGGGTCGAGATCATGACCGCAGGGGAGCGCGTTGTCGTTGTCGGCGCTGGGGTGGCAGGGCTGACCTCCGCCGTTGTTCTCGCCGAGGCCGGGGTATCGGTGCACGTGATCGCCGAGCAGGTGCCCGGTGTCACCTCGCTGGCCGCCGGCGCGATGTGGGGCCCGTACCTGGTCGAGCCTAAGGACGAGGTCGACCGATGGGGACAGCGGTCCCTGGAAGTCTTCCGGGAGCTGGCCCAGGACCAGGCCACAGGCGTCCGGCTCACCACCGGCATCGAAGCATCCCGTACTGCCGAGGCCCCACCGGACTGGGCCACCACGCTGCCCGGGTTCCGACCGTGCGAGTCGACCGAACTGCCGGATGGGTTCACGGCCGGTTACCGGTTCACGGTGCCGCTGATCGACATGCCCGCCTATCTCGACTATCTCCTGCGCCGGCTGCGAGCGGGCGGCGGAACGGTCGAGCAGCGACGTCTGACCTCGCTCGCGGACGTCGGCCCGGCCCCTCTGATCGTCAATTGCGCGGGCTTGGGCGCCGGTGACCTGGCCGTGGATTCAGACCTGCGGCCGATTCGTGGCCAGCACGTAGTCGTCGCCAACCCGGGGCTGACCGAGTTCTTCTCCGAGGACACCGGCACTTCGCCGGATCTGCTGTGCTTCTATCCGCATGGAGAGACCGTCGTCCTGGGTGGCACAGCCATCGACGACGAAGGCGACCTTGCCCCGGACGACACAGCGGCGGCCCGCATCCTCGCCCGATGCGCCGAGGTCGAACCCCGCCTCGCCCGTGCCCGCGTTCTGGAGCACCGGATCGGCGCTCGGCCGACTCGTTCCGTTGTCCGCGTGGAGGCGGAGCGACAGGATGGAGTGTTGGTCGTACACAACTACGGGCATGGAGGCGCCGGCGTCACGCTGTCGTGGGGGTGCGCCCAGGAGGTTTCGGATTTGCTCGCTTCGCGGTGACCCTAGATCTATTGCCGTTACATCTCCCGCCGCGCGGCGCTCTTGGAGGGCATACGTGACGCAACAGAACAGTAGGCGGCGACCGGGCATCGCTGCGGCGATCGTCGTCCACGGGGGGCGGGTCCTCATGGTGCGCCGCCGGGTCAGCGAGGGAGAGCTCTCCTGGCAGTTCCCTGCTGGCGAGGTTGAGCCCGGCGAGTCACGCGAGGGCGCCGCTGTCCGTGAAGCCCAGGAGGAGACCGGCCTGACCGTCTCCGCAGTGAAGCTGCTCGGCGACCGGATCCACCCGAAGACGGGCCGGCTGATGTCGTACACGGCCTGCGACGTGGTGAGCGGTACCGCCCATGTCGCAGACACCGAGGAGCTGGCCGAGCTCGCATGGGTGACCCATGGCGAGATCGCGCGGTACGTGCCGTACGGGCTGTTCGAGCCCGTACAGGCTCACCTTGACGCCGCAATGCTGTAAAGGGTTGGCGCGCGGGCCTGGAACCTGGTCGTATACGCGCCATGAGCCGTTTGAGTAGGTCCGTCACCAGAGTTATGCACATCCTCGATGGAGCGGACCTGGGCGCGGACTACGTGGTTTCGCAGCTGCTCGACGAGACAACAGCCCGGCGCTCCCTGGACCTCTCCGACCTCTCCCCCCATGAGCAGGCCGCACTGGTCGAGGGGCGCGCCATCAACCTGATCCCCTCGGCCGCAGTCCTCGCCGAGAAGATCGAAGCCGCGCGGACGGAGGGGCGCCAGTTCGTCATCAAGTACGGCATCGACCCGACCTCGCCCGACGTCCACCTCGGCCACGCGGTGCCGATCATCATCACCAGCCGGCTGCAGCGTATGGGGCACCACGTCGTCTTCATCATCGGCGACGTGACGGCGAAGATCGGTGACCCCTCGGGCCGCTCCTCGGAACGACCGGCTCTCACGGACGAGGACATCGCCCGCAACCTGAGCACTTACCAGCAGCAGGTCACCCCGTTCATCGACTTCGAGCGTGCCGACCTGCGCTTCAACGGTGAGTGGCTCAACAAGGTAAGCCTCCCGCAGCTCGTCGAGATCCTCGCCCGAGTGCCCGTCTCCATGTCGCTCCAGCGTGAGGACTTCCGTACCCGGATCGCTGAGGGGCAGGGTCTGTCTATCGCCGAGTTCGTCTACTCCGTCGTCATGGCGATGGACTCCGTAGCCATCACGGCTGACGTCGAACTGGGCGGAGTCGACCAGCTGCTGAATCTCCAGATGTGCCGCAAGGTCATGGAGATCTCGGAGCAGACGCCCGAGGTCGTCATCACCACCCCGCTCATCGAAGGGACCGACGGCACGGGCTCCAAGATGAGCAAGAGCAAGGGCAACTACGTCGGTCTGACGGCAACGCCCGATGATGTCTACGGTCGGCTGATGTCCATCCCCGACCACCTGACCGAGCCGTACCTCCAGCTCCTCACGGAGTGGACGGACGACGAGATCCGCGTGGTGACCAAGCGCTTGGAGGAGGGGACCGCGCACCCGATGGCCGTCAAGCGGATCCTGGCCGGTGAGGTAGTGGCCGCGCTCCACGGCCCGGACGTTGCGGCCGCCGCCCGCGCGGAGTTCACGGCCCGCTTCTCCAAGCGGTCCTTCGGGGACACCCAGAACCTCCCCGTCGTATCCCTGAAAGATCACGCCGAGGACACCCTCGGGGCCCTGATCAGCCGCACGCTGGACTTCGCCCCCAGCATCTCCGCAGTGCGCCGTGTGGCGCAGCAGAAGGGCCTGCGTCTCATCCACGAGGCCGACGGAGAGCAGCAGACCACTCAGCTCACGGAGGCATCCGTCCAGCAGGCGCTTGGCGCAGTGGTGAGCGAGGTCGGTGCACTCGACGGCATCGAGCTGTACCTCAAGGTGGGCCGCAAGGTGGCCCGCATCGACGCCTGAGATTGAGTCCGGCGCCGGCCCACATCGGTGGGCCGGCGCCGCCCCGTGGCCCTCTGTGCGTCACCTTGAGGATGGGCGCTACGCGTCGATGCGGACCTACGCCGCCGGGGCCTGCCGCCGTACAGCGAGCTCGTTCATGGGGTTCCACCGCGCTGGTAGCCGACCCACAGCCGGCCGCCGACCTGCTCCAGCACCTCGTCCACGACTGCCGCCAGAGGCTCAATCCGCCCCGCCAATACGTCACGCAGTCCATCGTGCAGGCGCATATTGAGCCCCGGCGCCGTGGGCTCGAGGCGGCGGGCCAGCCACTTCCCGCCCCCGTTCCAGGACCCGCCAGCGGTCAGTGCCAACTCACCCGTTCGTCGCACCAGCTCGGTGGCAATGAACAACCGTTCGGCCTGGTCGGTGCTCCCCGCGAGATCGTCGAGCAGGTCGGTGATCGCGTAGCGGCGGTCATCGATCTCTTCGGCCGACGCCCCAGGTGGCCCTGCGGCGGTCAGCTTTCGCGCCGCAGCGGCGAGTTGTGTCCCGACTCCATCCTTGTCGAAGAGGAGAATCCCGTCGGCACACATCCAGAGCAGCGGTGACCGGCGCTTGCGTACCTCCCGCTGGATGTAGGCGTGCCACGTCGCTTCGGTGTGCACGAACATTTCCACCGGCCACGCACCGCTACGGAGGCTTGCCCGATAGGGGGCTGGAGATCCATGGAGGAGCACCACGATGTCGAGGTCCGACATCGTCGTGCGGCGGCCCGTCACGACACTGCCTCCCAGGAACGCAGCCCGAGCGACAGGGTGACGTTCCTCTACAACGGCACGCGCAGCATCAATCGCATCCATGCAGCAACTATCAGCACTCTGCCCAACGTGCGCACGGGGTTTCTTCGGGCACACGGGCTCAGTCCGACGTCGGCGGGTTCCAGTTCGCCGGAGGCAGACAGAAAAGAGTCGCGAAAGACTGGCCAGCGGGTGCAAGGGGATGTCAACGTAGACGACCTTCCGAAACCCCAGGTCAGAGAGGTGACCGCCGTGACCGTGGCATCTATGAGCCCCGGTTTCTCCACCGCCGCCGAGGTCCTGAAAGTGCACACCTGGCAGCTTGGCCCGGGCCAGCCCACGCTCGTGATGGATCAGTTCTCTGCCGAGGATTTCCACATGGTTGTGGACGACCGCGCTGATGTCCACGTCAATTCGAAGGACAGCCGGTTCTACTTGGGCTGGTTTCCGCTCGGCCGCCCTGGGGGCGACGGCGAAGGCTGGAAGATCGCTGTCACCGGCACCACGAAGGTGCCTGGCTACAGCATCTCCTTCGACGCCGAGACGCCGGCCGACATCGTCGCCGCCGCTGTGACGCGCGTGCTGGAAACCGCCCATCCTCGGTAGGCAGGGCAGCCGGCGTCAGCCGACCCGGCGTCCCTTGGCTCATGGACGGGTGGCGATCCGAGCCCGTCAGCCGACTACCCGGAAGCAAAACGATGTCAGTAGCTCCGCACCCAGCCCTTGGAGGCGCCCTGTATTCCAACCCGCGGCTCAACCCGTCCACCCCGAACCAGGGCGCACTGCCTGCGTACTGGGTCGGCCCCCGGCACCTGGCCGGCGACGACGGATGTCTCTACGACGTCGTCGCGGACACTCTCGCCGGCTTCGGCTGGACAAGCCTGACAACCGTCCGCGGGCGACGTGAGCTCGACGAGTCGCTGGAGGACCGCCAGGTCCTGCGCAGCACCGTCCTGCACATCAGTCCCGACGCCCGTCGGTGGGCTCAGTGGACGCTGTCGGACGAGCCGCTTCACCTCGGTGGGCTGCCGATCGCGTGGCAGATCTCTGCCCGCTCGGATGCGAGCAGGTCGCTCGCGGACTGGTCCGCCTACTTCACCTCCGGCATCCCCGGGGAGGCCATCGCCGACTTCCTTCTCGCGCTCGATGTATGCGGTGAGCCCACCGACGTGGCCGCCAGTCCCGAGACCGTTCTCGATGCGGCGTCCGCGCATGGTTGGCTCCGTGACGCCGACCAACCGCATGCGGCGGCGATGCACCCCACCTTCACCTCACGCCTCGGCCTTGGCGAGCTGCCACCGCTCATCCAGGATGCTGATCCTTGTGCCCTGATCGTCGAGGGCGATGTGCCGGGGGTGGCGGGATGGCAGGCGTGGGCCGAGCTCGGCGCGGATGCTCCGTGCTTGTGGGCTGCGTCGTTCAGTTCCAGCGTGCCGCACGGCCTCGTTGCCGCGTTCGCCTCCTCGCTCAGCTCCACCGCACCGGTTCTACGCCGGGTGTTGCCGGAGAGCTCACGGGACCGGCTCCTGTGTGCCCCTGCCTGCTGAGCAGTACTCCCGCGCGATGAAGCCGGGCCCCAGTTCGGGAGGCCCGGCTTCGCGCTGCACTGGCAGCTTCTGCATCTGGCGGACAGTTACCGGGGCGGGCTGGCGCAATGCGGTGTCTGTTGCGCCCGCTTTTCCGGGTCAGGGCCGACGGCTGGAGTGGTTCGCTGCCCTGGCCGCCGGTGGTGTGGCGGGGTTTGACGGCGAGGCGCGTCGGCTGTCTCTGGCGGACGTCGCCGGAGGGCTTTCGGGTGCGGCAGGCAGATGGGCGCTTCGGCGCAGGCGCCAGACGAGGACGTCGCTGATGGAGTCGGCGGTGTCGAGCTCGCGACGTCGGGTGACTTCGGCGAGCAGCGCGGCCGGGTCGTGGCCTGCCTGCCGGGCGTCGGCGAGTGTGGCGGACAGGGCGGGCCAGCCGGGCTCGCCCTGGATTCGATCCGCGAGCTCCGGCAGCGCGTGGTGCAGAAGATCGGCGTGCCGCTGCCGGATCCGCGGCGTCAGACGCTGGCCACGCTGGCGGAGGGCCGCGATGGGGTCGGCTGCGGCGGCCTGGTAGGCGGCGCGCAGGTGCTCGGCGGCTTGCTGGGCCGCGGCGGCCTGCTGGCCGTGGTGCTTCTTGGCGTGCCAGTTGGCCGCGGTGATGGCGAGGAAGACGGCCATGTCGATGACCATCGCCGTGGTGGCTCCGTCTTCGCCGCGGCCGAGGGCGGGGCCGCTGTGGACGAGATCGTGGGCGGCCTGTCGCAGCGCCTGGTCATGCCCGCGTACGGCACGGATGTGGGAGCGGCTGGCCCGCTCGAACACGAAGGCCGCCTGCCGGAGTTCAGCGCGGGTATGGGCGGCAGAGGTCTTGGCGAGCGCGTCCAGGACTTCCCCTGCCGCAGCGATCTGCGCTGCTGCCATGCCGTCGTCACCGTGATCGATGATCAGCAGAGCCTGCCAGGTGGCAGCAGCAGCCCGGCGCCGAGCGAACGCGGGATGGGTCACCGGCGGCAGAGCGGGCTGCGCCGGCTCACGCTCGCC
This sequence comes from Streptomyces sp. NPDC088746, assembly GCF_044751065.1. Classification (NCBI taxonomy): domain Bacteria; kingdom Bacillati; phylum Actinomycetota; class Actinomycetes; order Kitasatosporales; family Streptomycetaceae; genus Streptomyces; species Streptomyces sp. NPDC088746. Next base: position 389,506 of record NZ_JBIVLA010000007.1, read on the forward strand.
CTCGGTGACCTCCTCCGCTTCAAGGGCCCAGCGTTCGCGTATACGAGGCAGGGACAGGTCGGGTGCGAGTGTGGAGCCGGCATAGAAGACCGGCTCGTCGTCTTTGTTGCGGTCGTCAGGCAGCGCGACCTTGTAGCCGAGCAGGTCGCCCGACGGTGCGATCCGCTTGCGGATCAGCAGACCGTCGGCGGCCAGACGGTCGAAGAACTCATCCGTGGAGGCAGCGCCGGCCGAGGCAGTGCGTACGGTCTCGCGCAGCTTCTCCCTCGCCGTGCGCTCTCGTTCTTGCCGTTCGGCCTTGTGGCGCTCGGCGCTGGTGGGGCGCTTGGCCGCAGTCCCGTCGCCGGGGGCGACACGGTGCAGGTCGTAGTCGGCTTCGATGATGCGGGCAGCGGCCTGTGCGCGTTGGCCGGAGCGGTGGTGGTCCGGGCGGCGGCCGTCCTCGCGTACGAGGGTGGCGATGATGTGGATGTGGTCGTCGGCGTGACGGACGGCGGCCCAGCGGCACCCGGCGTCGTCTACGCCGCCGGGGTCGATGCCGGTGGCGGCCACGATGCGTCGGGCGATGTCGCCCCACTCCTCGTCGCTGAGAATGCGGTCGGTGCCTGCTGCGCGTACGGAGCAGTGCCACACGTGCTGGTCGGGCCGCTGGCCTTCGTCGAGCAGGTGCAGTGGCTGGTCGAGAAGCAGCTGGAGATCCTCTTTCGTCGCGGAGGGGTCGCGGCCGGGGTCGGGTGCCATGGAGTCGAAGGAAGCGACCAGGTGCGGGTCGACGTGCTCCTCGCGGGTGCCTTTGCCGTAGAGGTAGTTGAGCAGCCCGCGGGTGCTGCTGCCTTGCTTGTGGATGCGGGGGATCAAGCGGTCTCGTCTTTCTGCTGGTTGTTGATCCGCTCGACGGCCGTTCTGGTCGCGGTGGCCGCGTGGCGGACGGCGGTGAGGGTCTCCTCAATGCGGGCGATATCGCCGCCGGAGTTGAGGGCCTTGGTCATCTGGTTGAGGTTGCTGCCGGCCCAGCCGAGCTTGCGTCCGGTGGCGAAGAGCTCGGTGAGGATGTCCTGCTCGGCGGCGATGGTTGCGGCGGTGCGGGTCTGGTCGCGGGCGGCGGCCAAGGCGGAGTGGGCGAGGAAGCCGGCGACGCTCATGCCGACGGCGTCGGCGCCGGCCTGGATGACTGTGTGTTCGCGTTCGTTGAGGCGGACGCTCTGGGCGGGACGCTGCTTCTTGTCGCGCGGTCGCGATTTTCCCTTGGGGCGGCGCTTGCGGACGGCCGTTGTTGGCTGCGATCCGCCCTCGGTCGCAGCCTTTCCGTCCGGCGCCCCCTGGCGCTGGTCGGACCCCGTCACCCCCGGGGCGGGGCTGGGTTCGGACGCTCCCCCTGCGGGGGAGTGTCCGAACCTCCAACTTGCTCCGCTTTGGGTTGGCGTGGTGTGGGTCGCGTTCTGGTGCACGGGGCTGTTGGGGTACGAATCCTGTATGGAGATCAGCTCCTGGTAGGGGAGGGGAGAGCGCACCAGGCCGACGAACGTGCAGCAGCCCCGCCTCCCGCTGGTTCGAGTGGGAGAGCGCGGGAGAGGGGCGTGCGTGCCTGGCATAGCGGTGCGAATGAGGCGGGCCCGTGGACCAGACGGAGTGGCTGGTCCACAGGGCTCCGTGCGGGCGTCCGGGGGCTGACCGGATATCCGGTCAGCCCGACGGGATGCCGCTCTTGGCGTCCGGCTCTGCGGCTAGGAGGGCCTTGAGTTCGGTGAGCCGGTCTTCGGAGATGGTGAGCTCGGCCGCGCGAATGGCGTTCCGCAGCACGGCGCGAGTGGCTGTTCCGTGCGTAGCGATGGCCCTGCGGCCGATCGCGAGCAGTTCCTCCATTTCGGCGCCGGGAGGACGTCCGTAGCGTTGCGCGGCGGGGACGTCGACCTCGGGGGCCGGCTCGGTGGTCTCGCGATCGGGGGCAGAATCGTGCAGGGGAAGTCGGTTCTGCACGGATCGAGGAGGCAGGAGCTTGGAGCGAAGGCGGGAGGCGGGGTGTTCCGTGGCCTTCTCGCCCTGCAAGGCGTAGTCGGCACTCGGCTGGCCGCGCTGGAGCGTCGTTGTCTCGCCGCGATGCGTCGCGCCCTCATCCAGCGTGGAAGCAGTCCAAGGCGATGCGAGTTCGATGGTGGCCAGCGCTGCCGCGTGACGGCGGACGGCGAGCTGCTGCAGCAGCACTTCGCGTTGATGCTGGTCGATGCCCACCGCAGCTTGGGCGATGGCCTGTGAAAGCCGTCGTGAAGTGCGCCGACCTCGCCAGCCGGCGCGCTGCTTCTGGGTTCGCTCCGCGAGATGAGAGGCCAGGGCGACGGCCTTGCGGGTGGCCCGGTCGCGGGTGATCTGGGAGGCATCACGATCGCGTGCGGCGATGCCGAGGCGCGAGAGAAGGCGCTCGCGTGCTTCGCGTCCGACCCGGGCAAGCACGCTGTGGGAGGCGCCCTCGGGTGTGCGGATGCGCAGTTCGATGCCCATGGCCTGATGCCAGAGCAGGGATGCCATGATCGGGCCGACGAAGGCTCGCACTGTGCCGCCGACCACGCCTGACTCGGCGTACGCGGGGATCACCTGCACAGCGGTGATCACCCAGGTCAGGGTTCCGGGGAGGCCGGGCGCCTGCTTGGGCCCGTGCAGGTTCTGCCGCGCGAGCAGCGCCGTGGCGAAGAGGGCGAGTTCGGCCGCGGCGAACATCGCGATGCGCTCGGTGGTACCGCTCATGTCCAGGTAGTCGGCGGCGAACCGCCAGCTGGTGTCGGCGCTGTAGGCGGTACAGCCGACCGCGGCCAGTGCGGCGACCCTGACCGCAGGCGCTCCGGGCTGGTGCCTGCTGCGTTTTCGGGTAGGGCGCCGACTGATCAGGAAGCCGAGCAGCAGCATCGTGCAAGTGCCCAGGAGGGCAGTAAGGGCGAGAGACGTTGAGGTCCAGTTCCCGACTGTGGGCAGGGCGAGTTGCGTCATGCAGGGGTCTCCAGGGAGGCCGCCGCGCCGTTTGGGCAGGCGTGGGCGCGGGCGAGCGGAGTGAGGAAGGGGCGAGGCGGGTCGGCGCCGTGCGGTCAGGCGCGGGGCCGGCGCCTGCGGTCTGCGCCGGTGAGGACGACGGTTGTGGTCATCTCGGCGAGACGGGAGGCGACGCGGTCGCCGACGGCGTCGCGCAGCGCGGCGGTCGGCAGATTGGTCGTGAGGAGCGTGGGGAGCAGGTCGGTGTAGCGGCGGTTGATCAGCCGGTACGTGATCTCCTCGGTCCACTCCGACTGCTTGGCCGCGCCGAGGTCGTCCAGGATCAGCAGCGGGCAGGTGCTGAGAGTGGCGAGGTCTCGCTCGGCGTCGTGGCCGGCGCGTGGGCGCAGGCGGGCGTACAGGTCGGCCGTAGTGGCGGCTTCCCACCGCAGTCGCACTCCGGCGGTCAGTAGCGATCGCACCGCGCCGTACGCCTGGTGCGTCTTGCCGGTGCCGGTGGGGCCGGCGATCAGCAGGGACGGTCCGAGCGCGATGCCCCGGGTGCCGCTCGGGCCGGGCCGCGCGCCGAGGGCCACTTCGTCAACCCAGGCGGCAACCTGCTCGTGACCGGCGAGGGCGTCGCGGTAGCGAGGTGGGATGCGAGCCTCGGCCAGCTCCAGTGCGGTCACCCGCTCCGAAGGCGCCTCGGCGGGTGCGGCGGTCGTGTCGATGCCCCGGTCGGCGAGGATCGTGTCGAGGCGGGCGGCCAGGGAGCTGATGCGCTGCGGTTCCCGGCTGGTGGTGGCTGTGGTCACAGCTGGCCTCCGTAGGCCGCCTCGACGTCAGAGGACGCCGGGTTGGTCCACGCGCGGTGCGGGGCAGTAGCTGCCTGAGGGGCGTTCATGGCCTCGTTGACCAGGCTCGGCAGCAGGTTCGCGGACAGGCCCTTGGCCCGCATGCGGCTCATCCCGGCGCGGATGTGCTCGGCCGAGATGCCCTCGCCGAGCAGTTTGCCGGTCATTTTGCCGAGGCGGCCCAGTACGTCGCTGGGCGGGCGGTGTTCGCAGGAGGCGACGTACTCGCCGACCAGGTCCCTGGCCGAGATCGCGCCCGAGACGGTGGGTGGCGCGGGGGCGCTTGCGCTCCCCACCGGAGGTGATCCTAGATCCAGGATCCTAGGTCCTAGATCCGGACCCTGATCCCTCACCACCATCTCCCGGCGTTGTGGTGAGGGCTCACTGAAACTGCCCTGACCTGCAACTTCCCCGTTCACGGACGGCTCGCTGCATTCACCGGACCCCTCAGGTGCTCCGCGGTGAGGGCTCGCGGCATGTTCACGGAGGACACCGTGAACAGGTGTGGCCGGCTCGGCAGACCGGCTTCCCTGATGACGCGGGCAGGACGGGCAGCGGCTGCCGCTCGGCCGGTTGATCTTCTGGTGGCGGGCCCAGGTGACGATGTGCAGGTAGCGCTTGCCGTCGTCACCCTCGTACCGGCAGACGAGACCGGCGCCGTCGAGCTGTGTGAGGTCGTCCTCGACCTCCAGGGGGCCGTGTTCGGGGCGGAGGGACCACAGGGCGCCGGCGATGACAGCAGCCTGGTCGCGGAAACGGCCGTGGTCGTCTGCCTGGGTGAGGAGGCCGAAGAAGGTCCGCTCGGCGTGGACGCTCACCGCAGCGAGCGACTCGGAGATGAAGGCTTCCGGCTTGATCGTGCGTATCCGCGCCATACCTATCGCCCCGCCTTCGTGGGTAGAGCAGGCGACTTCGGCGACGAGGATGCGACTACGGCCGCGAGGGCTGTAGCTTGTTGGGGCATAGACGGTTCCTCACCTGGTGGCGTTGTGACCGCCACCGTCTTGATCGTTCAGGTACGGGCGATATCGGTAGGGACTCCCTGACCCCCGGCGTTGGCCCGCCGGGGGTTTTCATGTGCTCGGAGTCGCAAGGTGTTCCGGGTGCATGGCCAAGACAGCCACACCCTCCCCGCACAAGTCCAGCATTCCGCCGAGAAAGCAAACAGCTCTCGGCGAACGCGTCGTGCGCGGCTTCCCTATAACGGTAGACCCGAATTAGCGGTTGACCTAGAAGCGGCACAAATGGGGCGACTGGTGAATCGCCGTCTGCCTGTATCGGCGATCGGCCTGACGTGGCCGTGTGATGCAACGACCCACGTCAGGTCAGTCGGAGGCGGTGCGCATCCCGGACGAGCGCAGGGATTCGGTCAGCGGCGGATTCCGGTCTATGTTGCGTCGCCCGCAGGATCCGGGGACCCAGATCTGACAAAAAAGACGTGGAACATAGCAGCAGATCGCCGGTTACCCAAACCGGCAATGCGGAGCTACAACAGACGCATGCCTGAAATCCCCCTGGGAATTGGTCCGGCCGGCGTGCTGACCGCCCAAGCCATTACCCGTTCCCGCGCAGCGCGCGGATTCGCTCAGCGCCAGTTGGCCGAAAGGGTGACCGCGCTCGGCCGCCCCATGACCATCACGATGCTGTCCCGCATCGAATGCCGGCAGCGGCGCTGCGACGTCGACGACCTCGTCGCCATCGCAGCCGCCCTCGACGTCTCGCCGCTCACGCTGCTCGCCGAGACGAGTTAGCGAAGCACTCGCAGCGCTTTCCGGATGGGCCAACACCCGGCAGCGTCCGCTCACATCACCTCGCCCGTACCAAGCGATCAACCGGCGCGTCACGGGTCACACCATCGCGCCAGAGAAGGAACCCCCTTGCGCCAAGAGGCCATTCCCCCTGCCTCGTCGCCCTTCCGCCGACAGACCGCGAAGGAGGCGATCCCGCGTGGCTGAGCAAACAGGCGCCGAGTTCGCACCGGCCCGCCTCTACCGCCCCGACGAGGTCGCCGCCGTGCTCGGCTGCTCTGCCTGGTGGGTCAAGGACCGCGCCCGCCGTCGCCAGATCCCCTTCGCCCGAGTGGGCCGTGCCTACCGCTTCACCGCAGCCCATCTCGCCGAGATCATCCGCCTCCACGAGGAGCGACCGACCGTCGCTGCGCGGCCACCGTCCCCCGGCGCCCCGCCTGCGGCCCCTGCCCGACGCTCCAGCGCCCCCGAGCCGGGTGCACCCTCCGGCCGCCTGCGCGCCAGGCCGCCCCGCCGATCCGACCGAGCCGCATTCGACACCGCCGCGTAGAACACCGCACCGAAGAGGAAGGAAACGTACTTGGGTTTCGCGGAGAAGCGCGGAAGCTACTGGCGTGCCCGATACAAGACCGCTCCCGGCAAACACCTCACGGTCGTCGACGAGCAAGGCAAGACGATCAAGTTCGCCACTAAGGGCGAGGCCCAACGCTCGGCGAGCGAGGCCGAGAACAAATACCGACGCGGCGACTGGCGCGACCCCGCCCTGGGGCAGGAGACGTTCGGCGAGTACGCGAACCGCTGGTACGAGGCCCAGGACCTGGCCGCCTCGACCATGCAGAACTACAAGCGCCACATCGAGGAGCACCTCCTCCCCGACTTCGAGGACCATGCGCTCGCCGGCATCCTGCGCTCGGATGTCGACCGGTGGGAGAAGAAGGAAAGGGCCCTGTACGCGGCCTCCAGCGTGAAGACCTGGCGCTCCACGTTCCACCTGATCTTCGAGGACGCGATCGACGAAGGTCTGATCACGTCGAACCCGGCGACCAGGCGACGTGGGCGGGGCAAGCGCGCGGGCCGCTCCCGTGACCGAGGCCCCGAGAAGGTCGTCACCGATCCGCTCGGCATCCTGCTCACCGCCGAACGGGCAGCCCTGCTCTCCGGTCGCGATGACGAGTTCGCCGCCGTGGTGCTCAAGGGATACACCGGCATGCGCTGGGGGGAAGTCGTCGGCCTGGAGACCGAGTTCGTGCGCGCTGGATCCGTCCGTGTCGAGTGGCAGCTGTACGAGCTCGACTCGGGTGAGATGGTGCGCTGCCCGCCCAAGGACGACAGCTATCGCACCCTCGACTCGATGGACTGGCTGTCCGCCCTGGTCGCCAACCACGTCGCCCGCACGAAGCCGACGCCCTGCCCCTGCCACGGCAGGACCTACGTCTTCCGTGGCCAAGGCGCGGCTCGTACCGGAGGGCACCAGGGCGCGAAGCTCGTCGACGTCGCACGCCGGGCTGAGGTCTCCACGGGAACGGTGTCCAACGTCCTCAACCACCCTGACCGCGTCGCCGACGCCACCCGCACACGGGTGGAGAGGGCCGTCAGCGACCTCGGGTTCGTGCGTGGCGGAGTTGTGGCGGAACATGCGGCTCACTGGCGCAGGACCGGCTTCGGGACCTGGCTGTTCACCCCGGCGGTGTCAGGCTGGTACCCGAAGAAGGCCCCGCAGGAGGCGCGCCCCGTTCCTCTGCTCGGCGAGCCGTGGCCCGGCGTCCCCGTACGGGGGCGCGGCGCCGGCAACCGGGCCGACGTCTGCTGGCTCCCGATCGCGAAGGGCCTCACACCCCACGGCCTGCGCCACACCCATAGAACCGTGATGGAAGACCTCGGTACCGAGAAGGTCCTCATGGACCAGCGCATGGGCCACATCGACGGCTCCGTATCGGCGCGCTACGCCCACGTTACCCCGGGCATGCGCATGCGGCTCATGGCCGGGATGACAGAGCAGTGGGAGTCGGCCCTCGATGCCCGACTGGCCATGTGCACCACATCTCCCGTGCCTGTACTCGACGCCCTCCTGCGCTTGCGCAGGTAGTACGGGCCGTCGTGACGACCGTGCGGCACCGGGATGCCCTGGTTCGAAGGAGTACGGATCCACCAAGTCGCGGGCCCTAATATGAGGACCGCCTCGGCCGTATGGGACTAGCTTGGCCGCCTGTCCCGTACGGCCGAGTGCGTTTCGACCCTCCGCCCCCGGGCGTCCGAGGGTTAAATGGCTCGCGGTGCTGGCGCCCGGGTGCCATACGATTGCGGCGGTTTGCAGCTCCGTCCCTCAGCCCAGGTGATCCGGCAGACCTGAGCGGTTGCCGTTTGCTGCACCCTCCCGACCTGGGCCCGCCGTGGCACCGCCACTGGCGCCGTACGTACGAAATGGAGCATCCAAGGATGGCTCGACACCTGGTGACCAGCGCGCTTCCCTACATCAACGGGATCAAGCACCTGGGGAACATGGTCGGGTCGATGCTTCCGGCGGACGTGTACTCCCGGTACCTCCGCCAGCGTGGCCACGACGTCCTGTACATCTGCGCGACCGACGAGCACGGGACGCCAGCCGAGCTTGCCGCCAAGGCGGCCGGAGTGTCGGTGGCCGAATTCTGCGCGCAGGCCCACGACGACCAGAGAGCCGTGTACGACGGTTTCCAGCTGGCCTTCGACTACTTCGGCCGCAGTTCCTCGCAGCAGAACGTCGAGATCACCCAGCACTTCGCGCGCCGGCTCCACGAGAACGGCTTCATCGAAGATCGGGCGATCCGCCAGGTCTACTCGCCCGTCGACGGCCGCTTCCTCCCTGACCGGTACGTCGAGGGCACCTGCCCGCACTGCGGCTACGACAAGGCCCGCGGCGACCAGTGCGAGAACTGCACCCGTGTGCTCGACCCGACCGACCTGATCGACCCGCATTCGGCGATCAGTGGCTCCACGGAGCTGGAGGTCCGAGAGACTACGCACCTCTTCCTACTCCAGTCGAAGCTCCAGCAGGAGGTCGAGGCGTGGGTGGCGCTCCACGAGGAACAGTGGCCGCAGCTGTCCTCGTCCATTGCCCGTAAGTGGCTGACCGAGGGCCTGCACGACCGGGCCATCACTCGCGACCTGGACTGGGGCGTTCCGGTCCCGGCCGACACCTGGCCGGAGCTCGCGGCCGAGGGCAAAGTCTTCTACGTCTGGTTCGATGCCCCGATCGAGTACATCGGCGCGACGAAGGAGTGGGCGGACGCCGCCCCGAACGGGGAAACCCGCGACTGGAAGTCGTGGTGGTACGAGGCCGACGACACCGTCCGCTACACCCAGTTCATGGCCAAGGACAACGTCCCGTTCCACACGGTGATGTTCCCGGCCACCGAGCTCGGCGTCCGCGAGCCGTGGAAGAAGGTCGACGTCGTCAAAGGCTTCAACTGGCTGACGTACTACGGCGGCAAGTTCTCCACCTCCCAGAAGCGGGGCATCTTCACCGACGCCGCTCTGGAGATGTTGCCGGCCGACTACTGGCGCTACTTCCTGATCGCCAACGCCCCCGAGTCCGACGACTCCTCCTTCACCTGGGAGCACTTCGCCGCCACGGTCAACAAGGACCTGGCCGACACCCTCGGCAACTTCGTCAACCGCGTGCTGTCCTTCTCCCGCAAGCGCTTCGGCGACGAAGCCCCCGCGGGCACAGTTGCCGGGGAGGCGGAGGCGAAGCTCGGCGAGGAGATCGCGCGCCTGCTGGCCGAGTACGAGGAGCACATGGAGTCCCTCCAGTACCGCAAGGCCGGGGCCGCGCTGCGCGCCCTGTGGTCGGCAGGCAACTCTTACCTGGAGGAGAAGGCCCCCTGGCTGGAGATCAAGACCGACCCGGAAAGTGCGGCTTTGACCTTGCGTACGGCGATGAACCTCATCCACCTCTACGCGATCGTCTCCGAGCCGTTCATTCCGGCCTCGGCCGCCGCGATGCGCGGCGCCTTCGCTCTGGAGGGCGACGCCGCGACCTGGGTGACCGCCGAGCAGGCCAGGTCCCTGGACGTAGTTCCGGCCGGCACGCCCTTCACGGTGCCGCCGGTGCTCTTCGCGAAGATCACGGAGGAGGACCTGGAGTCCTACCGCGAGCGCTTCGGCGGATCCGACGCCTGAGCGCTGGTTTGCTTACGTTGACGATCACGATGGGCCCCAAGGGGCTCTCAGCCGTCGAGAAGTTGCCGGAGAGCGTCCTCACGCAGGCGCTGGTCCGGGTCGGCAGTGTCTCCGTCGAAGCGCACACCTTCGCTGTTCAGGATGTCTGCGGCAGTGTCCGTGCGTGAGGCGTCTGGCCACTGGAAGCCGGAGCTGACCCTCCCGGCGGCCGTGAGGACCCGCCAAGGGCTGGGGCATTGGCCGCAGGTGCCCAGATGCCTGCCGATCGGGACGGCATGGCTGTCGATCACCGTCGCCACGTCGCCGTAGGTGGTCCATCGTCCGGCGGGGACGGCAGCGAGCAGGGTGTGCAGGCCGGTCCAGTCCTTGCGGGTGCCGCTGAGCTGCCTGGCGAGTCCCGTGAGATCGATGCCCGCCAGCGTGGCCCATTCCTCGGGGTCGACGTCGGCGGGCACGTGGTCGGTGTCGACGTCCCACCACGTCGTTCCCTGTATGCCGTCGGCGGTGCGGCCGGTCACGCTCGTGAAGATGTGGTTGGCCAGCCCGGTGGGCGAGTAGGAGGCACCGTCCGTGCCCCAGACCAGGGGCTTGGCGGTGTTGTTGGCCCAGGTGGCGGTCGCCCGGCTGGTGTCATCGGCCACCCATGAGTGGATATCGCTGCGTATGGCTTCCGTCACGCCGTGGCGCGGCGTCATCCGCAGCTTGGTTCCGTCGGGGAGCAGGCCCGCGCCGACGAGTACGTGGACGGCGTTGCGCGAGCGTGAGCGTTCCTGCAGCTTCTTGGCCGCCGCCTCACCTTCGACTCGAGCCGGGGTGAGCGTGAACTCCTCGACCTCCGGGGTCGGATAGACCTTGGTGAACCCGGCGACGAGGTGGCCTTCCACCCGCCATAGACCGACCTGGATGAGATCGATGTCGAGGCCCATCTCCGACAGCCAGACCACGGAGTGGGTGACCTGCTTGGGGAAGTCGGCGGCGATGATCACCTGTCGGGGCCGCTGGAGTAGCTCCGGGCTCCACTCCCCCTCCACGTGGTCGAGCAAGCGCTGCTTGCATGCTCCGGTGGCGAGGTCCTGTCCTCTGCGCGCCAGAAATTCGCGGTGCGCGTGGGCGAGGGTGTCAAGGTCGAACCGGGACACCAGAGCGGCGTAGGTGATTGCCTGGAGGTGCACGTCCCGATCGGCCGTCCCTCGCTTCAGCTCGACCACGACGAGGCGCCCGGTTGCGTCCAGCCCCAGGACATCCAGCCGGTCGCGGGCCGGTACTCCGTCGGTGTCGGCCCACCGGTCATACTCTGCGGTGATCACGAGCACCGACTCCCCGAGCACCTGGGGATGGGCGATCACCCACTCCTGGAGATGCTGCCGTTCCAGCAGGTTTTCCGCAGCCAGCCCGGTGCGCGATATGAGTGTGGCTTTTTGGCCGTCGACAGTGAACAGATGATCCACGGTGCCCCCTCCTACGCCCGGCGCGGTGCGTCGGACGACCAGAGCGTACGTGGAGAAAGCCCACGCGGGCTTCGAAACTGTCATGCTCCGCTGAGCCGAATGAATGTTTCGCCCTCTGGAGGAGTCACGTGGCAATCCGTAAGAGCATGGAGGAGGTCCTCGTGGTCGCCGGGCAGCGCGAGCAGTGGCTTACCCGTTGCGAACAGGGCCTCGTTACCGCAGGGTTCAAGGATGTGCGGACACTCGCAGACCTTGGGCAGGTGACGGGCACGTACAGAAAGTTTCCCACTTGGGGCGAGCTCACGATCACGGTCGTCCCGGGCGCTCAGTCGGGATACACGCGCCTGACGCTTCGCTCGACGGCTGCAGTCGATAACATCTACGCCATTTTCTCCAGCCCGAACAAGAAGGTCCTCGAGGCTGCGAAGGCCGGTTTCGCGTGAGCACGGCACCGTCTGAAACTTGGAGGTTGCGGCGCGGTCGGAACAGCCGTTGCGGGTCAGCCCGTGGGCCAGAATTTGGGTGCGTCCATCTGAGGATCGACGGTGCGGACACGGGTGGCGCGAGTTGGGTCGACAGAGGTGAGGGAGACCAGACGTTGGCCGTCTGCGACCGATAGCTCGGCCAGAGCGTGGGGGAGGCCCGCGCACACCGTGGCGATGGCCGAGCCCAGGCCGACCAGCCCGCCGTGCTTGTTGTTCTGTCGGTACTCGATCCGATGGAGCCCGGATGCAGCGATCGCCGCGACTTCAAGGTGCCGGCTCATCTGTTTGGTGTCGTTGGTGAGGACTGCGTCGAAGCCTTCAGCGCGAGCCTTCTCGAACAGCTCGATGTCTTTGGTGCCAGCCCATCCAGGCAGGTCATGCACGTGCAGGACGTCATGAGCCTTGAGAAGGATGCGGACGATGTCGGCCATAGGACGCGGCACGTTCTCGTCGAGCAGCAGCTTCAAGCGGCGCCTCGGCTCGCACCTGCGCCTGCACCGGTTGGCGTTCCGGTGTAGCTGTCGACGTAATCGGTGAAGTCGGTTGCTTCAAGTGCTGCTCCGGCACTGACCCCGGGGAAGAAGTCGGCGATCTGCTCCGGAGGAATTCCATCTCGGATCAGGGCTGCGACCTCGGCTGCGGGGACGCGAGTGCCACGGATTACCGGCTCACCGCCGCGTACGGATGGATCCACGGCGACATCTGGGCGGGGGGACAGCAGGTCGGGAATGTGTCGGCCGTTCCGGTAGAACGGGGCTAGGACATCGACGAGCTGGTGGATGACGAGGTTGCTTTTGCCACCCTTGCGGCCGATCAGGTCGACGGCATGGTCGGGATCGGCCAGATACACCGTGCCCCCGTCGGTGACGAGCTGGTAGGCCGAGAGGTGCTCTCGCTCACCCAGATCGTCCCTGAGGGAGTCCACTGCGCGACGGATCCGCTGCAGCGAGGTCTCCTGCCGGAGGCGCACGCAGGTTCGCAGTGCAACGACATCTCGGAAGGAGTACAGGATGGGCCGTATAGCCGAGATCTCTGGGACGAGGACTGCGCCTCCTGCGCCTGAGGCGTGACGCCAGTGAGAGAGCTGGGCCATCGTCGCGCCGGACAGCGCCGCTGCGAGCTTCGGTTCGTACGACATGGCCCCTCCTCTCTGTGCCTACCCGTATGAGCGCGACCGTACTGCATTCTCTGTCGAGGGCCCGCTCAGTGCGACCCCTTCGAGACAGGGGAGTCTGAACGTCTTGCTGCGCGGTGGCTGCCCCTTCCAGCGCCGGGGCCTGGGGAGCCGCCTTCCCGCACTTGGCTCCCAAACGGCTCCCAAAACGCCCCCGGAAACCACTCAGGGGCCTGATCCACTTAGTGGATCAGGCCCCTGACCTGGCGTTTCAGCTGTCGGGGTGGCGGGATTTGAACCCACGACCTCTTCGTCCCGAACGAAGCGCGCTGCCAAGCTGCGCTACACCCCGATGTCCACCGATTGTCCCGGCGACATCGATTACTTTAGCCCACCCGCGCCCGGAGGCGAAATCCGGTTTTTGTGCCCCGGGCCGGGAGCCTCAGTCGCGGGGCGTCAGCGTCAGCAGGGTCGCCTCGGGCGGGCACGCGAAGCGGACCGGGGTGTAGCGGTTCGTGCCGCAGCCCGCGGAGACGTGGAGGTAGGAGCGCCGCTCGCCGACCGTGTGGCCGGAGAGGCCCTTCACCCGGTCCGTGTCCAGGTCGCAGTTGGTGACGAGGGCGCCGTAGAAGGGGATGCAGAGCTGGCCGCCATGGGTGTGACCGGCCAGGATCAGGGGGTAGCCGTCCGCCGTGAAGGCGTCCAGGGAGCGCAGGTACGGGGCGTGGACGACGCCGATCGAGAGGTCCGCGCCCGTCTCGGGGCCGCCGGCGACCTCGGCGTAACGGTCCCGCTTGATGTGGGGGTCGTCCAGGCCGGTGAACGCGATCTCGAGCCCGTCGGCCTTGATCCGGCCCCGGGTGTTGGAGAGGTTCAGCCAGCCCGCCTCGTCGAACGCGTCCCGCATCGGCTCCCACGGGTTGTGGACGGCGCCGACCGCCGGTGCGTTCCCGTTGAGCCCGTGCTTGCCCTGCGTCTTCTCCAGGAGGTAGCGGACGGGGTTACGGAGCTTCGGGCCGTAATAGTCGTTGGAGCCGAAGACGTAGACCCCGGGGAACTCCATCAGCGGGCCGAGCGCGTCGAGCAGCTCCGGTACGGCTTCCGGGTCGGAGAGGTTGTCGCCGGTGTTGACGACGAAGTCCGGGCGGAGGCCCGCCAGCGACTGCAGCCAGGCGCGCTTCTTGCGCTGGCCGCTCACCATGTGGATGTCGGAGACCTGGAGCACGCGCAACGGGCGTGCCCCGTGCGGGAGTACGGGAATCGTGATCCGGCGAAGGCGGAACGAGCGTGCCTCGAATCCGGCCGCGTATACGAGACCGGCGGCACCGACTGCCGCGCCGACTGCCGTTACTTTCAGGGGTACTCCGTAGCGTGCGCGCATGGGGCCATCGTCGCAGAAACGGCGCGGTGCGACGAAAACAGGCGGGCGGCAGGTGCCCCGTACCTGTCACAATCGCCGCATGACCACGCTCAAGTCCAAGCTCAAGGAAGACCTCACCACGGCCATGAAGGCGCGTGACGAGCTCACCTCGTCCACCCTCCGGCTCACCCTGACCGCGATCACCAAGGAAGAGGTCAGCGGCAAGGCGTCGCGCGAGCTCTCCGACGACGAGGTGCAGAAGGTGATCGCCAAGGAGGCGAAGAAGCGCCGTGAGGCGGCCGAGGCCTTCGCGCAGGGCGGCCGGACGGAGCAGGCCGAGCGGGAGAAGGCCGAGGGCGAGCTGCTCGACGCCTACCTGCCGAAGCAGCTCTCCGACGACGAGCTGGACGTGATCGTCGCGCAGGCCGTCCAGGAGGCGAGGAGCGCCGGCGCCGAGGGGCCCCGGGCCATGGGTGCCGTCATGAAGATCGTCAACCCGAAGGTAGCCGGGCTCGCCGACGGCGGCCGGGTCGCCGCAACGGTGAAGAAGCTGCTCGCGGGCTGAGAGGCCGATACGTGGGAGGAGGGGCGCCCCGGCTCGGGGGCGCCCCTCCTCTCTCATCACGTCGTCGTGCGATCCGGACGGTCAGGGACCGTTGCCGCCCCGCCCGCCGCCGTCGTTCCCGCCGATGATGCCGGGCGGCAGGGTGATACCGCCGATGGGGTCGGCGCCGGGCTTGTCGTTGTCGTTCCCGCCGCCGTTGTCCTCGCCGCCGTTCCCGCCGCCGCCGTTGCCGTCGCCGCGGCCGTTGTCCTTCTCCTTCTCCTTCTCCTTGGCGCGGGGCACCGAGACCGGGTTGAAGGAGGGGGTCTCGGACGCGTCCAGCGCGCCGGTCATCGCCGTCTTCCAGATGGGACCGGGAAGGCAGCCGCCGCAGACCTTGTCGTAGTACTGGCCGCCGATGGTGATGTCGTACATCTTGGTCGTCTTCTCACCGATGTCGTCACCGACCCAGACCGCGGTGGAGAGGTTCGGGGTGTAGCCGACGAACCAGGCGTCGAGACGGTCGTTCGTCGTACCGGTCTTGCCGGCGTTGTCACGGTCGGAGAGACCGGCCAGTTGACCGGTTCCGTCCTCGACCACGCCCTTGAGCATCTGGCTGATGGTGTCCGCCGTCTTCTCCTCCATCGCGCGGGAGCACTTCGTCTTCGGTACGCCGATCTTCTTGCCGTTGGCGTCGGTGATCGACTCGATGGCGACGGGGGAGCAGTACGTGCCCCGGTTGGCGAACGTGGCGTACACGGAGGCCATCGACAGCGGGGTGCTCACTTCACCGCCGAGGGTGATCGAGGCGTTCTCCTCGATCTGCTTGCCGTCACCACGCTCGTAGCCGACCTTCTTCGCCATCTGGACCGTCTCGCAGAGCCCGGCCTTCTGTTCCAGCTTGGCGAAGTAGGTGTTGATGGACTTGCCGAGCGCGCTCGTCATGTCCCAGCTGCCCTTTTCGGACTCCATCTCGTTCTGGAGGTCCCAGTTGCTGCTGCCGGTCGGGGCTCCCGCGCAGTTGCGGAAGGAGCTCAGCGGCAGCGAGATCTTCCAGTCGGTGGCGTAGCTCTCCGCCGGGCTGATGCCCTTCTCCAGGGCGGCGGCGGCGGTGATCGGCTTGAAGGTCGAGCCGACCTGGAAGCCGTAGGTGCTGCCGCCCATCTTGTTGCTGACGCCGAGGTTGAGGACCGTCTCGTTCTTCTTCTGGTCCAGGCCGTACGGCCTGGACTGGCCCATCGAGAGGATCTTGCCGGTGCCGGGCTCGACCTGCACCACCGAGGCGGCGACCTTGTCGTCCTTGTAGACCTTCGAGGTCGCGGCCTCGTCGGCCGCCTTCTGCGCGCGCGGCGAGAGTGTGGTCCTGATGGTCAGGCCGCCGAGGTTCCAGAGCTTGGAGCGTTCCTCGTCGGTCTTCCCGAAGGCCGGGTCGGTCAGGATCGTCTTGCGCACGTAGTCGCAGAAGAATCCGGCGCCGCTCACGGCGGTGATGCAGCCGTTGTTCGGCCTGCTGACCTTCAGCGCGAGAGGGGTGGCGATGGCCTTCTCGGCCTCGGCCTTCGAGATGCTGCCGACGGCGGCCATGCGCTGCAACACGATGTTGCGCCGCTTGGTCGCCTCCTCCGTGTCGTTGACCGGGTCGTAGCGGGTCGGCGACTGGACGAGGCCGGCCAGCATCGCGGCCTCCTCCACCTTCAGGTCCTTGGCGTGCTTGGAGAAGTAGCGCTGGGAAGCCGCCTCGACCCCGTAGGCCTGCTGACCGAAGAAGGTGATGTTGAGGTAGTTCTCCAGGATCTTCTTCTTGCCGAGCTCTTCCTCGACCTGGATCGCGTACTTCAGCTCCCGGACCTTGCGGCCCAGGGTCTGCTGCGTGGCCTCGGCGACCTTGTCCGGGTCGTCGCCCGCCTCCTCGACGAAGACGTTCTTCACGTACTGCTGGGTGAGCGTCGAGGCGCCCTGCGCGGCGCCGCCCTCCTGCACGTTGCGGTTCATCGCGCGCAGGATGCCCTTGAGGTCCACCGCGCCGTGCTCGTAGAAGCGCGAGTCCTCAATCGCGATGATCGCGTCCTGCATGTACGGCGAGATGTCCTTGAGCGGGACGACGGTGCGGTCACGCGAGTACACCGTGGCGATCGCGCCGCCCTCGTTGTCCAGGATCGTGGTCCGCTGGCTCAGCGGTGGGGTCTTGAGGTTGGAAGGGATCTCGTCGAATCCCTCGACCGTCCCCTTGGCGGCGAGCCCGAGTGCGCCGGCGGCCGGCAGTGCGATGCCGGCCAGCACAGCTCCGGAGAGCGCGGCGACACCGAGGAACTTGGCGGCCTGCTGGGTCGTCGTCAGACCCCCGCCTGAGCGCTTCTTTGGCATGGGGGCAGCCTACGTTCTCATTCGCCGGACACGCGTATAGGCCTTGGCCTAAGCTGCTCTCAACTGTCACAGCAGTCCGGTTTTGCATCAACCCCCTTGCACGCCCCTCAACGGAATTCAGCCACCTGTCGAGACGTTCCCGAATTCGTCTCATGTGTCTCTCAATGTCCGTTGCGGCTTGGGGTTTCTGTCCCGATTCTGTCGGGAAGGTCGCGCATGTCCTCCCGTCACTCCCCTGGGTGATCTGCCGCGTACGCATAGTCCGTTCGGACCATTCAAGATTGGGCCCGAAGGGGGTGTTGTGCTGTGCCCACCTTCCGTAACGTCCTCAACTGGCAGCGGTGAATATGCCGCTACCGCCGTGGGGGAGCCTCGATTCGGGAGAGGACGGCGCCGGCATGGGCTGGGTAACCGACTGGAGTGCGCAGGCAGCCTGCCGCACTACCGATCCGGATGAATTGTTCGTACAAGGGGCAGCGCAGAACAGGGCCAAGGCGGTGTGCACCGGTTGCCCGGTGCGGACCGAGTGCCTGGCCGACGCGCTGGACAATCGCGTCGAGTTCGGCGTGTGGGGCGGAATGACGGAACGGGAGCGCCGCGCGCTGCTGCGCAGGAGGCCCACCGTCACGTCCTGGCGCCGCCTGCTGGAGACCGCACGCAGTGAGTACGAGCGGTCCACGGGCATGCTGCCGGCAGCGGTGGGTCTGGACGACGACCTGCACGCCGACGCTCTGCACGAGGACGAACTGCACGAGACGTTCGCCGCCGTGGGGTGAGTGCGGGCAGTGCCGCACGGACTGCCCCGGGACACGCCCGGTGGCGGTCCTAGGCAGCTCCGGCCGGCGCGGAAGCGGAACCGGTCGCGAGCAGTTCCCCGATGGCCCTGAGGCCTGAGAGGTCGTGTACGTCCCCGGGCAGCGCGGCCACCTCGGCCACCGGGACCTCGGGGTGAAGCGTGGTGAAGTGGTCCCGGGTGTGCTGCTCGCGTGCGACGACGTTCATCCGCTCCGCGTGCAGCCGCAACAGACCCGCGGTCAGCTGCTCGATGGAGACTTCGACGGATACGGCGTCCGTGGCGGCTGTGCTGTGCCTGTCTGCTTCCGTGTGCGCGGCTTCTGTGTGCGCCGTTTCTGAGTGCGCGGCTGGCCCGGACGGGTCAGGCGACTTCCGGCCACGGGTGCCCGGCTCGGGCTCAGGGGTGTGCTTCGTCCGGTCGTGCTGGGGCGGCTCCTGCTGTGACGGCTCGTGCGGGGCGTGCTCGTTGCTGCGCTCGGGGGAGAGCGGCTCCGGGGCTTCGGGAGAGGCGGCGGACCCAGGGTCCACGTCACCAAGGCCAGCCTTCCCGGCCGTCTGATCCACAATGCCGACGCCTTCAAGATTTTCTGCGGCTGCCAGCGCCTGCTCCGAGGAGAGCCGCGAGGCCTCGCTTCCGTGCACCCGGTTGAGGACCAGACCGGCCAGCGGCATCTCCTCCGCGGCCAGCCGTTCCACGAAGTACGCGGCCTCGCGCAGTGCGTCCCGCTCCGGCGTCGCCACCACGAGGAACGCGGTGCCGGGCGCCTGGAGCAGCTTGTACGTCGCGTCGGCCCGGGTACGGAATCCGCCGAACATGGAGTCCATCGCGGCGACGAAGGTCTGTACGTCGCGGAGGAACTGTCCGCCGAGCAGCTTGCCGAGCGTTCCCGTCATCATCGACATCCCGACGTTGAGGAACTTCATCCCGGCACGCCCGCCGATCTTCGCCGGGGCGATCAGCAGCCGGATGAACTTCCCGTCCAGGAAGGAGCCGAGACGTCTCGGCGCGTCCAGGAAGTCCAGCGCGGAACGGGACGGCGGGGTGTCGACGATGATCAGGTCCCACTCGTCGCGGGCCCGGAGCTGGCCGAGCTTCTCCATCGCCATGTACTCCTGCGTGCCCGCGAACCCGGCCGACAGGGACTGGTAGAAGGGGTTCTCCAGGATCGCGCGCGCCCGCTCGGCATCCGTGTGCGCCTCGACGGTCTCGTCGAAGGTGCGCTTCATGTCGAGCATCATGGCGTGCAGTTCGCCTTCGCCCTCGATGTCCTCGACCCGTCGCGGGATGTTGTCCAGCTGGTCGATGCCCATGGACTGGGCGAGCCGGCGGGCCGGGTCGATGGTGAGGACGACGACCTTGCGCCCGCGCTCGGCCGCCCGTACGCCGAGGGCCGCCGCGGTGGTGGTCTTGCCCACGCCCCCGGAACCGCAGCAGACGACGATGCGGATCTCCGGGTCGTCCAGGAGCGCGTCGGTCTCCAGCCCCGGTGCGATGTCCGTGCCCAGCGTCATGACCCCGCCCCTTCTCCGGATCCGCGTCGCTTCCCGCCCCGGGCCCTCTGTCCCGCCGCGTCCGCGGTGTCGTCGCCCACACCCTGCTTGCGGAACTCCGCCGCCAGCTCGTGCAGTGCGTTCGGGCTCACGCCCTCGCCCATCAGAGGGAGCTCGGCCATGGGCAGCCCCAGCCCGGCCAGCACCGCGCGCTGCTCACGCTCCAGGCCGACGCGCTGGGCGTGCTCGGCGGCCTGCGCGACGAGCGGTCGTACCAGCCCGGCGGAACCTGTCACGCCGGCCCGGGTGAGCGTCTTCGCGATCTCCTTGCGACGGCCTCCCGAGGCCGTGCGCAGCGCGTCCTCGTCCAGCAGGTGGGGCCGCACCATGTTCACGACGACCCGGCCCACGGGCAGTTCGGCGGCGCGCAGCTCGGCGATGCCGTCCGCTGTCTCCTGGACCGGCATCTCCTCCAGGAGCGTCACCAGGTGGACCGCCGTCTCGGGGGACTTCAGGACCCGCATCACGGCCTGCGCCTGATTGTGTATGGGGCCGATCCGCGCCAGCCCGGCCACCTCGTCGTTCACGTTGAGGAAGCGCGTGATGCGGCCGGTGGGGGGCGCGTCCATGATCACGTAGTCGTAGACGAACCTGCCCTGCTTGTCCTTGCGGCGTACGGCCTCGCAGGCCTTGCCCGTCAGCAGGACGTCGCGGACCCCCGGGGCGACGGTGGTGGCGAAGTCGATCGCGCCGAGCTTCTTCAGGGCCCGGCCCGCGCTGCCCAGTTTGTAGAACATCTGGAGGTAGTCCAGGAGTGCGCGCTCGGCGTCGATCGCCAGTGCGTGGACCTCCCCGCCGCCGGGCGCCACGGCGATCCTGCGTTCCTCGTAGGGGAGTGGCTCGGACTCGAAGAGCTGGGCGATGCCCTGCCTGCCCTCTACCTCCACGAGGAGAGTGCGCCTGCCCTCGGTCGCGAGGGCGAGCGCGAGTGCGGCGGCGACCGTGGTCTTACCGGTCCCGCCCTTGCCGCTGACGACCTGGAACCTGCTCACGTCTTCGAGCCTAACCAGTCGGCAGGCAGGCTACGCACGAGGCCGCCTGTGCCAGGCATTACAGTCGGCTCATGACCAAGTGGGAATACGCGACCGTGCCCCTTCTCGTGCACGCGACCAAGCAGATTCTGGACACCTGGGGCGAGGACGGCTGGGAGCTGGTCCAGGTCGTTCCCGGCCCGAACAACCCCGAGCAGCTCGTGGCCTACCTGAAGCGGGAGAAGCCCTAGTGGCGGGCGCCGTCGAGGCGAAGCTCGCCGAACTCGGCCTGGCGCTCCCGGACGTCGTACCGCCGCTGGCCTCCTACCAGCCGGCCGTGCGGTCGGGGGTGTACGTCTACACCTCCGGCCAGCTCCCGATGGTGGACGGCACACTCGCGGTGACCGGCAAGGTCGGCGCCGAGGTGACGCCGGACGAGGCCAAGGAGCTGGCCAGGACCTGCGCGCTGAACGCCCTCGCGGCGGTGAAGTCCGTCGCAGGCGACCTGGACCGGATCGCCCGGGTCGTGAAGGTCGTGGGCTTCGTCGCCTCCGCCACCGACTTCACCGGGCAGCCGGGGGTCGTCAACGGTGCGAGCGAGCTCCTGGGCGCGGTCCTGGGCGACAAGGGCGTGCACGCCCGCAGCGCCGTCGGCGTCGCGGTGCTGCCGCTGGACGCACCGGTCGAGGTCGAGGTCCAGGTCGAGCTCGTCGACGCCTGATCCCGCCCTTCCACGATCCCGTCCGGTCCTGGGACCGGGCGGGATCTGTGTGTAAGGGGCAGACACCGGTGTCCGGGGGCCCTCGAACATCGGCGCGGTTCCGGATAGCCTCCGGCCATGTCCAACGGTCAGTGGTACCCACCGGAATGGCCCGCCCGGATCCGGGCCCTCGCCAGCGGCGAGCTGACAGCCGTGACCCCCAGGCGTGCGGCCACGGTGATGCTGCTCCGGGACGACACGTCGGGGCCGGGCACCACCGGTCCCGCCGTGCACATGCTGCGCCGGCGGACCTCCATGGCCTTTGCCGGCGGTGCGTACGCCTATCCGGGTGGCGGGGTCGACCCGCGCGACGACGACCACCTCGTGCGGTGGGCGGGACCGCCCCTGGACACGTGGGCCGCCCGCCTGGGTGTCGGCACGGCGGCGGAGGCGCAGGCCGTCGTCTGCGCCGCGGTCCGTGAGACGTACGAGGAAGCGGGCGTCCTGCTGGCCGGGCCGACCGCGGACACCGTCGTGAGCGACACCACGGGCGCCGACTGGGAGGCCGACCGTGAGGCCCTCGTCGCCCGGGAGCTGTCCTTCGCGGGGTTCCTGGAGCGCCGGGGCCTGGTGCTGCGCTCCGACCTGCTGGCCGCGTGGGCGCGCTGGATCACCCCGGCCTTCGAGCCGCGACGCTACGACACCTGGTTCTTCGTGGCCGCCCTGCCGGAGGGGCAGCGCACCCGGAACGCCTCCACCGAGGCCGACCGGACGGTGTGGATCCGGCCCGGTGACGCCGCCGACGGCTACGACAAGGGCGAACTGCTGATGATGCCGCCCACCGTGGCCACCCTGCGGGCGCTGAGGCCGTACGGGACGGCCGCGGAGGCGCTGGAGGCAGCGGATTCCCAGAACCTCGCCCCCGTGCTGGCAGAGGCCCGTATGGAGGGCGACGAGCTGGTGCTGAGCTGGCCGGGCCACGACGAGTTCACCAAACACGTCCCGACGGCAGGTGGAGCCGCCTTCCCCTCCGCTGCCGAGGGTGCGGACCCGGGGGCGGCCTCGTGAGCGACGCGGCCGCACTGCCCGGACAGCCCCGCGGCGGGGTCCTGTCCGGTCCCGCCACCACCCGTACGGTCAACGTCCTGGCTCCCAACGCGTCCGCGATGACCCTGGACGGCACGAACACCTGGGTCGTCGCCGAACCGGACTCGGACCTGGCGGTGGTGATCGACCCGGGGCCGCTCGACGACGTACATCTGCGGGCTGTCATCGACACCGTGGAGCGGACGGGCAGGCGCGTCGGTCTCACCCTGCTCACGCACGGACACCCTGACCACGCCGAGGGCGCGACCCGGTTCGCCGAGCTCACCCGTACGAAGGTGCGCGCCCTGGACGCGGCGCTGCGGCTGGGCGACGAGGGGCTCGCGGCAGGCGACGTGATCACCACGGGAGGGCTGGAACTCCGGGTCGTCCCCACGCCGGGACACACCGCGGACTCGCTCTCCTTCCACCTGCCGGCCGACCGGGCCGTGCTGACGGGCGACACGATCCTCGGGCGCGGCACCACCGTCGTCGCCCACCCGGACGGGCGGCTCGGGGACTACCTGGACACCCTGAGGCGGCTGCGCTCGCTGACCGTCGACGACGGGGTGCACACGGTGCTCCCGGGACACGGGCCGGTGCTGGAGGACGCGCAGGGCGCCGTCGAGTTCTATCTCGCCCACCGGGCACACCGCCTGGCCCAGGTGGAGACGGGGGTGGAGGCCGGGCACCGGACGCCCGCCGAGGTCGTGGCGGCGGTGTACGCGGATGTGGACCGTTCCCTCTGGCCGGCGGCGGAGCTGTCGGTGCGGGCCCAGCTGGAGTACCTGACCGAGCACGGCCTGATCTGACCCGGAGCGGCCCCGGGAGGCACGCGAAAGGCCCCACCGCCGGTGGGGCCCTTTCGGTGAGCGTGCGGGGCGGTGCGTCAGCGGGACCGCTTCGCCAGCCGCTCCACGTCCAGCAGGATCACGGCGCGCGCCTCGAGGCGCAGCCAGCCGCGGCCCGCGAAGTCCGCGAGCGCCTTGTTGACCGTCTCGCGGGAGGCGCCGACCAGCTGGGCCAGCTCTTCCTGCGTCAGGTCGTGCACGACGTGGATGCCCTCCTCCGACTGGACGCCGAAGCGGCGCGACAGATCGAGGAGCGCACGGGCGACACGGCCCGGCACATCGGAGAAGACCAGGTCGGACATCTGGTCGTTGGTCTTGCGCAGACGGCGGGCGACGGCGCGCAGCAGCGCGGTGGCCACCTCGGGGCGGGCGTTCAGCCAGGGCTGGAGGTCTCCGTGGCCGAGGCCGAGGAGCTTGACCTCGGTGAGCGCGCTCGCGGTCGCGGTGCGCGGGCCCGGGTCGAAGAGCGACAGCTCCCCGATCAGCTCGCCGGGGCCGAGAACGGCCAGCATGTTCTCCCGCCCGTCGGGAGAGGTGCGGTGGAGCTTCACCTTGCCCTCGGTGACCACGTACAGGCGGTCGCCCGGGTCGCCCTCGTGGAACAGCGCGTCACCGCGCGCGAGGGTCACCTCACTCATCGAGGCGCGGAGCTCCGCGGCCTGCTCGTCATCGAGCGCCGCGAAAAGCGGGGCGCGCCGCAGAACGTCGTCCACGAGTTCTCTCCTTGTCGGCCTGTTCAGGGAAGCGTCGTTTCCATGATGCCGGACGGTAAAACAGTGCGATCGATCACAAACCAGTTTGACGCACGGGCGTGCCGGACCCTACGGCAGGGGGCCGATTGGGCGTGGATACGCGGTGACCGGGGCGGATGTCAGCCCCTGGCTCTAGGCTGGCCGGGTGTCCGGAACGCCGGTGAGAGTGCAGGCCAAGGGGGCTGATGGGGTGTCGGGAGACAGGAATTCCGCTGTGGGCGAACAGGCCGCACGAGGTACGAAAAAAGCCGCAAACCGTCCGACGGGAGCAGTGTCGGGCAAGACCGTGAAGCCCGAGTCGCATCTCGCGATGGTCCGCCGCGCCCGCAGGATCAACCGCGAGCTCGCCGAGGTCTACCCGTATGCCCACCCCGAGCTGGACTTCCGCAATCCGTTCGAACTCCTGGTGGCCACGGTGCTCTCCGCCCAGACCACCGACCTGAGGGTCAACCAGACCACCCCGGCCCTCTTCGCCGCCTATCCGACGCCCGAGGACATGGCCGCCGCCGTTCCCGAGAAGCTGGAGGAGATCATCCGGCCGACCGGTTTCTTCCGGGCCAAGGCGCGCTCCCTCATGGGACTGTCGGCCGCTCTCAGGGACGACTTCGGCGGAGAGGTCCCCGGCCGGCTGGCGGATCTCGTGAAGCTGCCCGGCGTCGGGCGCAAGACGGCCAACGTCGTCCTCGGCAACGCGTTCGGTGTGCCCGGCATCACGGTGGACACCCATTTCGGGCGACTGGTCCGCCGCTGGAAATGGACCGAGCAGGAGGACCCTGAGAAGGTCGAGGCCGAGATCGCCGCGATCTTCCCGAAGAGCGAGTGGACGATGCTCTCGCACCGCGTGGTCTTCCACGGCCGCCGCATCTGCCACTCCCGCAAGCCCGCCTGCGGCGCCTGCCCGATCTCCGCCCTCTGCCCTGCCTACGGGGAGGGCGAGACGGACCCCGAGAAGGCGAAGAAGCTGCTGAAGTACGAGATGGGCGGCTACCCGGGTCAGCGCCTCAGCCCGCCCCCGGACTATCCGGGCAGTCCCGCACCGCCGCTGGGAGCCGGGTGAGCGGCCGACCTGCCCAGGCGGGTCCGTGCGGAACGAAATGGCCGACGACAGGCGTTGGAACGACGGGGGTGCTCATGACGCACGCACAGAGGACACGGGCCGCAGCCGACGCGGCCACCACCGGGACGAGCACGCCCCAGGACAGCGCGCTCACCGTCACCACGGACGGCCTGCCCGACTGGCTGGAGCCCGTGGCCCGGGCGGCGCGTACGGTGCGCGCACACCAGCTCAGCCGCTTCCTGCCGCCAGAGAGCGGCGCCGGGCGCCAGTCCGCCGTCCTGGTCCTCTTCGGCGAGGGCGAGCGCGGTCCGGAGCTGCTCCTGATGGAGCGTTCCGGTTCCCTGCGCTCCCATGCCGGCCAGCCGTCCTTCCCCGGGGGCTCCCTCGACCCCGAGGACGGTGACCACACCACCACCGGGCCGCTCAGGGCCGCGCTGAGGGAGGCCGAGGAGGAGACCGGACTCGATCCGAGCGGCGTCCAGCTCTTCGGCGTGCTGCCCCGGCTCTACATCCCGGTGAGCGGCTTCGTCGTCACACCCGTCCTCGGCTGGTGGCGGACGCCGAGCCCGGTCGGTGCCGTCGATCCGGCCGAGACCGCCCGGGTCTTCACCGCCCCCGTGGCGGATCTCACGGATCCCGCCAACCGTGCGACAGCCGTCCACCCCAGCGGCCACGAAGGTCCCGCATTTCTGGTCGAATCCGCCCTGGTGTGGGGATTCACAGCCGGAGTGATCGACAGGATTGTGCACTACGCGGGGTGGGAACGCCCCTGGGACAGGACCAGGCAGGTGCCGCTCGACTGGCGCGCATGACAGGCTGACTCCCGTGCTGCGCTGTTCCGGGCCTGGCCCGGACCCCGTCGAACCGGACGGGCCAGGTGACGAATCTGCGAGGCTATAGACGGTGAACGTGCTGGACATCCTGCTGCTCGTCGGCGCCGTGTGGTTCGCGGTCATCGGCTACCGCCAGGGTTTCGTCGTCGGCATCCTGTCCGTGATCGGCTTTCTGGGCGGCGGTCTTGTGGCCGTCTACCTGCTGCCGGTCATCTGGGACCAGGCGACCGACGGGTCGGAGGTCTCCTCCACCGCCGCCATCGTCGCGGTGGTGATCGTGATCGTGTGCGCCTCGGTGGGCCAGGCTTTCACCACCCACCTCGGCAACCGGCTCCGCCGGTACATCACCTGGTCGCCGGCACGGGCCCTGGACGCCACGGGCGGCTCCCTGGTCAACGTGGTGGCCATGCTCCTGGTGGCCTGGCTGATCGGCTCGGCGCTGGCCGGCACGTCACTGCCGACGCTGGGCAAGGAGGTCCGTAACTCCTCGGTCCTGCTCGGGGTCTCCCGGGTGATGCCCGATCAGGCGTCCAACTGGTTCACGGACTTCTCGTCCGTCCTCGCGCAGAACGGCTTCCCCCAGGTCTTCAGTCCGTTCGCCAACGAGCCCATCACCGCGGTCGAACCGCCGGACCCCGCGCTGGCGGGAAGCCCTGTGGCCGCCCGCGCGAAGAAGTCCATCGTCAAGGTCGTCGGCATGGCCCCGGGCTGCGGCAAGGTCCTCGAAGGGACCGGTTTCGTGTTCTCCGACCGCCGTGTGATGACCAACGCCCACGTGGTCGGCGGCGTCGACGAACCGACTGTCCAGATCGGTGGCGAAGGCCGGCTGTACGACGCCAAGGTCGTCCTCTACGACTGGCAGCGGGACATCGCCGTACTGGACGTCCCGGACCTGGACGCCGAGCCGCTGCGCTTCACCGACACCGACAAGGACGCGGGGAGCGGTGACAGCGCCATCGTCGCCGGCTTCCCGGAGAACGGTGCCTACGACGTGCGCTCGGCGCGCATCCGGGGCCGTATCGACGCCAACGGCCCGGACATCTACCACCGTGGCACCGTGCGGCGCGACGTGTACTCGCTCTTCGCGACCGTCCGCCAGGGCAACTCCGGTGGCCCGCTGCTCACTCCGGACGGGAAGGTGTACGGGGTGGTGTTCGCGAAGTCGCTCGACGACCCGGACACGGGTTACGCGCTGACGGCCGACGAGATCCGCGAGGACATCGAGCTCGGCAGGTCTTCGGCCCAGCAGGTCGACAGTCAGGGCTGCGCGCTCTGAGCCGTCCCTTAGGCGGACACCGGGGACCCCGGGCCACCTGATCCTGCCGTACGGACCCACCTACGGCCCCCGGCCCGTTGAGGACCGGGGGCCGTACGTGGCGTGCTGTCGAACGGCTACGGCATCATCCGCGGGGATGGCGCAGGCGCGCCGAGACCCAGCGGGCCCGGCGGTGGAGAATGCGCGGAATACCCAGCCGGAGATCATGGAAATCGCTCACATCGTGCACCCGGCTCAGCGAGCCGCCCCCCTCGTGAATGCTCGGACCAGCAGGAGCGGTCGAGCGGCGGTTGCGTGCTGCGTCATTGAAGTCGCGCGTCCAGCCCATACCCCGACGTCTGCCCGTGACCCAAGGTCGGTAATCGTGCGCGAGTCAGCCAATTGGCTTATGCGGCAGGCAATTGGCTGTTCGTCGGACAGCTGTGCCCGTCGACTACCGGTCGGGCTCAGGGTCCTTGAGCCAGTTGATGAGTTCGGCCGAGAAGCCCACCGGATCCTCTTCGTGGGGGAAGTGCCCCAGACCGTCGAAAAGTCGCCATCGGTACGGCGCCTCGACGTACTCGCCGGACCCCGCCGAACTACGGGTCCGGATCGCCGGGTCGAGCGAGCCGTGGAGATGCAGGGTGGGTACACGCACCGGGCGCTTCATCCGCCGGTTGAACTGGACGCCGTCCGGACGGGCCAGTGAACGGACCATCCAGCGGTACGGCTCGATCGAGCAGTGGGCCGTCGACGGGATGCACATCGCGCGCCGGTAGACGTCCGTGGTCAGGTCGTCGGGGAAGCCGGGGGTGTGCGGGCCCGACCAGTCGCGGATCAGCCGGGCCACCAACGCCGCGTCGTCCGCGACGAGCTGACGCTCCGGCACCCATGGGCGCTGGAAGCCCCACACATGCGAACCGGCGCGCGACTGGGCGAAGTCCGAGAGCATCGAGGAACGCCAGCGGCGCGGATGCGGCATCGACGACACCACGAGCCGTCGGACCAGCTTCGGCCGCATCACAGCCGCGGTCCAGGCGAGGTAGCCGCCCATGTCGTGTCCCACGAGCGCCGCGTCCGGCTCGCCGAGGGAGCGGATCACGCCGGTGACGTCGAGAGCCAGGTTCGCGGGGTCGTAGCCCCGGGGCGTACGGTCGCTGCCGCCGACCCCGCGGAGGTCCATCGCGACCGCGCGGTATCCGGCGTCGGCCAGGGCGGTCAGCTGGTGGCGCCAGGTCCACCAGAACTGCGGGAAGCCGTGCAGCAGCAGCACCAGCGGCCCGTCGCCGAGCTCGGCGATATGGAAGCGCGCACCGTTGGCGGCCACATCACGGTGGGTCCACGGCCCGTCGAGGCGGACAGGGCTGCCGGAACCGGCAGTCGCCCCCAGCGGCCCCACCGGACCGGATGTGCTGAAATCGGCGTCGGTCATGTGGACGAGCGTGTCACAGAGACCGCCTTCTCCTGGACAGGACGGTTCTCGATGGCCCTGTCCGCGAGTGTGCTGCCCTGTGCCCGCTCGATCGCACGCGCGTCGGCGGCGGGGCGGGGGTGGGGCTTCACGCCCTGGAGGACCGCAGCGGTCTGCTTGGCCGACGCGATGGACTTCTCCGGCGGCTTGACCTTCTTGAACTTGGCGAGCCCGAAGAGGGCGAGCAGGATCCCCAGCAGGATGAACGCACCGCCGACGATCAGGAACGACCAGGCGAGCCCGAGCCCGAGATTGTGGATGCCGTAGGCCGCGGCGAAGCTCAGCACGGGGATCGCGAACAGGATCAGCACACCCGTGACGATGAAAGCCACGCTGCCGATCGCGCCGCGCTTGACGTCCTGACGCATCTCGGCCTTGGCCAGCGCGATCTCGTCGTGCACCAGCGCGGACATCTCAGCGGTCGCCGAAGCGAACAGCTGTCCGAGACTACGGTCGGTGCTGCCCGCGTAGTTGCCGGGGTCGCTCATCCCTGACTCCCTCTCTTCTTCCGTACATCCGATGTCAGATCATGCCGGACTGTCCGGCTTGCTGCTCGCTGCCCCCGCCCGTTCGGCAAGGCGACGGTGCTCGGCAGCCTTCCTCTCGTAGATCGCTGCCATGCGCAGGTGGTACTCGGGGTCGTCCTGCTCGTAGACGTCGGGTATCCCCGATTCGTCCGCGTCGATCTCCTCGGCCTCGTACAGCGCCCTGTATCTGCGTACCCGCAGTTTGAGCAGTACACCGGAGAGTACGGCGGCAATCAGGGAACCGATGAGCACCGCCGCCTTCACGTCGTTGATCATGTCCTCGTCGCCGGTGAAGGCGAGCTCCCCGATGAGCAGCGAAACGGTGAAGCCGATACCGGCCAGCGTGGCTACGGCGAAGACATCTGCCCAGGCGAGGTCCTTGTTCAGCTGGGCCTTCGTGAAGCGGGTGATGAGCCAGGTGCCGCCGAAGATGCCGAGGGTCTTGCCGACGACCAGACCGAGAACGACGCCGAGCGTTTCGGGCCGGGTGAAGACGCCGGCCAGGGCATCGCCCTTGAGAGTGACACCGGCCGAGAAGAGAGCGAACAGCGGAACCGCCACGCCGGCCGACAGAGGGCGCACCAGGTGCTCGATGTGTTCGCCCGGCGAGTGCGTCTCCCCCTCGCGCCTCGTGCAGCGCAGCATGAGACCCATGGCCACGCCGGCGATCGTCGCGTGGACGCCGCTGTTGTACATCAGTCCCCAGATGACCAGGGCGAGCGGCAGATAGACGTACCAGCCCCGCACCCCGGCGCGCAGCAGCACGTAGAAGACCACCAGGCCCACGAAGGCGCCGCCGAGGGCCAGGAAGTCGAGGTTGTCGGTGAAGAAGACCGCGATGATGAGGATGGCGAAGAGGTCGTCGACGACGGCGAGCGTCAGCAGGAAGGCGCGTAGCGCCGACGGCAGCGAGGTGCCGATGACCGCCAGGACGGCGAGCGCGAACGCGATGTCGGTGGCGGTGGGGACGGCCCAGCCGGCGAGGGAGCCACCACCGAGCACGGCGGTCAGCGTGTAGACGATCGCGGGGACGGCCATGCCGCAGAGCGCCGCCGCGACGGGGAGTGCCGCGGCCCGGGGATCGCGGAGCTCCCCGGCGACCAGCTCCCGCTTGAGTTCGACGCCCGCGACGAAGAAGAAGATGGCGAGCAGCCCGTCGGCCGCCCAGTGGGACACGGAGAGATGGAGTCCCAGCGCTTCCGGGCCGAAGTGGAAATGGCTGACGGAGGCGTACGTGGAGCCGAAGGTGTTGGCCCAGATCAGCGCGGCCACGGCCGCGACCAGCAGGATGACGCCACCGACCGTCTCGGTGCGCAGGGCCTCCGCGACGTAATTGCGCTCGGGGAGGGAGAGTCGGCCGAGCAGAGTGCGGCGGCCGGAAGGGGGGACGGGCGGGGCCACGAGGAAGACCTCCGGGTCGGGTTACGGCGTTGGTGGCATGGCGGATACACATGCCGACCAGACTTCCCGGCGCCCCTGTGGAGATTTACTTGTGCTGTTGTCGCTCGCTCGGCGTTCTTGCTTGCGCACCGGCGGGCAGGTGATCGTGCCGACGCGCTTCGCCGACGAAATCACCACTCTACCTGGGCTATCGGAAACGTATCCGGATGTGGTGAGCCCCGCGCGACGGGCGCGCACCGCCATCCGTACGTCTCCGGCCTGTCCCCGGCAGCCGGAAGGGGCACCCGGGTGGTTCCGGGTGCCCCTCGGGGCGTGCGAGCGGATCCCTCTCAGGCTCAGGTCTGTGTACGGACCTGGCCTGCCGCGACCGCCTCCGTCTCCTCCGGCCCGGTCTAGTCCTCGGACGAGGCGGAAGGCAGCTGGGTCTGGATGAGCGCCATGACGGAGGAGTCGGTGAGGGTGGTGACGTCGCCCAGCTCGCGGTTCTCGGCGACGTCGCGCAGGAGGCGGCGCATGATCTTGCCGGACCGGGTCTTCGGCAGCTCCGCCACCGGCAGGACGCGCTTGGGCTTGGCGATCGGCCCGAGCGTGGTGCCGACGTGGTTACGCAGCTCGGCGACCAGCTCCTTTGAGGCGGTGGCCGTCCCGCGCAGGATCACGAAGGCGACGATGGCCTGACCGGTCGTCTCGTCGTTGGCGCCGACCACGGCGGCCTCGGCGACGGAGGGGTGCGAGACGAGGGCGGACTCGACCTCGGTGGTCGAGATGTTGTGCCCGGAGACGAGCATGACGTCGTCGACGCGGCCCAGCAGCCAGATGTCGCCGTCCTCGTCCTTCTTGGCGCCGTCACCCGCGAAGTACTTGCCCTCGAAGCGTGACCAGTAGGTGTCGAGGAAGCGCTGGTCGTCACCCCAGATGGTGCGGAGCATCGACGGCCACGGCTCGGTGAGGACGAGATAGCCGCCCCCGCCGTTCGGCACCTCATGGGCCTCGTCGTCGACCACGGTGGCGGAAATGCCGGGCAGGGCCCGCTGGGCCGAGCCGGGCTTCGTCGCCGTGACCCCGGGAAGCGGCGAGATCATCATGGCGCCGGTCTCGGTCTGCCACCAGGTGTCCACGATCGGGCAGATATCGGCGCCGATGTGCTTGCGGTACCACATCCAGGCCTCGGGGTTGATCGGCTCACCCACCGAACCCAGCACACGCAGCGACGACAGATCGAACTTGGCGGGGATGTCGTCCCCCCACTTCATGAACGTGCGGATCGCCGTCGGCGCGGTGTACAGAATCGTCACCCCGTACTTCTGGACGATCTCCCAGAAACGCCCCTGGTGCGGGGTGTCGGGCGTGCCCTCGTACATGACCTGGGTCGCCCCGTTGGCCAGCGGCCCGTAGACGATGTACGAGTGCCCGGTCACCCAGCCGATGTCGGCGGTGCACCAGTACACATCCGACTCGGGCTTGAGGTCGAAGACCGCGTGATGGGTGTAGGCCGCCTGGGTCAGGTAACCCCCGGACGTGTGCAGGATGCCCTTCGGCTTACCCGTGGTCCCCGAGGTGTAGAGGATGAAGAGCGGCTGCTCCGCGTCGAACGCCTCCGGCGTGTGCTCGGCGGACTGCCGGCCGGTGATCTCGTGCCACCAGACGTCCCGGCCCTCGGACCATGCGGTGTCCTGCCCCGTGCGCCGGACCACCAGGACATGCTCGACGCTGTCGATGCGCGAGACGGCGTCGTCCACCGCGGGCTTGAGCGCCGAGGGCTTGCCGCGGCGGTAACCGCCGTCGGCGGTGATGACGACCTTGGCGTCGGCGTCCTGGATCCGGGCGGCGATCGCGTCCGCGGAGAACCCGCCGAAGACCACCGAATGCGCCGCGCCGATACGGGCGCAGGCCAGCATCGCCACGGCGGCTTCCGGGATCATCGGCAGGTAGACGGCGACCCGGTCGCCCTTGCCGACACCCAGCTCTGTGAGCGCGTTGGCGGCGCGGGAGACCTCGTCCTTCAGCTCCGCGTAGGTGATCGCGCGGCTGTCGCCGGGCTCACCCTCGAAGTGGATCGCGACCCGGTCGCCGTTGCCCGCCTCGACATGACGGTCCACGCAGTTGTACGCGACGTTGAGTCTGCCGTCCGCGAACCACTTCGCGAAGGGCGGATTGCTCCAGTCGAGCGTCTCGGTCGGCTCCGTGGCCCAGGTCAGGCGGCGGGCCTGCTCGGCCCAGAAGCCCAGCCTGTCCGCCTCGGCCTGCTCGTACGCCTCCACTGTCACGTTGGCGTTCGCAGCCAGATCGGCAGGCGGTGTGAACCGCCGCTCCTCCTTGAGCAGATTGGCCAGGCTTTCGTTGCTCACGACATCTCCCATTCCCAGGGTGTCCGTTGTGTCCCGGGGGACAGCTCATCAGGCTGCGGGCCAGGTGACAAGTGTCTGCCGGAAATTGGTTTAGACCTGTGTCTCGTGTAGGGAGTCACACGTCCCGCTTTCGCACGCAGCGCTGTGCGGTGCGAAAGCGGGACCACAAGGTCTCACGGACCGGGCGTGTGAGTGGTTCAGGCGCCGACGGCGGTACCGGGCGCAGGGTGCGGTGAGTCGATGCCGTCCTCGGCGCCCCACACCGCGCCGGGGGCGACCCGGACGAACACCTCGTCGGGCCCGGTTCCGGAACTGGCGCCCTCGGTCAGCAGATAAGCCTGCGCCTCACCGACATGAAAGTACATGCCGTGCAGCTGCAGGGTCCCCGCCGCCAGTCGGCGGGCCACCGAATCGTGCGCACGCAGGTGCTCCAACTGCTGCACCACATTGGTCAGGCAGAGCTGTTCCACCGCATCGGTGGGCAGGCGTCCGGCGATGCGGGCCCAGGAGTGGTGACGGGAGCGCATGCGCTCCAGGCTCGGCAGACCGTGCCGCAGCCAGCGCCACAGCGGTGTCCGGGGCGTCTCCGGCGCGGCGCCCAACAGGGCCTGCATGGCCCCGCATCCGGAGTGGCCGCAGATGGTGATGGACTCGACCTCCAGTACATCCACCGCGTACTCGATGGCGGCGGCGACTGAGTCGTCGTTGCTCTCGGTGTCCCCTGCGTCCGGCGGCGGCACCAGATTGCCGACGTTCCGCACGGTGAAGAGGTCCCCCGGGCCGCTCGCGGTGATCATGCTGGTGACCAGACGGGAGTCGGCACAGGTGAGGAACAGCTGCGAAGGGCGCTGCCCCTCTGCCGCCAGCCGGGCCAGCTCCTCACGGACCAGCGGGGCGGTGGTGCGCTGGAATGAACTGAGGCCGCTGAGAAGCCGATGGGCGCCGTGCCGGCGGCCCGAGGGGGCTTTCGGAGCCGTGGGAGGAGCTGCCTTCGAGACGACCTGCGAGTCAGGGGCCGCGGTGGTCGGTGCGGTGTCCTGCACGCTGTCGTGGCAGTGATGGTTGCGCCACGGCGTCCACGGGCGGCAGCAGGAATGGGCGGCCGACGCAGGCTCGGCGATCCGGCCCCCCGAGCGCCCGGTGAACTCGATCCGGCCGCCCAGCGCGGTCTGCGCCGCATACCAGTCCTGGATCGTCTCGTACGCCGCGTGGTCCATGAAGAAGCCGTCCAACTCGACCACCGCGTCGACCCCTTGCGGGAGCTTGCCGAGCACGCGGCTGAGTCGGGGGACGGCCAGAAAGGTCAGCTGGCCGCGAGCGGCAACCAGATAGCGGCCGTCCTGCTCGGTTACGGTGATCCTCGTGCGTGCCAGCCGGTGCAGGGCGACGGCCACCGCCACGACGATGCCGATCACCACCCCTTCGAGCACCCCGGCCAGAATCACGCCGCTGATCGTGGCGCCGTACACCAGGAACTCCCGGTGCCTGTGGACCTTCCGGATGTGGGCGAAGCTGACCATCTGGATCCCGACGACCATGACCAGCGCGGCGAGGGCGGCCAGCGGGATCCACTCCAGGGCCGTGACCAGCAGCGCGGCCGCCAGCAGCACCCAGACGCCGTGCAGCACGGTGGAGGCGCGGCTCGTCGCACCCGCCCGCACGTTCGCGGAGCTGCGCACAGCGCCGCCTGATACGGCCAGCCCGCCGGCGAGCCCCGATACCGCGTTGGCGACGCCCTGCGCCCGCAACTCCCGGTCGAGGTCCGATCGCTTGACAGGCGCGTGCGGTGTCGACCCGTCCTTTGCCACGGTTGTCGAGCGGTCCGCGGCCAGCTTGTCCACGGAGACGGCGGCCAGCAGGGATTCGAGGCTGGCGACGAGCGCGACGGTGAACACGGCTGTCGCCAGTGCCGCCACCGGGCCCCGCGGCAGTTCGGGCAGTGCGTGCGAGTGCCATGACGGCAGGTCCACCCGGGCGATGCCCGGTGCCGCCGCGGTGGCGACAGCCGTCGCGATGACCACGGCGGCGAGTGCGGCGGGAATTCTGCGGAGCGCCGCTCCGATCTGTCCGGGGACGCGCGGCCACGCGACGAGAAGGACGACCGTCAGGGCTCCGATGAGGGGCCCGGCCGGCTCGGCGTGCGCCAGGTGGGAGGGGAGCGACAGGACGTTGTCGAGGGCGGAGCTCCGGGGCACCTCGCCGAACACGATGTGCAGCTGGGCGAGAGCGATGGCCACGCCGATACCGGCGAGCGTGCCGTGCACGATGGCCGGGCTGACGGCGAGGGCACTGCGGGCCGCCTTCAGCGAACCCAGCAGGATCTGCAGAAGTCCGGCGCCGACAGTGATCGCGCACGTGGTGCGCCAGCCGTAGATCTGGATCAACTCTGCTGTGACTACGGTCAGTCCGGCGGACGGGCCACTGACCTGGAGCGGTGTGCCGCCCAGCAGTCCGGCGACGATTCCGCCGATGGCCGCCGAAACCAGTCCGGCGGCGAGCGGGGCGTCCATGGCGACGGCGAGACCGAGCGACATGGGAACGGCGATCAGGAAGACAGTGATCGATGCGGACAGATCCGCACCCGAGACGCGGATACGTCCGCGGCGGGGCGGGGGCGGCGGACTGTGTGGACGCTTGAATCTCGAGGCCCGGGAAGGGCGCGAACTGCGGGATGAGTGGTCGTTGCGAGTGGGGACGCAGGCAGACATGTTCCCGTCTCCTCCGGGGCAGCGCGGTCGCGGTATGTGAATGACGGCGGCCGTAGGTCACGGCGTGCAGCGGTGGGGTACAACGGCGGGATTTCTCAACTCTCCGTAAATGAATCGTAATGGAGAGTAAAGAAAGGTGTCCATGCTTTCGAGCAAATAGCCCAGTCAGTCACTCTTCTCAGTGAATAAGCAGCTTTTCATCCGGCTTGTCGTACTGATTCCGGCGGAGCTGCGTGTGAGGTTGACCGCGCCGTGTCGGCACTTCAACGCACGAATCTGCAAGGAAGAGGGTGGACGGATGATGGCCGCCACGAAGCGGATTGCCCTGGGTGCCGTGGTCACGGCGCTGATCACCGGCTTGGCCGGTTGCTCGGGCCCAGGTACGGGGGCAGCCGGCTCCACACCCGGGACCGGGAAGCGGTCCGCTCCCGGCGCGGACGAGAACTCTCCGGCAGCGGCGCCGAAGGGCGCGGTCAAGCTCATCGGCGACGGTTCCACCGCCTTTACGGGCGCCCAGCCGAAACTCCCGGTCCCCAAGCGCCTCAAGCCCGGCCAGAAGCCTCCTCAGTTCGTGGTGTTCTCCTGGGACGGCGCGGGTGAGGACAGCCAGAAACTGTTCTCGCATTTCCGCTCGGTCGCGAAGAAGTACGACGCCAAGATGACGTACTTCCTCAGTGGCGTGTACCTCCTGCCGGAGAAGAAGAAGGAGCTGTACGACCCCCCGCAGCATTCGGCGGGCCGTTCCGACATCGGGTTCAACGACGCGGAGGGGATCCGCAACACGCTGACGGAGTTGCGAGCCGCGTGGCTGGAGGGCAACGAGATCGGCACGCACTTCAACGGGCACTTCTGCGGCCCGGACGGAGGTGTCGGCACGTGGTCGGTCGACGAGTGGAAGAGCGAGATCAGCCAGGCCAAGTCGTTTGTGAAGAGCTGGAAGACCAACGCCCCGGACCTCAAGGCCGAAGCGCCGCTGCCCTTCGACTACGACAAGGAGCTGATCGGCGCCCGCACCCCCTGCCTGGAGGGGCAGAAGAACATGGTGGCGGCCGCGCGGACCATGGGATTCCGCTACGACTCCAGCGGCATCGGGAATCAGGTCTGGCCTGCGAAGAAGGACGGGCTCTGGGACCTCCCCCTGCAGCTCGTCCCCGTGCCGGGCCGTGCGTTCGAGACGCTCTCGATGGACTACAACTTCATGTTCAACCAGTCCGGTACGACCCAGGGCGACCCGGACAAGCACGAGTACTGGGGCAACCAGATGCGGGACGGCCTGCTTCAGGCGTTCGACCGCGCCTACAGCGGGAACCGAGCGCCCCTGATCATCGGCAACCACTTCGAATCCTGGAACGGCGGCACCTATATGCGCGCGATCGAGGAGACGATCAAGACGGTGTGCACCAAGCAGGACGTGCAATGCGTTTCCTTCCGCCAGCTCACCGACTGGCTGGACGCGCAGGATCCGGCGACGCTCGCCAGACTCGGGACCCTGAAGGTGGGCCAGGAGCCCAAGCCCGGCTGGACCGCGTTCCTCGCGGGGACGGTTCCGGGTAAGCCCGCGGGCAGCCCCGTGCCTGCCAGGCCGGCGGATCAGCCGGCAGGCAAGGGGGCCGACGGGAGCACGGAAAAGGGATCGCCCTCCGGGGCCGCGCCCTCCGGTCAGGCCGGCTGAGCGGCGCCCGTCTCCGCGCGGTGCTCCTGCAGGACGAAGGCGGGGTCGACCTGGGCAGCCAGGTCGGCGCCCGTCTTCTCGTTGCCCCAGCTCTCCGCGTTCTTCAGATGGAAGTGCACCATCTGCCGCGTGTAGCGCTCCCAGTCGCGCAGTCCGTACGAGTCCTCCGCGGCGTTCTGCAGGGCCTGCAGTGCCATCCGGTTGTCTGCTTCCAGCAGTTCGAACGGGGCCGGCCGGCCCTTTTCCATCGTCCGGACCCAGTCGGACTGGCCGACGCCGACCAGCAGGTCGTCACCGACCTCGGCGCGCAGGAAGTCGAGATCGTCCTCCCCCTGCACCTTGTTGCCCACCACCTTCAGGGCGACACCGAAGTCACGCGCGTACTCCTTGTACTGGCGGTAGACGGAGACGCCCTTCCGGGTCGGTTCGGCGACCAGGAAGGTCATGTCGAAGCGGGTGAACATTCCCGAGGCGAACGAATCCGACCCTGCTGTCATGTCGACCACGACGTATTCGTCGGGGCCGTCGACCAGGTGGTTGAGGCAGAGCTCGACCGCCCCGACCTTGGAGTGGTAGCAGGCGACGCCGAGATCGGACTCGTCGAACGGTCCGGTGGCCATCAGCCGGATTTCCCCGTCGTCGAGACGGACCGTGCGGGCGCAGGCGTCGTAGACGGGGTTGTCCTCGCAGACGCGCAGGAGCCGGGACCCCTCCCCGGGCGGTGTCGTCTTGATCATCGTTGCGGCGGATGCGATGCGCGGGTTGCTCCCGCGGAGGTAGTCCTTGATGAGGGGCAGCTGGGCGCCCATGGCCGGCAGGGCGGCGGATTCCTTCTCGTCCAGGCCGAGGGCGGCCCCGAGATGCTGGTTGATGTCGGCGTCCACCGCGACGACTTGGGCTTCATTGGCAGCGAGGTGGCGGATGAAGAGCGAGGACAGCGTGGTCTTGCCGCTGCCGCCCTTCCCCACGAAAGCGATCTTCATGTTCACCTAGGGTAGCGGTGTCATCGCTCACTGCTGTCATCCTTCGTGAAGAAGGCCACTCCTGGGCGGTATCCGTGGCGGGGGCGCGTAGCCTCGCTACCTATGAGTACGACTTCCTCTGACCCGCTTGCCGCCCTGGGTGACCTGCCGGGGGTCTCCGACGCGGTGGACTCCGTACGCAAGGCCGTGGACCGGGTCTACGGCCACCGGGTCATGCGGCGCCGCAGCAACGAGGTCACCGCGGAGGCTGCGCTGCGCGGAGCTCGCGGTTCGGCGGCGCTGTCGGGAGCCGACTGGAATCTCGAGGAAGTGCGTCGGCGCACGGACTTCAGCGGTGAGGACGAGGCCCGCACGATCGGTGCGGCGTTGAGGCTCACGGCGGAGGCGGGGCAACTGCTCTCGATCTGGCGGCAGTCACCCCTTCGTGTGCTTGCCCGTCTGCATCTGGTGGCCGCGGGTGGCGCGACTCCGGACGAGACGGTCGGCAGGCCACGGCTGGCGGGCGAGCCGGTCGACGAGCCGTTGATCGAAGCGCCCGTGCCGGGCGCGGACGAGGTGTCCGGGCGTCTCGAAGGGCTTTCGCAGCTGATCATCGCCGGCGGCTCGGCGCCCGCACTCGTGACGGCCTCGGTGGTCCACGGCGAACTGCTCGCGCTGCGTCCCTTCGGGTCGCACAACGGCTTGGTCGCCCGGACCGCCGAGCGGATCGTGCTGATCGGCAGCGGGCTCGACCCCAAGTCGATCTGCCCTGCCGAAGGCGGTCATGCGGAGCAGGGGCGCGCGGCTTACGTCGCTGCGTTCGAGGGGTATCTGTCGGGCAGGCCGGAGGGCATGGCGGCCTGGATCGCTCACTGTGGACGCTCGGTGGAACTGGGCGTCAGGGAGTCCACGGCTGTGTGCGAGGCGCTGCAGCGCGGCGCGGCCTGAGCGCGTCGCCCGCGGGGCTGGCCGCACGGTCGGCGCGGCGGGGTTCTGGAGAATGCTCCGCGTGTGCGGGCCTGCTCCGGAAAGGGTTGCGGCGGTACCGGTTCCGGTACCGCCGCTGGCACGTCCGCCCAGTTACCAAGCGTCCTCGTTATATGCCCATCAGGTCGGGTTCTTTGCCCGTCACCTGGTGCGGCTGGCCCGTAATCGACGGGTCGACGTCGCGTGGGTGCTCGGCTTTCGTGCTCGGTCCGTGGGGCCTTCTGCGTAAAAAAGGTGATCCTCTCGGATGTCCTTGGTCTCGCGGGCCGTTGAATCCTTTGTACTCCAGGACGAGGGGGAGCGGAAGTCCTGGCCGCTTTTCTTTACTTTTACCTTCAAATGCAGGCGAGCCGGACATAATGCAGCTGGGCCGGACTTCGGGGGCTGAGGGCCGCTGCCGCCGCCCTCGAGGGCGGCGGCAGTCAGGCGGTGATCGCGGTAGCGCGACGACGATTGGCGTACCAGACGAGCCCTGCGGTCACCGCGGCTGCGCCCAGTGCCGCGGCCGCCACGAGTGCCGGCCGCGGCGGCATCGAGAACGCGGGCAGGCGCTGCTTGAGCCGGACCGGACGGTCGAAGACGAGAATCGGCCACTCCCGGAGCGTGGCCTCTCGCCGAAGGGCCCGGTCCGGGTTGACGGCGTGCGGGTACCCCACGGACTCCAGCATGGGTACGTCGGTGGCGGAGTCGCTGTACGCGTAGCAGCGTGACAGGTCGTACCCCTCCGATTCGGCGAGCGTCCTGATCGCCTCCGCCTTGGTCGGCCCGTAGGCGTAGTACTCGACCTCGCCCGTGAAGCAGCCGTCGTCGCCCACGACCATCCGGGTCGCCACGACCCGGTCGGCACCGAGCAGTTCTCCGATGGGCTCGACGACTTCGGCGCCGGAGGTCGAGACGATGACCACGTCGCGCCCGGCGGTGTGATGCTCCTCGATGAGGGTCGCGGCCTCGTCGTAGATGATCGGGTCGATCAGGTCGTGCAGGGTCTCGGCGACCAGATCTTTGACCTGCTGGACGTTCCACCCCTTGCAGAGCGCTGAGAGGTATTCGCGCATCCGCTCCATCTGGTCGTGATCGGCGCCCCCGGCAAGGAACACGAACTGTGTGTACGCGGTGCGCAGTACGGCACGACGGTTGATCAGCCCACCCTGGTAGAAGGACTTGCTGAAGGTCAGTGTCGATGACTTCGCAATGACCGTCTTGTCCAGGTCAAAGAAGGCTGCTGTGCGCGGCGAGAAGCAGTTTTCCACAAAGGTGAGCATAGGGGCCCGCCATTCGGCGTAAAATCCGGCAGGTGGGTTTGCCTGAGGAGGGGCTCGGGTACACCATGGAAGTCACGGATCGTTCGCGACCGTGCTAACCCGGTCCGACTCCTCCCCCCCCGAGTCGGCCGTGGGGACGACCCCCGCTCTCCCCCCCGGCGGGGGTCGTCGCATGTCCGGACGCGTTTTTGCGGCCAGGAATCCAGGCCCTCCCTCTCTTGCCGCGGTGTCGGCCGCTCTCTCGTGCGAGTCCACTCGATCATGACTCGTCACCGTGCGTAACGGAAGGGCTGCGCTGTGAAAGTCCCCTGTACGAGCTACCGAGATATTCACAACGCTTGAGTTGTCCACAGTTTCTGAGCAAGATCCACATGTTTTTCCGCGCCGTTGCATGTTGATTCCACCCGCGAAGTCCGTGGGTTCCGGAATCGCGCGTCTCGGACCGTTCGAGATCGCCGCGAAACCGCACTGGAGGAGACAGTGAGAGGGGCGGAGATCGTGGCTGGATCTTTCCTGGGCGAAGGCCCGTCGAGTGCCGAAGGGCGGCGGGACGGACCGCTGATCCTCACCGAGGACCCGGATCTGCTGGACGATCTGCTCAGGCTGTGCGCGGCGGCCGGGGCAGTGCCGGAAGTGCAGCACGCCGCTCCGGGGGAGAGAGCCGGCTGGGACCGGGCGCCGATGGTCCTGGTCGGCGATGACGCGGCGCGTGAATGCCGTGGGATGCCTCGCAGGCCCGGCGTGATGCTCGTCGGACGGGACCAGGAGGATCCCGACGTGTGGCGCCACGCGGTGGAGATCGGCGCCGAATACGTGCTGAGACTGCCCGCTTCAGAAGGCTGGCTCGTCGACCAGATCGCCAATGCGGTGGAGGGCGTGGGCAGGCCTGCGATCACCGTGGGAGTGATGGGGGGCCGGGGCGGCTCCGGCGCGTCCACGCTGGCCTGCGCACTTGCCGTGACAGCCGCGAGGTCGGGCCGGCGGACGATGCTGATCGACGGCGACCCGTTGGGCGGCGGGATCGACGTCCTGCTCGGCGGTGAGGAATCCGAGGGCTTGCGATGGCCGGATTTCGCCCGTTCCAAAGGGAGGCTCGGCGGAGGAGCGCTGGAGGAGTCACTGCCGGCGTTGCACGGGCTGCGGGTGCTCAGCTGGGGCCGGGACGAAGAGGTGATCGTTCCGCCACAGGCCATGCGTTCCGTGCTCGCCGCCGCTCGCCGGCTGGGTGGAGTGGTGGTCGTGGATCTGCCCCGCCGGTTCGACGAGAGCGTGACAGAGGCGCTGGCGCAGCTCGACATAGGGCTGCTGGTCGTGCCCGGGGAGTTGAGGGCGGTCGCGGCGGCACAGCGCGTGGCGGCCGTGGCCCGCACGGTCCTTGAAGACCTGCGGGTTGTGGCGCGGGGGCCCTACACGGCAGGCCTGGACGAGCAGTGGATGGCGCGGGCGCTCGGCCTGCCGCTCGTCGGTGGCTTGCCCACGGAGCCGGCGCTGTCTTCGGCTCAGGACAGCGGTGTGCCCCCGGGCGGGAATTCCCGCGGCCCACTGGCCCGCTTCTGCACGGCCTTCTGGGATCTGGCGGATGTCCCGGTCCGTCCGGATGCCGTCCCGGCCAGGTCTCGCGCGGGAGTGGCGTCATGACGGACGCGCTGCTCGAGGCCGTACGCCAACGACTGGCCCGCAGCGGTGCGGCGCCGACGCCGGCGGGGGTGGCTGCCGCGCTGAGGGAGCAGGGCCGCCTGCTCGGTGACGCGGAAGTGCTCGGTGCGGCCGAGGAGCTGCGGGGAGAGCTGGTCGGCACCGGAGTGCTGGAGCGGCTTTTGGCGGACCCGGCGGTGACCGATGTGCTGGTGTCCGCTCCGGATCGGGTGTGGGTGGACCGCGGCGGCGGACTCGAGCTGACCCGGGTCGTCTTTCAGGACGCGGCGGCTGTCCGGAGGCTGGCTCAGAGGCTCGCCGCGGTGGCGGGGCGACGGCTGGACGACGCCCGGCCGTGGGTGGACGCGCGGCTCCCGGACGGGACGCGGATGCACGCTGTACTGCCGCCGGTGTCCGTCGGATCGACGTGCCTCTCGCTGCGTGTGGTGCGCCCCCGTGCTTTCACCCTGGCGGAACTCGTGGCAGCGGGGACGGTCCCGCCCGGCGGCGACCGGCTGCTGAGAGCTCTGGTGGAGGCCCGGGTCTCCTATCTGATCAGCGGAGGGACGGGTGCGGGCAAGACGACTCTGCTGTCGAGTCTGCTGGGTGCGGTCGGTGAGCGTGAGCGCATCGTGCTGGCAGAGGATTCGGCGGAGCTGCGCCCGGATCATCCGCATGTGGTCCGGCTGGAGTCACGGCCCGCCAATCAGGAAGGTGCCGGGCGGGTGACGCTACGGGACCTGGTGCGCCAAGCGCTGCGTATGCGTCCTGACCGGCTCGTGGTGGGAGAGGTCCGGGGTGCCGAGGTGACGGAACTCCTGGCAGCCCTCAACACCGGGCACGAAGGCGGCTGCGGCACGGTGCACGCCAATGCGGCCGAGCACGTTCCGGCGCGTCTGGAGGCTCTCGGGACGGCTGCCGGTCTCGACCGCGCCGCTCTGCACAGCCAATTGGCGGCAGCGCTGTCCGTGGTCGTCCATCTCGTACGCGACAGGGGCGGGCGGCGGCGTGTGGCCGAAGTCCATGTGCTCGAGCGGGATTCCGCAGGTCTGGTCGTGACTGTGCCCGCGCTGGTCTGGGGTGCCGAGGGGTTCGAGCCGGAGCGGGGCTGGGAGAGGCTCGGGGCGCTGATCGGAGACAAGCCATGACGCCGGTGGGATCCGACGTGCTGATGCAGGTGCCGGCGTGGACGATGGCAGGTTGCGCGGGCCTGGCGGCCGCTCTGGCCGTGGCCCGGGACCCAGGGGCGCGGCGCGCCCGGGTGCTGACGGCTCGGCGGGAGGAGCCGTGGGGGCCGGCGGCGTGGGCCACGGCCTGCGCGATCTTCACCGGGCGGAAGGAATGGCTGTGTGCCCCTGTGGCGGCTCTTCTCGCTGCGCTGGGTGAATCGGTGCTTCCCCTGCTCGCGGGCGCTGTGGCGGTACCGCTCGTGCGGCGCTGGCTGCGCCGGCGGGCACGGCGACGTGCGCGTGAGGAGGCGGCCGACGCGGTGACGTCGCTCTGCGGCGCGGTGGTCGGCGAGCTGCGGGCCGGGCACGAGCCCGGGCAGGCGTTGCTCGCCGCCGCGCGGAACGCCGGTGCACTGGGCGCCGCCGAGCCCGCCGTGCTGGCCGCCGCGCGGTTCGGTGGCGATGTGCCGGGCGCGCTGCGGCAGGCGGCGTCGGGGCCCGGTCTTGAAGGGCTCGCGGGTGTGGCCGCCTGCTGGCGGGTGGCGGTGGACGGCGGAGCAGGTCTGGCGGCCGGTCTGGCGCGCCTGGAGAGCGCACTGCGGGGTGAGAGACGGCGGCGGGAGGAGTTGCGGGCCCAGCTGGCGGGCGCCTGGTCGACGGTTGTGGTCCTGGCGTTGCTGCCGGTGGTGGGCCTGGGGCTGGGAGCGGCTCTCGGCGCGGATCCGCTGGAGGTTCTGCTGCACAGCCCGGCCGGACTCGTCTGCCTGGCGACGGGTGGGCTGCTGGAGGCGGCGGGACTGCTCTGGGCATCGCGGATCGTGCGGGCCGGGGAGGCGGCGTGAGCGTGATCTCCGGTGCGGGGGGTGTGTTGGGGGCGGCCGGGGCGGTGGGGGCGGCGCTCGGCACAACCGCGTATCTCGCCTTCGTGTTCGCAGGCCGGCGCCATGAACGGGCGATACGCAGACGGGGGGCGGTGCTGGCCAAGTCCTGCGCGAGCGGCCCGGGGCCGAGGTGGATCGACCTGCGGGCGCCCGGGTGGAGCCGTGTCCGGCGGTGGACGGTGTTCCTGGCCGTCTGGGCAGGCGTCTGGATCCTTGTCGGCGGAGTGGCGGGGAGCGGGGCCGGTCTCGCGGCGGCGTACGGGGTTCGGCGGTGGCGGCGCTCCGTCAGGGTGCGTGGGTCTGCCGCCCGTGACGCGGATGCTGCGCTGGTCTCCCGGCAGCTGCCGATCACTGCGGATCTGCTGGCGTCGTGCCT
The DNA here is from genome assembly GCF_044751065.1 of Streptomyces sp. NPDC088746. Taxonomy (NCBI): domain Bacteria; kingdom Bacillati; phylum Actinomycetota; class Actinomycetes; order Kitasatosporales; family Streptomycetaceae; genus Streptomyces; species Streptomyces sp. NPDC088746. The sequence continues at coordinate 433,786 of NZ_JBIVLA010000007.1, forward strand.
CTCGGCGGGCGCCGGGCCGCGGGAGGCGGCCGAGGCGGTCGGGGAATCAATCGGGGGCCCGGTCGGTGAGCGGCTGGCCCGCACAGCGGCCGAGATCCTGCTCGGGGGTGAACCTGCGGAGGCATGGGGCCGGTTCGGGGAGCTGCCCGGTGCCGCGCCACTGGCCCGCTGCCTTGAGCGCGCCGCGTCGACGGGGGCCCCGGCTGCGGAGCCGGTTTCCAGGCTCGCCGATGAGATGCGTGCCGAGCGGGCCAGTGCGGCTGTGGCGCGTGCTCAGCGGGCCGGTGTGCTGATCACCGCACCGGTGGGGCTCTGTTTCCTGCCCGCCTTTCTGGCCGTGGGCGTGGCGCCGGTGGTGATCGGGCTGGCGACCGGCCTGTTGCACCGCGGCTGAGTGGGAACAGCCGCTTCTCCCGGATGCCGGCATCCAGGGGAGCGGGGCCTGGTTCCCGCTTGTTCGAAGTGCCGGACCGAAGTTCTGAACGAAACAACGTGGTGTGTGGACATGGGGGTTGAGATGAACAGGAAAGCCGTGGAGTGGTCTTCGAGGACGCTGCGTCGTGCGTGGGAGGCCAGGTTTGGCACGCGTGCCCGCCCCCGAGACCTCGACAGGGGGATGACGACGTCCGAGTACGCGGTGGGGACCATTGCCGCCTGCGCGTTCGCGGCGGTGCTCTACAAGGTGGTTACCAGCGGGGCGGTGCTGTCGGCCTTGCAGTCGCTGATCAAGGGCGCCCTCGATGCGAAGTTCTGAGGAGCTGTGGAGAGGCCGGAGCGACGACCGGGGAGCGGTGACGGCGGAGGCAGCCATGGTCCTTCCCGTGCTGGTGGCCTTCGTCCTCGCCCTCGTCTGGGCGCTGGTCGCAGCCTCGGACCAGATCCGCTGTGTGGACGCCGCGCGTGCCGGAGCGCGGGCCGCGGCCCGGTCGGAGCCGGAGGACTCGGTGCGGTCTGCGGCTCGGGAGGCGGCGCCGGGCCGGGCCCGGGTCGCGGTGGAGCGGACCGGAGGGCTGTGGCGGGTCCGGGTGGAGGCGCCCACGCCGGGACCCGGACCACTGGGCCTGACGCTGAGCGCCGAGGCCGTCGCGCTGGCGGAGGACACCGTGGGGGCGGAGCCGTGAGGAGGACGAAGGCCCCCGCTGGGGCAAGGGACCGGGGGCTGGCGACGGTCTGGACCGCCGTCACGACGGCGACGCTCTGCGTGGTGTTCGCGGCGGTGCTCGCTCTCGGACAGGCCGTCTCCGCCCGTCACAAAGCCGGCGGTGCGGCGGATCTGGCTGCGCTCGCCGCAGCCGACCAGGCGCTGCGGGGTGCGGAGACGGCGTGCGGGGCCGCCGGAGAGGTCGCCCTGGCCCAAGGGGCGGAGATCGTGCGCTGTGCGGTCCAGGGAGAGATCGCCGACGTGACCGCCCGGGCGCGCTTCGGCCCGTACGCACCTGAGGTCAGGTCGAGGGCGGGTCCTCCGGGCCCGTCACTGCCCCCGGAGGCCCTGGAGGCCCTGGAGGCGCCGTCGTCGGACGAGTAGCCGGGGCGCGCGTGGCCTCATCCGGCGGCGCCCTCCGGCCGGTGGGCCTCCGAGCTCTCCGCCGGATCGCCTTCGGCGGGCTCGGACGGTGCGGTCCTGAGCAGTTCGGTCAAAAGGCGTACGGCGCCCCGCTTGTGCAGTGGCTCGTTGCCGTTGCCGCACTTGGGGGACTGGATGCAGGACGGGCAGCCCGCCTCGCACTCGCAGGACGCGATGGCCTGGCGCGTTGCCGTGAGCCACGTGCGGGCCGTGTGGAAGGCGCGCTCCGCGAAGCCGGCACCACCCGGGTGGCCGTCGTAGACGAACACCGTGGGAAGGAGCGTGTCGGGGTGCAGCGGGACGGAGACACCGCCGATGTCCCAGCGGTCGCAGGTGGCGAAGAGCGGCAGCATCCCGATGGAGGCGTGTTCGGCTGCGTGCAGGGCCCCTCCGAGGATCTCCGGGGTGATCCGGGCGGCATCGAGCTGGTCCTCGGTGACCGTCCACCACACGGCGCGGGTGCGCAGGGTGCGGGGCGGCAGGTCGAGTTTGGTCTCGCCCAGGACCTCCCCGGTGATGAGCTTGCGGCGGAGGAAGGAGACGACCTGGTTGGTGACCTCGACGGAGCCGAAGCAGAGACGCCCTTCACCCCAGGGGATCTCGGTGTCCGTCTCCAGCACGGCGATCGCGGTCGTGTCCCGGGCGTTGGTCGAATACGGAGGAACGGCTTCCTCGACCAAGGCCACAGAGTCCTCCAGGTCCAGCGTGCGGACGAGATAGGTCCGGCCCTGGTGGAGATGGACGGCACCTTCGTGGACGGCGGTGTGCGCGGCTGATTCGTCGACGGTGCCCAGCAGCCGGCCGGTGCCCTCCTCGACGATCTGGACCGGACGGCCGCCCCCGCCGCGGATGTCGGTGAGGTCGGCGGCGCGTTCACGGCGGGTCCAGTGCCAGCCGGTCGTCCGTCTGCGCAGCAGCTTCGCTGCCTCGAGCTGGGGCAGGAGTTCGGGCACCGCGGGGCCGAAGAGCTCGATGTCGGACTCGGTGAGGGGGAGTTCCGCGGCCGCGGCGCACAGGTGGGGAGCGAGGACGTACGGGTTGTCCGGGTCCAGGACGGTCGACTCCACGGGCTGCTGGAACAACGCCTCGGGGTGGTGGACGAGGAAGGTGTCCAGCGGGTCGTCACGGGCCACGAGGACGGCGAGGGCACCCTGCCCCGAGCGTCCTGCGCGGCCGGCCTGCTGCCAGAGGGAGGCACGGGTGCCCGGGTAGCCGGCGATGATCACGGCGTCCAGCCCCGAGACGTCGATGCCGAGCTCCAGGGCGGTCGTGGCAGCCAGGCCGAGGAGGTCTCCCGAGTGCAGCGCTCTTTCCAGGGCCCGGCGTTCCTCGGGCAGGTAACCGCCGCGGTAGGCGGCGACTCGCCCGGGCAGCGAGCGGTCCACCTCGGCGAGCCGTTCCTTGGCGATGAGGGAGATGAGCTCGGCGCCGCGGCGGGAGCGTACGAAGGCGACCGAGCGCACGCCCTGGAGGGTCAGGTCGGTCAGGAGGTCGGCGGTCTCGGCCGTGGCGGTACGGCGTACGGGTGCCCCCTTCTCGCCGTGCAGCTCGGTCAGCGGAGGCTCCCAGAGGGCGAAGACCAGTTCCCCCCGGGGCGAGGCGTCGTCGGCGACCTCCTTGACGGGCAGGCCCGTGAGACGGCCGGCGGCGACCGAGGGCTGCGCCGCGGTGGCGGAGGCGAGGAGGAAGGCGGGTTCGGATCCGTAGCGTGCGCAGAGACGGCGGAGACGGCGGAGCACCTGGGCGACGTGGGAGCCGAAGACGCCCCGGTAGGTGTGGCACTCGTCGATGACGACGAAGCGGAGGGAGCGGAGGAAGGAGGCCCAGCGGGGGTGGGACGGAAGAATGCCCCGGTGCAGCATGTCGGGGTTCGTGAGGACGTAATTGGCGTACTGACGCACCCATTCGCGTTCTTCGACCGGCGTGTCCCCGTCGTAGACCGCCGGCCGGATCGCGGAGCCGAGGGGCTCCGCGAGCGCCTTCACCGCGCGGCGCTGGTCGGCGGCCAGTGCCTTGGTGGGGGCGAGGTACAGAGCGGTGGTGCCGCGGCCGTTCGGTGCACGGGAGCCGTCGAGGAGGGTGCTCAGCACCGGAGCGAGGTAGGCGAGCGACTTGCCGGACGCCGTCCCTGTGGCGATCACCACGGACTCGCCGTCCAGGGCGTGCTCAGCCGCGGCGGCCTGGTGCGTCCACGGATGGTCGATTCCGGCCCGTCCGATTGCCGAGACCACTTCCGGCCGGATGCGATCAGGCCAGAGGGCATGGGTTCCCGCACGCGGGGGCAAGTGCTCCGTATGAGTGATGCGCGCTGCCCGGCCCGCCGCTGCGGCGAGCCGGTCGAGAACCACCGTGGGAGAGGGGCGCGAGCCCGCGTTCTCGGGTGGTCGACTGGGGCGGTGATTCTTGGCCATCGGCACCGAGTGTGTCACTGGCGTGACGGACAATGGTCCCAAGGCGTCGTGCATGGCTGCTGGTAAGTGATTGAATGCCATCGCGGCTGGCGATCCGTCCCCTGGCCTCCGTCGGGGAGACCGAGGGGCGACCGCTCGATAGCAAGGTGCTGGAGGATCCGTGGACCTGTCCCTGTCGACTCGCAATGTGTCCGGGCCTGGTGGCGACCGTACGGTCGTCGAGGTCGGTGGCGAGATTGATGTGTATACCGCGCCCAAGCTGCGCGAGCAGTTGGTCGAGTTGGTGAATGACGGCAGCTACCACTTGGTTGTCGACATGGAAGGCGTCGACTTCCTCGACTCCACCGGCCTCGGCGTGCTCGTGGGCGGCTTGAAGCGTGTCCGGGCCCATGAGGGCTCGCTGCGCCTGGTGTGCAACCAGGAGCGCATTCTCAAGATCTTCCGGATCACAGGTCTGACCAAGGTGTTTCCCATCCACACCACGGTCGACGAGGCTGTCGCGGCTACCGACTGACGGTCGGTGCGGGCCGGCAGCTCCAAGGCCGGCAGGCACGCTGTGACAGACCGGCAGGCGGCAGCAGACAGGCCGCCACGAGCAGGCGGTCGACCATGTGGTCGGCTGCCGGCTTCGTCGGTTCCCGGAGGAGAATGAGAGCAGGGGTACCGGGCGCCACGCCCGGGCCCCTGAGATGCACGCCCGTACGTTCGAGGGGGATGGCATGCCAACCGTTGAACTCCGCTTCAGCGCTCAGCCCGAACACGTCAGGACGGCCCGCCTCGTGGCAGCCGCCGTGGCGCGCCGGGCAGGTGTCGACGAGGCGGTGCTCGACGAGGTCAGGCTCGCGGTCGGCGAGGCGTGCAGTCGCGCCGTGGGGCTCCATCGGAGCCATGGCATCGCCTCCCCGGTCACGGTCGTCCTGACCGAGGAGGAGAAGGCGTTCTCCATCGAGGTCGGCGACGGGCTCGTCGCCCAGGGAAGTGACGCCTCGGTGACGGGAGCGCCCGGCGGTGGCGGCCCGGACGATCCGGACACCGACGCCGACAGCGAGGACGAGATGGGCCTCGCGGTCATCAGCGGACTGGTCGACGACGTGGAAGTCCGCACCGGTGCGGACGGCGGAGTGATCCGTATGTCCTGGCCGACGACTCCCGCCGTAGTGCTTCCCTGAGCCTGCCCCGGTCCCGACTTCGGCTCTGCCCCGGCCCCGAACCTGGCCCCCGGCCCACTGTGCCTGGAGCGGCCCCTGCTCTGCCCGGCGCGGCCTTTCGTCCCGGCGACGCCCCGTCGCGCGTCGTCCGCACCCGTCGGGTGGCAGACGTGATCACCTTTTCCGGCCCTGCTGATCAGGGCCTTTTTATTTGTGCTTGATCAATGATCTACGGCAATTCCGTGTGTGCCATGCCTCTGCCCCATTACTGCATTCGGGTTCACGTGCGAGCCAGATCATTTGTCATTGGGTGGACGGAAGTCGATTTCATCGACCACCCACTGTTTTGATCAGCCTCCGCTCCCTACAATCCGTCCACGTCTTGAGCGCTCAGCGTCAAGGAGGACGTATGGCGGAGTTCTTCAACACCCCACTGGCAGAACTGACGCACGTTCCCGTACCTTCCGGCCGGTCCACCTCACTCGCAGCCGCGGTACTCACCGACGGCAACCGGCTGATCGTCGTCGTCATCGCGGTCGTCGCCCTTGCCGCGCTGGTCGTGGCCCAGTTGCTCGCACGCCAGGTCCTGGCGGCGGGTGAAGGCACCGAACGCATGAAAGAGATCGCGGCGGCCGTCCAGGAAGGCGCGAATGCCTATCTGGCCCGGCAGTTGCGTACCGTCGGCATCTTCGCCGTCGTCGTGTTCTTCCTGCTCCTGCTGCTTCCGGCCGACAACTGGTCGCAGCGCGCGGGGCGCTCGCTGTTCTTCCTGGTGGGTGCGCTTTTCTCGGCGGCCACCGGATACATCGGTATGCGGCTCGCGGTACGCAGCAATGTGCGTGTGGCCGCCGCCGCGCGTGAGGCGACTCCAGCGGAAGGAGAACCGGAGAAAGATCTCACCACCGTTTCGCACCGAGCGATGAAGATCGCTTTTCGCACCGGTGGAGTGGTCGGCATGATCACGGTGGGCCTCGGCCTGCTCGGCGCTTCCTGCGTGGTGCTCGTCTACGCCGCCGACGCGCCCAAGGTGCTGGAGGGGTTCGGCCTCGGCGCCGCGCTGATCGCCATGTTCATGAGGGTCGGGGGCGGCATCTTCACCAAGGCCGCCGACGTGGGTGCCGACCTCGTGGGCAAGGTGGAGCAGGGCATCCCCGAGGACGACCCGCGCAACGCCGCCACCATCGCCGACAACGTGGGCGACAACGTCGGTGACTGCGCGGGCATGGCCGCCGACCTCTTCGAGTCGTACGCCGTGACGCTCGTCGCCGCGCTGATCCTGGGCAAGGTCGCCTTCGGCGACGCGGGGCTCGCCTTTCCGCTGATCGTCCCGGCGATCGGGGTGGTCACGGCGATGATCGGGATCTTCGCGGTCGCTCCCCGGCGCGCGGACCGCAGCGGAATGAGCGCCATCAACCGCGGATTCTTCGTCTCCGCCGTGATCTCGCTCGCCCTCGTGGCCGTGGCCGTCTTCGTCTATCTGCCGTCCTCGTACGCCGGGCTGGACGGGGTCACCGACGACGCCATCACCTCGCACGGCGGCGACCCGCGCGTCTTCGCCCTGGTCGCCGTGGCCATCGGGATCGTGCTCGCCGCCCTGATCCAGCAGCTCACCGGCTACTTCACCGAGACCAGCCGGCGTCCCGTCCGGGACATCGGGAAGTCCTCGCTGACCGGCCCGGCCACCGTCGTGCTCGCGGGCATCTCCATCGGCCTGGAGTCGGCCGTCTACACCGCGCTCCTGATCGGTCTCGGCGTCTACGGGGCGTTCCTGCTCGGCGGTACGTCGATCATGCTCGCGCTCTTCGCGGTCGCCCTGGCAGGGACCGGCCTCCTCACCACCGTGGGTGTCATCGTCGCGATGGACACCTTCGGCCCGGTCTCCGACAACGCCCAGGGCATCGCGGAGATGTCCGGAGACGTCACGGGTGCGGGAGCCCAGGTACTCACCGACCTGGACGCCGTCGGCAACACCACCAAGGCCATCACCAAGGGCATCGCGATCGCCACAGCGGTCCTGGCCGCGGCCGCGCTCTTCGGCTCGTACCGGGACGCCATCGCCACCGCGGTCGACGATGTGGGGGCACGGGCGGGGGAGCTCGGTCTGAGCCTGGACATCTCGCAGCCGAACAACCTCGTCGGCCTGATCCTCGGAGCCGCGGTCGTCTTCCTCTTCTCCGGGCTGGCCATCAACGCGGTCTCCCGTTCGGCGGGGGCCGTGGTGTACGAGGTGCGGCGGCAGTTCCGGGAGCATCCCGGGATCATGGACTACACGGAGAAACCTGAGTACGGCCGTGTCGTCGACATCTGCACCAAGGACGCGCTGCGCGAACTGGCCACACCCGGGCTGCTCGCGGTTCTGGCGCCGATCGCGGTGGGATTCACCCTGGGGGTCGGTGCCCTCGGCTCGTATCTCGCGGGCGCGATCGCCACGGGCACCCTGATGGCCGTCTTCCTCGCCAACTCCGGTGGCGCGTGGGACAACGCCAAGAAACTCGTCGAGGACGGCCATCACGGTGGCAAGGGCAGCGAGGCACATGCCGCGACGGTCATCGGCGACACGGTCGGCGACCCGTTCAAGGACACGGCGGGCCCCGCCATCAACCCGCTCCTCAAGGTGATGAATCTCGTGGCGCTGCTCATCGCCCCCGCGGTGGTGCAGTTCAGTTACGGGGACGACGCGAGTGCGGGCGTGCGGGCCCTGGTGGCCGTCATCGCCATCGTCGTCATCATCGGTGCCGTCTACGTGTCCAAACGGCGGGGAATCGCCGTGGGTGACGGCGACAGCGGCGGCCCGGGCGGCGAGGGCGGTGACGACGGCGGAGGCGGCCCCGCCAAGTCCACCGACCCTGCGGCTGTTTCCTGACGCGAGAGGTGACGGGCGGAGCGGGCGCGTATCCGACACCCGCTCAGTACGGCGGCGGACGGCGCGTTCTGACGCGCCGTCCGTCGTCCCACGTCCCGGCGCTTCGCTGCCGGCGGGGCGAGTCGGACATGTGTCCGAGTGGGCGGGTGAGTTGTATCTCCCTCGTTACCCTTGGTGCAAATGGCTGCAAAAGAATATATATCGGATGCCCGCCGCCTGATTGCCGCCCGCTCGGCGTGTAAGTTCCGGGGCCGAGAGCCTTGGAAGGGACCCAATCCGGTGAACAAGAAGCTTGCAGCCGCACTGTCCGGCGGTGCGGTACTCGTACTGACGCTGTCGGGCTGCAGCGACGACAGCGACAACAAGGTGAACGACTGGGCGAAGAAGGTCTGCGACCAGGTCCAGCCGCAGCTGCAGAAGATCGCGAACGCCAATGCCGCGATCCAGCAGCAGACTGCCGACAACAGCAAGCCCGCTGACGTCCAGAAGACCGACTCGGCCGCCTTCCAGCAGATCTCGGGGGCTTACAAGGCGCTGGGCACGGCCGTGCAGTCGGCGGGCGCACCTCCCGTCGACGGCGGGGAGACCACCCAGAAGGAGGCCGTGAAGGAGCTCAACGCCTCCTCGGTGGCCTACGCGAATCTGAAGACGAAGGTCGACGCGCTCGACACGAAGGACCAGGCGAAGTTCGCCGACGGCCTCAAGGACATCGCCGACGAGCTGAACAAGATCAGCACCAACGGTGACCAGGCGCTGAAGAAGCTTCAGTCCGGCGAGGTCGGCTCCGCCATGGCCAAGCAGAAGGGCTGCCAGAAGCCGACTGCCTCGGCCCCGCCCGCCTCCGCTCCGTCCGCCCCGGCGTCGCCCTCGGCGAGCGAGAAGGCGAGCGAGAAGGCGAGCGAGAAGGCGAGCGACGAGAAGGCGAGCGACGAGAAGGCGGACGACAAGGCGAGCGAGGAGTCGTGACGGCGGACAGCGCCGGACGAGGGCGGCGGCGCGCAGCCGTCGTGCCGGACGACCGCCGCCGCGAGCTGCCGTAACAGCGCGAAGCCCCCGTGGAGGAGTCCTCCTCGCAGCGGCCGGCCGTCCCCGTGGGCGCCCGGCCGCTGCCGTTGTCGCCGGGAGCGGACACAATGGGCGGGTGAGTACGTCCAGCCTTCCCGCATCCGACCGTGTCCCCCGGCTCCGCGAAGCCCTGATCGCCGCGGCGTTCACCGCCGACGGCCTCCTGGAACGCCTCGGCGCGCCCGCGTACACGGCGCTCGCCCGTAGCGAGACCGTCCCGGCGCTCCGGGCCACCCGCGGGGGCTCGCCGCTCGACACGCTGGTGCGGCTGTTCCTTCTGCAGCGCCCTGTCCCGGCCCCCGCGGCCGCCGCGGCCCTCCCGTTGGAGGAGTGCGTGGAGGACGGCTGGCTGGTCCATGAGGGCGACCTGGTCAGGGCGACCGTCGATGTGCGGCCCTACGGCGGGCCCGAGGGCCAGGACTGGTTCATCGTGTCCGACCTGGGATGCGCCGTCGGCGGGGCCGGCGGCATCGGCTCGCACGACGAGGGCGTCGTCCTCGGCGTCGGCGGTGCCTCCACCACGCTCGCGGGGATCACCGTGCGCAGGCCCGTGGCCTCCGCCCTCGATGTCGGTACGGGCTCCGGCATCCAGGCCCTGCACGCCGCCCAGCACGCCACCGAGGTGACCGCCACGGACGTCAACCCGCGCGCCCTGGGATTCACCCGCCTCACCCTCGCGCTGTCCGGAGCCGCCCCCGCCGACCTGCGGGAGGGCTCCCTCTTCGAACCGGTCGGTACGGAGACATACGACCTGATCGTGTCCAACCCGCCCTTCGTCATCTCGCCCGGCGCCCGGCTGACCTACCGCGACGGCGGCATGGGCGGCGACGATCTGTGCCGGGCCCTCGTGCAGGAGGCCGGGGACCGGCTCAACGAGGGGGGATACGCGCAGTTCCTCGCCAACTGGCAGCACGTCGAGGGCGAGGAGTGGCAGGACCGGGTGCGCTCCTGGGTGCCCGCCGGCTGCGACGCCTGGATCGTGCAGCGCGAGGTGCAGGACGTCACGCAGTACGCCGAACTGTGGCTGCGCGACAGCGGCGACCACCGCACCGACCCCGCCCTTTACACCGAGCGGTACGAGGCGTGGCTCGACGAGTTCGAGGCCCGCAGAACCAAGGCCGTCGGCTTCGGCTGGATCACACTCCGGAAGTCCGCCGCGGCCGCGGCCGGGAATCCCTCGCTCGTCGCCGAGGAGTGGCCGCACTCGATCGAGCAGCCCCTCGGGCCCGCCGTCGAGGCCCACTTCGTACGGCAGGACTATCTGCGGGAACACGACGACGCGGCGCTGCTCGCCGCGCACTTCACCCTCGCCGAGGAGGTCGTGCAGGAGCAGGTCGGGCTGCCGGGGGCGGAGGATCCCGAGCATGTGGTGCTGCGTCAGCACCGCGGTATGCGCCGGGCGACCAAGGTCGACGCCGTCGGGGCCGGGTTCGCGGGCGTGTGCGACGGATCCCTGCCCGCGGGCCGGATCCTGGACGCCATCGCCCAGCTGATGGCCGAGGATCCGGTGCTGCTGCGCGACCGCACCCCGCAGGCGATCCGGCTGCTGGTGGAGGAAGGCTTCCTGGACCCCGTGCGGTGACGCGGCCGCCGCGTCACCGGCATCGCCGGTCCTCCGCCGCGCTCCGCTCCGCATGTTCGAGCCTCGCGCTCCGGCGCTCAACACCCCTCTGACCTGGGCCTGCACATCCGCTCGCGCGCCGTACCGGTGCGGTGCGCGGATTCCGCTCACGGCAGTTCGCCGGGTGGCCGCACGGAGTTCATCCGGGGTTCGCGCCGAGGCCTCCCCGGCGTGGCAGCCTCCCCTCTGCCGAGGGCCGAGGCGCCCGCAGGCCCGAGCGTGAGGGGTACGGACATGGAGAGTGTCACCGCGGTCTTCGCCGGTGCGGCCTTCGCGTTGTTCGGTTCCGCCCTCCTGGTCTGGACGGGGGCGCGCACGATCCAGCGCGCGCCGGTCGCGCTTGGTGTGAGCCCTGTCGCCTCCACCGCTCTCGCCACCCTCTTCGGCGTACTCTTCCTCGTCCTCGGCGTGTGGTGCTTCACCCGCGTCTGATCCGCTTGTCCGGTGGGGGTGTCGGCTGCCGGCCGGCCGTCCCCGCAGGTTCTCCCGCAGGGCCGCGAAACCCGCAGGCGGCAGCCGTGCGCGGGGCGGACCGGGCGGTCCGGGCGGCAGGAATGGCGGAAGTCGGGTTACCGTTCGAGTGGCCGTTGCGGGCTTTTGCCGTTTGACACGGGGGCGGGTTGTACCGTCACACTCCGCAGCGACAGCACCGCGGGCAGCGTAAGAGCGCTGCCCGGATGCCCCACGAGTGCCGACCGGAGAGAAGAGCGAAGTTGTCCCCGACCAGCGAGACCGCAGGCCGCCGACTCGTCATTGTCGAGTCGCCTGCCAAGGCGAAGACGATCAAGGGCTATCTCGGCCCCGGATACGTCGTCGAGGCGAGCGTCGGGCACATCCGCGACCTGCCGAACGGCGCCGCCGAGGTGCCGGACGAGTACACCGGTGAGGTACGCCGCCTCGGCGTGGACGTCGAGAACGACTTCCAGCCGATCTACGTCGTCAACGCAGACAAGAAAGCCCAGGTCAGGAAGCTCAAGCAGCTCCTCGCCGAATCCGACGAACTCTTCCTCGCCACCGATGAGGACCGCGAGGGCGAAGCCATCGCGTGGCACCTTCAGGAAGTCCTCAAGCCCAAGGTCCCGGTCCACCGGATGGTCTTCCACGAGATCACCAAGGACGCGATCAGGGCCGCCGTCGCCAACCCGCGCGAGCTCAACCAGCGCATGGTCGATGCCCAGGAGACCCGCCGTATCCTCGACCGCCTCTACGGCTACGAGGTCTCGCCGGTCCTGTGGAAGAAGGTCATGCCGCGGCTCTCCGCGGGCCGTGTCCAGTCCGTCGCCACCCGCCTCGTCGTCGAGCGGGAGCGCGAGCGCATCGCCTTCCGGTCCGCCGAGTACTGGGACCTGACCGGCACCTTCGCCACCGGCCGCACCGGTGACGCCTCCGACCCCTCCACGCTCACCGCCCGCCTCAGCGCGGTTGACGGGCGCCGTATCGCCCAGGGCCGCGACTTCGGCCCGGACGGGCAGCTCAAGCAGGGCTCCGCCCAGACGCTGCACCTGGACGAGGCCAACGCCCGCGCACTGGCCGCGGCGCTCGCCGACTCCGCGTTCGCGGTCCGCTCGGTCGAATCGAAGCCGTACCGCCGCTCGCCGTACGCGCCCTTCCGCACGACGACCCTCCAGCAGGAGGCGAGCCGGAAGCTGGGCTTCGGGGCCAAGGCCACGATGCAGGTGGCGCAGAAGCTGTACGAGAACGGCTTCATCACCTATATGCGTACGGACTCCACGACCCTCTCGGACACCGCCGTCTCCGCGGCCCGGGCGCAGGTCACGCAGCTGTACGGGGCGAACTACCTGCCCGAGAAGCCGCGCACCTACGCCGGCAAGGTCAAGAACGCGCAGGAGGCGCACGAGGCGATCCGCCCCTCCGGCGACCGCTTCCGCACTCCGGCCGAGACCGGCCTCACCGGCGACCAGTTCCGGCTCTACGAGCTGATCTGGAAGCGGACCGTCGCCTCCCAGATGAAGGACGCCGTCGGAAACTCCGTCACCGTCAAGATCGGTGGCCGGGCGAGCGACGGCCGGGACGCCGAGTTCTCGGCGTCCGGCAAGACGATCACCTTCCACGGCTTCATGAAGGCGTACGTCGAAGGCGCGGACGACCCGAACGCCGAGCTGGACGACCGCGAGCGCCGTCTGCCGCAGGTCGCCGAGGGCGACGCGCTGACCGCCGACGAGGTCACGGTCGACGGGCACGCCACCAAGCCGCCGGCCCGCTACACCGAGGCCTCGCTGGTCAAGGAGCTCGAAGAGCGCGAGATCGGCCGCCCGTCGACGTACGCCTCGATCATCGGGACGATCCTGGACCGCGGCTACGTGTTCAAGAAGGGCACGGCCCTGGTGCCGTCGTTCCTCTCGTTCGCCGTGGTCAACCTGCTGGAGAAGCACTTCGGCCGTCTCGTCGACTACGACTTCACCGCCCGCATGGAGGACGACCTCGACCGCATCGCGCGGGGCGAGGCCCAGTCCGTGCCGTGGCTGAGGCACTTCTACTTCGGCACGGGTGACGACACGACCGGCGCGGGCGCGGCCTCCGCCGCGGGCAACGGCGACGGGGACCACCTCGGCGGTCTGAAGGAACTCGTGACCGACCTGGGCGCGATCGACGCCCGCGAGATCTCCTCGTTCCCCGTCGGCAACGACATCAAGCTCCGCGTCGGCCGCTACGGCCCGTACATCGAGCGCGGTGAGAAGGACTCCGAGGGCCACCAGCGCGCGGACGTCCCGGAGGACCTGGCGCCCGACGAGCTGACCGTGGAGCTCGCGGAGGAGCTGCTGGCCAAGCCGAGTGGCGACTTCGAGCTCGGTGCGGATCCGGTCAGCGGCAACCAGATCATCGCCAAGGACGGGCGCTACGGCCCGTACGTCACCGAGGTGCTGCCCGAGGGCACGCCCAAGACGGGCAAGAACGCGGTGAAGCCACGGACCGCGTCACTCTTCAAGTCCATGTCGCTCGATACGGTGACGCTGGCCGAGGCGCTCAAGCTGATGTCCCTGCCGAGGGTCGTCGGCGAGGACGCCGAGGGCGTCGAGATCACCGCGCAGAACGGCCGCTACGGCCCGTACCTCAAGAAGGGCACGGACTCGCGTTCCCTGACCTCCGAGGACCAGCTCTTCGACATCACCCTCGAAGAGGCGCTGGCGATCTACGCCCAGCCGAAGCAGCGCGGGCGGGCCGCCGCCAAGCCGCCGCTGAAGGAGCTGGGCACGGACCCGGTGAGCGGGGCACCGGTGGTCGTGAAGGACGGCCGCTTCGGCGCGTACGTCACCGACGGCGAGACGAACGCGACGCTGCGGACCGACGACAGTGTCGAGGACATCACGCCGGAGCGCGGTTACGAGCTGCTCGCCGAGAAGCGGGCCAAGGGGCCGGCGAAGAAGAAGACGGCGAAGAAGGCTCCGGCCAAGAAGGCGACCGCGAAGAAGACGACGGCGGCGAAGAAGACGACCGCCAAGAAGGCCACCGCCACCAAGACGACGGCGGCGAAGAAGACGACCGTCAAGAAGGCACCGGCGAAGAAGGCGACCGCCGCGGCGAAGAAGACCGCTTCGGCCTCGTCCGAGGAGAGCTGACCGCGGGCTGACCGCGGGCTGAGCCGACGGCAGTCGCTGCGGGAGCCGCGAGGAGCCGCGAGGAGCAGGTGGTCTGGCCTGCACGAACGCCGGAAGGGCCGGGGAGACCCGGCCCTTCCGGCGTTGTCGCGAGGTGCGGACGGCGTTCCCGTTGGGCATATGTTCGGACGCGGCCCCCGGGCACCGCACCGCTCCCGATAGGCTGGGCGGATGACGCGAGCCGAGCAGCCACCGGTCGTGAGCCCCACCTCCGACACACTTGCCGCAGACTCACGCGAGCGCGCCGTACGAGCCCTGTTGCGTGTTCCCCCGCTCAGGCGGTTGTGGAGCGCCCAGCTCGTCGGCAGTATCGGCGATTCACTCGCCCTTCTTGTGCTTGTGCTGTTGTCGCTGCAGGCGGCGGTCCTCGAGGGCTCCTTCGGGGCCGGATACCGCGGGGCGGCCTTTGCCGTCGCCGCCGTGTTCGGTGCCCGGATTCTTTCCACCGTGCTCTTCGGAGCCGTACTACTGGGACCTCTGACGGCGCTCACGGCGCCCGGCGGTCCGATCGACCGGCGCTGGCTGATGATCGGGACGGACGCGCTGCGTCTCGCCCTGCTGGTCGTCGCGCCCCTGTGGATCGACTGGATGCCGGACAAGGCACTCATGATGATCCTGATCACCGTCTTCGTGGCAGGCGTCGGCGAACGGCTGTGGGCGGTGGCCAAGGAGAGCGCGGCTCCCGCGCTGCTTCCCGCCCCGCCCCCGGAGGGTGCCGCCGTGCGCCCGCTGCCGGACCACCTCGACGCCCTCCGCAGGCTCTCCCTGCGGACGAACTTCCTGTCGGTCCCCGCGGCCGCGGTCGTGCTGGTGGTCGCCGCGCTGATCGGTGAACTGCTGGGCACCGGATTCGACTGGTTCTCCTTCCACCAGGCCGCCCTCGGTTCCTACATCGCGGCGGGGCTCTTCTCCGCCTCGGTCTCGACGCTGTACTTCCTGAAGCTTCCGGCCACACAGACGCCCCGCCCGCGCTCGCCCCTTGAGGGCCTGCGCCGGCCGGCCACCGGAACGGGGTCCGACAAGGGCCGCACCGGAAGCATCCCGCTCGTCGTCGCCGCGTGCTCCGCGGTCGCCGGGGCCATCGCCGCCGCGGCGGGCGTCTCCGTGCTGCACGCCGCCGACCTCGATGGCGGACCCGCCACCTTCGGCCTGCTGGTGCTGGCCCTGACCGGTGGCACCGCGCTCGGCATCCGTACCGCGCGGAAGGTGCTGCCCGCCCTGTCGCGCCGCCGGCTGCTGGCCCTGGCGGTCGCTGTCACGGGCGTGGCGCTCCTCGCGCTCGGCCTGGTGCCCGACACCGCCACCGGCCTGCTGATCGCGCTGCTCGCCGGTTACGCGGCGGGGGTCGCCGCCAACATCGGGCACGTGGTCATCGACCAGGAGACGGAGGCGTTCCGGCAGGCCAGGGCCACCGAGCACCTCCAGGCCGTGGTCCGGGTGCTGGTCGCGCTCGGCGCGGTGGGCGGACCGCTGCTCGCCGCAGCCATCGGACGGCACCGCCTGGGGTCCGGAGACTTCGTCTTCGCGCACGGCGGCGCGGCCTTCACCCTGATGCTCGTCGGCGCGCTGCTGTTGCCCGTCGCGGTGACCGTCCTCGCCAGGACCGACGACCGTGCCGGTGTCCCGCTCCGCCGCGACCTGCGTGAGGCGCTGCGCGGCGGCGACCCCGCCGTCGCGCCCGCGGCGAACGGTTTCTTCCTCGTCCTGGAGGGCGGCGACGGAGCCGGCAAGTCCACCCAGGTCGAGGCGCTCGCCGAGTGGATCCGCGCCAAGGGCCACGAGGTCGTCGTGACGCGCGAGCCGGGGGCGACCCCGGTCGGCAAGCGGCTGCGTTCGATCCTGCTGGACGTCTCGTCGGCCGGCCTGTCCAACCGGGCCGAGGCCCTGTTGTACGCCGCCGACCGGGCCGAGCACGTGGACTCCGTGGTCCGTCCCGCCCTGGAGCGCGGCGCGATCGTCATCTCGGACCGTTACATCGACTCGTCCGTCGCCTACCAGGGTGCGGGCCGGGACCTCGCCCCGACCGAGATCGCCCGGATCTCGCGCTGGGCGACGAGTGGGCTCGTACCGCACCTGACGGTCCTTCTGGACGTCGACCCGGAGACGGCACGGGAACGCTTCACCGAGGCGCCCGACCGGCTGGAGTCCGAGCCGGCCGAATTCCACACCCGGGTGCGGTCCGGGTTCCTCACCCTCGCGGCGGCCGACCCGACCCGCTACCTGGTGGTGGACGCCGGCCAGGAACCGGAGGCGATCACCACGGTCGTACGCCACCGGCTCGACCGGCTGCTCCCGCTCTCCGAGGCCGAGATCAAGGCCCAGGAAGAGGCACGCAAGGCCGCCGAGGAGGAAGCCCGGCGCAAGGCCGAGGAAGAGGCCGCGCGCAAGGCCGAGGAGGAGCGGCTGGAGCGAGAGCGGCAGGCTCAGCTCGCCAAGCTCCGCGCCGAGGAGGAGGAGCGCAGGCGCCGCGAGGAGGAAGAGGCGCGGCAGCGCGAGGCCGAACGGCAGGCTGAGGAGGCACGGCAGCGTGCCGAGGAGGCCCGCCGCCGCGCGGAGGAGGAGCGGGCCCGTCTCGAGGCCGAGGAGCGGGTGCGCGAGGCCGAGCAGGAGCGGCTGCGCCTGCAGGCCCAGGAGGAGGCGCGGCTGCGCAAGGAGGCGGAGGAACTGCGCCTGGAGAAGCAGCGCAAGGCGGAGGAGGCGCTGGTGCGGGCCGAGGAGGCCCGCCGCCGTGCCGAGGCCGAGGCGGCTGCCCGGGCGGAGGAGGCGGCTGCGGCCGCCGCCGCGGAGCGTTCCCGGGAGTCCGGCTCCGGCTCCGGGGCCGGCGGACCGTCCGTGCCGGACAACGAACTCACCGTCCCGACTCCGGTCGTGAACCCGAACGAGATCACGCAGCCCGTGCCGGTCGCCCGGCCGGACCGCCCGGCGCCCGACGCGGACGAGACGACGGTCCTGCCGCCGGTGCGCGACGCGGACGAGACGGCTGTCCTGCCGCCCGTGCGCGACGGGAACCCGTCGGACCGGGTTCCGCCGGGCGTCTTCCGCGACGAGCGCGGGGCCTCCCGCCCCGAGAGCGAGAACGAGCGCACGCGTGAACTGCCCCAGATCAGCGACGACCCGCAGGCGGGACCGGCGGCGCAGGGCACTTCCGGCCGTCAGAAGCGTCCGCGGCCCGACTGGGCCGAGGAGACGCCGCTCGATGATCTGCCGTCCCTGGCCGACGAACTGCTCGGTGGCAACGACGACGACCAGGGCGGCTCCGGACGGGGCGGGCGCCGGCCCCGCCGCTGACGGACGGACGCCGGATCCGGGCACGGAACGCCGGGACTGTCGGACCCTTCCCGCACAATAGGGAGGCGCCGGCGTTCCGGCGTTCCAGCACCACACCACCGGAAGGGCGGTGACCATGACCGTTTGGGACGACCTGGTCGGACAGGACCGGGTGCAGGAGCAGCTCGGTGCCGCCGCCCGGGACGCCGATGTCCTGGTCACCGCCATCTCGGAGGGTGAGCCGGTGCCTCCCGGCTCGAAGATGACGCATGCCTGGCTGTTCACCGGCCCGCCCGGCTCGGGCCGGTCCACCGCCGCCCGTGCCTTCGCCGCCGCGCTCCAGTGCACCAGCCCCGACCGTGCCCTGGGCGGGGCTCCCGGCTGCGGCTTCTGCGACGGCTGCCACACGGCCCTGATCGGGACCCACGCCGACGTCGAGGTGATCCGGACGGATCTGCTCTCGATCGGTGTGAAGGAGACCCGTGAGCTCGTCCGCCGTGCCCAACTGTCACCCGCCGTGGGCCGCTGGCAGGTCATCGTCATGGAGGACGCCGACCGCCTCACCGAGGGCGCCGGCAACGTCCTGCTGAAGGCGGTGGAGGAGCCCGCGCCTCGCACGGTGTGGCTGCTCTGCGCGCCCTCCCTCGAGGACGTGCTGCCCACGATCCGCTCCCGCTGCCGTCACCTCACGCTGCGTACGCCTCCGGTCGACGCCGTGGCCGATGTGCTGATCAGGCGGGACGGCATCGACCCCGAGCGTGCCGCGTCGGCCGCCCGCGCCACGCAGGGGCACATCGGCCGGGCGCGCCGGCTGGCCACGGACGAGCGGGCGCGTGCACGCCGTGCCGCCGTGCTCAAGCTCCCGCTGCGTGTCCATGACGTCGGCGGATGCCTCAAGGCGGCCCAGGAGCTGATCGACACGGCGACCGACGACGCCAAACAGGTCGCCGAGGAGGTCGACGTCAAGGAGACGGACGACCTGAAGGCGGCACTCGGCGGCGTGGCGGGGGGCCGCATGCCTCGCGGGACGGCGGGTGCGATGAAGGAGCTGGAGGACAGGCAGAAGCGCCGCAGGACGCGTACGCAGCGCGACAGCCTGGACCTCGCGCTCAGCGAACTCACCGGCTTCTACCGTGATGTGCTGGCACTCCAGCTCGGTTCCCGGATCGCCCTCGCCAACACCGACGTCAGGGACTCCCTCGACCGGATCGCCGAGTCGTCCACCCCCGAGCGCACCCTGCGCCGGATAGAGGCCGTGATCGCCTGCCGCCGCGCTCTCGACCGCAACGTCGCGCCGTTGCTGGCCGTGGAGGCCATGGCGGTCGCGCTCCGGGCGGGCTGAGTCCGGAACGCCCCCGCGTGCTCCTCCAGGGGTGCGCACGGGTGGGGTGAATTCACCCGTATGAGCAGGGAATCGGTTGAGTCGTCACGCGGCGGCTACGCTCCGGGGATGGACACCAGGCGCCTGCTCCGCATCTTCGCCACCGCGCTCGGCACTGCCGGCCTCCTCGTCTCCGGCTGCAGCAGCGGAAGTTCGGCGCCGAGCGCGTCGGCGACGGGTTCGGCCGCCACCGAGGAACTCGAGCCGTACTACGGGCAGAAGCTGCGCTGGCGGAACTGCGGCGTGGAGGGCTTCCAGTGCACCACGATGAAGGCCCCGCTGGACTACGCGAAGCCCGACGGCGGGGACGTCGAGCTGGCCGTCTCGCGCAAGAAGGCCACCGGACCGGGCAAGCGGATCGGTTCCCTCCTGGTCAACCCGGGCGGCCCCGGCGGCTCGGCCGTCGGCTACCTCCAGGGATACGCCGCCATCGGCTACCCCGCCCCGGTCCGCGCCCGGTACGACATGGTGGCCATCGACCCGCGCGGAGTGGCCCGCAGTGAACCGGTCGAGTGCCTCACCGGCAAGGAGATGGACGCCTACACGCAGGTCGACCAGACTCCGGACGACAAGGGTGAGATCGCCGAGCTGAACAAGTCCTTCAAGAAGTTCGCCGACGGCTGCGCGAAGCGCTCCGGCAAGATCCTTCCGCATGTGTCCACGGTCGAGACGGCGCGTGACATGGACATCCTGCGGTCCCTGCTCGGCGACGAGAAGCTGAACTACGTCGGCGCCTCGTACGGCACGTTCCTCGGTGCGACCTACGCCGATCTGTTCCCCGCCCGGGCGGGGCGTCTCGTCCTGGACGGGGCGATGGACCCCTCGCTCCCCGCGGTCGACATCAACCGCGATCAGACCGCCGGCTTCGAGACGGCCTTCCAGTCGTTCGCCGCGGACTGTGTGAAGCAGGCCGACTGCCCGCTCGGCACCAGGTCCACCGCGGCGGCTGCGACCGCGCTGAAGAAACTCTTCGCCGATCTGGACTCCGAGCCCGTGCCGACCGGTGAGACCCGGAAGCTGACCGAATCCCTGGCGACCACGGGGGTGATCGCCGCGATGTACGACGAGGGCGCCTGGCCCCAGCTGCGCGAGGCCGTCGCCTCGGCTCAGCGCGGTGACGGCGCCGGCCTCCTCTCGCTGGCCGACAGCTACTACGAGCGCGAGCCGAGCGGTAAGTACGCCAATCTGATGTTCGCCAACGCCGCCGTGAACTGCCTCGACCTGGCACCTGCCTTCGCCGGCCCCGCAGAGGCGGAGAAGGCGGTCCCGGAATTCGAGAAGGCTTCCCCGGTCTTCGGCAGGGGCTTCGCCTGGGCCGCGCTGAACTGCGGATCCTGGCCCGTGGACCCCACCGGCACCCCGCACCGCACCGAGGCGGAGGGCGCCGACCCGATCGTCGTGGTCGGCACCACCCGGGACCCCGCCACCCCGTACAAGTGGGCCGAGTCCCTCGCGGAGCAGCTCTCCTCCGGCACTTTGCTGACCTACGAGGGCGACGGACACACGGCGTACGGCCGGGGCAGCGACTGCGTCGACACGGCGATCAACACCTACCTGCTGGAGGGCACGCCGCCCAAGGACGGTAAGAAGTGCACCTGACCTGCGGATACGGCAGCGGCGCCGGGCGGTACGGAGCACCCCTGGAAACTGTGTAGACTTGGCGTCGCTGCTGACCGCACCATGGTGCGACAGAGCGGTGCCGCCTTAGCTCAGTTGGCCAGAGCAACGCACTCGTAATGCGTAGGTCTCGGGTTCGAATCCCGAAGGCGGCTCTGTGGAAGCCTCAGGACTCACTCGCCGTGACCTGGGGCTTTTGCTTTTGCCGGATGCGGCGGCGCCGGGCGCGGTCCGCGCGAGTCCGGCTTCGTTTTTGCGAGAACGAAGAACTCGCCCACGCGACGCATGGCGTCCTTCGGTAGGTGGGACCGCCCTTCACATACCGCCTCCCGGCCTCCCCCGAGGAGTTCCGACTTCCTGTGCACCGGGGGAGCGGTCGTACTCACCCTGATCGTGGCCGGCGGTCTCCTCCACAGTGCGGGCGCGGTCGTCTACGCACTTCAGCGCCCCGACCCCTCACCTCGCTGGTTCGGCTTCCACAAGGTCTTCCACGCGCTCACCGTGGCGGCCTTCGCCGCGCACTGCATCGCCATCCTCCTGGCTGCATCCTGACCGGTCGCTGCTCTCGGCGGGCGAGCCAGGGTAGAGAGTCTCTCTGGCCAGCATCTGAAAATCTGTTCCGACCGAGGTAGACATTGGCGTGCAGGGTGGTTATGGTTTCTCTCGTAGCCAAGAAGGACCGCAGAGCTTGGCAGAGATGAACTGCCAGGCAGCAGTACTCAGCAGTTGCAGTGTGCAGGTCGGTGCGGTGGTGGAGTTCCGAAGCCAGGGTTGTTGCAGCATGGCGACGGGGCTGGCGACCGGACCGGGTGGCCCGCGGTTTTCAGGGGCTGCCGTGAGCAGTACCGCAGTACGTAAGTGCAGCCCGCAGTACGAGTGGTTCCTCGGTAAATGGCGTCAGGCTGCGGCGCGCGTGCCGGGAGGTTCGGCAGTGGGGTTCTGAGCCAGAGCGGATGCAGGACGGGCGACGGGGCTGGCTGCCGGAGTGGCGCTGCGAAAGGCCACCAGGAGTACGAAAGTAGTTTGTCCAGAGGGAAGAACGGAGGAGTTGAGCGCCATCAGGATCGCCCGGGTGAACGTTTTGGGCCCGGGTACCGCAGGACATCGATAGTGAGGTGGTCTCCGGTCAAGCAACCGCGATCCCCGCAGCCCCCGGGCCTCTTCCCGGCAGGTATGCGGAAACATAGAGCCGGCGTAGCCGATCAAGGCCGGCTGATGGTGTAGCAGTTCCTTCGGGGCCCGGGTGCCAAGTGGCACCCGGGCCCCTCCAACGCGTGTTCCACAGGAAGGTACAGATGACAGCAGACGACTCGTTCGGCCGCCTCGACGACGACGACTACCCCGCCTACACCATGGGTCGGGCCGCCGAGATGCTCAACACCACACAGGGTTCCTTCGCGCCATCGGCGAGGCCCGCCTCATCACACCCCTGCGCTCCGCGGGCGGCCACCGCCGCTACTCCCGCTACCAGCTCCGTATCGCAGCCCGCGCCCGCGAGCTCGTCGACGGCGGCACCCCGATCGAGGCCGCCTGTCGCATCGTCATCCTCGAGGACCAGCTCGAAGAAGCCCGGCGCATCAACGCCGAACACCACCGAGACGCCAAGCCGCCCAGCGCACCACCCGCAGCCTGAAGCCCGGCGCGTCCGGTGGAAAAGTCCGGCAGGTGCCGCACCCGCCTGCCCCTTCACACAGTCACGGACTCCGGCCGCAGCGCCAACGGCGCCCGGAGGCGTACTGCTCAGTTCGTGATGGCCTACCAGGTGCGCCTTCCCTGGCCGTTCGTTCGGCGGGCTACGCGCTGACCCGCTTCGGGTGGCCGGCATCCTCGCGCTGCGAAGCGTAAGCGTCCTTCCTGCAACGCTGCGCTCAGGGCGGGCCACTATCTATGGCCGCGACGTGAGGGTTCAATGCGCCGTGCCGGGAGTGTTATTGCGGCGGCAAAGAGAGTGGAGTTATTCACCGTACGCGGATCATTACGGCGTGCTACTGTCGATCTCAGTTGCAGTTGTGGTTCCCAAAACTTCAAGCTTCTGTGTGGGTATTTTCGACCAGTGGAAGCTTTATTGTATTTCCGGTTTCCTCCGGTCGGGGCATCATCGCGGCGACGCGGGATCCGTACATCACGTATCTCGGCGTACCTGCCCCCCTGAAGGAGATATGACATGGCGTCAGGCACTGTGAAGTGGTTCAACGCGGCCAAGGGTTTCGGCTTCATCGAGCAGGACGGTGGCGGCGCCGACGTGTTCGCCCACTTCTCGAACATCGCCGCCCAGGGCTTCCGCGAGCTGCTCGAAGGTCAGAAGGTCACTTTCGACATCGCACCGGGCCAGAAGGGCCCGACGGCCGAGAACATCATTCCCGTCTGACGCCGACGCGCACTTCGTAGCTGGGGCCCGCATCCTTCGGGGTGCGGGCCCCAGCTACGGGCATCCTCCCGGATCGGTGCCACCTGCGGCAGAACCTTCCGCCCGCAGAGTCGCTGCCCATTCCTGCGGAGTCCCCCTCACCAGTGGGCTGGATACCTCGCCCATATGGAGACACTCATTCCATGGCCTGCGTCCCGCTCCCGGACAGACCGCGGGTCTCATTTAATTTTGCATTTCGCTCGGCCCGTTCTTGTGGTTCCTAGCGCTGTTCTTCCGCTGCGGGAATTCCTTGATGCGTGCCGTATCAAGGAAGGTTCTGAATGAACCCCACACGTACGAACGACCGCTCTTCCCGCGCACGCAGCCGTACCGCCGAATCCGGTCGTGGCGGCAACCGCTTCAACTCCACCGCCCCGGCCCGTTCGGCCGCTCCGGCCCGTTCCGGCGGTTCGGGTCGCTCGGGTGGCCATGGGCGGCGGCCCGCCGCGGTTCAGAGCGAGTTCGCTCTGCCGGTCACGGTCACTCCCGCCCTTCCCGCGGTCGAGGCGTTCGCCGACCTCGACATGCCGGGCCAGCTGCTTGTGGCGCTGACCGCGCAGGGCGTGAGCGTTCCGTTCCCGATCCAGGGTGCGACCCTGCCCAACACCCTCGCGGGCCGCGACGCCCTGGGCCGTGGGCGCACCGGCTCCGGCAAGACCCTTGCCTTCGGCCTGGCCCTGCTGGCCCGTACGGCCGGTCGGCGTGCCGAGCCCCGACAGCCGCTGGCCCTGGTCCTCGTGCCGACGCGTGAGCTGGCCCAGCAGGTATCCGACGCCCTGACCCCGTACGCCCGCTCGGTGAGGCTGCGGGTGGCCACCGTCGTCGGCGGGATGTCGATCGGAAGGCAGGCCAACGCGCTGCGCGGTGGCGCGGAGGTCGTGGTTGCGACGCCGGGCCGGCTCAAGGACCTCATCGAACGCGGTGACTGCCGGCTCGACCAGGTCGCGATCACCGTGCTGGACGAGGCCGACCAGATGGCCGACATGGGCTTCATGCCCCAGGTCGTTGAGCTTCTGGACCAGGTCCGCCCCGAAGGGCAGCGGATGCTGTTCTCCGCCACCCTGGACCGTAACGTCGACCGCCTGGTTCGCCGCTATCTCAGCGACCCGGTCGTGCACTCCGTCGACCCCTCCGCCGGCGCGGTCACCACGATGGAGCACCACGTGCTCCACGTGCACGGCGCGGACAAGAACCGTACGACCACCGAGATCGCAGCCCGCGACGGCCGGGTGATCATGTTCCTGGACACCAAGCGGGCCGTCGACAAGCTGACCGACCACCTGTTGGCCAGCGGCGTGAGGGCCGCTGCTCTGCACGGCGGGAAGGCGCAGTCGCAGCGCACCCGGACCCTGACCCAGTTCAAGACCGGGCACGTCACCGTGCTCGTGGCCACGAACGTCGCGGCACGCGGCATCCACGTCGACAACCTCGACCTCGTCGTCAACGTCGACCCGCCGACCGACCACAAGGACTACCTCCACCGCGGCGGCCGAACCGCCCGGGCAGGGGAGTCCGGCAGCGTCGTCACCCTCGTCACCCCCAACCAGCGCCGAGACATGACCCGCCTCATGACCGCCGCAGGCATCGTGCCCCAGACCACCCAGGTCCGCTCCGGCGAAGAGGCGCTCGGCCGCATCACCGGCGCCCAGACCCCCTCAGGCATTCCAGTGACGATCACCGCGCCGGTGGTCGAGCGGCGTCAGCGCAGCGCGTCCTCACGAGGCCGGCGCAGCCCCGCCTCCGCGGCCCGGCGCGTGACCGCGCACCAGTCCTCCTTCGGCGCGGCGGCCTGAGAACTTCGTGAACCGGAAGCTCACCCATCTGTGCAGGAGGTACCTTTTGACGCTGGTCCAGATGCAGCCGCCCTCGACCCAGGCCACAGCCGCAGGCAGTACGGTGGCCGACGCCATGGACACCGCCGGGCCGCAGGTCTGTGACGACATGACCGTCGAGGTGGCCCTGTCCGTCATGGCCAGTGCCCGTACCGGGCATCTGCTTGTCTGCGACGACAGCGGTCTGTGCGGCGGACTGGTCACCCAGGCCCGGCTCGCCGCGGTCCGTGAGAGCTCGGCGTACTCGGACAGGGTCCAGCTGCGGGACATCCTCGGCGACCGAGGACCGTTCACCTCGCCCGTGACCACCATGGCCCAAGCCGGGCACATGATGCGCTACAGCGACGTCGATGCCCTGCCTGTGGTCGACGAACACGGCAACGCCCTGGGCGTACTCGCCCTCGCCCGCTGAGTCGTCCCCACTGCGGCAGGCCCACTCCCGCTTCGTTTCTCTCCTTGTGAGGCATCATGCGCTGTGTCATCGCCCGCTTCCCGTTCGACCTCACCAGGAGCGGCGTCCTGGAATCCATGAAGGGCATCAAGCCCGAGCACGCATCCGGCGAGTCCGTGATCATCGGCCGACGCACCTACCCCGTCAAACAGGTCGGACAGGTCATCACACGCCAGGACCGCCGAGACTTCAGCGCCGGCGAGGTCCTGCGGGCCATGACCCAGCTCGGCTTCACCTGCCGCGACCTGGCCCCGGTCCCCGCACCCACCCGCGTCCTCAACCCGTTGCAGCAGGCTTCCGCGATGCTCGGCGCCCCTGTGGCAGCCTGACGGACGGGCAGGCGGGAGCAAGCACGGGTGAGGGTCCGGCCGGAGCACTCCGGCCGGACCCTCACCGCGTATCGAGCTGTCCTCGGTGCTGGAGTGGGTCAGTGGTCGGAGTAGCTGAAGTCGCCCATCGTCCAGGCGCTGACGTCCTCGATCGCGACCCGGTACATCCCGCCCGTCTCCGGGATCCCCACCGTGCCCTGCAGAATCCGCGCCACGTGGAAGTGCAGATGCGTGGGCGGCCCCTCCTCGGGTGCGGAAGTGGTGAACACGGCGGAAAAGTCACTCAGGCTGGCCGAGGCCGCAAGAACCTCCGACACCCGCTGCCTCCAGACCGCTTCGGGTGCCAGCCGACCCGTGATGACAGCACCACCGGCGACCACGGTCAACGACATCTGATTGCTGCGCCCGGACTCCACCAGGGCGGCAACGTCAACAAGCAGCACGTCAGGCTTCGACATGGGGCCGATTATATTCGTCGGACATCGGCCTGCTTTCCCGCGGTGCCGCTCCAGGCAGGACAGCGCTGAGGCCCCGTTGCCGGAGACGCTGAACCGCCTGTGAGTGGCACGGCAACCACCACTTCTCCTGCCTGTGGCCGCCTGCTCCGAGAGGGAGACGAGCGGCTTACCACCGTGTCGAGTCGGTCCTTGCGCTCGGCGCATGCTCCGTTACGGGGATGAGTTCGGCCGGGCACCTTCAGATTCCGGGCCCTGCGGGCGGTGGGGGAGAGGCGGGCTTTCCGACCGTCGGGGATGCTTCGGAGAAGGCATGGGCGACGTGCTCGATCAGGACCCGGGCGGCCTCCCGCGGGTGCCGGGATGACGCGGAGACGTATTTTCGTCACCGCGATGCTGCGCGTGGTGAGACTGATAGGCATGGCGGCGCGAACCGACGACGGGACCCAGGGGGCGGACGGGCATGACTGAAGGTGTGTCGGTTGCAGATGACGCGGGAACCCCGCCCGGGCCGCTCGTCGGTCCCGAATGGCTCGCGGTGCGGAGGGCGGCCGGTGGGCTCGTGGTCCTCGACGCCTCCGTGGGTGCGCACCGTGCGACGGAGCGGCGGATCCCCGGGGCGCGGCGCTTCGACATCGACGGGGTGATGTCCGACCACACCGTGCCACTGCCGCACACGATGCCCGGTGCCCGGCGCTTCACCGAGGAGATGCGCGCCCTGGGCGTCGACGGCACCGACACCGTCGTCGTCTATGACGCCGCCGGTGTCTACTCCAGTGCCCGCGCCTGGTGGATGCTGCGCGCCATGGGCTTCGGCCGGGTCGCGGTGCTCGACGGCGGCCTGCCCGCGTGGACCGCTGCCGGACTGCCGGTGGAGGAGGGCGGTGCGCCCGGAGGCACCTGGCGCACCGGTGACTTCACGGCCCGCCCCCGTGAGGGGATGCTGGTCGGCAGCGGCGCGGTGGCGGCCGCCCTGGCGGACCCGGGATCGGCTGTCCTCGACGCACGCACCCGGGAGCGCTTCGCCGGTACGGTGGCCGAGCCTCGGCCGGGGCTCCGGCGGGGCCACATGCCGGGGGCGCTGAACCTGCCGTTCGGGGAGATCCAGCGTGACGGCCGGATGCTCCCGGCCCGGGAACTGCGCGCGGTGTTCGGCGCGTTGCTCGGGGAGCGGGAACGTCTGGTCGTCAGCTGCGGCTCGGGCGTCACCGCCTGCGTCCTCGCGCTGGGCGCCGAACTCGCGGGATACGGCGAGGTGTCCGTGTACGACGGATCGTGGAGCGAGTGGGGCCTGCCGTCCGGACTTCCCGTCGAGACAGGCGCGTAGGCAGTGGCCTGAGCGCGGCCGCCGACGAATGAGTGCCGGAGCCCGCAGGGCCTGAGTATGCGCGCGCATGGTGCGGGGAGCCGTCCCCCGCAGAGTGGAGGAACATACTCCGCAGTGCTGAAAGGCAGCCGCGCATGTTCCCCGCACTCCCCGCTCCCGCCTCCACGGCGCCCGCGCGCCGCCCTCGCCCCGCCACGAACGGTCAGGTCCTCCTGGTCGCCCTGATCTGGTCCGTGCCCCTTGCCGCGCTGTTCTTCCTCGGGTTCCTGGTGCTGATGGTGTCGGTGTGGAGCGCGGCCTCCGGTGAGTCCCCCGTGTCGTTCCTGCTGGGCGCGGCCGGGGTGCTCGCCGCGGGAACGGCCGTACTGGCCGGCCTGTACCGCTCCCGTCCGCTGCGCCGCATGACTCCGATGGGCCGGCTGGCCCTGCTCGGCGCACTGGTGTGGCCCCTCCCGGTGGTCACCCTGGCGTACGCGCTCAGCGGCTGACCGGCACCGGGTCACTCGCGGGCGCCCGCCACCTCGACCGGCCTCGTGCGCAGTGCCACGAGCGCGGGCAGCACGGCGGAGACCGCCGCCGCCAGGGCACACGCGGCCAGGACCGCGACGAGGGCGGTCCACGGGACGACCACCGGGGAGCTCACCGAGAGGAGCTCCAGGGCGCTCTTCACCCCCAGCAGGTTCAGCCCGGCCACCGCCCCTCCCAGGACCCCGCCGACGGCCACGACGATCAGCGTCTCGACCGCCACCAGCCGGAGGACCTGCGGTTTCGTGGCCCCGGTGAGGCGGAGCACCGCCAGGTCGCGTACCCGGTCGGAGGTGGCCATGACCAGGGTGTTCGCCAGTGCGATCCCCGTGTACAGCAGCGCGATGCCCAGGATGAGCAGCAGGCCCGCCCGGGTGTTGCCCCCGGTGCGCGGGTGGTGCGCGGCCACCCACGCCTCGCGTGTCATGACCGGGGTGCCGGTGTCCCGCCCGGCCCTCTCCAGGAGGGCGTGGACAGCCGGACGGTCAGCTCCTTCACGGAGCTTGATGTCGATACGGTCGACGGCGGCCCCGGCCGCGTTCGCTGGGGTCACGTACACCCCGTTGCTTCCGGTGCCGGTCCGCATCACGGCCGCGACGCGGAGCGACACCTCACGGCCGTCGCCGAGCCAGACGCGCACGCGCCGGCCCACCGTCCGCGTCTCCCATTCCTCGTTTACGACGATGGAGTCGTCGTCCAGGTCCGTGATCCGGCCGGCCACGAGGGGCAGACGGGTGGTCGCCGCCAGGGTGGCCGGGTCCGCCGCCCGTGCCTCCGACCTGATGAGCGCGGTGCCTTCTTCGAGGACGGTGACCCCGGTGGAGCGGGAGGCACCGGCCACGGCCCCGGGCACGTTCCGTACGCGCCGCACGAAGCGCGGGTCCAGCGGGCCGTCCCCGCCGGCCACGTAGTCGGCCCCGGAGACCGAGGCTGCCTCGGTGGCCTCGGCCTCGTTGATCGTGGCGACGGTGCCCAGCAGCGAACCCGCCAGGGCGACGGTGATCATGACGGGTGAGGCGACCGCGGCGGTGCGGCGGACGGCGGTGGACGCGTTCTGCCGGGCCAGCAGGCCGGTGGCGCCCGGCAGCCGGGCGGGGAGCCAGGTGAGCAGACGCGTCAGCGGAGGCACCACGAGGGGGGAGAGCAGCGCGCAGCCGACGATGATCCACATGGGCTGCAGGATGTATGTCTTCCGCTTGAGTACGTCCCCGGGGTCGGTCAGCAGGGACCAGCCCAGCAGCCCGAGACCGGTCAGCAGGACGGCGGCGCCCAGCAGCAGGCGGCTCGGCGGCATCCTTCCGGCGTCCACGGCCGCGTCGCGGAGCGCCTCCACGGGGCGGATGCGGCCCGCGCGGTGGGAGGAGACGGCGGCCCCGGTGAGCGCCACGGCCAGGCCGGTCCAGAAGGCGGTGTGCAGCGGCCACGTCGCGTCGCCGATGGCGAACCAGGCAGGAGCCAGGCCCTCGTCGGCCAGCCGTCCGGCGAGCACGGGTGCGGCGGCATCGCCCAGCAGACAGCCGGCGGCCGAGGCCAGGGCGCCGATCAGGAGCGCCTCCACGACGACCGTGCGCCGCACCTGACCGGGCGTGGCACCCGCCGTGCGGAGCAGCCCGAACTCCCTTCTGCGCTGCGCCACCGCGAAGGAGAACGTCGAGGCGACGACGAAGACCGAGACGAAACCGGTGATGCCGGCCGCCGTGCCGAGCAGCGCGTTGACGGCGGTCAGGGCCTCGCTGTCCCGGTCGGGATCGGCGTCCGCCCGGCGCCGGTCGCCGCCGGTCAGGACACTCATGCCGGGAAAGGTCCCGGTCAACTGCCGTACGGCGTCGGCGTCGGCGTGCACGGCAACCGCGTCGACGGCGGGGTGGATGCGGGCGGCCTCGGCGTCGGTGAAGAAGACCGCCGTCTCGAAGCCGGCGTCCGCCACCGTGCCGACGACCGTCCGCGTTCCCGTTTCGGCCGAGGCACCAGGGACGGCGACCCGGACCTGGTCACCGGCCCGGATGCCCGCACCCGCGCCCGCCGTCACGACGACCTCGCCCGCTACGTCCGGCGCCCGGCCGGAGGTGACGCGGTAGGGGGCGGCGGCGGCGACGGACCACGGATGTCCCACGGCCTCACCGCCGGCCAGCCGGACGGGAAACGTACGGTCCTCCATCGTCGGCCCCAGCGCGGAGAGCCCGTCTGCCAGGCGCCGCGGCACCGGCCGGGGGTCGGTGAGCCGGGCCGTACGCTCCCCGATCGATGTGGCGACCCGGAGGGTGTCCGACGGCGCCACCACGACCGGCACCGCGGCGAAGCGTTCCGGGGTGCGCTCCGGGGCGTCGAAGGTGGCCGCGAGCGCCAGCCCGGTCATGGCGATCAGCCCGACGCCCAGGGTGAGCGCGACGAAGGAGCCGACGAAGGTGACCCAGCGGGTCCGCATGGAGCGCAGGGCGGAGCTCAGCACGGGGCCACCGCCAGGGCGGTCATGCGCGCGGCGATCTCTGCGGCCGCAGGGTCCCGCAGCTCGTCCCGTATCGATCCGTCGGCCAGGAACACCACACGGTCCGCGTAGGAGGCGGCCACCGGGTCGTGGGTCACCATGATCACCGTCTGGCCGCCGTCGGCCATCGAGCGCAGCAGCCCCAGGACCTCCTGGCCCGTACGGGAATCGAGAGCCCCGGTCGGTTCGTCGCCGAACAGGACCTCGGGGCGGGTGACCAACGCCCTTGCCAGGGCGACACGTTGCTGCTGCCCGCCGGAGAGCTCGGTGGGCCGGTGGCTGGCCCGGGAGCCGAGGCCGACCCGCTCCAGCACCTCGCGTACCTCAGCGCGCCGGGGTCCCCGGCCCGCGAGCCGGAGCGGGAGCGCCACGTTCTGCTCGGCGGTGAGGGCCGGCAGCAGGTTGAAGGCCTGGAAGACGAATCCGATCCGCCGGCGGCGCAGCAGCGTGAGCCTCCGCTCGCTCAGCCCGGTCATCTCCGTGTCCCCGAGGAACACCCGGCCGGACGTGGGCCGGTCGAGGCCGGCCGTGCACTGGAGGAGCGTCGACTTCCCCGAACCCGACGGTCCCATGATCGCGGTGAAGGAGCCCGGGGGGATGGTGAGGCTGACTCCGTCCAGCGCGGTGACCGCGTCGGCGGCCTTCCCGAAGGACCGGGTGACGGTGTCGAGCCGTACGGCTGCGGGTCGTTGATTCATGGGTTCGATCCAACCGGCGGCGCGCACCGTCCACATCGCAGCGAGGAGGAGTCCTGGGGGTGGAGCCGGCTCCACCCCCCCCCCCCCCCCCCCCGGGGGGGGGGGGCCCCCCCCCCCGGTGTAACGGGGGGGGCCAGTGCGCACAAAACCAACCGCCCGGCCGCGGGGGGGGCCC
>NZ_JBIVLA010000008.1:0-384238 GCF_044751065.1 Streptomyces sp. NPDC088746
TTTCCGGCGGTTCCAACTTTACCAGACTCTTTTCCGTTCCGTTTCCGGTCCGAATTTGATTCCGGTGGCCTGTGGAGTGGCCTTTGCCTTTCGGCTGACTCGACTTTATCAGAAGCAATTCGGCCGAAGCGAACCTGGCCATTTGCTTGAAAGAGAAGAATCGATCGGCTCTGCGGGGATCGCGTCCTCCGCACGAGCGAGATGAACTTTAGACGTTCCCGAGCAAGTTGTCCAACTCGTTGGAACCGTTAAAATCTACCTCTCCACGCAGGCTGTGTCAACAGTCTTTGTGGGCGACCAGAAGGCTAGCAGGTCAGAGGCCCCGGACGCACATCGGCCCTCAGGCCGCGGCGGGCAGCTCGGCGCTGCGCTCCCCCGCATCGACGTCCCCGGTGTCCCCGGCTCGGGCAGCCCGCCCTCCGAGGACATAGACGTAGGCCAGAAAGGCCAGCTCAGCCGCGACACCGATGGTGATGCGCGCCCAGGTGGGAAGGCCCGAGGGAGTGACGAACCCTTCGATGACACCGGAGACGAACAGGACCAGCGCCAGCCCGATGGCCATGCCGATCGCGGCACGCCCCTGCTGAGCCAGTGCCGAGCGTCTGGTGCGCGGGCCCGGGTCGATGACCGTCCACCCGAGACGGAGGCCCGTGCCGGCTGCGACGAAGACGGCGGTGAGCTCGAGCAGGCCGTGCGGCAGGACGAGCCCGAGGAAGGTGTCCAGACGGCCCGCCGAGGACATCAGCCCGATGCCGACGGCGAGGTTGAGCACGTTGACGAAGAGGATCCAGATCACCGGTATGCAGAGGAAGGCCCCCAGCACCAGGCACATGGCCGCCGCCTGAGCGTTGTTCGTCCAGACCTGGGCGGCGAAAGAGGCTGCCGGATGGCTGGAGTAGTACGTCTCGTACTCGCCGCCGGGCCGGGTCAGGGCGCGCAGGTCCTCCGGGGCGGCGATCGACGCCTGCACCTCCGGATGTGTGCCGATCCACCAGCCGATGACGGCCGCCAGGAGCGTGGAGAGCACCGCCGTGGGTATCCACCAGTGCCGCGAGCGGTAGACGGCCGCGGGGAAGCCGGCGGTCAGGAAGCGCGCGGCGTCGCGCCATGAGGCGCGGCGGGTCCCCGTCACGGTGGAGCGCGCGCGGGCCACGAGCTGCGTGAGACGCGCGGTCAGCACGGGATCCGGTGCACTGGACCTGATCAAGGACAGATGCGTGGCGGTGCGTTGGTACAGGGCGACGAGCTCGTCCGCCTCGTCACCTGTCAGGCTGCGCCCGCGGTGAAGAAGATGGTCCAGGCGGTCCCACTCGGTGTGGTGGGCGGTCACGAAGACGTCGAGATCCATGGTCGGCTGCTGCTCCAGGCATGGGTGCGTACGGGTCCGTACTACGGCGGTGCGCTGCCGGTCAGCTTGGCAGACTGTGGTTCCCGAGGGGGAGAGAAGGGCGGCGAGGGGTGGGCGGCGATGAATGAACTCGTGACCGGGGACGCGGTCGTACTGGGACTGCAGCCGGCGAGGCTGCCCAGCCGGGCGTTGGCGATCACCATCGATCTCGCGGTGCTCCTGACCGTCTTCGTGCTGCTGTCCATCGGTCTGGCCGTGGCGAGCGTGACACTCGACGAGGCGGCGGCCGCCGCGATCGCCGTCGCCACGTTCCTGCTGGTCCTGGTGGGCGGACCTGTCGCGGTGGAGACCCTCAGCCATGGCCGCTCGCTCGGAAAGCTCGCCTGCGGACTTCGCGTGGTGCGGGACGACGGTGGGCCG
Source organism: Streptomyces sp. NPDC088746 (assembly GCF_044751065.1). NCBI lineage: Bacteria > Bacillati > Actinomycetota > Actinomycetes > Kitasatosporales > Streptomycetaceae > Streptomyces > Streptomyces sp. NPDC088746. The sequence continues at coordinate 1,769 of NZ_JBIVLA010000008.1, forward strand.
ATCCGGTTCCGTCACGCACTCGTGCGGGGGGCGATGGGGCTGGTCGAGATCCTCGGGACATTCGGAGTCGTGGGCTGTATCGCCTCTCTGGTGTCCGCCCGCGGCCGCCGGCTCGGTGACGTGTTCGCCGGAACGCTCGTCGTGCGTGAGCGGGTGCCGGCCGGGCGGGCTCAGACGGTGCCCCCTCCCCCGCCCTGGCTGGTAGGCCGTTTCGCGCAGCTGGATCTCTCGGGCGTACCTGACGGGCTCTGGCTCGCCGTACGGCAGTACCTGACTCGGATGAACGAGCTCGATGCCACGGTGCGATGGTCCATGGGGGAACGCCTGGCCGCGGACCTCGTCGCGTGCACGGGTGTCCAGGTGCCGCAGGGGGTACCGGCGGCCGGTTATCTCGCGGCCGTGGTGAACGAGCGGCAGACGCGGGAGGCCCGGCGGATGGCTGCGGCAGCGGGCCGCGGCGGCCCCTTCCAGATGCCCGTCACCGGGCCTGCGCCCGCGCCCTTGAACAAGGAATCCCCCGGCGAACGGCCGACGGAAGTCCGGCCCTCAGGCGCCGGCACGCCCACAGCGGCTCCCGCCGGCGCCGGCAAGGACGGGGCCGGCGCGGAGGGGCAGGCCACGACCGGCTTCGCCCCGCCCGCCTGAACCCTCCCGCCCGGGCCCGCCCGCCCCCGAACCCTGGTCCAGGTCCGCGGCCCCGACGGCGAACCGGCGGCACGCGGCGGTTCGATACCTCCGGCTCGGCTCAAGCCCCGTCCGGCGCACCGGGCTTGGCCGAGGGCGGGGATTCGAGGTGCTCGAGCTCGATGCCCGGCGCCGCCAGCACCACGTCACCCGCGATGTGCACGGCGTGCTGCTCGCCGGTGTCCAGTGCGCTGACCTGGTATTCGTCCACGATCAGGGGCCCGTTGTCAGTGGCGTGCGCTTCACTGTTCAGCAGCGACCAGGACTGGTCGACGGTACGGGGAGCGAGAACCGGGTCCGTGAAGGTGACCAGACGGACGCGGGTCGCGGGGGAAGCGGGGGTGAGGCGCAGGAGCCTGGCGGTGGCGACGAGGAAAGCGGGGGACGTGCCGGAGAAGGTGTGGGCGCGGACATTGCCTTCGGTGGCATGAGTGCCGGTGGGGTCGGTCCGTACCCAGGTGACCCCGTCGAGGGCGGCACCGCGGATCTGCCAGCTCGCGGCGTGCAGTTCGAGGCGGATGGGGCGGCCGAGCTCGTCCAGGGCCAGATCGACGGAACCCAGGTGGGCGCCCGAGGGAGCCGTGGTCTGGGAGACATAGCGCCAGCCGGAGGGGCCGGGCGCGCAGTGGAAGTGTTCTTCGCCGAGGGGGGAGTGGTCGTGGACATCGTGGAGCGAATAACGGCCGCGGGGCATGGGGTCCTTCGGGTTCCTCGGGCTGTGCGGGTGCGGTACGGGGCAGGCCCCCGGCACGGGGGTGCGGGGGCCTGCGCTCGGACCTGCTGCTGAGAGCTGCGCCGGCCGTCGGCCGACGGCCGGCTCAGTAGCGGTAGAGGTCGGACTTGTACGGGCCTTCCACCGGGACGCCGATGTAGTCGGCCTGCTCCTGGCGCAGGGTCGTGAGCTTCACGCCCAGCGCGTCGAGGTGGAGGCGGGCGACCTTCTCGTCCAGGTGCTTCGGCAGCACGTAGACATCGGTCGGGTACGCCTCGGGCTTGGTGAACAGCTCGATCTGGGCCAGGGTCTGGTCCGCGAACGAGTTGGACATGACGAACGAGGGGTGACCGGTGGCGTTGCCGAGGTTCAGCAGGCGGCCCTCGGACAGCACGATCAGGACCTTGCCGTCCGGGAACTTCCAGGTGTGGACCTGCGGCTTGACCTCGTCCTTGACGATGCCGTCGATCTTCGCCAGGCCGGCCATGTCGATCTCGTTGTCGAAGTGGCCGATGTTGCCGACGATCGCCTGGTGCTTCATCCGGGCCATGTCCGAGGCCATGATGATGTCCTTGTTGCCCGTCGTCGTGACGAAGATGTCCGCGGTCTCCACCACGTCGTCCAGCGTCGTGACCTGGTAACCGTCCATCGCGGCCTGCAGGGCGCAGATCGGGTCGATCTCCGTGATGATCACACGGGCGCCCTGGCCGCGGAGGGACTCCGCACAGCCCTTGCCCACGTCGCCGTAGCCGCAGACGACGGCGGTCTTGCCGCCGATCAGGACGTCGGTGGCGCGGTTGATGCCGTCGATCAGCGAGTGGCGGCACCCGTACTTGTTGTCGAACTTCGACTTGGTGACCGCGTCGTTGACGTTGATCGCCGGGAAAAGGAGGGTGCCGTCGCGGTGCATCTCGTACAGCCGGTGCACACCGGTCGTGGTCTCCTCGGTCACGCCGCGGATCTCGGACGCCAGCTGGGTCCACTTCTGCGGGGACTCGCCGAGGGTGCGATTCAGCAGGGTGAGGATGTACGCGTACTCCTCGCTGTCCGCCGTCGACGGGTCCGGGGCCTCGCCGGCCTTCTCGAACTCGACGCCCTTGTGGACGAGGAGGGTGGCGTCACCACCGTCGTCGAGGATCATGTTCGGGCCGCCGGTGGCGGTGTTCGGCCAGGTCAGAGCCTGCTCCGTGCACCACCAGTACTCCTCCAGGGTTTCGCCCTTCCAGGCGAAGACCGGGACGCCGGCGGGGGCGTCCGGGGTCCCGTTCGGACCGACCGCGATCGCTGCGGCGGCGTGGTCCTGGGTCGAGTAGATGTTGCAGGAGGCCCAGCGGACCTCGGCGCCCAGGGCGACGAGGGTCTCGATGAGCACCGCGGTCTGCACGGTCATGTGCAGGGAGCCGGTGATCCGGGCGCCGGCCAGCGGCTGGGCGGCGGTGTACTCCTTGCGGATCGACATCAGGCCGGGCATCTCGTGCTCGGCGAGGGTGATCTCCTTGCGCCCGAAGGCGGCGAGGGAAAGGTCGGCGACCTTGAAGTCCTGGCGATTGGCGGCCGTCGTCATAACGGGCTGCTCCTCGTAGTGGGTCGAGGGTGGTTGGCTGGCTCTGCGGCGGCCACGACGGGCACACGAATGCCCGGGCGATCCGCAGTGCAGTCCGTCGGAGGCCCTCTCTCCCTCGGCCGGTCCACTTGCGCGGACCGATCGACCGCCATCAGCAGCGACGTCTGGTACTCCCCCGAATCTACACCGAACGGCCCAGCGCGCCCCAGTCCGCCTGGGGGGCGGCGTGGGTCACGGGGCCGTTCGGGGCTGATCTTCAGCGGGTCAGTGGCCGGATTCCGTCGGTGTGCCCTCGGGAGACACGGGGCCGCCCGGTGCCTTGCCCGGGTTGGTGCCGGCGGCAGCGGCCTTCTCGTCGTAGATGTCGGGCTCGAGGTAGATGACCCGGGCGATCGGGACCGCATCGCGGATCCGGTTCTCGGCGGCGTTGATCGCTTCCGCGACCTCGGCGGCGGACTCCTCGGCCCGCACCGCGATCTTGGCTGCCACCAGCAGCTCTTCCGGACCGAGGTGGAGCGTGCGCATGTGGATGATGCGGGTGACGGTGTCGCCGTCGACCACGGCGGCCTGGATCTTGTCGACGTCGTCGGTGCCGGCCGCCTCACCGAGCAGCAGCGACTTCGTCTCAGCGGCGAGGACGATCGCGATCACGATCAGCAGGATGCCGATGCACAGGGTGCCGATGCCGTCCCACACGCCGTTTCCGGTGCCCAGGGCCAGGCCGACGCCGGCGAGGGCCAGGATCAGCCCGACCAGCGCGCCGAGGTCCTCGAGGAGGACGACGGGAAGCTCGGGCGCCTTGGCCCGGCGGACGAACTGCGTCCAGGACAGCTTGCCGCGGGTCTGGTTGGACTCCGTGATGGCCGTACGGAAGGAGAAGCTCTCGGCGATGATCGCGAAGACCAGCACGCCGACCGGCCAGTACCAGGCCTCGATCTCGTGCGGGTGCTTGATCTTCTCGTAGCCCTCGTAGATCGCGAACATGCCACCGACCGAGAACAGGACGATGGAGACGAGGAAGGCGTAGATGTAGCGCTCACGGCCGTAACCGAAGGGGTGCTGGGGGGTCGCCTCCCGCTGGGCCTTCTTGCCGCCGAGCAGCAGGAGCCCCTGGTTGCCCGAGTCCGCCAGTGAGTGGACGCTCTCCGCCAGCATCGATGAAGAGCCACTGAAGAGGAACGCCACGAATTTGGCCACCGCGATCGCGAGGTTGGCGGCGAGTGCCGCCACGATCGCCTTGGTTCCGCCTGACGCGCTCATGGGTGCCTGGTGTCCCTTCCTCGGTGCTGCGGCACGGGCGCCGCGTTACGGCCGGACATTGTTGCAGCCGCTGGTACGGACGGTACGTCAGACCACCACGGTCGCACGGAAGAGCGTTCCCGTACCGGCCACTTCTACCGCCTCGTCCGCGGGGACGAACACCGATCGGCCGGGTGCGAGAGCGATCTCGCCTGCCCGTGGGGCGCCCGCCGTGCAGAGCAGGATCTGCGCGGTGGGCGCGGTGAGGTCGACCGGTCCGCCGCCGGAAGGCAGGACGTAGCGCGACAGCCGGAATTCGTCAACCGGCGTCTCGTACACCTCCTCGCCGTCGGCTGCGGCCTCGGGGCGCAGGATGCCGGGCTCGGTGGCTTCGAAGCGGACGATGCGGAGCAGTTCGGGGACGTCGACGTGCTTGGGGGTCAGACCGCAGCGCAGCACGTTGTCGGAGTTGGCCATGATCTCGACACCGAGGCCGCCGAGATAGGCGTGGGGCACGCCCGCTCCGAGGAACATCGCTTCGCCCGGCTGGAGTTGTACGTAGTTCAGCAGCATGGCCGCGATGACGCCGGGGTCGCCGGGGTAGTGGTGGGTGATCTGGGCGTACGGGGCATGGGCGCCGCCGAGCCGCCCGGCGGCCTCGGCCGCCTCGGCGACCGTGTGCGCCATGTCGTCGGGGTCCGCGGTGAGGATCGCCGTGAGGACCTCGCGCAGTGCCCCGTCCTCGGGGTGGGCGCGGAGCAGGTCCACGAAGGGCTTGAGGGAGTCCACGCCGAGGGCGGCTATCAGGTCGGCGGCCTCGGCGGGCCTGCGGAAGCCGCACAGCCCGTCGAAGGGGGTGAGCGCGCAGATCAGCTCGGGCTTGTGGTTGGCGTCCTTGTACGTGCGGTGCGGCGCGTCGATCGGGATGCCCCGGCGTTCCTCGTCCGCGTAGCCCTCCTGTGCCTGCGCGAGGTCGGGGTGGACCTGGAGGGACAGCGGGGCGCCGGCCGCGAGGAGCTTGAGCAGGAAGGGGAGCCGGGGACCGAAGGCGCGGACGGCCGCCGCGCCGAGTTCGCGCTCGGGGTCGGCCGCGATGACGTCCGTGAGGGACCGCTCACCGGCTCCGGGGCCCGCGGCGCCCGCGGTGGTGTCCGTACCGGCGGGCCGGGTGAGGCGTGAAGGGGCTCCCGGGTGGGCTCCCATCCACATCTCGGCCTGCGGTTCGCCGGTCGGGGCTGTGCCGAGCAGCTCGGGGATGGCCGTCGTGGACCCCCAGGCGTAGGGGCGCACGGTGTTGGAGAGCCGGTCCATGGAGATGAGTCCTCGTGGGATGCGCGGGCGTGGGCGCCCAGGGGTGGCAGGCCGTCAGGCCCGGTTGTCGGAGGCCAGGGAGGCGTAGACGGCGGCGAAGTCGGTGACCGCGAGGAGCTCGGCGAGGGATTCGAGCTCGCTTCCCTCTTCGGGTTCGAGTTCGCTGATGGCCGTGTCGTGGCTCAGGGCCAGTTCACGGGCGGCCGGGCTCGCGGTCAGGCCGCCGGCGGGCCGGTCGCGGAGCAGGACGACACGGGCGCGCATGGCCTCGGGTTCGTCCACCCGGTCCCGGAAGAAGTCGTCGGGGTCGGCCCCTGCCGCGAACGCTCCGGCGAGCAGCGCTCCGTGGGAGGGCAGCGCCTCCGGCAGCTCGGCCACGAGCGCCGGACGGCCGGCGAGCTCGGCGAGGACGGCGGCGAAGCGGCGCCCGACGGGGCCCGCGGCCTCACCCTCCGTCCAGACGAGCGGCAGGCTGTCGGCGAGTTCCGCGGCGAGTGTCTTGGCCGGGTTGCTGTACGTGGCGATGGCCGGCCCGCAGCGCTCCGCGGTGCGGTCGAGACGGTCGGCGACCTTCTGCAGGGTCTCCGGGGGTGCTTCGACCAGGCCCACGCGGTCCAGCAGGGCGAGCAGCGGGGTGAGGAGGGCCCAGAGCGTGCCGGGGCCTGCCGCCGAGGTCTCGGCGTCGTACTCACCGTGCGGGGCGGCCGCCATGGGCACGACGAGTCCGTGGACCCCGTCGACGGCCTCGCGCAGCGGGGACCGGACGGGCGCGACGGCGACGACCGTGCAGCCGCGGCGGTAGGCCTGCTCGGCGAGCAGCGCGAGGCCCGGTTCCGAACCGTCGGCCGTGGCGATGAGCAGCAGGTCCACGGATCCGGCCCAGCCGGGCAGCGCCCAGCGCAGCGCGCCGGCGGCGGCCGCGACCCCGGTGGGGCGGATCGCGGTGACGGGCGCGGAGGCGCCGGCGAGGGCGCCGATCAGGTCGGCGACGCCGGTCGCGGCGGTGCCGGGCCCCGCGACGAGGACGGCGCGGGGCCGTCCTTCGGGGGCCAGGGCGCCGATTCCGGCCTCGGCGGCGTGCCGGGCGGCGGTGCGGACGCGGGCTCCGGCTTCGGCGGCGCCGCGCAGCAGGCCTCGCCGGTCGGCTCGGGCCAGTGCTTCCGGTGCGTCGAGCAGCGACTCGTCGAGCATGGTGGTGGGCCTCCGATCACCGTGCTGATCAGGGTGCGGGTTACGCGGGGCGGCGGGCCTCGTCGACGAGGAGCACCGGGATGCCGTCCCGCACCGGGTACGCGAGACCGCAGTCCGCGCCGGTGCAGACCAGCTCGGGGCTCTCGGCGGCGGACCGGTCGTCGAGGCCGGCGTGGCAGGCCGGGCAGGCGAGGATCTCCAGAAGGCCGGCTTCGAGCGGCATGGGGTGGGTCCCTTCGGGCATGCGGTGCGGATCCGGTCCGGACCCGGTTCGGGTCCGCGGAGCTTGGGGCGTGGTCAGCCTACCGCCGGGCCGGGAGGGTCGCGGCCCGGCAGTCCCCGCTCGACGGGGCATGCGTCGGCGGCGTGCGCCCGGGGGGCGGCGGGGCGGTCGCGGACGGCGCGGACATCTCGGGCACGCCGCACGACCGCGAACCGGTCACGCCCGGACACAGAGCGGTCAGGCCCGGACCCGGAGCGGTCACGCCCCCGCCCTGAGCGGTCACGCGCGGACGACGGCGAGGACCTCGTCGCGTACCGCCGCCATGGTCTTCTCGTCCCGCGCCTCGACGTTCAGACGCAGCAGCGGCTCGGTGTTGGAGGCCCGGAGGTTGAACCACCAGTCGCCGCCGGTCACGGTGAGCCCGTCCAGCTCGTCGAACCGTACGTCGTCGCGGTGGCCGTACGCCGCCCTGATCGCCGCCAGCCGGTCCGCCTGGTCGGCCACCGTGGAGTTGATCTCGCCGGATCCCGAGTAGCGGTCGTACCGGTCGAGGAGCCCGGAGAGCGGGCCGTCCTGGCCGCCCAGCGCGGCGAGGACGTGGAGGGCGGCGAGCATGCCCGTGTCGGCGTTCCAGAAGTCGCGGAAGTAGTAGTGCGCGGAGTGCTCGCCGCCGAAGATCGCTCCGTGCTCGGCCATCTCGGCCTTGATGAAGGAGTGGCCGACGCGGGTACGGACGGGGGTGCCGCCGTTCTCGCGTACGACTTCGGGGACCGACCAGGAGGTGATCAGGTTGTGGATGACGGTGCCCTTGCCGCCGTTGCGGGCCAGCTCACGGGCGGCCACCAGGGCCGTGATCGCGGACGGTGACACGCCTTCGCCGCGCTCGTCGACGACGAAGCAGCGGTCGGCGTCGCCGTCGAAGGCGAGGCCGAGATCGGCCCCCTCGGCGAGGACGCGGGCCTGGAGGTCGACGATGTTCTTCGGGTCGAGCGGGTTGGCCTCGTGGTGGGGGAAGGTGCCGTCGAGCTCGAAGTACATGGGTACGAGGTCGAGGGGGAGGCCCGCGAAGACGGTGGGGACGGTGTGGCCGCCCATGCCGTTGCCCGCGTCCACGACGACCTTGAGCGGACGGATCCCGGAGAGGCCGACGAGGCCCAGCAGGTGCGCGGCGTAGTCCATGAGGGTGTCTCGCTCGGTGACCGTGCCCGGGGTGGTGGCGGTCGTGGCGGGGAGGCCGTGCTCCGACCACTGCTCGACCAGGGTGCGGATCTCGGTCAGACCGGTGTCCTGGCCCACGGGCGCGGCCCCGGCGCGGCACAGCTTGATGCCGTTGTACCGCGCCGGGTTGTGCGAGGCCGTGAACATCGCTCCGGGCAGGTCCAGCGCCCCGGACGCGTAGTACAGCTGGTCCGTCGAGCAGAGCCCGATGAGGGTCACGTCGACGCCGCGTGCCGTCGCACCGCGGGCGAAGGCCGCGGCCAGACCGGGCGAGGACGGCCGCATGTCGTGGCCGATCACGATCGCGTCCGCGTCGGTGACCTGGACGAAGGCCGCGCCGAACAGTTCGGCGAGCGGCTCGTCCCACTGGTCGGGCACGACTCCGCGCACGTCGTACGCCTTCACGAGCTGCGACAGGTCAGCAACCACGGCCGGTCCTCCTGGGGTCTTTGCGGACCGCCCAAACTACCCGGCGGCCCCCGACCCCCGGTCAGGGGAGCATCCAGCCCAGCACCGCCGTGCTCTGGGCCATCACGACAAGGCACATCACCAGCAGCAGGCCGAGGCTCCACGGCAGCACCTTCCGCAGCAGATCTCCCTCACGTCCGGCGAGACCGACGGCCGCGCAGGCGATCGTCAGATTCTGCGGGGAGATCATCTTGCCCAGCACTCCCCCGGAGCTGTTGGCGGCGGCGAGGAGCTCCGGCGAGAGGCCGGACTCCCGTGCGGCGGACACCTGGAGGGCGCCGAAGAGGGCGTTGGCCGAGGTGTCGGAGCCGGACACGGCGACGCCGAACCAGCCGAGCACCGGCGAGAGGAAGGCGAGCCCGGCACCGGCCGCGGCGACGGACTGCCCGATGGTGGCGGCCTGGCCGGAGAGGTTCATGACGTAGGCGAGGGCGAGGACGGACGTCACGGTGAGGATCGCGTAGCGCAGTTCGTGCACCGTGGCCGCCCACTCCCGCGCGGCGGTCCCCGCCCGTACGCCGATGACGACGGCGGTGATCAGGCCGGCGATCAGCACGAGCGTGCCGCCGGTGCCGAAGAGCGGCAGGGAGAACTCGTTGGCGCCGACCGGTTCGCCGTCGGGCCCCGCGACATCGAGGAACGGCCAGTCGAAGACGCGCGTCGCCTCGGCCAGCAGCCGCTTGACGGGCGGGATCTGGGCGAGGGAGAACACCGCGACGATCAGCGCGTACGGGGCATAGGCGCGCAGCACCTCACGGCGCGGGTCCTCCTTGTCCAGGTCCTCGCTGCGCGCGCCCGTCAGGACGGCAGCGCGCACCGGCTCGTCGGCGGGCCTGCGGGCGCCGGGGACGGCGATCAGCGCGCCCGCGCCCACCAGAGCGGCCGCGATGTCGGCGAGCTGGGCGGACACGAAGTTGGACGCGGCGAACTGCGCGACGGCGAAGGCCGCCCCGCAGACGAGCGCGGGCACCCAGGTCTCCCGCAGCCCTCGCCTGCCGTCGACCAGGAAGACCAGGATCAGCGGGACGACGAGCGCGAGCAGCGGAGTCTGGCGGCCGACGACCGTGGCGACGTCGTCCAGTGGCAGGCCGGTGACCTGGGCGAGGGTCACCACGGGCGTGCCCATGGCTCCGAAGGCGACGGGCGCGGTGTTGGCGACCAGGGAGACGACCGCGGCCTTGACCGGGTCGAAGCCGAGCGCGACGAGCATGACGGAGCAGATCGCGACGGGTGCGCCGAAGCCGGCCAGGGCCTCCAGGAGCGCGCCGAAGCAGAAGGCGATGACCAGGGCCTGGATGCGGGGGTCGTCGGAGACCCGGCCGAAGGAGCGCCGCAGGATGTCGAAGTGGTGGGTGCGGACGGTCATCCGGTACACCCAGAGGGCGTTGACGACGATCCACATGATGGGGAAGAGCCCGAAGAGGACGCCTTGCGCCCCCGCGGACAGGGTCTGCCCGACGGGCATGCCGAACGCCAGCCGGCCGACGAGCACGGCGACGGCGAGCCCGATGAGGCCGGCGCGGTGGGCCTTCATGCGGACGGCGCCCAGCAGCACCAGGACGGTCACCAGGGGCAGGGAAGCGACAAGAGCGGACAGAGCGAGCGAATCGGCTACGGGTTCGAGTTGCTGGACAAACACACAGACCTCCCCGGATTCCGTGATGCGGAAGCGATCTCTCACGGGTGGGGGAATGGTCGTGTCCGCGACAAGCCAGCGTCAATGCTCCGTACCGGAAAACTTCTTCCGGTACGGAGAGGTGGCGGGTGGGACCCGTGGTGCGGAAGGGGTGTCAGGAGTCCGGGGAGCGCAGCACCCGGAGATGTCCGCGGCGCGCGACCTCCACCGGGTCGGCCGCCCGGGGGCCCCTGCCGCCCTGCTGCCGGTCCTGGGGCCGGGCCGCCTCGCGCACGGCGTTGGCCAGCGCTTCGAGATCGTCACCGCTGGGGCGGGTGGGAGCCGAGGGGTCGGAGAGCCGGACGACTTCCCAGCCGCGCGGCGCGGTGAGCCGTTCACCGTGCTCGGCGCAGAGGTCGTAGCAGTGGGGCTCGGCATAGGTGGCGAGCGGGCCGAGGACCGCGGTCGAGTCGGCATAGACGTACGTCAGTGTCGCGACGGCGGGACGGCCGCACGCGGTTCGCGAACAGCGACGTACAGGGCTCACGATGTTGGACGGTACCGCACTCTTGAGCGGGCTGCGACGACTCTCCCCCGGGTCACCCCGTCGTGTCGTCCACCGCACGGGGCCCGGTGCGGCTCCCGCACAGCCGTTCCGACCTGCGCGGCGGCCCGTGCGCGCGGGCCGGGCCGAGGTCGCCGGGGGGAACACAACCGGTCATTCGACGGAGGGTCCGCGATCGGAGCAAGGACCGGAACCGCACTCAACCCTGGCCGGAATGTTCATCTTGGGACACGGAGCGGGCCGGCGGAGGAGCCGTGATCGCCCCGGGCCGGGGAGCGTTACGCTGCGTCGGTGATGGACAGCCCCGTACCGCCCCACCCGCCCGAGCCACGGCCCCGCCGCCGCGACCGCCACGGCCGCGGCATGCGCGGACCGGTCGCCCCGCCGCAGGTGCCGCTGTCCGTCAGCAGGGCCGAGAGCTTCCGCGATCTCGTCCAGGATTCGGTGGAGCGGCTGGAGCGGCGCTGGCCCCAGCTGACGGATGTCGACTTCCTGGTCCTCGATGTGCCGGGTTCGCTCGAGGAGACCGTGCCGCTGGGGCGCGCGCTGTCCGCCGAGAAGGGACAGCCCGCCCAGATCGTCGTCTACCGGCGCCCCGTCGAGATCCGCACCAAGAGCCGCGACGAACGCGCTCTGCTGGTGCACGAGGTCGTGGTGGAACAGGTCGCGGAGCTGCTCGGCCTCTCGCCCGAGTCGGTCGACCCGCGCTACGGGCAGGACTGAACCGCCCGCGGCGCGGCCTCAGTCGTCCAGGACCGACAGGTCCTGCTCCGCCTCGGGCACCTCGACCATGCCCTCGTCGTCCGGCAGCGTCTGCACGGTGAACATGTCGATGCCGCCCTCCTCGATCGTGAGCGTGCGGGCGGCGTGCACCGGTCCGCCCGACTCGGACTCCACCGTCAGGGCGTAGCCGCCCTTGAGGCCGGCCGGAGCCTCCGGCTCGACCTCCAGTGTCGTGCCGCCCTTGACCGTGTACGTCTTGACGGTCGCCTCGCCGCCCTCGCTGCCCCCCGACGCGGTGACCTTGACCTCGGCCGTTTCGCCCGGGGCGGTCAGGGAGAGCACCGAGCCCTTCGCCCGGTTGTCGGCCACACTCGCCCGCTCGCCCACGGGACCGGTGGCCGGAATGAACGCGACCTCCTGCTCGGCGCCCTTGCCGCGCACCACACGCAGAGCGGCGACCACCGGAGTCCCGCTGCCGTCGGCGGGGGTCAGCCGGAGCGAGCCGGGCTCCCCCCGGGTGACGTCCTTGAGGTCGACGCTCGCGGTCATCTGCGACTTGATGTGCAGGGTGTCGTTCCCGGCCGGTGAGAACGCGCCGTTCTTGCCCAGGAGCTGGACCTTCACATCGGCGTCGTCCTCGCCGGGCGCGAACGCCACGAGGCGTACGGAGGTGGCGTCGGCCGGGATCCCCGGCAGGACCTGGGTGCTCGCCGGGTCGGCGGAGGCGGCCAGCCAGTCGCTGCCCACCTCGTCCTCGGCGGCGCTCACGACCGCGCCGACACGTCCCGACCGGGTGGTGACATGGACGGTGACGTTCTCCGCGGTCTCGCTGGTCAGGGTCGAGATCAGCATCGGGACACTCGACCTCGCCGGGACGGTGATGCCCTCACCGACGTCGGACTTCAGGGGGCCCTCGGCGCCGTACAGCTCGATGTCCGCGACGGCGGCGGTGTCGTCCGGGTTGGTGAGGTGGACGTAGTCCTGCCGGGCCTTCCCGGTGCTCGCCCCCGGGAACCAGAAGTCCGTGTCGGGGGCGGTGCAGCTCACGCCGAGCAGACCGCGGGCACCGCCCGCGGCGGCCATGGTGGTCTGCTGCGCGGTCCAGCCGGGGGCGAACGCGCCGGTGGCGGTGCCGACGAGCGCGGGAGCCCCGGACTTGGAGGTCTCGGCGGTGGACGGCGTGCCGAGGTCCTTGAGCGAGACGACGGGCTTGCTGTCCGCCGCCTCGTCCTTGTCGTCCTTCTTGTCCTTGTCGTCCTTGTCCGCGTCCTCGTTCTCCGCGTCCTCGTCCGCGGGGAGGGCTTCGGCCGCCTTCAGCTCCGCGGCACCGGCCTCCTGGCCGCCCTTCCCCGCCGGGGTGAAGGACGTGTACGTCGTCTCCGCCAGGTCGGACGTGCTCGGCTCCGGGCAGAGCAGGCTGGAGCGCTCGACAGGGAGCCGGGCGGCGGCCTTCGCCTCCGTGGCGCCCTCGTCACCGGGCACGGTGAGCGCGGCGAAGCCGGTGACGGCGGCGAGGGCGACGACGCCCGCGATGAGGGACAGGGGGGTGGACTTCACTCGGACTCGCCTCGCGATGCGTTGCCGTTGCCGTTGCCGTTCGGCCACGGGCCCTGGCCCGGGGCCGCGTTCTCGTCGTGCCCGTCGTGCCCGTCATGCCCGTCGTACGGGGCGGCTTCGCCGGTCCCCGGGGCGTAGGGCTGCTGCTGGGCGTAGCCGTACGGGTCGTAGGCGCCCTGCTGCTGATACGGGTCCTGCTGGTAGGGATCGGGCTGGTAGTACTGGCCGGCGTCCTGGCCGCCCTGGTACTGGCCGTAGTCGGCGCCCTGGTACTGCTGCGCCTCCCACTCCCCGTAATTCTGCTGCGGGACCGCCGCGTAGGTGCCGGTGCCGTCCTGGCCGGCCGCGTACGGGTCCGTGCCGTCCTGGCCGGACGCGTACGGGTCCGTGCCGTCCTGGGCGCCGGGAACCGCCGCGTACGGATCGGCGTTCTGCTGCGCCGGGATGTACTCCCCCGGCGCCTGCTCCGGAACGCCCGGAGCCGCCTCGCCGTACCCGGTCGCCGTGCCGTCCTCCGCGTGCACCACCCCCGCGGCGTCGTCTCCCGGCACCGCGGCTTCCGCCTGGGCCGCCGCGCGCAGCCTGCGGGCCCGGCGTCCCTCACCGGCGACCGGCTCGGCCGCGACGGCCTCGGTCTCCTCCGGCAGGTCGTCGTCGATCTCCCGGCGGCGGCCCGGCAGGGCCAGCACCACCAGGACGACGCCGAGCGCCACCTGCGCCCAGACCCAGGCGGTGTGGGTGACGGGTTCGTCGAAGGTGAGGTCGAGCGTGCCGCCCTCGGCGGGCAGCTCGAAGCCCTGCGCCCAGCCGTCCACGGTCTTCGGGGTCAGCGCCTTGCCGTTCAGCGTGGCCTGCCAGCCCGGATCGGCCGCGTCGGCGATCCGGAGCACCCGGCCGGAGCCGCCCTCCGGGATCTCGCTGTGTGCCTCGACGGCCTGCGATCCGACGGGTACGGGCTCGGCGCCCTCGCCGGAGGGGACGACCGCGAGCCGGGAGACCTGACGGTCGACCCGCCACAGGGCGCTGCCGTCCAGCTGGCTGAGCCTGCTCAGACCCGGGGTCGAGTCCAGCACCCGGCTCATCTGCCGGGGCGCCCCGTCCCGTACGAGTACGTAGCGGATCGCGAAGCCGCTGAGCTGGCTGCCCTGGTCGGCGCCGGAGCCCGCGACCAGGTTGGCGACGACCTTGTCGAGGTGGGTGTTGCTGCCGCCGGCCTCGGTGAGCTCGGCGTCGCCCAGACGGGCGCCCGAGCCGCGGACCAGGCTGTAGGAGACGGCGGCGGGGGACGTGCCCCCGAGCACCAGCGTGCGCGCCTGGTCGCGGGTGTTGCTCTCCTCCGCGACGAAGGCGGGCACCTGCACGGGGTCGCGCCGCTCCACCGGACCGGCCGCGCCGCCGATCATCCAGCCGGCCGCGGCCAGGACCGGGGCGAGCCCGGCGGCCAGGGCGATCAGCGCGGCGACCGGCTGACGCCAGCCGAAGCTCAGCGCGGCGACCCGGACCCGGGCACCGTCCGCGCCGAGCAGTGCGGCGGTGAGCAGTGCGATGCCGTAGACGAGCGTGGCGGGCCCCGCCCAGGTGGAGCCGTTGGAGATCGCCGCGAAGACCAGGGAGACGAGCACGACGACCCACGCGGTGCGGATCGCGAACTGCCGCTCCCCGCGCATCAGGGCGGCCAGCGCCGCCAGCACGATGCCGAGCAGCAGGACGCCGCCGGCGGCCTTGGGGCCACCGGGGCTGATGCCGAGCAGGTCCAGGGCGGACGCCGTGCCCGTACCGATGTCGAGCCCGGCCTCCCGCAGCAAGCTCGACGGGCTCGTCAGCAGGGAGAGCGACCAGGGCGCGAGGACCAGGAGCGGGGTCCCGACCGTGGCCAGGAAGCGCAGTCCGTACGCCGCGATGTCGCCCCGGCGCAGCACGAGCACCCCGATGCCGAGCACCACCGCGAGCGGCCAGACGATCGGCGTGAAGGCCGTGGTGAAGGTGAGCAGCAGGGTGTACGCCCAGGTGGCGCGCCAGCTGCCGCGCGCGGTGGAACCGTCGCCCCGCAGCCCGTGCGCGGCGACGGCCGCTCGGGCGATGAGCGGAAGCAGGACGGCCAGTACCGCCGTGCCGAGCCGCCCGGTGGCCAGCGCTCCGGTGGCGGCGGGCAGGAAGGCGTAGGCGACGCTCGCCCAGGCCCGCAGGAGACGGGACTCGATCAGCGGCCGGGAGGCGAAGTACGCGGTGAGCCCGGCGAGCGGGACCGAGCAGACGAGCAGGAGGGTCAGCGCGAAGCCCGTGGAGCCGAGGAACAGCGCCGACAGGGCGGCGATCACGCCGAGGTAGGGGGGCGCGGACTGCGTTCCTCCGGTACCGACGGGGTGCCAGCCGTCCGCGTAACGCCCCCAGAGGTCGGAGACGTCGGCCGGGGCGGGCAGCAGTGCGCCGCCCGCGAGTGCCCCGCTGCCGAGCAGACCCCGGCAGGCCACCAGCGAGACGAGGAGGAGGAGCGCGAAGAGCACGGGGCCGGGCTTGCGGCCGACCTTCTTGAGCCGTGCGAACTGTTCGATCTCCAGGAAGTCGGCGTCGTCACCGCCGGGCCCGGACTCCACCGCTCCGTGCCGTGAGCCGCCGGAGTCGGAGTCGGTGCGGTTGCCGAAGTTGCCGGCGACCTGCTCGACGGTGGCCCGGACCGTGGCGCCGGGCGGCGGGAAGAGCGACCGCAGCTCGGCCGCGTCCACCGCCCCTCCCTTGCGCGCGCGGCGCGCGGCGAGGATCCGCCCGGGGCGCAGCAGGGTGCCGAAGAGTCCGGCGACCTCGTCGAGCGCCTGCCCGGGCACCTTGCCGACGAGGTAGGCGAGGGTGCGCAGCAGGGTGCCGACGACGAGGCGGACCAGGGCCCACGGCAGCTGTTTGCCGCGGGCGTTGACGAGCATCGTGTAAACGGCGCCGGCCTTGTCGACGCGGTGCGGGCTGGAGACGGAGCGCCCGGCACAGTCGATGGGCCGGCGTTCCCTGGCGGAGGCCTCGGCATGTCGCAGGACGGCGTCGGGGGCGACGAGCACCCGGTGGCCGGCCATGTGCGCGCGCCAGCAGAGGTCGACGTCGTCACGCATCAGCGGGAGCCTGCGGTCGAAGCCGCCCAGCTCCTCCCAGACGTCGCGGCGCACCAGCATGCCGGCGGAGGAGACGGAGAGCACCGTACGGACCTGGTCGTGCTGGCCCTGGTCCTGTTCGCGGCGGTCCAGTCCGGTCCAGCGGCGTCCGCTGTTGGCGATGGAGACGCCGACCTCGAGGAGCTGCTTGCGGTCGTACCAGCCCCGCAGCTTGGGACCGACGATCGCGGCGTGCTGGTCGTTGTCGACCACGCGGAGCATCTCGGCGAGCGCGTCCGGCTCGGGGGCGCTGTCGTCGTGCAGCAGCCAGAGCCACTGGACGGGTTCGCCGTGCGGAAGCTCCGGCAGGTCGTACGCGTCGTCGCGCCAGCTGCGCGTGACGGGGTCCCAGCTGCTGGGGCGCTTCAGATACGGGAGGTCGTCGGGGGTGAGGACGCCGGCCGTGCGGGTCGCCTCGTCGACGGCCGTGCCGAAGCTCGTACGCCGGGCCAGGTGGAGGACGCGCTCGCCGCCCAGCGCCTCGGTCACCAGACGGGCGGAGTCGTCGGCGCTGCCTGTGTCGGCGGCGACGACGTTCTGTACGGGGCGCTCCTGCCCGAGCAGTCCGCCGAGCACATGGGGCAGCCATCGTGCGCCGTCGTGCGAGACGAGCACGGCGGTGACGACGTGCCGGGGGAACTCAGGGGCGGCGGCGGCCGCGTTCGGCGCCGCCGAGTGGCTGTGCACGGACATCGGGGTACGGGCCCTCCGGCCGGGTCCGGAGGGGGTTCCCCCCGGGGGCTGCATCGGTGTACACGCGCGCCCCGGCGGGGCGTTGGCGCGTCTCTCGGACGGGGCCCCACACTAACGGTACGGATGTCCGGCCCGCGCCGAGCGGTTGACCGGCGGAAACCGGAGACGCCCGGAGATGCCGGAGATGGCCGGACATGCCGATGGCCTGGGGGCCGCACCCCGTGCGCAGGGTGCGGCCCCCAGGCCATCGCCGACCCGGTGTCCCGGTGCTCGGCGTCAGATGGCCGCCTTCTTCAGGCGTCGCCGCTCCCGCTCGGAGAGACCGCCCCAGATCCCGAACCGCTCGTCGTTGTTGAGGGCGTACTCAAGGCATTCGGAACGGACTTCGCAGGCGAGACAGACCTTCTTGGCCTCGCGCGTGGAGCCGCCCTTCTCAGGAAAGAAGGACTCGGGGTCGGTCTGGGCGCACAGCGCGCGCTCCTGCCAGCCGAGCTCTTCGTCCGCGTCCTCGACCAGCAGTTGCTGGAACAGCTCGGTCATGTGCGCCCCTCGTCTGTCTCTTGCGTCCCCGTGATGCGGCCGTTATCGATGCGGCCGAACGACACGAGTGAAATTACAAGTGTGTAGCTTCGGGCCAGTCAAGCGAAGATCTGCTATTGGCCTCGGTATTCACTCTGCGGAACCAAGCCTATGCGGTAAGTGTTCAAATCACCAAAAACCTGACATATGCCATCGGCTCCACCCGGTCCCACTTCTCACTCGGTGAGACGAGCGAGGCGGCCCCGATGTTTCGATTTGATCACCGGAGCGACCAAGATCACAGTAGGGTCACGGCCCGTCAGCCGCGTTTGAGGACACAGTTGATGCGCCACCTTGCCCCTGCGAGGGGTGCCAAAACCTTTCGCCATCGACCGCAACCGGATGGGGTGAAACATTGCCGCCAAATCGGGCATTGGGTTGACAGAGGGCAGACCCACCCGGTCTCCTTGACTTCATGCCAGCGACCGCAGTGACGTACACGACCCACACCCGTGGGTTCCGTACGGCTGTCCAGGCCCGCTGTTGCTGTTCCAGCTGTCACAGCTGTTGAAGCCCGTAGCGCTCCAGCTCTGATCCAGCTTCGTTTCATCGCATTCCGCTCTCCGCGACCCCCCGCACGCGCATCCACATGCCGAGGAACCACCGCACCCATGAACAGCGACAGCGACCTTTCGATCGCCGGCGACATCCTTGAGGTCCAGCACCTTCTCCAGCCGGCCAGCCCCCATCCCTCCACCGTGGCCGGGTTCGCAGGACTCGCCCGCTCCATCGCCGCGGACCGCGCGCGGTGGGCTCCGCTCGTCCGGTACGACACCACGACCCGCTGGTACCACCGGCTGCAAACCGGGCCCGGTTACGAGATCTGGCTGCTGAGCTGGGTGCCCGGCCAGGGCAGCGGCCGCCACGACCACGGCCTCTCCTCCGGTGTACTCACCGTCCTGGAGGGCGAGTTGACGGAGCACACGGCGCGCGGCGCGCAGGCCCTGGACGCGGGCGCACAGCGCGTCTTCGCCCCGGGATACGTCCACGAGGTCGTCAACGACTCCCTGGAGCCCGCCGTCAGCCTGCACATCTACTTCCCGGGCCTGACGGACATGCCCATGCACGCGACACAGTGCGCTCCTGCCGCCGAGGACGCCGTACCGGCCTGAGGCTCCCACCACCACCCCGACAACGATCAGGCTTCGCCTGACAGCCCCACCCGTCGCCCACCACCACCCCGACAAGGATCAGGCTCCGCCTGACAGACTGTTGTGCATGCGCATTGTGGTTCTGGCCGGCGGTATCGGTGGTGCTCGTTTCCTGCGTGGCCTCAAACAGGCCGCGCCCGACGCGGACATCACGGTGATCGGCAACACCGGCGACGACATCCATCTGTTCGGGCTGAAGGTCTGCCCCGACCTCGACACCGTGATGTACACCCTCGGCGGTGGCATCAACGAGGAGCAGGGCTGGGGGCGTACCGACGAGAGCTTCCGGGTCAAGGACGAGCTCGCGGCGTACGGCGTGGGGCCCGAGTGGTTCGGCCTCGGCGACCGTGACTTCGCGACCCACATCGTCCGTACGCAGATGCTCGGCGCGGGCTACCCCCTGAGCGCCGTCACCGAGGCCCTCTGCGCGCGCTGGAAGCCGGGGGTCCGGCTGATCCCGATGTCCGACGACCGCATCGAGACGCATGTGGCCGTGGACGTCGACGGCGAGAGCAAGGCCGTCCACTTCCAGGAGTACTGGGTGAAGCTGCGCGCCTCCGTGCCGGCGCAGGCCGTCGTGCCGGTGGGCGCGGAGCAGGCCAAGCCCGCTCCGGGCGTCCTGGAGGCCATCGCCGAGTCGGACGTCATCGTCTTCCCGCCGTCGAACCCCGTCGTGTCGGTGGGGACCATCCTCGCCGTACCCGGCATCCGGGAGGCGATCGCCGAGGCCGGGGTCCCCGTCGTCGGGCTCTCCCCCATCGTCGGCGACGCACCCGTGCGGGGCATGGCCGACAAGGTGCTGGCCGCTGTGGGCGTCGAGTCCACCGCCTCGGCCGTCGCCCAGCACTACGGTTCGGGTCTGCTCGACGGCTGGCTCGTCGACACCGTCGACGCCGGAGTGGTCGACGAGGTCGAGGCGGCGGGGATCCGCTGCCGCGCGGTCCCGCTGATGATGACGGACACCGCCGCCACCGCCGAGATGGCCCGCCAGGCCCTGGCGCTGGCCGAGGAGGTACGGGCATGAGCGGCGGTCCGGCCGACGCGGCGCCCTCGTACCGGGTGTGGGCCCTGCCCGGGATGCCCGAGGTGCGGGAGGGCGACGACCTCGCGAAGCTGATCGCCGCCACGGAGCCCGGCCTGGTCGACGGCGATGTCCTGCTGGTCACCTCGAAGATCGTCTCCAAGGCGGAGGGCCGGATCGTCGAGGCCACGGACCGGGAGGCGGCGATCGACGCCGAGACCGTCCGGGTGGTCGCCCGGCGCGGGACGCTCAGGATCGTGGAGAACCGGCAGGGGC
Source organism: Streptomyces sp. NPDC088746 (assembly GCF_044751065.1). Classification (NCBI taxonomy): domain Bacteria; kingdom Bacillati; phylum Actinomycetota; class Actinomycetes; order Kitasatosporales; family Streptomycetaceae; genus Streptomyces; species Streptomyces sp. NPDC088746. The sequence goes on from NZ_JBIVLA010000008.1 coordinate 21,696, forward strand.
TCGTCATGGCCGCGGCCGGGGTCGACGCCTCGAACACCCCGGCCGGGACGGTCCTTCTGCTGCCCGAGGACCCGGACGCCTCGGCCCGGCTGATCCGGGACGGCCTGCGGGACGCGCTCGGGGTCGAGGTCGGGGTCGTCGTCACGGACACCTTCGGCCGACCCTGGCGGAACGGTCTGACGGACGTGGCGATCGGAGCCGCGGGGGTCAGGGTCCTGGACGACCTCCGGGGCGGCACCGACGGACACGGCAATCCACTGAGCGCCACCGTCGTGGCCACGGCCGACGAGCTGGCCTCCGCCGGTGACCTGGTGAAGGGCAAGGCGTCCGGGCTGCCGGTCGCGGTGGTGCGCGGGCTCCCCCACGTGGTGGCGGACGCGTCCGCGGACGAGGACCCGGGCGCCCGGGCGATGGTGCGGGTCGCGGCCGACGACATGTTCCGGCTGGGCACGTCCGAGGCGGTGCGGGAAGCCCTGAATCTCCGGCGGACGGTCCGGGAGTTCACGGACGAGCCGGTGGACCCCGGCGCCGTACGACGCGCCGTGGAGGCGGCCGTGACGGCTCCGGCGCCCCACCACACGACCCCGTGGCGCTTCGTCCTGCTGGAGTCGGAGCGGTCGCGTCACCGGCTGCTGGACGCGATGCGGGACGCGTGGATCGCGGACCTCCGCCGCGACGGCCGGAGCGAGGAGTCGGTCGCCAAGCGGGTGCGGCGGGGCGACGTCCTGCGCAACGCGCCGTACCTGGCCGTCCCGTGCCTCGTGATGGACGGCTCGCACACCTACGGGGACGAACGCCGGGACACCGCGGAGCGCGAGATGTTCGTGGTCGCCGCCGGCGCGGGCGTGCAGAACTTCCTGGTGGCGCTCGCGGGTGAGCGGCTCGGCTCGGCGTGGGTGTCCTCCACGATGTTCTGCCGGCCCGTGGTGCGCGAGGTGCTGGACCTGCCGGACTCCTGGGACCCGCTGGGCGCGGTGGCCGTGGGGCACCCGAAGGGGACACCGCCGGCGCGGACGGCCCGGGACGCGGGCGCGTTCATCGCGGTGCGCTGAAGCGGGCCCCGGGACCGCCGGTCAGAGTCGGGCGATGTCCCGGGGCGTCATCCGAGGGGCCCGGCGCGCCGGGGTGTGCCCCGAGAGCATGATCAGGCGCGTCGCGCGGTGGCGCTGGCCCTCGTACGGGGCGAGGAGCTCCAGCATCTCCTCGTCGTCGGCGTTCCTGTTGCCCGCGAGCGCGTGACCCACGATGCCCGGCAGGTGGAGATCGCCGACCGTCACCGCGTCCGCCGCGCCGTTCGAACGCTGCAGGGTCTCCGCCGCCGTCCAGGGGCCGATGCCCGGGATCAGCTGCAGCCGGGCCGACGCCTCGGGGAGCTCCATGGCGGCCGCCTCCTCCATGCGCCGGGCCACCCGGACCGCGCGCAGGATCGTGGCGGAGCGCTTGGCGTCCACGCCCGCGCGGTGCCACTCCCAGGACGGGATCAGCGACCAGGTCCTGGCGTCCGGCATGACGTACAGGCCGTACGTGGCGAACGCCGCGTCGGCGGGGCCGGGGGCGGGGGTGCCGTAGGTGCGGAGCAGCAGCCGCCAGGCGCGGTAGGCCTCGTCGGTGGTGACCTTCTGTTCCAGGATCGACGGGATCAGGGACTCCATGACCAGCCCGGTGCGCAGCAGGCGCAGGCCCGGCCGGCGGCGCTGGGTCAGGGCGATCAGCTTGTGGCGGGGGCGGAAGGCGTCCGGGGTGTCACCCGCGCCGAGCAGTGCGGGGAGTCCGTCCAGGAGCCACTGGGCGCCCGGCCCCCAGGCCGTCGCCGCGACGCGGCCGTCGTGGGAAGCGGAGACACGCAGGGTGCCGGGGCCGGCCGGGGTGCGGGTCGCCCTCCAGAAGGACCCGTCGGGCAGGGCGCGGTAGGCGGGGTCCGCCGGGCCCCGCCGCAGGGGGCTCAGGACCAGCCGCAGGTCGAGCGGGTCCGGCGGTGCCCAGGTCCGGGTCCGTGGCGGGGCGGACGCGGAGCCCGCATCGAACCCCGGCTCCTGACGGGGCACGGCGGTGGTGCGGGGTACGAAGCGTCCTGCCACGGGTGAGGTCCTCGGTCGTCGGGGGTTCTTGTCGAGGGTAGACCGGAGGAGACCCCCGACGGGCCGGTGAGACGCCTCACCGGCCGGTGGGACGGGTCACTGATCGGTGGGACGGGTCACCGGCCGGTGGGACGGGTCACTGGTCGGACGAGAAGCGGACCGAGGCGTCCGGGAGGACCGCGCCGCACCAGACCCGGATCCCGTCCCGCAGTTCGTTGTCGGCGCCGACCCGGGCGCCGTCGCCGATCACCGCGCCCGTGAGCACCGAGCGGCTGCCGATCCGGGCCCCGGCCCCGACCAGCGAGTCGGTGACGACCGCGCCCGGTTCGACGACCGCGCCGTCCAGCACGGTGGAGCCCGAGATCCTCGCGCCCTCGCCGATCAGCGCGCCCTCGCCGATGACCGTACCGCCGGTCAGCTTGGCGTCGGCGGCCACGGAGGCGGTGGGCAGGACGAGCCGGTCGCCGCAGCGGCCGGGCACGGCCGGGGACGGGGCGCGGCCGAGGACCAGGTCGGCGGAGCCGCGTACGAACGCCTGCGGGGTGCCCAGGTCCAGCCAGTACGTGGAGTCCACCATGCCCTGGAGATGGGCCCCGGCGGCCAGCAGGCCGGGGAAGGTCTCACGCTCCACGGAGACCGGCCGGCCCGCCGGGATCGTGTCGATGACCGACCGGCGGAAGATGTACGCCCCCGCGTTGATCTGGTCGGTGACTATCTCCTCGGGTGTCTGCGGCTTCTCCAGGAAGGCCGTCACCCGGCCCGTGGCGTCCGTCGGCACGAGACCGAAGGCCCGCGGGTCCTCCACCCTGGTGAGGTGCAGGGAGACGTCCGCCCCGGAGGTGTCGTGCGCCGAGACCAGGGCCCGGATGTCGAGGCCGGTGAGGATGTCCCCGTTGAACACGATGACGGGTTCGTCCGGGCCCGAGGCCAGGCGCGACGCCACGTTCCGGATGGCTCCGCCGGTACCGAGGGGTTCCTCCTCGGTGACGTACTCGATGGAGAGGCCGAGCGACGAACCGTCACCGAAATACGGTTCGAATACCTCCGCCAGGTAGGACGTGGCGAGCACGATGTGCTCCACCCCGGCCGCCCTGGCACGCGCCAGCTGGTGCGTGAGGAACGGCACCCCCGCCGCCGGAACCATCGGCTTGGGGGTGTGCACCGTGAGCGGACGCAGCCGGGTGCCCTTGCCACCGACCAGGAGGATCGCTTCTCTTGCCTCTGTCACAGCACCGTCTCTGCTTCCTGCTGGGGCCGGGCCTCGTTTCGGCTGGCCAGTGTATGCAGACCGTTCGGAGCCTCCCGGTCAGCGGCCCTGCAGCTTCGCCGAACTGGTCCGGGCCGTGCCGAGCTTGTTGTAAAGACGGATTCCGGGGCATTCGGTTGCGAAACCGTCGCGGTGCCCGGAGATGACGTTGAGTTTGGCCTTCGCGCCCTTCTTGTACTTGCCGCTGCCGCCGGAGACGAGCGTGACCTTGCCCTTGGGGTTGCGGCCGAACAGGCCGAGCTTCCAGGCGGTGAGCTTGGCGATGGCGGTGACCGCCGCGGCGGGCGGGGTCTTCGAGCTGTACGTCCCGAGTACGGCGATGCCCATGCTGTTCGTGTTGAAACCGAGGGTGTGGGCTCCGAGAACCGCCTTCGACACGCCCCCGGCGCGTCCTTCGTAGATGTTTCCGCACTTGTCGACGGCGAAGTTGTAGCCGAAGTCACGCCAGCCGCTGCTCTTGACGTGGTAGCGGTAGATACTGCGCAGGACGGAGGGTGCCTGGGCGCAGGTGTAGTTGTTGCCGGTGGCGCTGTGGTGGACGAACGCCGCCTTGACGGTCGAGGTGTAGGCGAAGGTGCGCTCGCGCAGGCTCTCGTCGGCGCCCCAGCCCTTGCGGGTGACGATGCGCGGCCGCGGTCCCACGAACGGCTTGGCGCCCGCTCCGACGACCGCCTGCTCCTCCGACTCGGCCTTGCTCAGGGCGGAGATCTCGGCGGCGCCCAGCGGGGCGAGGTCGGCGTTGACCGCGGAGCTCTCGGCCGCGGCGGTCGTGAGGGCCGCTGCCTCCGGGAGCGCACCGGGCTGGGCGGCGGTGGCGGGCGTCGCGGTGCCCGCCGAAGGGGTGACGGCGGCCGGGGTGCCGGTGGCCGGGGTGGCGGTGGCCGGGGTGGCGGTGGCCGGGGTGGCCTCGGCTCGCGGCTGCTCCGGGTCGTCGCCCGGGTCGACGAGTTCCACCTGGAGGCCGGCGGGGAGGGGCGCGGCGTCGGCGGCGCCGCTCCGCGGTCCGGCGTTCTCGGAACGCACGCGTACCTCGACGCCGTCCGAGTCACCGACCCAGAGCGGGGCGGTGGAGCCGCGGACCGTTCCCGATTCGCGTTCGGGGCTGCCGGAGTCCGCGGCGTGGTCGGTGTTGTGGGTCTCCAGGGACTGCCAGCCGGACCACTTGGTGGTGCCGGTCGCGCGGGTGCGGACCTGGACGGTGCCGTGCAGTTCGGCGTCGGCGTCGTCCCAGACGACGCCGACGAGGGAGAAGCGGTGCGAGTCGCGCCGCAGCAGCCCTTGTACGGCCGCCGGGTGCATGGATTCGGTGGGTGTACCGGTGGCCCTCGGGACCGCGTCGGGGAGCGGGCGCAGGGGCATCGACTGGGTCGATCCCGCGGGTTCGGCGGGGGCTGCCGCGGGCGCCTGCGCGACCGGGGCCTGAGCGGGGGCGGCGGGAGCGGGCGCGGCGAGCGGGAGGGTGAGTGCCGTCGCGCAGGTGACGCCGATCGAGGTTGCAAGAAGTGCACGCATACAGGAAATCCTTGACAGAGTCCGGCATTCCCGGCTACTGGAGTAAACCCGCCTGCAGTTGACGCCCCGTCTGCCGAACCGGTGTACGAGGCACTCGTGACGCCCCGTCGGGCCGGCACCCGCCGCGTACCCTTGCGCGGATGAACGCCAGTGATCGCACCCCCGCCGACCTGCTGCGATCCGCGCTCGCCGCGGACCCCGGCCGTCCCCTCGTCACCTTCTACGACGACGCAACCGGAGAGCGCGTCGAACTGTCGGTGGCCACCTTCGCCAATTGGGTGGCCAAGACCGCCAATCTGCTCCAGGGAGATCTGGCCGCCGAGCCGGGCGACCGGCTCGCCCTGCTGCTCCCCGCCCACTGGCAGTCGGCCGTCTGGCTGCTCGCCTGCTCGTCCGTGGGCGTCGTCGCCGAGGTCCAGGGCGATCCGGCGTCCGCCGATCTGGTCGTCAGCGGACCCGACACGCTCGAACGCGCCCGCGCGTGCCGGGGTGAGCGCGTCGCGCTGGCCCTGCGCCCGCTCGGCGGCCGGTTCCCGCAGCCTCCCGAGGGGTTCGCGGACTACGCGGTGGAGGTACCCGGCCAGGGCGACCGCTTCGCCCCGTTCGCCCCCGTGGACCCGGCGGCCCCCGCACTGACCGTTGGCGGGGTGGGCCTGACGGCGGACCAGCTCGTCGCGCGGGCCCGTGAGGACGCTGCGGAGCTGGGACTCGGCCCGGGGTCCAGGATCCTGACAGGCCGTACGTACGACACCTGGGAAGGACTCTCCGCCGGGCTCTTCGCACCGCTGGCCGCGGGGGGCTCCGTCGTCCTGTGCCGCCATCTGGACCGGCTGGACGAGGACGGGCTGGCCAAGCGCGTCGAAAGCGAGCGGATCACCGGCACCGCGGTATGACAAGCGCCCCTGAGGCCACTCGTCCGGCCCACAGCGGGCCGAGCCCCCGGGAATGCGCACCGGCGGCGGTACATGATCGGGCGGTACGAAGCACCACCGGGAACGCCGCCCGCATGCACAACCAAGCGTGAGGTTCAGCCGTCTACTTCTGCGACCGGCGGCCCCTCGCGCCGCCGAACGTGAAGGATGGACGCAGACGTGAGCGACAGCCCCGGCACCCCCGCCGAACCGGACCGCCCGGACGACTCGGCCGGGGGCGGGCCCGCGGACGGGAGCGACGGCGGGTCCGCGGCCGGCACCTGGACCGAGCGTCCCCGGCCCGGCCCCGGGACCGGCCGGCGGCCCTGGCTCCGCTGGACCGCTCTCGCCGCGTCCTTCCTCGTGCTGGTCGCCGCCGGGGCCGGCTGGTGGCTCTACAAGAAGCTCGACGGCAACATCAGCACCGACACGAGCGCGGCCGCCGAGCTCAAGGCGTACGAGAAGGAGCGCCCGCGGCCGATCGCGAGGGGCGCCCGGAACATCCTGCTCATCGGCTCGGACACCCGCTCCGGCGACAACAGCCGGTACGGCCGTGACGACGGCGGCAGCCAGCGCTCGGACACCACGATCCTGCTGCACCTCGCGGCCGACCGTGAGAGCGCGACGGCGGTGTCGATCCCGCGCGACCTCATGGCCGAGATCCCCAGCTGCCACAAGGACGACGGCAAGGCCACGAAGGAGCAGTTCGCCCAGTTCAACTGGGCCTTCGAGCTCGGCGGCACGGCCTGCACGATCCGTACGGTCGAGAAGATGACGGGCGTCCGCGTCGACCACCACATGGTCATCGACTTCAACGGCTTCAAGGACATGGTCGACGCCGTGGACGGTGTGGAGGTCTGCCTCAAGGAGCCGGTCGACGACGCGGACGCCCGTCTCAAGCTCCCCGCGGGCCGCCAGAAGCTCGACGGCGAGGAGGCCCTGGGATACGTACGGGCCCGTAAGTCGATCGGCGACGGCAGCGACACCGAGCGCATGGACCGTCAGCAGAAGTTCCTGGGGGCGCTCGTCAACAAGATGCAGAGCGACGGCGTGCTGCTGAACCCGACGCGGCTCTACCCGGTGCTGGACGCGGCGACCAAGTCGCTCACCACCGACGAGGGGCTCGACTCCCTGAGGGACCTGTACGACCTGGTGCGCGGCATGCGGAACGTCCCCACGGAGAAGGTGCAGTTCCTGACCGTGCCCCGGAAGGAGTACCACGCCGACCCGAACCGCGACGAGCTCGTGCAGCCGGACGCGGACCGGCTGTTCGCACAGCTGCGCAAGGACGAGGCCGTCACCGTGGTCCCCGCCGAGGAAATCAAATCCGGGGATTCACAGGCAGATCACAGCTCCGGGAAGGACCCGTCCGGCCAAAAGCCAGGCGATTCGGACGCGAGCCCGACCCCGGCGCCTACCTATTCGGGGTCGAATGCCGCAGATGACCCGTGCGGCCCGTAAAACAATGCCCAAAACATCAACAGACATGGACGGCAAAACAGAGCGGAATAGGCAGAATGCCCGGTTGTAAAGAGCGTGGAATGTGTCACGCACGCCCCCTGTGGCCGATTCCGCCGGATAGTGTGACGCGATCCGGTGCTCGCGGCCAACAGGCCGCGCACGGCCGGAGCGGACGACCGAGCGCCCGGCCGGGGGAGGCGCCTCGCGTGGCACCGACGGAGGATTCAGGAAACCGTGGACGCGCATAGCCGTGGGCGGGCGGACGAAATAGATCCCGCCGAGCAGTGGGTGCTCAACCCGCGGACCGGCAATTACGAATTGCGACTGAACCACTCCGGAACAGAGTCGCCCGGCCCTTCCCGTACGGCGAATCGGCCGGCCGGCCGGGGCGAATCCGCCGGGGTGCCCGCTCAGCGGAGCCGCCGCCCGGCGGGTGACGGCGGCGACCGGACTCCCCCGGCCGCCGGCCGGGGACGCAAGCCGCGGGCGTCGAGGCGGAAGAAGGCGCTGCTGTGGACCGGCGGGGTCATGGCCTTCGTGATCGTCGCCGGGTCTGCGGGGGCCTACGCGCTCTACCAGAAGTTCAACGGCAACCTCGACACCGTCGACGTCGGTGACGCGGGCAGCAAGAGCGTCGCCGGCGACGGCCCGCTCAACATCCTGATCATCGGGACGGACAAGCGGACCGGCGAGGGCAACGAGGGCTACGGCGACACGGGCAGTACCGGCCACGCCGACACCAACATCCTGTTCCACGTCTCCGCCGACCGCACCAACGCGACGGCGATGAGCATCCCCCGGGACCTGATCACCGACATCCCCGACTGCACCGCCAAGCAGGCGGACGGTTCGGAGAAGGAGATACCCGGCTCACAGAACGTGCGCTTCAACGTGAGCCTCGGCCAGGAGGGGCGCGACCCCGGCTGCACGATGCGGACGGTCAAGAAGATGACCGGCCTGTCGGTCGACCACTTCATGATGGTCGACTTCAACGCGGTCAAGACCCTCTCCACGGCCGTCGGCGGCGTCAAGGTCTGCCTGGACAAGGCGGTCAAGGACCCGGACTCGCACCTCGACCTGCCGGCCGGCGAGTCCACGATCCAGGGCGAGGACGCGCTGGCCTTCGTCCGCACCCGGCACAGCTTCGGGAACCAGAGCGACCTGGACCGGATCAAGGCCCAGCAGCAGTTCATCGGCTCGATGATCCGTCAGATGAAGTCCGACGACACGCTGACCGACCCGGGCAAACTCTTCAAGCTCGCCGACGCGGCGACCAAGGCGCTCACGGTCGACTCCGGCATCGGGTCGATCAAGAAGCTGACCTCGCTCGCCCAGGAGCTCGGCAGGATCGACACCAAGAACATCACCTTCGTCACCATGCCGGTGAAGGACAACCCGGCCGAGCCGACGCCGGTCACCGTCGTCGTGGACCCGCAGAAGGCCGAGCAGTTGTTCTCCGTCATGCGCTCCGACACCTCCCTCACCGAGGTGAAGAAGAAGGAGCAGGCGGCCGAGGACAAGCAGGAGGCCGTCCTCGAGGGCAGCAGGGCCGAACCCTCCGGCATACGCGTCGACGTCCTCAACGGCGGCGACATCACCGGCGCGGCGGCCGCGACCGTCACCTGGCTGCGGGACGAGCAGGGCGTGACCGGCTCCACGAACAAGGCGAACGCCCCGGCGAAGGCCGACAGCACGACGCTGGCGTACACACCGGGCCAGGCGGACCAGGCCCGCGCGCTCGCGGACATCATGGGCCTGCCCGCCACAGCGCTCAAGCAGGGCGCGGCGGGGGCCGACGTCGACCAGGCGATGGTGCTGACCCTGGGAGCCGACTTCAAGGGCGCGGGCGTACCCGTCACCGGTCCGGCAAAGGCGCCGGAAGACATGCAGAGGGCAAGCGCCGACAAGGCGGAATGCGCGAAGTGACGACCGGTCGTCGCGCCACAGCGGAATTCTGAGGAGCAGGGGGATCCTGGTGGGACGTAGCAGCACGCGCGGGGAGGGGACACGGCCACGCAGCCGGCACGACGGGCCGCCGGGCGGCGAAGGCAGCGGTGACGCACCGGACGGCGCCGGGCGCAGAGGCCACGGCCGACGGGCCCGGACGGCCCCGCCCCAGGCCGGGGGCGGCCCGGGGAGGCCCAACCGCCGCGCCCGGCGGACCGCCGGAAAGGGCGGGAAGCGACGCGTCCTGCGCTGGGTGGCGTGCGTTCTCGCGCTGCTGATACTCGGCACCGGCGGCGCCGGTTACGTCTACTACAAGCATCTCAACGGCAACATCAGGAAAGAGGACCTGACGCTCGGCGACAAGGAGATGGCCGACCACAAGGCCAACTCCGCCGGGCAGACGCCTCTGAACATCCTGCTCATCGGATCCGACGCCCGGGACTCCAAGGCCAACCAGAAGCTGGGCGGCGCGAAGGACACCTTCGGGGGCACGCCGCTCGCCGATGTGCAGATGCTGCTCCACCTCTCCGCGGACCGCAGCAACATCTCGGTCATCAGCATGCCCCGCGACACCATGCTGAAGATGCCCAAGTGCACCGACCCCGACACCGACGAGGTGTACCCGGCCAGCACGGTCGACGTCCAGACCAACGAGAGCCTGGGCCGCGGCGGCCCCGGCTGCACGGTGGCCGCCTGGTACGAGCTCACCGGCATCACCATCGACCACTTCATGATGATCGACTTCGCGGGTGTGGTCTCCATGGCCGACGCGATCGGCGGCGTCCCCGTCTGCGTCGACGCCAACATCTACTCGCACACCGGCGACGGCAAGGGCTCCGGGCTGAAGCTGGAAAAGGGCACCACCTCCGTCAAGGGCAAGCAGGCCCTCCAGTGGCTGCGTACGCGCTACGGCTTCGAGGACAACACGGACCTCGGCCGGACCAAGGCCCAGCACCAGTACCTGAACTCGATGGTCCGCCAGCTGCGCAAGGGCACCAAGCTCACCGACCCCGGAAAGCTGATGAACCTCGCCGAGGCGGCCACCAGCGCGCTCACGGTCGACAAGGGGCTCGACACCGTCAAGAAGCTGTACGACCTGGCCGAGGAGCTCAAGAAGGCCCCGACCGACCGCATCACGATGACGACCATGCCGAACGTCTACGGCACGGGGCAGTTCAGAGGGCGGGTGTACCCGAAGCCCGAGGAGGCCGAGCAGGTGTTCCGGATGATCCGTGAGGACATCCCGCTCGACGGCAAGGCGTCCAAGCGCAAGGCGCCCGTGGCCGAGGACCAGGCCGCCCCCACCGCCGAGATCGCGGTCAGCGTGCGCAACGCGAGCTCCACGGAGACCCTCGGTCCGGTCCAGGGCCGCGCGACCACGGTCCAGGAGCTGCTCACGGAGGCCGGCTTCGCCAAGGCGACCGTCGACCAGCAGAACGTCGAGGCCGCCGCCACGACGGGCATCCTCTATCCCAGTGCGGACCTGGAGGGCGACGCGCAGGCGGTCGCCAAGGCGCTCGGGATCCCGGTGTCCCAGGTGAAGAGGTCGACCGGCGTCTCGGGCATCGTCCTGGCCGTGGGCGCCGACTGGCGCGAGGACGGGGCGTACCCCGCCAAGGCCGCCGAGGAGAAGACACCGGACTCGGCGAACCCGCTCAACGGCGCGGACGAGGAAGCCTGCATGAAGGTCAACCCGGGCTTCACCTGGTGACGTGACGTCGTACGTGTGAGAAGGGCCCCGCCGGCGCCGGCGGGGCCCTTCTCACACGTGGATACGACGGTCAGGCCGTCTGCTCCCGCACGGCCGGGCGGCGGCTGGCGATGACCCGCTTCGCCAGCGAGCGCGGGCTGGTCAGGAAGCCGTACCCCCAGGACATGTGCATGGTGGCCAGCGCCACCGGGATCTGCGCCCGGGCCTTGAGCGGCAGGCCCTTGCCCGCGGGCAGCGACCCGGCCACGATGGCCGCGACGTACCCGGCCGGAACGACGAACGCCCACGGGGTGACGGCGGCGCCCACGACGATGCCGGCCGCGATCGCGCAGACGGCGGTCGGCGGGGCCAGGTAGCGCAGGTTGATGGAACCGGAGTGGTAGCGGGCCACGACGTGGCGCCAGCGGCCGTACTCCTTGTACTGCTTGGAGAGGGCGCGGATGCTGGGCCGCGGGCGGTACTGCACCTTCAGCTCCGGCGAGAACCAGATCAGGCCGCCCGCCTCGCGGATCCGGAAGTTCAGCTCCCAGTCCTGCGCGCGGATGAACTCCACGTTGTAGCCGTCGGCGCGCTCCAGCGCCTCGCGGCGGAAGACCCCCAGATACACGGTCTCGGCCGGGCCCGCCTCCCCTCCGGTGTGGAAGGCCGCGTTGCCGACACCGATCTTCGACGTCATCGCGGCGGCGACGGCGTCCTCCCAGGCGTTCTCACCCTCGGCGTGCATGATGCCGCCGACGTTCTGCGCGCCGGTCTCCTCCAGGAGGCGGACGGCGGTCGCGATGTAGTTCGGCGAGAGCATGCCGTGGCCGTCGACCCGTACCACGATCGGATGACGTGAAGCCTTGATCGCGGCGTTGAGCGCGGCAGGGGTGCGGCCGGTCGGGTTGGGGACGGTGTGGACCCGGGAATCCTCCCGGACCAGCTCGGCAGCGATCTCGTCCGTACGGTCGTTCGAGGGTCCGAGGGCGATCACCACCTCCATCTCTCCGGCGTACTCCTGCTCCAGGATGTGCCGGACCGAGTTCCTGAGATGGCGTTCCTCGTTGAGCACCGGCATGATCACGGAGACGGCGGGGTACTGCGCGGCAGACATGTGGTCCTCGGGGGGTCCTCGGGGGTGCCGGGGTTCCGGGGGATTTCGCACCCCAGGAGGCGGCGTGATTCGGCCGCCACGTTACCGCGAACGGGGGACAGCGGCGCGCGCCGCCGGGTCTCGTCCCGGTCCGCAGATCGTATGGGCCTACCGTGCGAAAGTCCTACTCGCACCGCGGAGGTGTCCCTCGTGCCCACGCCGCACCGATCGCCCCGTCCACCGCACCCCCGCACAGCCGGCCCGCAGCGCAGGCCCTCACGGCAGCCCGGAGCCGGTGGTGCCGGGCGGCGGAACCGGCCCGGCGGGCGGAAGCCGCCACCCCGGTGGGGCATGCGGGTCGTCACCGGGCTGTCCGTGCTGGTGCTCGGCGCCGGCGGCATCGGCCATGCCGTGGTGAGCGGTCTGGAGACGGGGATCGACCGGGTCGACCCGTTCAAGGACATGAAGAACCGTCCCCAGGGCGGCCACGGCATGAACTTCCTGCTCGTCGGCACCGACGGCCGCGACAGGATCAGCGCGGCCGAGAAGAAGAAGTACAGGCTGGGCGGCGACCCCTGCCACTGCACCGACACCCTCATGCTCGTCCATGTCTCGGCCGACAAGCAGCGGGCCAGCGTCATCAGCCTGCCGCGCGACAGCTACGCCGAGCTCCCGGCCCACACCGACGGCACGACCGGCAAGGAGCACTCCGCCCATCCGGTGAAGCTGAACGCCGCCTATGCCGAGGGCGGACCTCACCTCACGGTGCGGACCGTCGAGCAGATGACGGGCGTCAAGATCGACCACTATCTGGAGGTCGACTTCACCAGCTTCATGAAGACGGTCGACACCCTGGGCGGGGTGGAGATCTGCACCGCCAAGCCGCTCAAGGACGCGTACACCGGACTGGACCTGGCCGCCGGCACCCACGAGCTGGACGGTGGACAGGCTCTCCAGTACGTGCGCTCCCGGCACCTCGACGGGGCGGCCGACCTGGGCCGGATGCAGCGCCAGCAGAAGTTCATGGCCGCCCTGATCAAGCGGACGACCAGCAGCGGTGTGCTGATGAACCCGATGAAGTTCCAGCAGGTCGCCTCGTCGATGCTCCAATCGGTCCGGGCCGACAAGGGCTTCGGCACGGAGCAGATGCTGGAGCTCGGCAAGGCGATGCGCGGCTTCACGCCGGCCTCCTCGGAGTTCGCCTCCGTGCCCCTGGAGGAGAAGGGCTACCAGGTCAAGGGCATCGGCTCCACGGTGAAATGGGACGCCGCGAAGGCGAAGCAGATGTTCCAGGCCCTGCGCGAGGACAAGCCGCTCGCCCCGCACCTGCCGAAGCGGCCCAAGGCGACGCCCGTCGAGGTGGCCCCGGAACAGATCCGGGTGCAGGTCTACAACGGGACGCCGAAGGACGGGCTCGGCCAGGACGTCGACGCGGCGCTGCGCTCCACCGGTTTCAACACCACCCGCTCCCCGCTCAACGGCGGGCCTCACGATCTGCGGCGGACGCTGGTCACCTACGACCCCCGCTGGGACCGTTCGGCGAAGTCCCTGGCCACCGCGCTGCCCGGTTGCGAGCTCCGGGCGGTGAAGGGGCAGGGCGGGACCATGAAGGTCACGGCGGGCTCGGACTTCACCAAGGTGAAGCGCGTGAAGGCCGAGGACCCGCAGCGTGGCGCGTTCGGCACGGTGACGGGCGACCAGGTGGTCTGCCCCTGACCGCGCCTTCGGAGGTCACCCCTCGCGGCGCCGGGAGAACGCCGTCACCCCTCGCGGCGCCGGGAGAACGCCGTCGCCGCGAGGGCGACGACCGCGGCGGCGGAGGCGGCCAGCCAGAGAGCCCTGTAGCCGCCCTCGCCCGGTTCGCCGGTCGAGTCCGACAGGAACGCGCCGAGCAGCGCGGCGAAGACCCCGCCCGCCACGGCCCCGCCCAGCGTCTTCACGTTGTTGTACAGCGCGGCGGCGATGCCCGTCGCCGACGGATCTGAAGCCTCGACGATCACCGTCGGCATGGCCCCGAGGGCCAGCCCGATGCCCAGGCCGGTGAACGCGGACCCCGCCGCCATCTGCCAGATCTCCTCGTGCAGGAAGGCGAACTGCAGGAAGGTCACGGCGACCAGCCCGAAGGCCAGCATCAGCGTGGGCCGGTAGCCGAGCCGCCGGGCGACGGCGGCCGTACCCAGCGAACCGATGACGCTGCCGACGGCTCCGGGCAGCAGGACCAGCGAGATGGACAGCGCGCTCAGCCCGAACCCGTACCCGGTGACGTCCGGGTCCGCCGCGTAGAAGGTGGAGTTGGGCGCCTGGCTCCCGAAGTAGAAGACGCCGAACAGGAACGCCGCGCAGTAGAACGGGGCGGTGGTCCGTGCGGCCAGCGCCCGCACGTCGACCAGGGGCTCGGAGCTGCGCAGTTCCACCAGCACCCACACCGCCAGCAGCACGACCCCGAGCCCCACGGGCCCCAGGACCCGTACGGAACCCCAGGAGCCGCTCTCCGCCCCGGAGACCCCGCCGAGCAGGGCGACCATCGCACCGCCGAGCAGCACCACCCCGGCCCAGTCCACCCGGCCGCCGGCCCTGTTGCGCGACTCCGGCACCGCGACGAAGGAGACGGGCACACAGATCACGGCGAGAGCGGCGGGCACCAGCAGGGTCAGCCGCAGGCTGCCGAACACGGAGTCGACGAGCCCCATCACCACCCCGCCGGCCATCGCGCCCAGCGTCAGCGCACCCACCAGGCGGGCGATCGCCCGCCGCGCGTCGGCGACCGGGAGCCGGTCGCGTACGAGGGCGATCTCCAGGGGCAGCAGGGCCGCGATCGGCCCCTGGAGCACCCGGCCGGCGAGGAGCGTCGCGTAGTCCGGGGCCAGCGCGACGACGAGGGTGCCCGCCGCGATCGCCGCCAGGGCGATGCGGAGCATCCGCCGGTGGCCGTAGAGGTCGCCGAGGCGTCCGAACAGGGGGACACAGACGGCCGCGGCCAGCAGCTGTACGGAGACGACCCAGTTCAGGGCGGTGGAACCGATGCCCAGGTGATCGGCCAGATCGGGCAGCAGCGGGGCGAGCCCGACCTGCAGGAACCCGCTGGTCACCTCGAAGAGGATGAGCAGCCCGACGACGGCGGTGACGGACGCGGGCAGCGGCTGCTCGGCAGGAGCGGCCGGCGGCGGGGTGGCGGTGGCGGTCACGGTGCTACTCCTGCGGGGAGAGTGCGGGGGCCGCCGCGGCCGGGACGCGGGCCTCGGGAGGCGCGAGAGGCGCTCCGAGCCTGCGCAGCGCCAGCCCGGCGAGGAGGGCGGCGGCGTGCGGCAGGGCGTCGTCGTCGTAGACGGCCTGTGCGGAGTGGTTCATCGGCGCGGTCGCCGGATCGGTGCCGGGCGGGCAGGCACCGAGGCCGACGAACGCGCCGGGCACCTTCCGGAGCACGAAGGAGAAGTCCTCGGCCCCCGCCATCGGCTTGGGCGCCTCGAAGACGCGCCCTTCGCCCAGGACCTGCCGCGCGGTCTCCAGGGCGAACGCGGCCTCGTCCGCGTCGTTGACGGTCGGCGGATACTGCTCGACGTAGTCGATCTCCGCACTCACCCCGTGGGCGGCGGCCACACCGTGCACGGTCCGCTCGAAGGCGGCGCGTACCCGTGCGTGGGAGGCGTCCGAGAAGGTCCGTACGGTGGCGGAGAACGAGCCGGTCTCCGGGATCACGTTGGCCGCCGTACCCGCCTCGATCCTCCCGACCGTGACGACGGCCGGGTCGAAGACGTCGATCTCGCGGGTCACGGCCGTCTGCAGCGCGGTGACCATGGCGCACAGCGCGGGCACCGGATCGGCGGCCGAGTGCGGTGAGGAACCGTGCCCGCCCCGCCCGCGCACCGTGACCTCCACCGCGTCCGAGGCGGCGAGCATGGGGCCGGGCCGGGTCGCGGCGAACCCGGTGGGCGCGCCGGTGGAGATCACATGCAGGGCGTACGCGGCGACGACGCGTTCCCCCGCGGCGTCCAGGACGCCCTCGTCGATCATGATCTGCGCGCCGCCCTGGCCCTCCTCGCCGGGCTGGAACATGAGGACGACGTCCCCGGCCAGCTCCTCCCGCCGGGCGGCCAGCAGCCGGGCCGCGCCGACGAGGCCGGCGACGTGCAGATCATGCCCGCACGCGTGCATACGGCCGTCGATGACGGAGGCGTACGGAAGCCCCGTGTCCTCCTGGACGGGGAGCGCGTCCATGTCGCCGCGCAGGAGGACGGCGGGGCCGGGCCGGCCGCCGCGCAGCACGGCGGTCACGGAGCTCAGCGCCTTGCCGGTCCGGATCTCCAGACCCAGGCCCTCCAGCGCGGCGAGTATCTTCGCCTGGGTCAGCGGGAGGCCGAGGCCCAGCTCCGGCTCGCGGTGCAGGGCGTGGCGCAGTTCGGTCAGGGCGGGGGCGAGGTCACGGGCCTCGTGGAGCAGGGACATGGGCGTATCGTGCGGAGCGAAACCCCTCAACCATGATCGTCCGCAGGAAAGCGCTCCCCATGAGCCGATCGACGCACGAATCCACCGGGCACCCCGAGCGCCTGCTGCGCACGGAGCAGCCGGAGCCGCTGGACGAGCTGGACTATCTCCTCATCACGGCGCTCCAGACGTCCCCCCGGGCGGAGTGGGCGCAGATCGGGAAGGTCCTCGGCATAGACGCCTCGACGGCGGCCCGCCGCTGGAACAGGCTCACGGAGGCCGGGCACGCCTGGCTCAGCTGCTACACGGTGGCGGTGGGTCCGACGGTGCCGATCATCGCGTTCATCGAGGTGGACTGCGCGGCCGGGGCACCGCACGAGGTCGCGGCGGAGATCGCGGACGATCCGCATCTGATCACCATCGAGCACGTGACCGGCGCCCGGGACCTGATACTCACCGCCGCCTTCCCCGACCTCGCGATGCTGGCCCGTTACGTCGGCTTCCGCCTCGGCCGGCTGCCCGGGGTCTCGGCCACCCGGTCCCAGACGGCCACCGCCGTCCACACCGAGGGAAGCCGCTGGCGGCTGGACCGGCTGGACCCGGACAGCCAGGACCTGCTGGCGAAGGACCGCATGCCGGCCCTGCCACGGCGCGGGCTGCCCGCCCCGGACGCGCTGGACGCCCAGCTCTACCTGCTGCTCAGCGAGGACTTCCGCCAGCCGGCGGCCCGCCTCGCCGAACGCCTCGGGGTCAGCCCCACCACCGTGCGCCGCAGGCTGGACCGCATGCACCGGCAGGACGCGCTCATCTACCGCTGCGAGGTGGCCCGGTACCTGTCCGGCTGGCCGATCTCCGTCACGCTCTGGGGCGTCGCCCCGGCCGGTGAGACCTCACGCATCGCCTCCCAGCTCATCCGCATGCGGGAGACGCGGCTCTGCGCTTCGCTGACCGGCCCGCACAATCTGATGCTCACGGTGTGGCTGCGCTCCGCCGAGGACATCGGCGCGTTCGAGGCCAGGCTGGCGGATCGTTTCCCCGAGCTTGCCGTCGCGGACCGGGCGGTCGCCCTCTGGCAGCTCAAGATCGCCGGCCATGTGCTCGACCCGCTGGGCCGCCACATCAGGGGAGTGCCGGTGACCTTCTGGGAGGAGCCCGGCGCGGAACAGGCCGAGGGCGCGCTGCTGGAACGCCTGCGCGCCCCGCGCCGACCGGACGGAAGACCCTAGTCGTCGATGCCTTCGGCGGCCCGCTGCTCCCGCAGCTCCTTGATCGCACGCCGCCTGGCGAGGCGGTGCGTGCGGCGGATCTGGGCCTCCTGGTAGCGCCGCTTGTCGCGTTCGGTCTCCGGGGTCACCGGCGGTACGCGGCGCGGCTTGCCGTCCTCGTCGACCGCCGCGAACACCAGGTAGGCGCTGCCGACCTGCTGGGCCGGGGTCGACTCGTTCCACCGCTCGGCCATGACGCGGACGCCGACCTCCATCGAGGAGCGGCCCGTCCAGTTCACCTGGGCGCGGACGTGAACAAGGTCACCCACGCGGACGGGCTCCAGGAAGACCATCTCGTCCATCGAGGCCGTCACCGCCGGTCCGCCGGAGTGCCGGCCCGCGACGGCACCCGCCGCGTCGTCGACCAGCTTCATGATCACGCCGCCGTGCACCGTGCCCAGGAGATTGGTGTCGTTGCCGGTCATGATGTGGCTGAGGGTGGTCCGGGAGGCGGAGGTCGGCTTGCCCGGAATTTCGCCCTCCGGCGGCTGGGACTGATCTGTCATGCCGTCCACCTTATGCGGGGGCTTGCACCCGGTTGCATTGCATCAGCTTCGCAACAGCCCTGCCCCGATCCCCCGTACACCCTGTAAGAGCCCCAGGCCGAGACGGCACACTGGTCCGCATGAGCGATTGGCCCGAAGGACGGAACGGCGGACAAGGCGAACGCTACGGACGGGGCAGCGCAAGCCCCCGGCCCGAGAGCGCCCGCGCCATGCCGCACGTCCGGCGGCGCCCCGCGCCGCCGCAGTCCCCGCCCCACATCCCGCCGCAGCAGGGACAGGGCTACGAGGACGGACCCGGTTACGACAGCGGCTACAACACGGGCCAGGTGTACGGCGGCGGCCAGCGCGCCGGCGGCGGCGGCCGCGGGGGTGACAGCGGTTACGTCCAGCCCCGTGCGGCACCCAACTGGGGCCGGCGGATCAAGGTCGGCGTGCTCACCCTCGTCGTCGTGGTGCTCGCCGTCTCCGTCGGCACGTACTTCTGGGCCGACGGCAAGCTCAAGCGCGAGGTCGACCTCTCCAAGGTCATCGAGCGGCCGAGCGAGGGCGACGGCACGAACTACCTGGTCGTCGGCTCCGACAGCCGTGAGGGCATGACCGCCGAGGACAAGAAGAAGCTGCACACCGGCTCCGCCGAGGGCAAGCGGACCGACTCGATGATGATCCTGCACGACGGCTCCAACGGCCCGACGCTGATCTCGCTCCCCCGCGACTCGAACGTCGAGATCCCCAGCTTCGTCGGCTCCGAGTCCGGCAAGAAGTTCGCGGGGACGGGCCGCACGACCAAGCTGAACGCCGCCTACGCCGAGGACGGCCCGGAGCTCCTGGTCCGCACGGTCGAGTTCAACACCGGGCTGCGCATCGACCACTACGTCGAGATCGGCTTCGGCGGCTTCGCCAACATCGTGGACGCCATCGGCGGCGTCGAGATGGACATCCCCAAGGCCTTCAAGGACAAGAACTCCGGCGCCGACTTCCAGGCCGGCAAGCAGACCCTGAACGGCGAGCAGTCCCTCGCCTTCGTCCGTACCCGGTACGCGTTCGCGGGCAGCGACCTGGACCGCACGAAGAACCAGCAGAAGTTCCTCGCGGCCCTGGCCTCCCAGACGGCGACCCCGTCGACGATCCTCAACCCGTTCAAGCTCTACCCGACGATGGGCGCCGGCCTGGACACGCTGGTCGTCGACAAGGACATGTCGCTCTGGTCGCTGGGCAACATGTTCTTCGCGATGAAGGGCGTCACGGGCGGTGAGGGTACGTCGATGAACATCCCGCTCACGGGCGGGAGCGTGAACGGCAACCTCGTCTGGGACAAGGACAAGGTCAAGCAGCTCGTGGAGCAGCTGAAGAACGACGAGAAGGTCACGGTCAAGGGCAGCTGACGCCCCGCCGCCGGACCTGGACGGGCCCTCGCCCCGCTTCCGCGGGGCGGGGGCCTCCGGGGAACCGAACCCGGGAAGCCCGGGAGCGCGAGCCGGAAACCGGTGGAGGTGCCGGGCCGGGAGGCCTACATTTACCGGCTCACGATCCGTGCGTACGAACGAGGTGTATCGATGACGGTCCGAGCAACGGCTGCCGACTCCGGTCGGCCGTCCCCCGCAGACGCCATGACCTCATCGAACCTAAGGAACACCACCCGTGGATCTTCCACGCATCTTCACCGTTCGCGAGAGTAGCCACCGCATCCACAACCCGTTCACCCCCGGCAAGCTCGCCACCCTGGGCCGGGCACTGCACCTGGCGCCCGGGACCCGTGTGCTCGACCTTGCCTGCGGATCGGGCGAGATGCTGTGCACCTGGGCCCGCGACCACGGCGTCACCGGGACCGGGGTGGACATCAGCACGGTGTTCACGGAGAAGGCCCGCTCCCGCGCCGCGGAACTCGGCGTGGCCGACCGGGTCACCTTCGTGCACGGCGACGCCTCCGGCTTCGTGGCGGACGAGCCGGTCGATCTGGCCGCATGTGTCGGCGCCACCTGGATCGGGGGCGGCGTGGCCGGCACCGCCGAACTGCTGGGCCGGAGCCTCCGCCCCGGCGGCCTGATGCTGATCGGCGAGCCGTACTGGCGCAAGGAGGTCCCGGACCAGGAAACCGCCGAGGCCTGCCACGCGGGCGGCAAGGACGACTTCCTGGGACTGCCGGAGCTCGTCGAGCAGTTCGGTGAGCTCGGCTACGACGTCGTGGAGATGGTGCTGGCCGATCAGGACAGCTGGGACCGCTACCAGGCGGCGCAGTGGCTCAACCTCCGCCGCTGGCTAGACGCCCATCCCGATGACGAGCTGGCCGACGAGGTACGGGCCGAGCTCACCACCGGCCCCGCCCGCTACACGAGGTACCAGCGCGCCTACCTCGGCTGGGGAGTCTTCGCACTGATGAGCCGCTGACGGTCCGGACGGCGCGGGCCCGGGCAGCATGTGCTGCCCGGGCCCGCGCGCCCCGCGTTTCCGTTACGGCAGGTTGCGGGCCATGACGATGCGCTGGACCTGGTTCGTGCCCTCGTAGATCTGCGTGATCTTCGCGTCGCGCATCATGCGCTCCACCGGGTAGTCACGGGTGTAGCCGTAGCCGCCGAGGAGCTGGACCGCGTCGGTGGTGACCTCCATGGCGACGTCGGAGGCGAAGCACTTGGCCGCGGCGCCGAAGAAGGTGAGGTCGCCGTCGAGGCGCTCGGACTTGGCGGCCGCCGCGTAGGTGAGCTGGCGGGCGGCCTCCAGCTTCATGGCCATGTCGGCGAGCATGAACTGGATGCCCTGGAAGTCACCGATCGGCTTGCCGAACTGCTTGCGCTCCTGGACGTAGCCCTTGGCGTAGTCCAGGGCGCCCTGGGCGATGCCGAGTGCCTGGGCCGCGATCGTGATGCGGGTGTGGTCCAGGGTCTTCATCGCCGTGGCGAAGCCGGTGCCCTCCTCGCCGATCATGCGGTCTGCGGGGATACGGACGTTGTCGAGGTAGACCTCGCGCGTCGGGGAGCCCTTGATGCCGAGCTTCTTCTCCGGGGCGCCGAAGGAGACGCCCTCGTCGGACTTCTCGACGACGAACGCCGAGATGCCCTTGGAGCGCTTCTCCGGGTCGGTGACGGCCATGACGGTGTAGTACTCGGACTCGCCCGCGTTGGTGATCCAGCGCTTCACACCGTTGAGGACCCAGAAGTCACCGTCACGCACGGCCCTGGTCTTCATGCCCGCCGCGTCCGAGCCGGCGTCCGGCTCGGACAGGGCGTACGAGAACATCGCCTCACCCTTGGCGAGCGGGCCCAGGTACTTCTTCTTCAGGGCCTCGGAGCCGGACAGGATCACCGGCAGCGAGCCCAGCTTGTTCACGGCCGGGATCAGCGAGGACGACCCGCAGACCCGGGCCACCTCCTCGATCACGATGACCGTGGCCAGCGCGTCGGCGCCCGCGCCGCCGTACTCCTCCGGGACGTGGACCGCGTGCAGGTCCGAGGCGACCAGAGCCTTCAGCGCCTCGTGCGGGAAGCGCGCCTCCTCGTCCACCGCGGCCGCGTGCGGGGCGATCTTCGCCTCGGCGAGGAGGCGGATCGTCTCACGGAGCATCTCGTGCTCCTCGGCCGGACGGTACAGGTCGAAATCGGTCGAACCCGCCAAGACGTTCACTCCCCAAGGATGCTAACTACCGTTAAGTAACACGATTTTAGTGGCGCTGCCGCGCGGAGGCATACGGGCGGGGTACGTGAGCTTGCCGACAACCGGGGAGACAGCCCGGGAGGCGGCCGGAAACGGCGTTCCGCACGCCCGGTTATGCTCGGCTCCGCACCTCTGTCCGCATCGTTCAGGAGCACCCATGGCCCTCAGGATCACCGTGATCGGCACCGGCTACCTCGGCGCCACCCATGCCGCGGCCATGGCGGAGCTGGGCTTCGAAGTCCTCGGGCTCGATGTCGTGCCCGAGAAGATCGAGATGCTCTCGGCCGGCAGGGTGCCGATGTACGAGCCGGGGCTCGAGGAGATCCTGCAGAAGCACGTGGCAGGCATCCCCGGGTCCACCGGGCGGCTGCGGTTCACCACCTCCTGGGAGGAGATCGGCGCGTTCGGCGATGTGCACTTCGTCTGCGTGAACACTCCCCAGAAGCACGGCGAGTACGCCTGTGACATGAGCTACGTGGACAGCGCCTTCGAGTCGCTGGCCCCGCAGCTGACCCGCCCCGCGCTGGTCGTGGGCAAGTCCACCGTCCCGGTGGGCTCCGCCGCCCGGCTGTCGGCGCGGCTGGCCGAGCTGGCTCCGGTGGGTACGGACGCGGAGCTGGCATGGAACCCGGAGTTCCTGCGCGAGGGCTTCGCGGTGAAGGACACGCTGCACCCGGACCGTATCGTCGTCGGTGTCGAGAGCGAGCGGGCCGAGAAGCAACTGCGCGAGGTGTACGCCGGGCCGATCGCCGAGGGCTCGCCCTTCGTGGTGACGGACTTCCCGACGGCCGAGCTGGTGAAGACCTCCGCCAACTCCTTCCTCGCGACCAAGATCTCGTTCATCAACGCGATGGCCGAGGTCTGCGAGGCCGCCGACGGCGACGTGGTGAAGCTCGCCGAGGCGATCGGCCACGACGAGCGCATCGGTAAGAAGTTCCTGCGGGCCGGGATCGGCTTCGGCGGGGGCTGCCTCCCCAAGGACATCCGGGCCTTCATGGCGCGCGCCGGGGAGCTGGGCGCCGACCAGGCGCTCACCTTCCTGCGGGAGGTCGACTCCATCAACATGCGCCGGCGCGGTCACATGGTCGAGCTGGCCCGCGAGGCCGTGGGCGGGGGATCGTTCCTGGGCACGCGCGTCGCGGTGCTGGGCGCCACCTTCAAGCCGGACTCCGACGACGTACGCGACTCGCCGGCCCTGAACGTCGCCGGGCAGATACACCTGCAGGGCGGCCAGGTGACCGTCTTCGACCCGAAGGGCATGGAGAACGCCCGGCGGCTCTTCCCGACGCTCGGCTACGCGGACACGGCGCTGGACGCGGTGCGCGGAGCGGACGTGGTGCTGCACCTGACGGAGTGGCGCGAATTCCGGGAGCTGGACGCGGTGGCGCTGGGCGAGGCCGCGGGGCGCCGGATCATCCTGGACGGCCGTAACGCGCTGGACCCCCTGGTGTGGCGCGAGGCCGGCTGGACCTACCGCGCGATGGGCCGGCCGAAGGCCTAGACGCTGAGAGGCGGCGGCCACAGGGCCGCCGCCTCCTCGTCCGCCGGGGACCGGCTCAGCCCGTCGGGCCGTCCAGCTCGTCGATCGTCGCGTGGGACGGGCCCACGCGGGTGATCAGCTCGCGGGACACCGCCTCCGCGTCGCGCAGGACCCGCACAGCGTTCTGCCACGTCAGCTTGGCCACGTCGGTGTCCGACCAGCCGCGCTTCAGCAGCTCGGCGATCAGGTACGGGTAACCCGACACGTCCTCCAGCTCCAGCGGGAGGAACGCCGTGCCGTCGTAGTCGCCGCCGATGCCGATGTGGTCGATGCCCGCGATCTCGCGCATGTGGTCGAGGTGGTCGGCGATGGTCGCCACGGTGGCCATCGGGCGCGGGTTGAGCGCTTCGAAGTCCGCGTGGATCCGCATGGCGGCCGGCGTGGTGTCCAGGTGGTGCAGGCCGTGCTCCCGCATGTTGCGGTCGGCGGCGAGCGTCCACTCGACGGCCGCCGGCAGGACGAACTTCGGTACGAAGGTCGCCATGGCCACGCCGCCGTTGGCCGCGAGCATCCGCAGCACGTCGTCGGGGATGTTGCGCGGGTGGTCGCAGACCGCCCGGGCGGAGGAGTGCGAGAAGATCACCGGCGCGACGGAGGTGGCGAGCGCGTCGCGCATCGTGGTGGCCGCCACATGGGAGAGGTCGACCACCATCCCGACGCGGTTCATCTCGCGTACGACCTCACGGCCGAACTCCGACAGGCCGCCGACGCGCGGGGAGTCGGTCGCCGAGTCCGCCCAGTCGGTGTTGTCGTTGTGCGTGAGCGTCATGTAGCGGACGCCGAGTGTGTGCAGCGCGCGCAGGGTCCCCAGGGAGTTGTTGATGGAGTGGCCGCCCTCGGCGCCCATCAGGGAGGCGATACGGCCCTCGGCGCGGGCCTTCTCCATGTCGTCCGCGGTCAGGGCGCGCCGCAGGTCGTCCGGATAACGGGCCAGCATCTCGCCGACCACGTCGATCTGCTCCAGCGTGGCGCTGACCGCGTCGTCGCCCGCCAGCTCGGGCGGGACGTAGACGGACCAGAACTGCGCGCCGACGCCGCCGGCCCGCAGCCGCGGGATGTCGGTGTGCAGGGTGCCGGTCTGGTTCCGGGAGATGTCGCGGGCGTCGAGGTCGTAGCCGACCTGCTCGCGCAGCGCCCAGGGGAGGTCGTTGTGGCCGTCGACGACGGGGTGGTCGGCGAGGAGCAGCCGGGCGCGGTCCAGGTGGTCCATCGGTGACCTACTTCCCGAAGCCGAAGGAGTCCGCGCCCTGGGTCTTGGCGCGCAGCCGCTTGCCCTTCTCCGTCGCCTGCTCCTTGAGCTCCTGCTGGAAGTCCTTCATCCGCTCCAGCAGCGCGCTGTCGTGGGCGGCGAGGATACGGGCGGCGAGCAGGCCCGCGTTGCGGGCGCCACCGACGGAGACCGTGGCGACGGGGACCCCGGCCGGCATCTGGACGATGGACAGCAGGCTGTCCATGCCGTCGAGGTACTTCAGCGGGACCGGTACGCCGATCACGGGCAGCGGGGTGACGGAGGCGAGCATCCCGGGCAGGTGGGCCGCTCCGCCCGCCCCCGCGATGATGGCCTTGAGACCGCGGTCCGCGGCCCTCTCGCCGTACGCGATCATCTCGTGCGGCATGCGGTGGGCGGAGACGACGTCGACCTCGTAGGGGATCTCGAACTCGCCGAGGGCCTTGGCAGCCGCTTCCATCACGGGCCAGTCGGAGTCCGAGCCCATGACGATGCCGACGACGGGGGCGGAGCCTGGTGCGGTCATTCGGTGATCGTTCCTCGCAGGTAGTCGGCCGCGTGCCGGGCGCGCTCCCGCACGTCCGCCAGATCGTCGCCGTAGGTGTTGACGTGGCCCACCTTGCGGCCGGGCTTCACGTCCTTGCCGTACATGTGGATCTTGAGCTGCGGGTCGCGGGCCATGCAGTGCAGATACGCCTGGTACATGTCCGGGTAGTCGCCGCCGAGGACGTTGCACATGACCGTCCAGGTGGCGCGGGGACGGGGGTCGCCGAGCGGGAGGTCCAGGACGGCCCGCACATGGTTGGCGAACTGCGAGGTGACCGCGCCGTCCTGGGTCCAGTGCCCGGAGTTGTGCGGGCGCATCGCGAGCTCGTTCACGAGGATGTGACCGTCGCGCGTCTCGAAGAGCTCCACCGCGAGGTGGCCCACCACTCCGAGCTCGGCGGCGATCCGCAGGGCGAGCTGCTGGGCCTCCCCCGCGAGGCGCTCGTCCAGGTCGGGCGCCGGGGCGATGACGGTGTCGCAGACCCCGTCGACCTGGACGGACTCGACGACCGGGTAGGCGACGGCCTGGCCGTGCGGCGAGCGGACGATGTTGGCCGCCAGCTCCCGCACGAAGTCGACCTTCTCCTCCGCGAGGACGGGGACACCGGCCCGGAAGGGCTCGGCGGCGTCCGCCTCGGAGCGGACCACCCAGACGCCCTTGCCGTCGTATCCGCCGCGGACCGTCTTGAGGATGACGGGGAAGCCCCCCACCTCCTCGGCGAAGGCGGCGGCGTCCGCCGCGTCCGCGACGATGCGGTGGCGGGGGCAGGGCGCGCCGATCTCGGTGAGCTTCGCGCGCATCACCCCCTTGTCCTGGGCGTGCACCAGAGCGTCGGGGCCTGGGCGTACGGGAATGCCGTCCGCCTCCAGGGCCCGCAGGTGCTCGGTCGGCACGTGCTCGTGGTCGAAGGTGATCACGTCACAGCCGCGCGCGAAGGCGCGCAGCGTCTCCAGGTCGCGGTAGTCGCCGACGACGACCTCTCCCACCACCTGGGCGGCCGAGTCCTGGGGCGTGTCACTGAGGAGCTTGAATTTGAGGCCGAGGGGGATGCCCGCCTCGTGGGTCATACGGGCGAGCTGACCGCCGCCGACCATGCCGACTACAGGGAACGTCACCTGTCCAGGGTATCGGGCCGTGCGAGGGCTCCCCCCACCGTCTCCCGCACCGCCCCCGCGTCCGCGGTGAGGAGGCCTCGTCACGCGGGCGAGGCCGGCTCACGGGCATCACACGGGAGGGCTGGTTAGCATGGCCGGGTTGACGAAACCGACCGGACGGGGCTGAGCGATCACCATGAGCGAACGGGGCGCACTGCGGACCCGGCTTGATCTGCTGGCCCGGGAGGTCGCCAAGTTCGGCGCGGTCGGCGCACTCGGGCTGGTCGTCAATATCGTCGTCTCGAACCTGATCTGGCGCACCACGGACTTCCCGGTGGTGCGGGCCGGGCTGATGGGGACGGTCGTCGCCATCCTCTTCAACTACGTGGGCTTCCGTTACTGGACCTACCGGGACCGCGACAAGACCGGGCGCACCCGGGAGCTGATGCTGTTCCTGCTCTTCAGCGCCGTCGGCGCCGTGATCGAGACGGGCGTGCTCTACCTGGCGACGTACGGCTTCGGCTGGAACAGCCCGGTCCAGAGCAACGTCTTCAAGATCGTCGGCATCGGGGTCGCCACGCTGTTCCGCTTCTGGTCCTACCGCACCTGGGTGTTCCGGGCGCTGCCCGCCAAGGAGGCCGTGCTCAGCGCGGAACGATTTCTGGAACAGCGGAGGCCCTCCGACGAGGTGACACCGGGCCCCGTGCCCCGCTGACGCTCAGCGCACCGGGCGTACGGCTTCCTTGCGGCCCGGCGCGACCCGGCTGAGGAAGAGCGCGAAGACCGGGGGCTGCTGCTGGAGCAGTTCGAGCCGTCCGCCGTCGGCCTCGGCGAGGTCCCGGGCCACGGCCAGACCGATCCCGGTGGAGTTCCGGCCGCTGATGGTGCGCTCGAAGATCCGCGCCCCCAGATCGGCGGGGACGCCGGGGCCCTCGTCCGTGACCTCGACGACGACCTGGTTGCCGGTGACGCGGGTACGCAGCGCGACCGTGCCGCCACCGTGCATCAGCGAGTTCTCGATCAGCGCGGCGAGCACCTGGGCGACGGCGCCGGGAGTGCCGACGGCCTCCAGACCGTGCTTGCCCGAGCAGACGACCGCCCGGCCGGCGCTGCGGTAGGCCGGGCGCCACTCCTCGATCTGCTGCTTGACGACCTCGTCGAGGTCGAAGACGACCGCGGAGCCGGTGCGCGGGTCCCGGGCGTTGGTCAGCAGCCGCTGCACCACGTCGGTGAGCCGCTCGACCTGGGTGAGCGCGATGTTCGCCTCCTCCTTCACCGTGTCCGGGTCGTCGGTGACGGAGATCTCCTCGATCCGCATGGAGAGGGCGGTCAGCGGCGTACGGAGCTGGTGCGAGGCGTCCGCGGCGAGGCGCCGCTCCGCGGTCAGCATCCGGGCGATCCGCTCCGCGGAGGAGTCCAGGACGTCGGCGACCCGGTCCAGCTCCGTGACCCCGTACCGCTTGTGGCGGGGCCGGGGGTCGCCCGATCCGAGGCGTTCGGCCGTCTCGGCGAGGTCGGTGAGCGGGGAGGTGAGCCGGTCGGCCTGGCGTACGGCGAGGAGTACGGCGGAGATGATGGCGAGCAGCGCCACCGCCCCGATGATCAGCAGGGTCCGGCCGACCTCACGGGTCACGGCCGAGCGGTCCTCCTCGACGGTGACCTTCTCGCCCTGCTCCCCCGTCTCCGTGCTGCGGATGGCGTTGCCGTCCGTGGGGCGCTCGCCGACCTCGATGGCGGCGCGCCCGGGGATCTCGACGCGGGCGTAGCGGCTGGGGTCCACCTGCTCGGCGAGGACCTGGGGGGTGATCCGCTCGGCGCCGAGCAGCCGGCTCTCGACGACGCTGATCAGCCGGAACGCCTCGGAGTCGACGCTTTCCTGGGCGCTGTTGCTGATGGTGCGGGTCTCGACGATGACGAGGGAGACGCCGAAGACGGCGATCACGACGAGCACCACGGCGAGCGTGGAGTTGATCAGTCGGCGGCGCATGACTGTTCTGTACGTCAGCTCTTCTCGAACCGGAAGCCGACGCCCCGGACGGTGGCGATGTAGCGCGGATTGGCCGCGTCGTCGCCGAGCTTCTTGCGGAGCCACGAGATGTGCATGTCGAGGGTCTTCGTGGAGGACCACCAGGTGGTGTCCCAGACCTCGCGCATCAGCTGGTCACGGGTGACGACCCGGCCCGCGTCCCGTACGAGGACCCGGAGCAGGTCGAACTCCTTGGCGGTGAGCTGGAGTTCCTCGTCGCCCATCCAGGCCCGGTGGGACTCGACGTCGATCCTGACGCCGTGCGTGGCGGGCTGCGGGGCGGGCTCGGTGGCGCCGCGGCGCAGCAGGGCGCGGACCCGGGCGAGGAGCTCGGCGAGGCGGAAGGGCTTGGTGACGTAGTCGTCGGCGCCGGCGTCCAGGCCGACCACCGTGTCGACCTCGTCGGCCCGGGCGGTCAGCACCAGGATCGGCACGGCGTGCCCGTCGGCCCGCAGCCGCCTGGCGACCTCCAGTCCGTCCATCCCGGGCAGCCCCAGGTCGAGGACGACCAGGTCGACGCCTCCCTGGAGACCGGCGTCGAGTGCGGTCGGACCGTCCTCGCGGACCTCGACCTCGTAACCCTCACGACGCAGGGCGCGGGCCAGTGGCTCCGAGATGGATGCGTCGTCCTCGGCGAGCAGTACACGGGTCATGCAGTGATGGTAGTCCGCGCAGGCCCGCTGGGGTGAGGCACTGGGCAGGCCCTGCGGGTCAGGGCCACTAATCGGGCATCCTCCTTCGAATATGGGACCGTGGTTCCACACAGACCTGTGATCCATCTCTCAAGTCCTTCCATATCCCCGCGTGTCATGTCGTATGGTGGCTCGACGCCTGTTGCACCACCGAAGGACCTTTGGGCAGCGTTTCGCGCCAAGGGTCTCTTTTGTGTACGGGCCGGTTCCCGCCGGCCCCGACCAGTGAATGACCTGTGGGCCGGGCCCGGAGCGCGAGGACGCGCGCCGGGCGTGGATCCCGGAGCGGTCTGTCCCACGATCCCGTCACCCGACTCCCAGCGGAGCGGTGGCCCGGATCGGATCCCCTCGAGGCGTCGGGGGTGGGGCGTGTCCGTCCGGTGCCGGCTACCCCCCACCGGGCGCGTACCGCTCACGAGGCGAGCGCGTCCCGACCAGCAAGGATCGACCATGGCGTCCAGCCTGACGAAGGACTCGGCCAGTACTTCTGGTTCGGAGAAGACCTTCTTCGGCCACCCCCGCGGCCTGGCCACTCTCTTCATGACGGAGATGTGGGAGCGCTTCAGCTACTACGGCATGCGCGCCCTTCTCCCGCTCTACCTGATCGCTCCCAACGGGCTTCACATGAACCCCGCCACGGCCACGGCGATCTACTCGGTCTACCTGTCGCTGGTGTACCTGCTCACCATGCCCGGCGGCTGGATCGGCGACCGTGTCTGGGGTCCCCGCAAGACCGTCGCCATCGCGGGCGGCGTCGTCATGCTCGGCCACCTGGTGCTGGCGCTGCCCGCCGAAGGCACCTTCTTCGCGGGCCTCGGCCTCGTGGCGATCGGCTCCGGTCTGCTGAAGGCGAACATCTCGACGATGGTCGGCCACCTCTACGACGGCCCGGACGACCCGCGCCGTGACGGTGGCTTCACGATCTTCTACATGGGCATCAACGTGGGCGCCTTCGCCGCCCCGCTGGTGATCGGCACGGTCGGCGAGAACGTCAACTGGCACCTGGGCTTCGCCCTGGCCGCCGTCGGCATGGGACTGGGTGTCGCCCAGTTCCTGCTCGGCACCCGCCACCTGGACGAGCGCAGCCACGTCGTACCGAAGCCGCTCTCCGCTGCCGAGCGCGCCTCCACGCTGCGCAAGTCGATGATCTGGCTGGGCATCGCGGCCGTCTTCTACATCGGCACGGTCGTCACCGGCGTCTACACGCTGAACTGGCTGCTGGTCCCGATCACGGTCGCCGGTCTCGTCATCCCCGTGGTGGTCCTGGCGCGCATCAAGCGCGACAAGGAGCTCGACCAGGCCGAACAGGCGAAGATGTCCGGCTACATCTGGTTCTTCGTGGCCGCCGCCATCTTCTGGATGATCTACGACCAGGGCGGTTCGACCCTGGCGATCTTCGCCGACTCCTCGGCGGAGAACTCGGTCCTCGGCTGGGACTTCCCGGTCTCCTGGTACCAGTCGGTCAACCCGGTCCTGATCATGGCGCTGGCTCCGGTCTTCGCCGCCTTCTGGCTGGCGCTGAACCGGCGGGGCAAGGAGCCCAGCACGATCGTGAAGTTCAGCTCCGGTCTGGTGCTGGTCGGTGCGTCGTTCTTCCTCTTCCTGGCGCCCCTGTCCATCGCGGGCGACGGCCACAAGGCCGCCGCGATGTGGCTGGTCGCGATCTACTTCGTGCAGACCGTCGGCGAGCTGACGCTCTCCCCGGTCGGGCTCTCGGTCACCACGAAGATGGCCCCGGCCAAGTACGCCAGCCAGATGATGGGTGTCTGGTTCCTGGCCGTGACCGCCGGTGACTGCACCACGGGCCTGCTCTCCCTCGCGGGGGTCGAGCTCAACGGCAACGGGGTGGTGGCGCTCCAGGCCGCGCTCGCGGTGCTCGCGGGTGTCGCGATCTTCATGTACCGCGGCAAGGTCAAGACGCTCATGGGCAACGTCCGCTGACACGGACCGCTCCTGTACGACTCGGGCCCCGCACCATCCGGTGCGGGGCCCGAGTCGTACAACGGGAGCGGACGGGTCACGCGGGCGCGGCGAGCTCCGCCCAGACGGTCTTGCCCGGCTGCTCCGGCGTGCGCGTCACGCCCCAGTCCATGCAGAGCCGCTGCACGATAAACATGCCGTGCCCGCCGGGCCGGCCTGCCCGGTGCGGGGTGCGCGGCGCTGGCTGCCCGGCCCCGGTGTCGACGACCTCGACCCGGAGCATCTTGGGCGAGCAGGCGATGCGGAGCTCCTCGGGACCGTCCGCGTGCAGGCAGGCGTTCGTGACGAGCTCGGAGACGACCAGGAGGACGTCCTCGGCCGCCGCCCGGCGGTCGGCTCCCGACGCGGGGAGCCAGCCCCAGTCGTGGAGTGCCTGCCGGGCGAAGTCGCGGGCCATCGGCACGATGCCGCTGGCCTCTCTCAGCGAGAGCGTGCGCCACTGCCGGTCAGCGGGTACGGCAGAGGCGGTGCCCGTGCCGTCCGGCTCGCGGCCGAGGCCGCCCGGCGGATGCTGCCGGGTGGTGCTCATCAGCGCTTCACCTCACCGATTCACCGTGTTGCCATCGAACAGAACTGATCAGATACAGAGTGTGCGGGTTCCATGACCCCGACGGGATGTCTCCTGCCCGGCCGAATGGTGACAACACCCTTTTCGCCTACGCCGTGAGCGTGACTCGCGCGACAGACGGGGCTCCCGAGGCCGGGGGCTGACATCGGCGGCGCCGTTGTCAGCTGCTCAGAGCGTCTTCGAGCGAGGCGTGGACGGTGAAGACCGCCTCAGCCCCCGTGATCTCGAAGACGCGAGCCACCACGGGCTGCATTCCGGCAAGGTGGACCCCTCCTCCGGCCGCCTCGGCCTTCAGACGCGCACCGAGCAGCACATTGAGCCCGGTGGAGTCACAGAAGTCGAGCCCGGAACAGTCGACCACCAGGCGCGTACGCCCTTGCGCGACCGCGCCTTCCAGGGGCTCCCGAAGCAGATCGGCGGTGTGGTGATCGAGCTCACCCACCGGCGTCACGACCTCGCTCCGCCCCTCGGTCCGGACCTCGACACTCAGTCGACCCCGGTTCGCACTGCCGACCGTCCCGCGGTCCATTGACTGTCCCTCTTCGCCGTCCGTCACTACCCACGTCCCTGTGTACGCGGCCTCGTCGTGGCTGCCGCCGACGTGCGTAAAACATTACGCGTTTCCCTCGCCACACGGTAGTCGAAGAACTCAACAAACCGGACATACAGGCTGATTTGGCGCTTGTAACTCGTGGCTGGAAACGGGTAAGGGTAGAAGAGACATCTGCACCAGTAATTTCGATCGGCTTCGGAGGCGCCGCTTCACCGCAGGAAGACGTATGGGCATCGGCAGCCATATGCCGAGAACGATGGAGGAGAACCATGTCACCCCGGCTCGACGTATCGCGTACCCACATCGCGACGTCGGCATGTCCTCAGGGACCGACCGATTCCGACTCCGCTGTCGCGAGCGCCGTACCCGGCCCGCGGAACAGCACCAGCACCACCACCGATCCGACCGCCGAGGACCACCTCCCGGGCGAGGAGTTCGAGGGTCTCGAGGGACTTCCCGAGATCCCGCCCTACGCCGAGGTCGGCGCCGTGGACGCCAGGGCTCTCTCCAAGACGCTCTTCGCGCGGCTCGAAGCCCTCGAGGAGGGCACCCACGAGTACGCGTACGTACGCAACACCCTCGTGGAACTCAACTTGGCCCTGGTCAAGTTCGCCGCCGCCCGGTTCCGCACCCGCAGCGAGCCGATGGAAGACATCGTCCAGGTCGGCACCATCGGCCTGATCAAGGCGATCGACCGCTTCGAACTCAGCAGGGGCGTCGAGTTCCCGACGTTCGCGATGCCCACCATCGTGGGCGAGATCAAGCGCTTCTTCCGTGACACCAGCTGGTCCGTGCGCGTCCCGCGCCGGCTGCAGGAGCTGCGGCTGGACCTCGCCAAGGCGGGCGACGAGCTGGCCCAGAAGCTGGACCGCTCGCCCACGGTCGCCGAGCTCGCCGACCGCCTCGGCATCGGCAGGGACGAGGTCGTCGAGGGCATGGCCGCGAGCAACGCGTACACCGCGAGCTCGCTGGACGCCAAGCCCGACGACCAGGCCGACGGCAACGAGGGCGCACTCGCGGACCGCCTCGGCTACGAGGACCACGGCCTGGAGGGCATCGAGTACGTCGAGTCCCTCAAGCCGCTCATCGCCTCGCTCCCGCTGCGCGACCGCACGATCCTCTCCATGCGGTTCGTCTCCAACATGACGCAGTCGGAGATCGGCGAGGAGCTCGGCATCTCTCAGATGCACGTGTCCCGGCTCCTCTCCCGGACCCTGGTCAAGCTCAGGAAGGGCCTGACCGTGGAGGAGTGACCGGACGTCACCCGCACCACCGGTACGTCATCGCGGAAGGACCTGCCCCGGCCGAGGGGCGGGTCCTTCCGCATTGTTGACGAAGTGCCACGGACTGGGCCACATTGGGCGGGGTTCTGGGGGGAACACATGGCTCATGGGGAGAGCGGTCCTGCCGGCCGCGGAGCAGTGGCGGCGGTCGAAACGGCGATGGGCGTCCGGCTGGGGCGGGAATGCCTGTACGTGCCGTCCTGCCGGCTGGGCCTCTATCTGGCGCTCCGTCACTGGTGCGAACCCGGCGGCAGGATCCTGATGTCCCCGGTCAACGACGACGTCATCCTCTTCGTCGTCCTCGCCGCAGGCCTGCGGCCCGTCCAGGCCCCGCTGTCGGCGGCGGACGGCTCGATCGACGCGGACGCCGTGCCCGACGCCGTGTGGGACGGTCTCTCGGCCGTCCTCACCACCAATCCGTACGGGAACCCGGACCCGGCCGGGCGGCTGCGCGAGCGCTGCGACCGTCTCGGTGTCCCCCTGATCGAGGACGCCGCGCACGCCATCGGCAGCGTCACGGACAGGAGACCCGTCGGCTCGTTCGGGGACGCGGCGGCCTTCAGCCTCTCCAAGCACGTCGGCGCGAAGGCCGGAGGCTTCCTCGCCGTCGCCGACCCGGCCCTGCGCGCCCCGCTGGAGCGGGCCCGCGACGCCCTGCTCGACCCGGCCCGTCTCACCGCCGAACTCGCCTACGCCGTACGCCCGTACGCGGAATCGGCCGTACGCGGGCTGCGGCTCGCGCCCGCCGCCTGGTGGGCCCTGCGGCTTCTCGGGCTCCAGGAACGCGACGAGATCCGGATGCCGTTGCGGCCCGCGGAGCTGCGACAGGCCCTGGCCGCCGCGCCCTCGCTGGATGCCTTCCACTCCTGGGTCCGCGTCGACCTGCACGACTACCGCATCGCCCCGGGACGATTACGGCTGCGGCGCGTCGCCCGTCTGCTCGCCGGCCTCGACGAGCGGCTCGCCGCGCACCGGACGGGCACCGAGCGCCTTCTCGCGACCCGCTGGGCCCCTCCGGTCCCCGCCGGTGCCCCCGTACAGCCGCTGTTCCGGGTGCCGTTGCTCGTGGCCGACCGGGACGCGGCCGTCGCCGCGCTCGCCCGCCGGCGCATCACCGTCGGCTATCTCTACGACCCGCCGCTCGACACCTACGCGGGCACACCGTTCACCGACCCGTCGCCCGCCCCCGCCGGGGCGGCCTGGTTCGCCCGTCACGCCCTGCCCGTCGACCCGCTGCGCGCAGGCCCCGTCATCGAGATCCTGGCCGCGGCGGGTGCCCGGCCGGCGGGAGAGCTGCCCGGTGGCTGACACCGCGAGAGCCGGCCGGGCGGAGGCGGGTGCGCCGCTCCCGCCGGCCACGGAGAGCGGCGGCCCGAGCGGCGACTCGATGTTCCGCAACGCCTACGCCCTGATGCTCTCCACCGGGGTCTCCGCCGCTCTCGGCCTGGGTTTCTGGCTGGTCGCCGCCCGCTACTACACCGAGGAGGCCGTCGGCCAGGGCTCCGCCGCCATCGCCGCCATGCGGCTCCTCGCCTCGGTCACCGCGACCACGATGATCGGCGCCGTCGTCCGCTACGTGCCGCGCGCAGGACGCGCCACCGGCTCCCTGGTCGCCCGTACCTACCTGGTCAGCTCCGTCGTCGTCACCCTGGCCTGCGTGGTCTTCCTGCTCACGCTGGACCTGTGGGGCGACTCGTACGCCCCGCTCGGCACCCTGTCCGCCGGGCTCGTCTTCACCGGATCCTGCGTCGCCTGGGCGGTCCTCACCCTCCAGGACGGGGTGCTGACCGGGCTGCGCAAAGCCGTCTGGGTGCCCGTCGGCAACGCCGTGTTCTCCGTCGGGAAGCTGCTGCTCCTCGCCGCGTTCGCGACCGCGCTGCCCGTCCTCGGCGTCTTCGTGTCCTGGGCCGCGGCCATCGCCCTGTCCGTGCTGCCGCTCGGCTGGATGGTCTTCCGCCGGCTGATCCCGCGTCAGGCGGGCGCCGACCGGGACCGCGAGCCGCCCCGGATGCGCGAGATCGGCAGGTTCCTGGCGGGCGACTCCGTCGGTGCTCTCTTCAGCCTGGCCATGATCAACCTGCTGCCGGTGATGGTGGCCGTGCGCTTCGACGCCGCGCACAACGGCTTCTTCTACATCGCCTACACCGTCGGCGGCACCATGGAGTTCATGGCCATCAACATGGCCTCCTCGCTCACCGCGCACGCCTCGCACAGCCCCGGCCACCTGGCCGAGGGCGTGCGCGGGGCGCTGCGCCGCATGGCGGTCCTGCTGGTGCCCGTCGTGGCCGTCCTGATCCTCTTCGCCCCGCAGATCCTCAGCCCCTTCGGCTCCGACTACGCCGCCCACGGCACCCTGGTCCTGAGGCTGCTGGCCGCGGCCGCCCTGCCCCGGGTCGTGGTCGAGCTGTACATCGGGGTACTGCGGGTGCAGGGCCGCACCGGCGCTCTGGCCGTCCTTCAGGGCGCGATGTGCGTCCTCGTCCTCGGCAGTGCGGCCGTGCTGCTCGGCCCGCTGGGGATCGCCGGAGCCGGCTGGGCGATGCTGATCGCCATGACCGCGGTGGCCACCGCCTCCGCCCTGGGACTGCGCTCGGCCCTGACCGGGCGCACGCCACGGGGCTCCCGGCCCGCGGCGCCGGGGGGCGAGGAGTTCGGGACGGGCTGGGCCCGGCTCGCGGCGCAGGAGCGGCGGGGAGCGGATCAGCGGGCGGACGCGGGCCCGGGACGACGCGGGGCGCTGTGGCTCTGGGCGCTGCTGGTGCTCGCGGCCGGCCTGTTCTGGGTGCCGCTCTCCCGCGCGGCGCACTCCGGGCGTACGCGTCTGACCGGTGCGGAGCTGATCGACGCGCTGCCGCCGGTGACGGTGACCGCAGGGGTGCTCATGGTCGTCGCCTACACCGCGGCCGTCACGCTGTACCGCCCCCGGCCCGCGCTGCTGGGCGCCGCGCTGCTGGTGACCGTGGCGGCCCTGCACTCGGCCCCGCTCCTCCTCGGGTTACGGCCGCCCGCCGCCTCCCGGGAGTGGCACGGCACGCTCGCCGGCTTCCTCGCCGGGGCGCCGGGAGCGGCCGCGCCGGACGCGGTGCTGCGGGCCCTGCCGTTCGCCCTCCAGCTGCTGTGCCTGGCGCTGGCCGCGGTCCTGCTGCGGACGGCCGGGGCCCACTGGCGGGTCACGGCCGCCGCGGTGTGGGTGCTCGCGGTGGCCGGGTGGGCCGCCCAGGACGCCTTCGCCACGGCCGGACTGCCCGTGTTCTGGGGGCTGTTCGCGGCGACGGCGGTGGCGTTCGGCGTCCGGGGGTGGGTCAGCGGCCGGGCACCGGCTGCTTGAACCAGTCGTCCTGCCCGGCCGTGCGGTAACCCTCCAGGCCCGGGCCCTCGTTGACCGTGAGGTCACAGCCCTTGCCCGGGACCGCACGGTTCCAGTGCACCAGCGCCTTGGCCTCGGGCATGGTCCTGGCCACCTTCGGGATCTCCTCGTACCACTCGCGTTGGCGGTCCTCGTCCGCCGGATCGGGCACCGTGGCGAACTCGGCGGACATCAGCGGCTTCTCGGCGCTGATGTGGGTGCGCAGCCACTCGTACGTCGGCCGCTGGCTGCGGTCGAAGTCCTTCCAGTCCGTGGTGTCGTGGCAGGTGAAGTAGTTGTACTGGTCCATGCCGATCCAGTCGACGTAGTCGTCGCCCGGGTAGAGCCGCTCGAAGAGCTTTCCCGACGGGAGGTAGCCGGAGACCGTCCACACCCAGACCACGTTGTCCACACCCAGCTCCTCGAACCGGTCGTGGAGGTGGCGGTAGGCGGCGACGTACTCCTCGGGCGTGCCCGCGTCGCCGACCCGGGCGTCGGCCTCCTGGTCGAAGGAGAGGAAGACCCGCTTCCCGTACGCCTCGATGCGGCGCGCCTGCGGGTCGATGATCTCCCGGTCGTGCTTCCCCGACGCGATGTCCGCCCAGCCGAGCTGGTCCTCGGTCCAGTTGGCGTGGTGGGGCTCACGCCACACCGTGGACTCCCAGGCCAGCATGAGCAGCCTGTCCCGGCCGAGGATCTGCTCGTCGGGGGTCAGGAGCTGTCCGTCGAGGTCGGTGTTCGACATGTCGTGGTACGTGTACAGGAGGTCGAGCTTCCGGCCGATCTTCTCCTCGAACGCGTACACCGCGTCCTTGAGCGAACCGTTCTCGGCGTACGGCACATAGGCGCCCCACCAGGCCCCGCACGGCGGGACGAGTGTGGCGGTGGGGGCGCACGTCCCGCCGGGCACCGGGCCGGTGGCGGCGTCGGCCGGGAGGGCGCCGGCGGAGGGCACCCGCTCGTCGTCCTCACCGGAGGAGGACGTGCCGAACCGGGCGAGGAGTCCGGTCAGCAGCGCCACGACGGCGACCAGGGTGAGCACGAGGTACGTACGGGGGCGGCGGCCCTCCGGTGCGCGGCGGCGGGTCACCGGCGCCTCGCGGGGGCCGGCCTGGCCCGCTCGACGGCGCCCCGGGTGGCCGCGGGCAGCGGAAGCCCCGGGAGGGCGGCGGCGAGGGTGGTGAACGCGGCGAGGACCACCAGGAACGCCGTCCCCGAGAACCCTTCCACCAGGAACAGCGCGGTGGCCGCGACGACGGCCACGGAGAGTCCGAGGGGCGCGGCGAGCGCGGCGGCTTCGAGACGGGCGCCCGGCCCGATCGGTCCGGGGTGCGGATACAGCAGGGCGAGGCCGGGGCCGAGGCAGACGAAGAGGAGCACGGGGGCCCAGCGCAGGGGCGATCCCCCCGGCAGCGCGGTCGCGGCGAGCGCCACCCACCCGGAGAGCGCCAGGGCGGCTCTGATCAGGGTCTGCCGGGCGGGGAGTGCCGGTTGCCGGTTCTCGGACACGTGGCTGCCTTCCTGGTCTGGGACGTGTCTCAGGGGCTGTCGTAGCGCAGGACGACGCCGTGTCCGGTCCGCTCGACCACGTGGAAGAGCGGCGAGGCGGCGAGGTCCCGGGTCAGGGCGTCGAAACCGCCGGGCGGCAGCAGCCCCTCACCCGCGGTGTAGATGTCCTGGGTGCGCGTGAGGATGACGTAGGCCGTGGTGCCGGACGGCAGGCGGGTCGAGAGGTAGCCCGCCGGGTTCTTGAGCATCTCGACGTTCTCGGGGAGCTCCTGCTCGGCGAAGAACCAGTGCTCCAGCCGGTCGTAGCGGTGCAGCGCCTGCGGGAAGGAGCCGGTGGCGGCCAGGATCAGCGCGCCTTCGGGGGCCCGGTCGATGGTGCGGGTGACGAGCGCGGTCTCGGCGGGCGGGGTGTAGTTCATCTGCTCCTTGCCGTAGTACGACGGCATGAAGCCGGCGAGCAGCGCGACCAGTGACAGCGGCAGCGCGACGGCGCAGATCTTCCGTACGGCCGGCCGGACCCGGTGCGCCCCGGTGCCCCCGGCGGCCGGGACGAGCGCCGCGGCAGCGAAGAACGCGGCGCCCGGGAGCGCGAACAGATAGACCCGGAAGAGCATTTCGCCGCCGTAGTCGTTGACCACGAACAGAGGGACGGGCGCGGCCGAGGCCAGCAGCAGCGGCAGGGCGCTGTGCACCAGGCGGCGCCGCAGCAGGAGAGCCGCGCCGGCGAGGACGGCGACGGCCAGCACCATCAGGACGTTGGCCCGCCCCGCGAGCTCGGGACCGGCCCCGGTGAGCTGTCCGGCGTATCCGGCACGGGAGTTCCGGGTGAGTTCGCCGAGGGAGTCGCGCAGGGTGCCCAGCGTCTCCATGAAGAGGGGGCGGCCCATGGTGAGGTCCCAGGCCAGCATGAGAAGCCCGGCCACGGCGAGGAGCCCGGGGTTGCGGTAGCGGCGGGTGAGGTTGAGCGCGAGCAGGGTGACGCAGAGCATCACCGGGGTCAGCTGGTGCACCGCGTTGACGGCCACGATCAAGGGCACCAGGACCAGGACGCAGACCGCGCGCTGCCGGGTGCCGGTGGGCGGCGGGACGGCCGCCGCGGCCGGGTCGAGCCAGGCGCGCGAGCGCAGCCGCCCGGCGGACCTGGGGCGCACGAAGTGCCGTACGACGACGGCGAGTACGGCGAGGTGGAGGAGGAAGGCGAGGCCCTGCGGGGCGAGGTAGTCCTGGCCCACCCAGTTGGCGAGCTGGAAGATCCAGACGGCGGTCCACACGAGGCGCCAGTCCTCGCTGAACGTGCGGTAGACCAGGATCAGGACCGGCATCATCAGCAGGCCGAGGACGACGGGCGCCCAGTTCAGGTAGGCGGCGGCGCTGTCGGCCCCGAAGGCGCGGACGAGCCCGCCGTTGAGCGTGAAGAAGCCGGGCCACTGGTCGTACGCGGACATGTTGCCGGACAGGCCCTCGTCCGGGCGCAGTTCGCCGTTGGCCAGCAGGTGGTTGATGACCGCGTCGTGCTTGGACGCCCAGGGGTAGCGCTCCGAGTCGTACAGGACGGCGGGGACGCCCTTGAGGGCCATCAGCAGTCCGGCGCAGTACAGCGCGGGCCACCACGGGGCGGTGCCCGCGCGGCGGAGGCTGACCAGGAAGCCCGCGGTCAGGAGGAGCAGGGAGAGGTAGTAGATGACGGGCAGCCGGTCCAGGAGCCCGTACTCGCCCATCGAGCGGAATCCGATGTGCGGCAGCGAGGCGGTCCAGAGGCCTGCTGCCAGGAGTAACGGCAGCCAGGTGAGGACCGTCCAGGGTCTCAGCGCGTCGGGGAGACCGCGCGACCCCGCCTCGGGGGCGGCGTCGTTCGACCGTCCGGAGGGAGGCCCCGGCTCGGCGATCCCCGCTGTGTCCCCCTCGACCGGCGCGGGCACATGCTGTGGCACGGTGCGACTCCCCCCACGGATGTGGTCGCGGCCGTCACGCCGCTGTCCCCTTGAGCGAAGTATAGGAAGGTGCTTCGCCTTTGTGGCGCTCTCGTCCCTTTCTCCGCAGTCCTCACGTCACCCCGCGAACTCCGGCCCCCGCACGGCGGCCCGCCCCCGCCGGTACCACCGCCAGCCCACCGTCGGCAGCGAGTCCGGGAACGGCGCCACGCGCGCGCCCTCGCCCGCCATCCAGCGCTCGACGTCCCGCACGGTGTGGCTCCGCCGCAGGATCAGCCGTGCGATCCGGTACGGCTCGTCCCGGCCGGAGCTCAGCGCGTGCCGCACGGCCACCGCGCTCTCGTAACCGGCGGCGCGGGCGGCACGGCGCACGCGCACGCTGTTGTAGCCGTGCGGATAGGCGAGATGGGCCACCTCGTGGCCCAGGACGTCCTCCAGCACCTTCCTGGAGTCGACGAGTTCCGAGCGCAGGGCCGCGGCGGGCAGGGTGTCCAGCTGGGCGTGGGTGACGGTGTGCCCGCCCACCTCCATGCCGTACTGCTCCAGCAGGGGCGCCTGGGCCAGGCTCATCATCGGCGCGGGCGGCAGCAGGCTGCCCCCGCCGGACCGCGTCAGCGCGCCCGTCGTGAGGTACGCGGTGGCCGGCATCGACCGTCCGGCGAGCGCCTCCGCGGTCGGCCCCGGCAGGTCGGCGAAACCGTCGTCGAAGGTCAGGACGACCGGCCGGTCCGGCAGCGGCTCACGCCCCGCGAGATGGGCGACGAGCGCACCCACCGGGACCGGTGTGCGGCCGCTGGCACGGATCGCGTCCAGCTGGGCGGCGAACTTCCCCGGTGCGACCGTGAATTCGGCGATCCACCCCGGGGGGTCGTCCATCACCGCGTGGTACAGCAGCACGGGTATCCGGGAGGGGCCGGGCCGTCCGGGTCCGCGCGTCCTCATCTCGTCTCCCGGGGACGCGATCCGCCACGGACGGCGAGCCTCGCGCGTACGTATCCGAAGGGGCCGTACAGCATGCCTCTGCGCTCCAGCCGGGACAGATGTCGGGGCCACGGGTAGGTGTACGCGCCGTGCGCGCCGGGAACGCCGCTTCCCGCAGCGCCGGTGGCACGGGGCGCCGTCATCGCCCGGGCGTGGG
This sequence comes from Streptomyces sp. NPDC088746, assembly GCF_044751065.1. Lineage (NCBI taxonomy): Bacteria > Bacillati > Actinomycetota > Actinomycetes > Kitasatosporales > Streptomycetaceae > Streptomyces > Streptomyces sp. NPDC088746. The sequence continues at coordinate 62,928 of NZ_JBIVLA010000008.1, forward strand.
CGAGGCCGCGCGGCAGCCGGGCCAGGAGGGACGGCAGCAGGGCGGGCCTGCGGACCAGCAGCGCGGTGAGACAGGCGGTGAGCCCGGCGCCGTAGCCGTACGCCTGCCCGCACAGGTCCTCCCAGCGCTCCCGGTGGTGGTGCCAGACGATCGCGTCGGGCGTGTAGTGCAGCGGGTACCCCTCGGCGAGGAGCCGTACGAACGCGTAGAGGTCGTCGCCGCCCTTGGCCGCGGTGCCGGTCCCGGTGGCGGGGTCGAAACCGCCGACGGCTTTCAGCGCCTCGGTGCGGAAGGCCATGTTGGCGCCCGAGCCGAAGCGCCCGGCCGTGAACGGGAAGAGCGGCTCGTCGGCGGGCGGGTGCGCGGGGTCGTAGCGACGCGCGGTGAATCCCTTGGCGAATCCGCCGTGGCTCTCCAGCAGGATCTGCGCCGGGGTGCTGAGCCGGGCCGGCAGGATGAGGCCCGTGGCGCAGGCCGGCCCGGGGTCCTCGCCGAAGGGCCGGGTGAGGGCACTGAGCCAGTGCGGGTCGGCGATGACGTCGTCGTCGGTGAAGGCGACGACGTCCGCCTTCGCGAGGAGAACCCCTCTGTTGTGCGCGGCTGCCAGGCCGGGGACCGGCTCACAGGCGTAGCCCACCCCCCGGCCGGCGTAAGCGGAGGTGATGAGCTCACGGGTGGCGTCCGTGGCCGGGGCGTTGTCGACGACCACGATCTCGAAGTCCGGATGGTCCTGGGCGAGCAGCGAATCGAGGGCGCGGGCGAGCTGCGCGGGGCGCTCCCGGGTCGCGACGACGACCGTGGCCCTGGGCAGCTCCCCGGCCCCAGGGCGCTCCGGGGAGTCCGGCAGGTCGATCTCGTCCGCCGCCTGCTCGGCGAGGACGGAGGCCGGATCGTCGCCCGCCCGGACGCGCCCGACGACCGTGCCCACGGGGCGGCCGCGCAGCCGTACGAGGGCGAAGATCCGCTGCTCCTCGCCGTCCCGCGGTCCCAGGGGCGGCCCGCCGGGCGCGGGCCCGATCCGGGCGCCCGTGCCGTCGGCCGCGTCCAGCTCCAGCTCGGCGACGGCCATGCCGCCGAGCCGGCCCAGGCCGGGTAACCGCTCCGTGCTCCCCGTCCGTTCGTTCCCGTACGGCATCCGGTCCCCCCGGGTCGTGACGCTATGGACGTTTCGGTTCCCGCAGCCGGCCGGCCCGTTCGAGGCCGCGCTGCGCCAGGCCGGCCAGCCGTGGCCGGTTCCGTACGAAGCCGTGCGCGCGGCGGGAGGGTTCGCGGCCGATCCACTGGAGGGCCGCGCCCACGCCCGGCCTGACCGAGGCGCCCTCGTACACCGTGAGTTCGCCGGTCTTCAGGGCGTCCTTGTACTCGGCCGCGCCGCGCCCCATGTCGAGCATCCCGATGCCGTCGTCCGCAGCCGCCCGCGCCATCCGCAGATGCAGGATCAGGCCCGGCGAGTACTTCGCGAACCCGGGGTCGTACGCCGGGAACCAGCACGAGAGCACCGTGCGCGAGCGCAGCCCGAAGTGGGCGGCGACGGGCCGTTCGCCCGCGTACAGGACGGAGAGCAGGCCGGAACAGCCGGGCGCCCGGGTGTGGAAGAGGAACTCCGCCAGGTCGCGGATCCACCTCTTCGCGAAGCGGTCGCGCCGTCCGGTCCTGCGGTACTGGGCGGACTTCCACTCCATCAGGGTCCGCAGCGCCGCCGGATCCCGCTCGTCGAGGACGAAACGCACCTCCCCGGCGTCGCGGCCGAGCTTGCGCTCCTTGGCCAGGGTGGTCCTGAGGAACTTCGGCGACTGCGCCCGCAGGACCTGCTCGTAGCTCTCGTAACCGTCGCCGACATCGATGACGTACGAGGCGTACGAGCGGGCGGCGTCCGGCTCGAAGAGGCCCTGGCCCTCCCCGAGGTTGTCGAACTCCCACGCGGAGAGCCCGCAGGCCCGCAGCAGCTCCCTCGCGTCCAGCGCAAGACCGGGACGCAGCACGGCGCCCTGGACGTCGGAGACCCCGAAGCCGATGGCCCGGCCGCGGCCGAACCGTCCCCGCTCGAAGGGGAGGAACCCGGCCGGTCCCCCGGATTCCTCGCTGATCATCGCCACCCGCGCGCGCGGCCGGACCCGGCCGACGGCGAGGGCGAACTCCGGTTCCATGAACGGATGGGCCGGGGCGCCGGACTTGGCCCGGAGCTCCCGCCAGCTCTCGATGTCCCCCGCGCCCAGATCTCCGGGCCTGACCACACGTATGCGCCTGCCGCTCACCAAGACCCCCCGGTCCTACCCCCCTGAGCCACGCTGCCCGAAACGGTACCGGGCGCGGTCACTCGGCGGTAGACAGCCGCGACAACCTGTGACCGACCGGTGAAAATCGCCCACGCCGTCCCTGGGACGTCACACGACCCGCTCCCCCCGCCGCCATACGGCGCCCACCAGCGGGACTCCCGGCCGGTAGGCCAGGTGGACGTGGCTCGGCGCGTCCAGCATCACGAGGTCGGCGCGGGCGCCGGGGGTGATGCGGCCGATGTCGGTGCGGCGCAGGGCGGCGGCGCCTCCGGCGGTGGCCGACCAGACCGCTTCGTCGGGGGTCATGCCCATGTCCCGTACGGCGAGGGCGATGCAGAACGGCATGGAGGAGGTGAACGAGGAGCCCGGGTTGCAGTCCGTGGACAGGGCGACCGTGGCGCCCGCCGCGAGGATGCGGCGGGCGTCGGGCCAGGCCGCCCGGGTGGAGAACTCGGCGCCGGGGAGCAGGGTGGCGACGGTGGAGCCCTGGCCGAGCGCGTCGAGGTCGGCGTCGTCGAGGTGGGTGCAGTGGTCGGCGGACGCCGCGTCCAGCTCGACGGCGAGCCGCACCCCGGGGCCGTGGCCGAGCTGGTTGGCGTGGACGCGGGGGTGGAGGCCCCTGGCCTTCCCCGCGGTGAGGATCGTGCGCGCCTGGTCCTCGTCGAAGGCGCCACGCTCGCAGAAGACGTCGATCCAACGGGCGTACGGGGCGCAGGCGTCCAGCATCGGGCCGGTGACGAGGCCGACGTAACCGGCGGGATCGTCGGCGTAGTCGGGGGACACGATGTGGGCCCCGAGGAAGGTGACCTCGTCGGTGTGGCGGGCGGCGACCCGCAGGGCGCGCGCCTCGTCCTCGACGGTGAGGCCGTAGCCGGACTTGGTCTCGAAGGTGGTGGTGCCCTGCCCGAGCGCCTCCGCGAGGTAGCGCGCGACGTTGGCGGAGAGCTCCTCGTCGGAGGCCGCGCGGGTGGCGGCCACGGTCGTGCGGATGCCGCCCGCGGAGTAGGGGCGGCCTGACATGCGGGCGTTGAACTCGGCGGTGCGGTCGCCGGCGAACACCAGGTGGGAGTGGGAGTCGACGAAGCCGGGGATCACGGCACGGCCGCCCGCGTCGACGGCGTTGTCGGTGGCGGGTGCTTTGCTGGACTCACCGGTCCAGACGATGCGGTCGCCGTCGATGACGACGGCCGCGTCCCGGATCATGCCCAGGGGGGTCCCGTCACCGAGGGAGGGGTCGTTGGTGACCAGGTTCGCGATGTGGGTGAGGGCGGTCGTCGTCATCCGTGCACAGCTTTCTTTCGGCTCGGGCCTGCTCGGGGCCGGGGTTCACGGTGCGGGGCTCGTCCGTGCGCTCAGGCGTACAGGGCGGCGATGGCCGAGGCGAGCGCTCCGGGCACGTCGTCGATCCGTGTGTGCCGGCCGTCCCGGACGATGTGCCGGCCCGCCACCACGGTGTGCCGCACATCGGCGGCGGTCGCGGCGAATACGGCTGCTTCGGCTGCCAGCCGGGGCACCGGCCCCGCTGTCCTGACGGAGTCCAGCGCCACGGTGGTGAGGTCGGCGGGCGCGCCCGGTTCGAGCACGCCCGCGTCCGGGCGGCCGAGCGCGGCGTGGCCCTCCGCGGAAGCCGCCCTGAGCAGCGCTGCCGCCGTCCAGTGGCCCCGGACATGGGTGCGCAGACGTTCGTTGAGCTCCATCGCCCGCGCCTCCTCGAAGAGGTCGATCACGGCGTGGCTGTCACTGCCCAGCGAGAGGGGGGAGCCCGCGCCCTGGAGGGCGGTGGCCGGGCCGATGCCGTCGGCGAGGTCGCGTTCGGTCGTGGGGCACATGCAGGTGCCCGTCCGGGAGGAGCCCAGCAGCTCGATGTCCTCGGCCGTGAGGTGCGTGTTGTGGATGCCGGTGGTGTGCGGGCCGAGCACCCCGTGGTCGGCGAGGAGCCGGGTGGGGGTGCGGCGGTGGGCGGCGAGGCAGGCGTCGTTCTCCGCGGTCTGCTCGGAGAGGTGGACATGGAGCGGGACCGCCCGCTCCTGCGCCCACCGCGCGACGGTGGAGAGCTGCCCGGCCGGGACGGCGCGCACGGAGTGGATCGCGGCGCCGATCACCACCAGGTCGTCGTCGCCCTTGAGGAGGGAGGCACGCTCGGCCCAGGCGTCGGCGGTGGTGTCGGAGAAGCGCAGCTGGTGCCGGCTCGGCTTCTCCCCGAAGCCGGCGGCCAGATAGGCGGTGTCGAGCAGGGTGATGCGGATTCCGGCCTCGGCCGCGGCCGCGATGAGCGCCTCGCCCATGGCGTTCGGGTTGTCGTAGGGCGTGCCTCCGGGCGTGTGGTGCACGTAGTGGAACTCACCCACCGCGGTGATCCCGGCCAGCGCCATCTCGGCGTACGTGGCACGGGCCAGGTCGTAGTAGGTGTCGGGGGTGAGGCGGGAGGCGGTCCGGTACATCAGCTCGCGCCAGGTCCAGAAGGTGCCGGACCCCACCTGGACGGTGGAGCGCAGCGCGCGGTGGAAGGCGTGCGAGTGGGTGTTGGCCAGTCCCGGGACGGTCAGCCCGTCGAGCACGACGGCTCCGGGCGGCGGTGCGTCGATGCCCGTCCGGACGCCGGCGATGCGCCCGCCGGCCACGTCCAGGAGGACGCCCGGCTCGACATGGGTTCCGAGCCAGGCGTGCGACATCCAGTACGTCGCGGTGACCGGTGTGCCCGTCGGTTGCGTTGTCAGCTGCACGCGAGACCTTCCAGTACGTCGGCGAGTGCCCTCACCCCGGCCACGCAGTCGTCCTCGGCGGCGTGCTCGGCGGGTGAGTGCGAGATCCCGGTGGGGTTCCGTACGAACAGCATGGCGGTCGGCACGGAAGCGGACAAAATACCCGCGTCGTGTCCCGCCCCCGTACCGAGCACGGGGACGGCGCGCCCGCCGCCGTCCGGGCCGCGCTTCTCCAGCACCCGGCCGATCTCGTCCCGGAGCGCGTGCTGGAAGTCCACCACCGGCGTGAACGACTCGCGTACGACGTCGAGATCGATCCCGGCCCGCTCGGCGTGCTCCCGCGCGGCCCGCTCGACGCCGCTCACGACGGCGTCGAGAGTGGCCTGGTCGGCGGCGCGCGAGTCGAGCCAGCCCCGCACGAGGGAGGGGATCGCGTTGACCCCGTTCGGCTCGACGGCGATCTTGCCGAAGGTCGCGAGACCTCCGGCGAGCTCGGCCTCGCGCCGGGCCGCGAGCACGGTCTCGGCGTACGTGAGCATCGGGTCCCGCCGGTCGGCGAGGCGTGTCGTGCCGGCGTGGTTGGCCTCGCCCCGGAAGTCGAACCGCCAGCGGCCGTGCGGCCAGATGGCCGAGGCGATCCCGACCGGGTCCCCGCTCAGGTCCAGGGCACGCCCCTGCTCCACATGGAGCTCGACGAACGCGCCGATCCGGGCGAGGCGTTCGGGATCGGGCCCGATGGCGTCGGGGTCGTGGCCCGCGGCCTCCATGGCCTGCGGGAGCGAGACGCCGTCACCGTCACGGAGCCGGTGCGCGTGCTCGACGGTCAGCTGTCCGGCGGCGAGCCGGGAGCCGACGCAGGCCAGCCCGAAGCGGGCCCCCTCCTCGTCACCGAAGTTGGTGATGGCGAAGGGCCTGGTGAACACCGCTCCCCTGCGGCGGAGTTCGTCCAGTGCGGCGAAGGAGGACACCACACCGAGGGGGCCGTCGAAGGCGCCCCCGTCGGGCACGGAGTCGAGGTGGGACCCGGTGACGACGGCGTCCCCGGCGAGCGGGTCGCCGAGCCAGGCCCACTGGTTGCCGTTGCGGTCGATCTCGTGGTCGAGGCCGCGCGCCTCGGCCTGCGCCTGGAACCACAGGCGGCACTCGGCGTCGGCGCCGGTCCAGGCGTAGCGGCGGTAGCCGCCGGAGGCGTCGCTGCGGCCGATGGGCCGCAGCGAGCGCCACATGGCGTGGAAGGTGTCGCTCACGCGGTGCCTTCCTCGCGCATCGGGATGCGCACGCCGCGCTCGTCCGCCACCGACTCCGCGATGTCGTAGCCCGCGTCCACGTGCCGGATGACGCCCATGCCCGGGTCGTTGGTGAGGACGCGGCGGATCTTCTCGCCGGCCAGCTTCGTGCCGTCGGCGACCGAGACCTGGCCCGCGTGGAGGGAGCGCCCCATGCCGACGCCGCCGCCGTGGTGGATGGAGACCCAGGAGGCGCCGGAGGCGACGTTCACCATGGCGTTCAGGAGCGGCCAGTCGGCGATCGCGTCGGAGCCGTCGAGCATGGCCTCCGTCTCTCGGTAGGGGGATGCCACCGAACCGCAGTCCAGGTGGTCTCGGCCGATCGCGAGCGGGGCGGCGAGGGTGCCGTCGCCGACCATGTCGTTGAACATGTCGCCCGCCTTGTCGCGCTCGCCCTGGCCGAGCCAGCAGATGCGCGCGGGCAGGCCCTGGAAGTGGACCCGCTCCCCGGCCATCTTGATCCAGCGGTGCAGCGACTCGTTCTCCGGGAAGAGGTCCAGAAGCGCCTTGTCCGTCTTGTGGATGTCCGAGGCCTCGCCCGAGAGCGCGGCCCAGCGGAAGGGGCCCTTGCCCTCGCAGAAGAGCGGCCGGATGTAGGCGGGCACGAAGCCGAGGAAGTCGAACGCGCGCGCGTAACCGGCGAGCTGGGCCTCGCCCCGGATCGAGTTGCCGTAGTCGAAGACCTCCGCGCCGGCGTCCATGAAGCCGACCATGGCCTCGACGTGCCTGGCCATCGAGTCACGCGCGCGGGTGGTGAAGCCCGCCGGGTCCTTCGCCGCGTACGAGGCCATGTCGTCGAGGTCGACGCCGACGGGGAGGTAGGCGAGCGGGTCGTGGGCAGAGGTCTGGTCGGTCACGATGTCGATGGGGGCGCCCTCGGCGAGCATGCGCGGAAGGAGCTCCGCCGCGTTGCCGAGCAGGCCGATGGAGAGGGGACGACGGGCGTCGCGCGCCTCCACCGCCAGCTGGAGCGCGTGCTCCAGGGAGTCGGCCCTCACATCCAGGTACTTGTGCTCGATGCGGCGCTCGATGGCGCGCGGGTCGACGTCGATACAGATCGCGACGCCGTCGTTCATCGTCACCGCGAGGGGCTGGGCTCCGCCCATGCCGCCGAGACCGGCGGTGAGGGTGATCGTGCCGGCCAGGGTGCCGCCGAACTTCTTCGCGGCGACCGCGGCGAACGTCTCGTAGGTGCCCTGGAGGATGCCCTGCGTCCCGATGTAGATCCAGGACCCGGCGGTCATCTGGCCGTACATGGTGAGCCCGAGGGCCTCCAGACGGCGGAACTCCTCCCAGTTGGCCCAGTCGCCGACCAGGTTGGAGTTTGCGATCAGGACGCGCGGCGCCCATTCGTGGGTCTGCATGACACCGACCGGCCGCCCGGACTGGACGAGCATCGTCTCGTCCTGCTTGAGCGTCCGCAGCGTACGGACCATGGCGTCGAAGGACCGCCAGTCGCGGGCCGCCTTGCCCGTGCCGCCGTAGACGACGAGCTTGTCGGGGTGTTCGGCGACCTCGGGGTCGAGGTTGTTCTGCAGCATGCGGAGGGCGGCTTCCTGCTGCCATCCCAGGGCGCTCAGTTCCGTACCGCGCGGTGCCCGTACGGGGCGGGGTCCTGACATGGCGATGCCTCCTCGCGAATGTGACTCTCTTATTCACATCCTGGCCGCCTGAATACTCCTAGTCAACAGGGAGGTCCCGTCTCCCCGGGGCGGGCCTGACGTCAGCACCGCAAGGACCGGGTGGACACCGGCACTTCCGTACGCCGACGGCGCTGCCCGTACCGGGCGCGATCACCTCCCTGATCCTGGCCGGCCGGGCCCGTTCCGGCCGGCTGTCGCGCGTCCCTTACACGGCCCGCCGCATGTACCCGTGGAAAATGCCAGAACTCCCACCAGCCGCACACACGTTGCGTAGCCTCTCCATTACATCCGTACGCCACGTCGGGAGGGAGTCCGCGTTGCCCGGGATCGACGAGTGCCTGATCGAAGTCATGAGGCTGCCCGGTGCCCGGGGCGCCGCGGTGGTCGACTGGACGAGCGGTCTCGCGCTCGGCACCATCGGCGAGTCGCCCAACGGTGACCACGAGGCCACGGCCGCCGAGACGGCCGAGGTGGCGAGGATGGCCGCCGAACAGCCGGTCTTCGCCCAGACGGAGGTGCCCGCCGGCTTACCGGGGCCGCCCGCCCCCGCCGTCGAGGACGTCATCGTCACCACCGCCCCCGGCTACCACATCCTCCGTTTCGTCGAGACGGCCTTCGACAGCAGCGTCTTCCTCCACCTCTGGCTGGACCGCGCGGAGGGCAACCTCGCCCTGGCACGCATGCGGCTCGGCGAGATAGCGGAGCGGCTGGTCCTGGCATGAGACCCACCGCCGCCGTCCGGCCCGGCGCAGCCGAACAGGCCGCGCCCTCCCCGATGCTGCAGCGGCTGGAGGCGGAGCGCGCCACCGGCGCGCTGATGCGCGACCGCGGCACCCTCTACCTCGCCGACGGCCAGGTCGTCCACGCGGAGAGCCCCGCGACCCCCGGGATCGACGTCCTGCTCACCACGGGCGGGGCCCTGCGCTCCGAGGGCTGGTGGGACGCGGTCGCCCAGGCGGGTGCCGGACAGCGGGTGGGCCGCTACCTCGTGGACAGCGGCAAGGTCCCCGGCGGCGCGCTGGAGCTCTGCCATCTGGGCGCCCTGTACGACGCGGCGTTCTTCGCCCTGGCACCCACACACACGCCCGCCCGTTTCCGCTACGGCGTCTCCCACTGGATCGGCCCCGTCCGCCCCGTGCCCGTGCACGCCGTGCAGCGCGAGACGCTCCGGCGCCGGGAACTCCTGGACCGGATCTGGCCGGACGCGCTCACCGACAGCGCACCGCTCTCCCCCACGGCCCATCCCGTGGACGCCCCGGTCCCGCCACGCCAGCGCCGCGTCCTCGCCCTGGTGAACGGCGAGCGCACGGCCACGGACATCGCCCGGGAGCTGGGCCGTTCCGCCTTCCACATCCTGGTCGACCTGCGCCGGCTCGCGGCCGCCGGACTGGTCGAAGCGGTCCGCCCCGCCGCAGAGGGCTCCGCACCGGCGTCCGGGCCCGGACGCATCACGCTGCCCGAGGTCACGAACGACCCCGACGTCGCCCTGTTGCGCCGGCTCAGAGACGCATTGGAGGCCTTGTGATACGCGCGCTCAGACAGCGTGCCGGGAGGAGACAGCTGATGGTGCCCGAGGCAGAGGTGCAGGACGTCCTCGACGAGCTCCAGCGGTTACGCGCCCGGGTGCCCCTCCTGACCGGCGCGCTGGCCGCCAGTGCGGACGGCCTGGTCGTCGCCCAGGACACCCCTGGCATCGAGGCCGAGGGCGTCGCCGCGCTGACCGCCGCCGCGCTCGGCGTCTCGATCCGGATGACCGACGCCACCGGACGCGGCGGCTTCCGCGAACTCCTGATCCGTGGCGAGAGCGGCTACATCGCCACCTACGCGGCGGGCTCCTCCGCCGTCCTCACCCTGCTGGCCGAGGACCGCATCAACGTCGGCCGTCTCCACCTGGAGGGCCGCCGCGCCGGGGCACGCATCGGCGAACTGGTCGACGCCTCCCAGGACCGGCCCGACCGCCCCGTGCCGCCTCCACGTCCGCAGCAGTCGCGGGCCCTGCCCCGCCGCACCGTCGCACCGGATTCCACGTGACACCCGCCGCGGCCCGTCACGCACGCGCCACGGACGGACAGCGCACCACCAAGCAACGGACCGGCCACCGGGCCGGCCAGGGAAAGGAAACGAGCACTATGGCCAACACCGAAGCGTCACTGAAGGATGCGATGGCGTCGATCGAGGGGACCCTCGGTGTCGCCCTCGTCGACTACACCAGCGGCATGGCCCTGGGCACCCTCGGCGGTGGCAAGGACTTCAACCTGGAGGTCGCCGCGGCTGGCAACACCGACGTGGTCCGGGCGAAGCTCCGGACGATGGAGCACCTGGGCATCAAGGACGAGATCGAGGACATCCTGATCACCCTCGGCACCCAGTACCACCTGATCCGGCTGCTCAAGACCCGTGGCAGCAACGGCCTCTTCCTCTACCTCGTGCTGGACGGCGGCCGGGCCAACCTCGCGATGGCGCGCCACCAGCTGCGGAAGATCGAGGCGGAGCTGGAGGTCTGACCCGGCTCTCTCACCGGCGGCGACGCCGCGCCCCACCGGGTGCGGCGTCCCCCGCCACGGACCCGGTCGTCCGGTAGGCCTTCACGCGCCTGCCCGTGGGCCGTCCGCGCTCCACCCAGTCGGTGCGCACCCAGTACAGGACGTCGTCCCGCCGCTCCCGCTGCCCGATCCGTACGGCCTTCAGCCAGAGCCCGGCCCCGGCCCCGGCCATCACGAGCCCGCCCGCACCGGGCAGCACGTACGCGCTCGCGACCGCCACCAGGAACGCACCGGCCACCCACCAGCGGCAGCCGCGCCGCCGGTTCCGCACGGTCACGTCCCGGTCCTGGAGGAAGTCGCCCCGCCCGGCCCGCGTGGCGCCCTTCGCGAGATCCGCGTACCGGCCGGTGCGCGTGAACGCCACGGCGGCCAGGACCACCAGGAACAGCGCGGCCCCCGCCAGCAGCCCGATCCGCCGGCCGGTGAGCCCCGGGACGAACGCCCCGACGGCCGCCGCCAGCAGCCCCGGCCACCACAACGGCGCGGCGCCGGCCCTCACGATCACGGCCACCCTCGCCAACGACTGCGCTCCGCGCCCCACGTCCGTACCCCTCTCCCGCCGTCCCCTGTGGACCTTCCGGTCGCGGAGATTAGTGGGCACAGATGAGCGACGTCTGAGAATCGGCGGAGCCGGCGGTCCCGGGCTCCGGCTACTCCACGAACAGCCCCCGCGCGGCGGCCCGCGCGTCGAACTCCTCCAGCCGGGCCTGAGCCTCGGGCAGCCCGTCGCACATGGCCTCCAGCAGCACCCGCCCCAGCAGCATCGGGGCGCACGCGGTGTCGAAGGCCAGCCCGGTCCCCACGGCCGCCGGAATCAGCAGATCACTGTGGGCGGCGACCGGTGCGAACGCGGAGTCGGCCACGGTGACGACGGCCAGCCCGCGCTCCCGGGCGTACGCCAGCGCGTCCACGACCTCGCGCGGGTGCCGGGGCAGCGCGAAGCACATCAGCGCGCTCGCGCCCGCGCGCGCCGCCGCGTCGACACGGTCGTGCAGCATGCTGCCGCCCTCGTCGAGCACCCGCACGTCCGGGTGCACCTTGGCGGCGAAGTACCCGAAACCCCGGGCCTGCGAGGAGGCGGCCCGCAGCCCGAGCACGAGCAGCGGCCTGGACCCGGCGAGCAGCCGCCCCGCCCGCTCCACGGGGGCCGGATCGGCGAGCAGTTCGGCCAGCTGCCGCAGGTTCTCGATCTCCGCGCGCACCGCCTGCTGGTACTCGTTGAAGCTCTCCTCCACGCCGCCCCCGTCGGCCGCCCCCTCCGGGGTGACCTCCCTGAGGTGCTTGCGCAGCGCGGGGTACCCGTCGAAGCCGAGTGCGACGGCGAAGCGGGTGACGGACGGCTGGCTGACCCCGGCCAGTTCGGCGAGCTCCACGCTCGACAGGAACGGGGCGTCGGCCGCCCGCCGCACCATGGAGTGCGCGATCCGCCGCTGCGTGGGCGTGAGCCGCTGCCCCTCGAAGAGCCGCTGCAACCGCGCAGCCGGGCTGCTCCCGCTCATGCTGTCCCCTCCAGAGTTCCGGCGCACCGGTCCGGCACCGAGGAATCCATTCAGCCAGCAAGCGGTCTGAATGTCCATATACAGTCCCGGCCCGGCCGCTCGCATTGCGGGACCGCCCTCCGCTGCCGACCCTGGGGTCATGATCCCAGCCAATACGAGAGGGCCGGGCGGCGTCATCGTCCGCTACGGCGATGCCGGGGCCGAGCACGTGCTGAGCGTCTACGCCGACCTGCGCTGCCCCTACTGCAAGCGCATGGAACTCGACCTCGGAGCCGTGATGGAGCGGGCCGCGGACGAGGGCGCATTCGCGGTGGACCACCATTTCGGCACGTTCATCGACGACTCCGCGGGCGGCAGCGGCTCCATGGAGGCGCTGGCCGCGCTGGGAGCCGCCGCGGACGAGGGGCAGAAGCCGTTCATGCACTACCTGCGGGCGCTGTACGCCGATCAGCCCAGCGAGGACGTGGACGCCTTCGCCGACCGGGACAACCTGCTGCGGCTGGCCGACGAGGTCGAGGCACTGCACACCGACGCCTTCCGCCAGAAGGTCCGTGAGCGCACCTACCTGCCCTGGGCGGCGCAGGTGTCGGCCGCCTTCGGGACGAGCGGCGTCCGGTCCACCCCGACGGTGCTGATCGACCGCACCCCGGTCCCGGTCATCAACGCCCTGGGGTACGCGGTCACGCCCGAGGCGTTCCTGGCCGAGGTGACCTCCCGCTGAGCGTCCGGGCCGCGCGCACCGCCCGGGGTCAGAACACGACGCGGGCCGCCGTCAGCGCTGCCCGCGCACCGGGATCGCCCTCCAGCTCCAGGCGGCCGCGCACCGGCCGCCCGGACACGTGCCGGGCGAAGTCGACCGCGTCGGCGTGGAGGGTCGCCGCCGGGGTTCCGATGCCCAGCAGGCGGCGTCCGCCCGCGGGCCCGGTCAGGTCGATCTCCACGGCGGGGCCCGTCCAGGCGAGGGCCAGGTCGAGCACCACCTGGTCCACGATCTCCCGGTCGTGTCCGTCGAGGACCGGCTCGGCCCCGATGGCGCCGCAGAGGTCCACCCGGTGCATCCAGGTGTCACGGGCCACGAGGACGTTGCCGAGATAGTCCAGCGAGTCGTCGGGCAGCGCCTTGGCCTCCGGATAGAGGAAGCTCAGTCTCACCCTGCGGCGGAGCGGTGCGGGCATGCGGCGCAGGGCGATGAGGGCCTGGGGCGCGAAGTGGGCGAGGGCCCCGATCAGTTCGCGGCCCGGAACGGCCTTCCTGTCCTCGATCTGGGCCTCGTTGTGCCCGTCCAGCCGGCCGAGGTGCGGATGGGCCCGGGCGGCCCGCCGGATCCGGCGCACGGCGACCCAGGGGCGCGGCACCTCCTCGTACTGGCCGACGGTGTGCGCCAGCATGTCCCGGACGTTCCAGCCGGTACACGCGGTCGGGCGCCGCCAGTCCTCGTCGGAGAGCTCACGGAACGTGGAGAGCGTGGCCCGGAGCTCGGCCTCGTTGACCAGGCGGGCCCGCGTCCCGGACGTCCGGGGGATGGCCCGGGCGGAGGATGTCGTGGTGGCCATGGGCGCGCCTCCCGTCTCCCGTCCTGCGGCACCAACGCTACGCCGACGGGGCACGGCCCGCCCTGTGTGACGGGCCGCCGAAACCGGGGGGCTAGCCCCACTGACCCGGGGGCTCCGGGTTCGTACCGTAAACGCATGGAAGCCCGTGACCCTGAGCTCAGGCGAGAGCTCGACGCCACCTTGCAGGCCCGCGGCGAGCTGGGGCCCGAGTACGAGTCCGCACTCATCGACTCGTTCCTGGAGAAGGTCGAGCAGCGGCTCGCCGGCACGTACGACCAGCGGACGAGGAGGCAGCTCGCCGAGCAGCGGATGGCGGCCGCCCGGGGTACCACGCAGCCCGTCAGGCCGGTCGGCACCTTCGGTGAACGGTTCGGCTTCGGGGTGGTCTCGCTGGTGCTGGCCATCCCCCTGTCCGCGATCGGCGTCGCGAACGCCGGGATCGAGGGGCTCGTCGTGGCGTGGCTGGGGATCTTCGGCGTGAACGCCGTGCACGCCGCCCGCGCGTGGCCGTGGGGCCGGGGCAGGCGGCGGACCTCGCCCGACTGGGACGGCTGAGGGACCGCCGCAGGACCGCTGAGAGGCCGCCGGGGGACCGCCGAGGCGCCGCCGGGGAAAAGATAATCGCGGGGACCGCCGCACCCCCGGTCGCCCGGGGGGCGGGACGACGGCGGTCCCCGCGAGGGACGCGGTCCCGGGTCAGGGCCGGGTGCCGCGTCCTGGCGACGGTGGAGGTCCGGGAGCCGCTCCGTAGTCCGTGTCGCCGTATGTGGTGCCGGCGGGTTTCCCTGCCGACACCCATTACTGTGCCGGAGCCGTGTTAAGCCGGTGCTGCGTCAACGTGTCGCGCTCGTACCGTTTCCGCGAACCCGGGAAACCCCGGTGCTACGGCTTGGGCGCCGCGTCCTTCGCCAGGAAAGCCAGCAGGTCCTGCCTGCTCACGACGCCCGTGGGCTTGCCCTCGACGAGGACGATCGCCGCGTCGGCACCGTCCGCACCGCTGAGCACGGCCATGAGGTCCTCGACGGGCTCCCCCGAGCCGACCTGCGGCAGCGGGGCCGACATGTGCTTCTCCAGGGAGTCGGACAGCGTGGCCCGCTGGGTGAACAGCGCGTCCAGGAGTTCACGCTCCACGACGGAACCGATGACCTCGGCGGCCATCACGTCCGGGTGTCCCGCGCCCGGCTTCACGATCGGCATCTGGGAGACGCCGTACTCCCTGAGGACGTCGATGGCCTCGCCGACCGTCTCCTCCGGGTGCATGTGGACGAGCGAGGGGAGCGGCCCCTCCTTGAAGTCGAGCACCGCGCCGACCCGGGCGGACGGCCCGGCGTCCTCCAGGAAGCCGTAGTCGGCCATCCACTCGTCGTTGAAGATCTTGCTCATGTAGCCACGGCCGCTGTCCGGCAGCAGGACGACGACCACGTCCTCCGGGCCGAGGCGCTTCGCGACCTCCAGGGCCGCGACGACCGCCATGCCGCAGGAGCCGCCGACGAGCAGGCCCTCCTCCTTGGCGAGGCGGCGGGTCATCTGGAAGGAGTCCTTGTCCGAGACCGCGACGATCTCGTCCGTGACCGTACGGTCGTAGGCGCTCGGCCAGAAGTCCTCACCGACGCCCTCCACGAGGTAGGGGCGCCCCGAGCCGCCGGAGTAGACGGAGCCCTCCGGGTCCGCGCCGACGATCCGCACGCGGTTCTCGCTGATCTCCTTGAGGTAGCGGCCCGTACCGGTGATCGTGCCGCCGGTGCCGACGCCCGCGACGAAGTGGGTGATCCGTCCCTCCGTCTGCTCCCAGAGCTCCGGGCCCGTGGTCTCGTAGTGCGAGCGCGGGTTGTTGGGGTTGGAGTACTGGTCGGGCTTCCAGGCCCCCGGCGTCTCCCTGACCAGGCGGTCGGAGACGTTGTAGTACGAGTCCGGGTGCTCGGGATCGACGGCAGTCGGGCAGACGACGACCTCCGCCCCGTAGGCCCGCAGCACGTTGATCTTGTCCGTGGACACCTTGTCCGGGCAGACGAAGACGCACTTGTAGCCCTTCTGCTGGGCGACGATGGCCAGGCCCACGCCCGTGTTGCCGCTGGTCGGCTCCACGATCGTGCCACCGGGCTTCAGCTCTCCGCTCTGCTCGGCGGCCTCGATCATGCGCAGCGCGATGCGGTCCTTCACCGATCCGCCGGGATTGAAGTACTCGACCTTGGCCAGGACCGTCGCCTGAATGCCTGCCGACACATTGCGCAGCCTGACCAGCGGGGTGTTGCCGACAAGACTGATCATCGAATCGTGGAATTGCACCGTGTACTCCGGGATCTCCGTAATGGTCAGGCAAGAGTATGCGTACGGGCAGGAGATTGGGCTGAGCGATTGAGCTACGCCCTCCACGGGGCAGGTAGTGCTGTGTACGGCTGTACGGCACGGAGGAGGTGGACCGGACTGTGTCGAGAGCGAGGGTGGCGCGGCGGATCGCAGCGGGTGCGGCCTATGGGGGCGGCAGCGTAGGGCTGATCGGCGCGGCGACGGTGGGGCTGGTGCTGGCCGAGGTACAGCTGGCGAAGCGGCAGGTCGGCGGGGGTAAGGCCCCGGTCCCGCCCAGTGCGGACGGGCGGTACGGGGTGGCGTTCGCCGGCCCCTCCGATCCGCTGCGCTTCGTCCTGCTGGGCGACTCGACGGCGGCCGGCCAGGGCGTACGGAGAGCCGGCCAGACCCCGGGGGCGCTGCTGGCGTCCGGGCTGGCGGCGGTGGCCGAACGGCCGGTGGATCTGCGGAACGTGGCCCTGCCGGGGGCCCGGTCGGACGATCTGGAGCGGCAGGTCTCCCTGGTGCTGGCCGATCCGTCAGGGGTGCCGGACGTCTGCGCGATCATGATCGGCGCGAACGACGTGACCCACCGGATGCCGGCGACACAGTCGGTGCGCTGTCTCAGCACGGCCGTACGGAGGCTGCGCACGGCGGGTGCGGAGGTCGTCGTGGGCACCTGCCCGGACCTGGGCACGATCGAGCCGGTCTACCAGCCCTTGCGGTGGCTGGCCCGGCGGGTGAGCCGGCAGCTGGCGGCGGCCCAGACGATCGGCGCGGTGGAACAGGGCGGGCGGACCGTCTCGCTGGGCGACCTGCTCGGTCCGG
Source organism: Streptomyces sp. NPDC088746 (assembly GCF_044751065.1). NCBI lineage: Bacteria > Bacillati > Actinomycetota > Actinomycetes > Kitasatosporales > Streptomycetaceae > Streptomyces > Streptomyces sp. NPDC088746. The sequence continues at coordinate 79,544 of NZ_JBIVLA010000008.1, forward strand.
AGTTCGAGGCGAACCCCCGGGAGCTCTTCGGTCCCGACAACTACCACCCCTCGGCCGAGGGGTACGCGACCGCTTCGATGGCGATGCTGCCGACCCTGTGCGCGGCTCTCGGCCTGTGGCCGGAGTCCGACCACCTGGACGGTTCCCGCCGCGAGGGCATGCTGCCGGTCGCCAAGGCCGCCTCCCGTGCCGCGCGTGAGGCGGGCACCGAGGTGACGGGGGCACGCGCGCCCTGGGCCCTGCTCAAGCACCGCAGGCGCCGGCGCCTGCCCGCCCATACGGAACCGGTGCCGCACGACGGCACGGGGACGGGCACGGACGGCGGGCCGATGCCGGGGCACGGGTCGGGGGCGACGTGGCGGCGGGCCTGAGCGCGACACCCCGCCGCCGCGGGAACAATCCGGGAAACTGAGCGGTTGCTTAGAAAAGAGGTCCGCATCACATCGCATGTTGGGTGACCTCAGCTATACGTCCGGGTAACTTCCAAGGCAGTCCAGCCTTCCTGCCTTCCAGCCCTCATGGAGCCGCGTGATGCCCGAAGCCGTGATCGTCTCTGCTGCCCGCTCGCCCATCGGCCGGGCCTTCAAGGGGTCCCTCAAGGACCTGCGCGCGGACGACCTGACCGCGACCATCATCCAGACGGCGCTGGCCAAGGTCCCCGAGCTGGACCCGAAGGACATCGACGACCTGATGCTCGGCTGCGGGCTTCCCGGTGGCGAGCAGGGCAACAACCTGGGCCGCATCATCGCCGTACAGATGGGGATGGACCACCTCCCCGGCTGCACGGTCACCCGCTACTGCTCGTCCTCGCTCCAGACCAGCCGCATGGCGCTGCACGCCATCAAGGCCGGTGAGGGCGACGTCTTCATCTCCGCCGGTGTCGAGATGGTGTCCCGCTTCGCCAAGGGGAACTCCGACAGCCTGCCGGACACGCACAACCCGCTCTTCGCCGACGCCGAGGTGCGCACCGCCGCCCGCGCCGAGCAGGAGGGCACGAGCTGGACCGACCCGCGCGAGGAGGGCCTCGTCCCGGACGCGTACATCGCGATGGGGCAGACCGCCGAGAACCTGGCCCGGATCAAGGGCGTCACCCGTCAGGACATGGACGAGTTCGGCGTCCGGTCGCAGAACCTCGCCGAGGAAGCCATCAAGAACGGCTTCTGGGAGCGCGAGATCACCCCCGTGACCACGCCGGACGGCACGGTCGTCTCGAAGGACGACGGCCCCCGCGCCGGCGTCACCCTGGAGGGCGTGCAGGGCCTTAAGCCGGTGTTCCGCCCCGACGGGCTCGTCACCGCCGCCAACTGCTGCCCGCTGAACGACGGCGCCGCCGCACTGGTGATCATGTCCGACACCAAGGCGCGCGAGCTGGGTCTGACCCCGCTGGCCCGCATCGTCTCGACGGGCGTCTCCGGCCTGTCCCCCGAGATCATGGGTTACGGACCCGTCGAGGCCAGCAAGCAGGCGCTCAAGCGCGCCGGGTTGACCGTCGACGACATCGACCTGGCCGAGATCAACGAGGCGTTCGCCGCCCAGGTCATCCCCTCCTACCGCGACCTCGGCCTGCCGCTGGACAAGGTCAACGTCAACGGTGGCGCCATCGCCGTCGGCCACCCCTTCGGCATGACCGGCGCCCGCATCACCGGCACGCTGATCAACAGCCTGCAGTTCCACGACAAGCAGTTCGGCCTGGAGACGATGTGCGTGGGCGGCGGCCAGGGCATGGCCATGGTCATCGAGCGGCTGAGCTGAGCCGCAGCGGAGGGTAGGGGTCGCCCGAGGAACGAGGGCGGCACCTGCCCGCAGCGCAGGCGAAGCTCAGCGCGACCACAGGCACAGAGCGGCTGAGCTGAGCCGTAGCGGAGGGTAGGGGTCGCCCGAGGAACGAGGGCGGCACCTGCCCGCAGCACAGGCGAAGCTCAGCGCGACCACAGGCACAGAGCGGCTGAGCTGAGCCGCAGCGGAGGGTAGGGGTCGCCCGAGTGACCGCAGCCCAGGGGCGGCGCTGAATCGAGCCGAGCTCCGATCGTGACCGAATCTCCCCCAGGATGTGATCTGCGTCCCGGGGGAGAGTCGTTTCTGCAGGTCACACCAGCCACAGGGCTAAACACCAGGCCCAAAGACCTGTCCAATTCGTGACGTAATGCACTGACAGCAGACATCGGTACAGGACAAGCTGATGTAGGAAGTCGGGGGTGTCGATTGAAACCGGGAGTATGTCAGTGAGCGCCATGCCGTTTGCCCTGTTGCTGACCACCGCCGCTGCCACGGCCGTCGGCGCCGCCGCTCTGCACGCTGCTCACGGGCTGCGTAAGCAGGTCACAGCCCTGCGCACGGAGCTGGCGGAGGGACGCAGCACGCACGCGTCCGTGCCCGAGCAGCAGAACCGGAGCGCCGGCACACCCGCCGAGGAGATACGCGCGGCGGTCGCCGAGGCGCTCGCCGAGGAGCGGGAGCGCGAGCTCGCCGAGGCCCGCGCCTTCTGGGCGGCCCAGGAAGCACGCGACGCCGCCGACGCCCCGTCCCTGCTGGGCGGGCTCGGCGAGGACGTCCCGTTCTTCATGCCCCGCCAGACCGACTTCGCGGGCCTGGAGGCCATGGACCTCGAAGCCGGCGACGCGCTGGACGAGCTCGCCGGACTGGCGGAACTCACCGACATGCCCGAGGTCACCGGGTACGCGGAGTACGCCGAGGACTCCCCCGAGCTGGCCGCGGCCCGTCGCCGCCACCCGTCACACCCGGACTTCGTCCCCGTGCAGACACCGGTCGTCACCGACCATGAGCGTACCGTGAACAGGCTGGAACGGCTCGCCGATACCGGTACGGAGCTCACCGACGTGCGGCCGGGCCCCCTCGGGACGCTCGATGTGTACGTCTTCGCCGACGGCACCACGCTCTGTATGACCCCGGGCCACCGGGAGACCGCCGAGCGGCTCGCCGACTCGCTGCGCTCCGGTGAGCAGCCGGTCCTGCTGGGCGGTTCGGGAGTCTCCGGCGCCTACGCGCTGACGTTCTCGTGCGGCGAGGAGAACGTCTACATCCTCGCCGACCGCGTCATCGCCTCCTTCTAGCGCGGCCCGGGTGCGAACGCCCGCGCCGCCGCCTCCTCGACACACCGCACGGCCTCGTCCAGCTCCTGGGACGGGGCCGTTTCCAGTGCCACGGCCAGGTCCCGCCCGGCCACCGCGAGCTGGTCTCCGACCGCGAATATCCCGGCGTCCGGCATGATCCTGGGCTTCCGGCCCGGGGCTTCGGCGCGCTGGGCCCGGACGGACAGCTCCCTCGCCGTCGCCAGGGCCTCGGCGGCCGCACCGCGCTGCAGCCGGCTCTGCGGGGTACTCCGCAGCCGGTCGGCGAAACGGTCCACGGCGGTGATCAGGGGCGTCGTATCAAGCACGCCGTGACCCTACGCGCCCCCGCAGGATGGTTGCCAACGCGCCGATGCTCGGGCACGGTGTCGGGAAGGACCAGCAACGCGCACTGCGTCGGAGGCGCCGATGTCCCATGTCTTCTCCGAAGAAACCCATCGCAACCTGCTCTCCCGGATCCCCCATTGCACCGGTCGTGACATCTCCGACTGGCTCCGCACCGTCGACGAAGGCCCCTCCCTCTTCCGCTTCGAGGAGAAGGTCAGCTGGCTGCGGAGCGAACACGACCTCACCTACGGCCACGCCAAGGCGATCATCCACGAGTACGACCTGAGGCGGGCCGCGCGGAAGCTCCTGTGAGCCACGCACTCCCCCGCGACGACGAAACGGGACGGCCCGCAGGCGATGAGCCTGCGGGCCGTCCCGTCGTCGTCGTGCCTACGGGTCAGTCGTTCCCGTTGAGGATGGAGAGCAGACGCAGCATCTCCAGGTAGATCCACACCAGGGTCAGGGTGAGGCCGAAGGCCGCCAGCCAGGACTCCTCGCGCGGCGCGCCGTAGTTGATGCCGTCCTCGACCTGCTTGAAGTCCAGGGCCAGGAAGCACGCGCCGAGGATGACGCCGATGACTCCGAAGAGGATGCCCAGACCACCGCTGCGGAAGCCGAGGCCGTCACCGCCGCCGAACACGCTGAAGAGCAGGTTGACCATCATCAGGAGCACGAAGCCCACGGCCGCGGCCATCACGAAGCCGTAGAAACGGCGGGTGACGCGGATCCAGCGCATCTTGTACGCGATGAGGACACCGGCGAAGACACACATGGTGCCCATCACCGCCTGCATCACCGTGCCGGGGCTGATGTAGGTGCTGACCGTGCTGGAGATCACTCCGAGGAAGACACCCTCGAAGGCCGCGTAGGCGAGGATCAGCGCCGGCGCGGGCTTGCGCTTGAAGGACTGGATGATCGCGAAGACGAACGCGATCAGGGCGGCGCCGATGGCGATGCCGTAGGACTTGCCGAGATTGGCCTCGTCGACCGGCAGCAGGGCCCAGGAGAGCGCGGCGGTGAGCACCACCGTGCCCAGCGTCATGGCCGTGCGCGTGACGACGTCGTCGATCGTCATCGCGCCGGAGCGCGCGGGCGCCTGCGGGGCGCCGTACTGGGTGTCCTGCTGGGCGTAGGGGTTCGTGGCGTACGGGTTCGCGGCGGTGCCCTGCGCGTACGGGTTGGCACCCGCTGCGGGGGCCCCGGCCTGCGGCGCCGCGTTGAAGCCCGCGTAGCCGTTGTCGCGGCTGAACCCCCGTCGCGAGAAGACCGGGTTGCTGCTCCTCATTTCACTCCTCCATGGCCACCTCGCGCGGCCTTGCGTCAAGAGTAATGGGTAGGCAAAAGAATCACCCTAGTACCGGAGGAGGATCTTCGTGGAGGCCGACGGCCCCGGCCCCTCCCTCGCGGTACCGAAAACCCTCGTACCCGCCGGACGCATCCGCAAAATACGTGCGGCGACCGGCTGCCCGGCCCCGCACACGCACAGTGATCACCCGATTCGGGGAACGTGACCACCGGCAGGACGGGCCTAAGAGGTTGACAGCTGAAGTACCGTGCGGCCGCCCGGGCTCCACCGACCGTGCGGTGGTGCCCGGAGCCGGACTCGAACCGGCACGCCCCCGAGGAGGCAGCGAGGTTTAAGCTCGCCGTGTCTGCATTCCACCACCCGGGCGTGGGCGCGCGGCTCCGCTTTGGCACAAGACCCTATCCGGGGGCATCCCTCGAACAGCGGAACATGCGACCGATGTTGTCTTATTTTATTGATCGTGTGAGGGACCGTCAGACACCGCCCACCGCATCAGCACACGCCCGGGCCGGTCGAGTGGTACGAACCCTGGCAAACGGGAATGACGGAAAGTCGCCGCACCCGTACGGCCCAATACGCCATGGGCCGCGCCACCGTTCGCCAGGGCCCGCCACCTCAGCCGTCGACGGTGTCGTTGACGCACCGGAGTACCGGCCGTGAGCCCAGCGCCTCCGGGTCCTTCAGCACCGCGCCCGTGACGTGGAACACGGCGCTCTCACCGGGCAGCAGCGTGACGAGCATGTCGTCCACCTCCGCCGCCGGATCCAGCCGGTCGGGGAAGAGCGCGACATCGCGCAGCAGTGTCCGCGCCGTCACCGTGACCCGGTAACCGATGCCCGATTCGTCACCCTGGGTGACCGCTGCGTCATACCGCGCCGGCGGCAGGGCGAGGCGGGTGTCCTCCTCGTAGAACTCCACCACCCGCTGTTCGCCCAGCTCCGCCACCAGCACCTCGCGGGTGCTGTCGTCCGGCTCCGCGACCGAGGACGGCAGGGGCACACGGGTGACGCCACGGGCCGCCGTGCCCACCACGACCGTCTCCTCGGCCAGGACCGCGCCCTCCAGGGAGCGCCGGGTCAGCCGCAGCGTGCCCTCCCACGGGTGGGCGGAGTCGTTGACCAGGTGCAGGGCTCCGTCCCGTACGGCCATCAGCCGGTCCGCGTACACCGCGCGCAGGGCGTACCAGAGCGGCTTGCGGCGGCCGTCCCCGTCGACGGCCGACCAGGACACCACCGGCCAGCAGTCGTTGAGCTGCCACACGATCGCACCCATGCAGTACGGGCTGTGCGAGCGGAAGTGGCGGATCCCGAAGGCGACCGCGCGGGCCTGGTTGAGCTGGGTGAGCCAGTGCCAGTCGTCGAAGCCTGACGGTTGCGGGAGGTGGTCCCCCAGGCCCCGCAGCAGCTTGGCGTCGCCGTCCTCCGCCTTCTGGTGGTGGGCGAGCAGCGGGGCGCCCGGGCCCAGTGGTCCGCTGACGGCCCGGCGCAGGGTGGCGTACGCGGGTGGGCCCTGGAAGCCGAACTCCGCCACGAAACGGTGCGCGGTGTCGGCGTAGTGCCGGTAGTCGACCCGGTTCCACACCTCCCAGAGGTGGACCGTCCCCAGGGCGGGGTCGTTCGGGGGCAGCTCGGGGGACCCGGAGTAGGGCGACCCCGGCCAGTACGGGCGGGTGGGGTCGATCTCGGCACAGAGGGCGGGCAGCAGTGCGTGGTAGTAGCCGTGGCCCCAGGTACGGCCCTCCAGCTTCTCCTGCCACCCCCAGTCGGCGTGGCCCTCCAGGTTCTCGTTGTTGCCGCACCACAGCACCAGCGAGGGGTGCGGGGCGAGCCGGACGAGGTTCTCGCGTACCTCGGCGGTCACCTCGTCGTACAGCGGCTGCTCCTCCGGGTAGGCCGCGCAGGCGAACGGGAAGTCCTGCCAGACCAGCAGCCCCTTCTCGTCGCACAGCTCGTAGAAGTCGTCGCTCTCGTAGAGGCCGCCGCCCCAGACGCGGATCAGGTTGACGCCCGCGGCGACCGCCTGGTCGAGGCGGTCCGAGACCCGCCGCCGGGTGATCCGGGCGGGGAAGCAGTCGTCCGGGATCCAGTTCACCCCGCGTACGAAGACGGGCTCGTCGTTGACGGAGACACGGAACGCGTCGCGCTCCAGGGTGACGCCCCGGAAGCCGGTCCTGCCGCTCCAGGCGTCGCCGCCGAGGCGGACGGTGACGTCGTACAGGGGCTGTTCGCCGTGGCTGTGCGGCCACCAGCGCGCCGCCCCGGGGACGCGGAGGGCGACGGTGGCACGGTGCTGCCCTGCGGGGACACCGAGCACGGCCCGTTCGCCGGCCACCTCGACCGTCGCCTCCAGGGGGCCGTCCCCGGCACCCCGGTCGACATCGAGGGTGACCGCCAGGCGCGGCACCCCGTCCTCGTCGAGGTCCCCAAGCACCTTGACCTCGGCGATGCGCGGGCCGGTCCAGGACTCCAGCGCGACCGGCCGCCAGATGCCCGAGGTGACCAGCGTCGGCCCCCAGTCCCAGCCGAAGTTGCAGGCCATCTTGCGGATGAAGGCGTACGGCTCCGCATACGCGCCCGGCCGGTCGCCGAGCTTGTCGCGCAGCGCCTCGGCGTAGGCGTACGGGGCGGTGAAGCGTACGGCGAGGGTGTTGGCCCCCTCACGCAGCAACGGCCGGACGGGGAAGCGGTAGCCGCGGTGCTGATTGGCGGTGGAGCCGATCTCCGTGCCGTTGAGCAGGACGGTGGCGACGGTGTCGAGGCCGTCGAAGCACAGGTCGGTGAACTCGTGCTCGTCGGCGGACCACTCGAAGTCGGTGCGGTACGTCCAGTCGGTGCGGCCGATCCAGCCGAGCCGGCTCTCGTTGTCGTCCAGGTAGGGGTCGTCGATCAGCCCGGCGGCCAGCAGGTCGGTGTGGACGCAGCCGGGGACGGTCGCGGGGACGCCTTCTGCGGGGAGCCCCACCGGGACGGTGCCGTCGGCGCCGAGCGTCCAGCCGTCGTGCAGGGGAATGTGGCGAGGGGTCACGCGGAGGTCCTTCCGCAGTCGGGGAGTCCGGCGCAGGCGACGAAGTGGTCCGGCTCGGTCTCGTACAGGTCGCTGTTCCCCGCGCCCCCTTCGTGGAAGGCGCAGGCGCCCAGGGGTTCGGCCGACGTCCAGGGCTGGTTCAGCCGGGGCACCGCGGCCAGGAGGGTGCGGGTGTAGGGGTGGAGGGGGTTGCCGAAGACCTTCTGGGTGTCGCCGCGTTCGACGACGCGGCCGTTCCGCAGCACCACCGTCTTCTCGGCGAGGTAGGTGCCGAGCGAGAGGTCGTGGGTGATGTAGAGGACGCCCAGGCCGCGTTCCTTGAGGCCGGCGAGGAGGTTGAGCACGTCGATGCGGGTGGAGGCGTCGAGCATGCTGGTGATCTCGTCGGCGACCAGGAACCGCAGGTCGAGCAGGAGCGCGCGGGCGATGAGCAGACGCTGCAGCTGGCCGCCGCTGAGCTGGTGCGGGTAGCGGCCGAGCACCTGCCCGGGGTCCAGGCGCACGTCCCGTACCGCCTTCTCCACCCGGTCGTCCCACTCCTTGTCGGAGACGCCCGGGTGGTAGGCGCGGCGGACGAGGGCGAAGACGCGGTCGGCCTTGAAGACGGGGTTGTAGCAGCTGAAGGGGTCCTGGAAGACGCCCTGGACCCGGCGGTAGAAGTCCTTGCCCGGCCGGACCTGTTCGCCGTCCAGGGTGAGGCTGCCGGCGCTGACCCGGGTCAGCCCCAGGACCATGCGGCCGATGGTGGACTTCCCGCTGCCGCTCTCGCCGATGAGCGAGACCAGTTCGCCGGGGGCCGCCTCGAAGGACACCCGGTCGACGGCGGTGACGGATCCGCCGCCGAAGGCGCCGGCCCGGAAGGTCTTGGTGACACGGTCGAGGGTCAGCATCAGGCCGCCTTCCAGCATGCGACGGTGTGGCGGGGGGCGACCTCGACGACCGGCGGTTCCTCGGCGCACCCGCTGTCGGCGAGGGGGCAGCGGTCGCGGAAGCGGCAGCCGGCCGGCGGATTCAGCAGGGAGGGCGGAGAGCCCTCGATGCCGCTGAGCGGCTTGTCCTTGAAGCGGGCCCCGACCTGGGGCAGCGAGCCGATGAGCATCTTCGTGTACGGGTGGCGGGGTGCGGTCGTCAGCACCTTCGTGGGCGCCTTCTCCGCGAGCTTGCCCGCGTACATCACCATGATCGAGTCGGCGATGTGCGAGGTCAGCCCGAGGTCGTGGGTCACGAAGATCATGCTGGTGACCAGGCCCTTGTCGCGGAGACCCGTGAGGGCTCCCACGACCGCCTGCTGGTTGGAGACGTCCAGGGCCGAGGTGACCTCGTCGGCGATGAGGACGGACGGGTCGAGCAGCGTGGAGATCACCATGACGGCGCGCTGCTTCATGCCGCCGGACAGCTCGATCGGATAGCGCTCCAGGACCTCGGGCTCCAGGCCGACGAGGGCGAGCCTGCGGTGCAGTTCGCCGGTGTCCACGGTGACCCCGCGTGAGGCGAGGAGTTCGCGGATCATGCGGCCGATGCGGCGGGTCGGGTTGAGCGCGCTCATCGAGTACTGCGGGACGAGCGAGATCTTGTGGAAACGGTAGGCGTTCATCGCGCGGTCGTCGGACAGCGGCAGTTCGTCGCCGTCCAGCGTCACGGTGCCGCCCACGTGCCGCATCCGGCCGTCGAGCCGGATGAGGGACTTGCCCAGGGTGGTCTTGCCGCAGCCGGACTCGCCCGCCAGGCCCAGGATCTCGCCGTCCGCCAGGTCGAACCCGACGCCGTCCAGGGCCCGTACCTCGCCACGCAGCGTGCGGTAGTGGACCCGCAGATCGTTGACGGTCAGGGTCATGAGCTCAGGACTCCCTCAGCTTCGGGTTGAAGACCTCGTCGAGGCCCACGTTGGCGACATAGAGCGCGCCCACGATCGCGGTGATCCCGGCGCCCGGGGGAACGAACCACCACCACATGCCGAGTTGGAGCGCGCTCCACTGCTGGGCGCTCTGCAGCATCAGGCCCAGCGAGACTCCCTCGGTCGGGCCGAGCCCGATGAAGTCCAGCGAGGAGGCGATGAGGATGGACCCGCCGAAGAGGAGGATGAACATCATGAAGAGGTACGAGCTCATGTTGGGCGCGATCTCGCGGAACACGATCCGCCAGGTGCCGCTCCCGCTGAGCCGGGCCAGGTCGACGAACTCCCGGGTGCGCAGCGAGAACGTCTGCGCCCTGATCGCGCGGGCCGCCCAGGGCCACGAGGTCAGGCCGATGAACAGGCCCTGCACGGCGACGCTGCGCACCCCCATGTAGGCGTTGATGATCAGCAGGACGGCGAGGGCGGGGATCACCAGGACGACGTTGGTGAGCATGTTGAGGACCTCGTCGACGACCCCGCCCCGGTAGCCGGCGAGGAAGCCGACGACCATGGCGATGACGGCGGCGATGGCCCCGCCGACGACGCCCACCAGGAAGGTCGCGCGCAGCCCGTGCACGAACTGGGCGTACACGTCCTGCCCGAAGGTGGTGGTGCCCATCCAGTACGTACCGTCCGGCGCGGACGCCTGCGGGCCCACGTACTCGTTGGGGTTGCCGTTGTCGAGCAGCATCGGTCCCACGACGCCGATCGCGAGCAGGATGACGACGAGGGTCACGCCGATGATCAGCTTGGGGTTGCGCACCGCGTAGTGCAGCGACTCGCGGCCCGGCTTGGCCACGGGGGTCCCGGCCGAGGGGGCCTCGGGCGCCGGGTCGGGCAGTGTGCTCATGACGTGCCTCCTGCCATGCCCGTACGGGTGCGGGGGTCGACGACGACGTACACGATGTCGATGAGGAAGTTGGCGATCAGTACGCCGATGACGATGAACAGGAACGCGCCCTGGAGCAGGAAGAAGTCCTGGTTCTGGATCGCCGCGAGGATCAGTGAGCCGAGCCCCGGATAGGCGAAGACGATCTCGGTGACGAGCGCTCCGGCGACCAGCACGCCGAGCTGAAGGGCGAGCCCGGTGACCTGGGGCAGCACGGCGTTGCGGAACGCGTAGCGGCGGATGAGCCGCTGGGGGGCTCCGAGGGCCGACAGGTACGCCGAGTAGTCGGACTCCAGCTCGTAAATGATCATGTTGCGCATGCCGATGGCCCAGCCGCCGAGTGCGACGAGGAAGAGCGAGAGGAACGGCAGCACCCAGTGGTGGAGCGCGTCGATCACGAAGTCGCCGTTCCAGCCGGGCTGGATGTCCAGGCTGTAACCCCCGGATATGGGGAACCAGCCGGCCTTCGCACCCAGCGCCCAGGCGAGGATGACGGCGATCCACATGTACGGCATGGCGGTGAGCAGATAGCCGGCCGGCAGCACGGTGTTGTCGAGGACCTTGCGGCGGGCGGACAGCGCGCCGATCCAGTTGCCCACGAACCAGCTGAGCAGGACGGCCGGGATCATCAGGCCGAGCGTGTACGGCAGTGCGTCGAGCAGGACGTCACCCACGGGCGTGGGGAAGACGAAGATGGAGATGCCGAAGTCCCCCTGGAGCAGCGCCCCCCAGAAGTGGAGGTACTGCTGCCACAGCGGTTCGTCGAAGCCGAACAGGTTGTTGTAATAGGTGCGCATCGCCTCGGCGGCCTCCGGCTGCGAGACGCGGGCGCGGGCGACCATGGCGGAGACCGGGTCACCGGGCATGAAGCGCGGGATCATCCAGTTGACGGTGACGGCGACGACGAACGTCAGTGCGTAGATGAGAAGTTTGCGGGCGAAATAGCGGCGCAAGGGTGCTCCCCTGGTGGAGAGCCCCGCCGTGCGCGCACGGTCAGGTGCACGCGCACGGCGGGGCGGTCATGGAGTCGGCGACGTCACTTGGCGGGCTTCAGCTGCGTGAGCGTCTCGAAGCCGCCCATCTCCAGCCAGTTGCGCCACAGGGCCGGCGCCGTCCTGGGAGCTCCCTCGGCGTCCGACGGCCAGTTCGTCCAGGTGCCGGTGGTGGACTGCGACCAGAGGCCGTTGTACCAGAGCGGGATGATGGGCATCTCGGTCAGCTGGATGTCCTGGATCTTGGAGACGGCGGCCTTCATGCCCGCCGTGTCGTCGGTCTTGACCCCGCCGAGCTCCTGGACCAGCTTCCATGCCTCCTCGTTCTCGTAGCGCCCGAAGTTCACCGTGTTCTGCTGCTTCTGGACCGGCAGCTGGAAGATGTAGTCGTAGTACGTCCACGGGGTGCTGGACAGCTGACGCTCGTTGTTGATGACGAGGTCGAAGTCCCCCTTGCCGCGCTGCTCGTTGAGGGCGTTCTGGTCGGGGAACTCGGTGCTGATCCTGATCCCCGCGTCCTTGGCCCCTGAGGCGATGACCTTGGCCGCCTCCATCCAGTCGGTCCAGCCCGAGGGCACGGCCAGCTTCAGGCTGAGGGCGGAGCCGTCCTTGTTCTCGACGAAACCGTCGCCGTTCTTGTCCTTGTAGCCGGCGTCCGCGAGCTCCTTCTTCGCCGCGGCGGCGTCGTGCGTGAAACCCTTCTCCGCGATGAGGGCCTTGTCCTCGAACTGCTCCCACTGCGGCAGCAGGCCGGTCGGGGAGGCCGGCTTGACCAGGTCGCCGTACACACCCTTGACGATCTTCCCGGTGTCGACGGACGCGGCGAGCGCCCGCCGGAAGGCGGCGTCGTCCATCGGCTTCTTGGTGGTGTTGGGCACCAGCCAGGCGGTGTTGGCGGAGAGCATGTACGGCGCCTCGTCGTAGTACGACACGACCTTCTTGCTCTTGATCAGCGAGGACGCGCCGGGCAGGAAGTTGTTGCTGAGGTCCAGCTGGCCCTGGCCCAGCTGGCCGATCACCACTTCGTTGCTCGGGTTGGAGACGTCGACGATGTAGCGGGGCGCCGGCGTCATGCTCAGCGCCTTCGTGCCCCACCAGTCGTCCCGCCGCTCCCAGACGACCCGGTCCTGGGTCTTGCTCTTCAGCTTGTACGCCCCGGTGCCGACCGGCTTGTCGTTGACGCCGTTGAGGACGTCCTCGTCGGTGCGCGAGCCCCAGACGTGCTCGGGGACGATCGGCTGGCCGTAGAGGGTGTAGTCCCACTCCTGGTAGCGGGCCTCCTTGAAGGTGAAGCGGACCGTGGTGTCGTCCACCGCCTTCGCGTCGGACAGCCAGCTCCACAGCGAGTGGAAGGCGGAGGCCTCGATCTTGCCCAGGCCGTAGGAGTACGCCACGTCCTTGGCCGTCAGCGGCTTGCCGTCGGCCCAGGTGATGCCCTGGCGCAGCTTCACCTCGTACGTCTTGTCGTCGGTCCAGCTGCCGGACTCCGCGAGCCAGGGCGTCAGCTCGCCCTCGTTCGGGTCGAAGTGGAACAGCGTCTCGTAGACCAGGCCCTTGGTGCCGGTCGCGTGGTCCCAGTTGCGCAGCGGGTTGTAGTTGGCCGGAGGCCCCCACTGGGTGCCGGTCGTGTAGAGCGTCTCGTTGCGCGGCAGCGAGCCGCCCTTGCCGACCGCCCCGCCGGTGCCGCCCGCCCCCGAGCCGCCTCCCGTGCAGGCGGTCGCGGCGAGCGTGAACACGGCGAGTGCGGTGGTGACCCGCAGCCGGGTACGCGTACCCATAGCCCCTCCTTTTCCCCCGCCGTCCCTGCCGAGCGGAGTTACTGAACCGGGTAAGTGCCGTGAAGGTATGGGCGCCCCGGGCCGGTGTCAAGGGTGGGGGAGCGCTCCCATCCGAGTCCTTTCGCAGAACCCTCGGAGAGGTCTGGACCGCGAAGGGGAAGGCGGAGGTCAGGGACATGTGGCTAAGATGCGCCTCTGAGAGGGAACCGGTTAAGCGAGGTCGCATGTCGAAGAACCGCCCCACGATCGCCGACATCGCGCGCCGCGCCGGGGTGTCGAAGGTCGCGGTGTCGTACGCCCTGAACGACCGCCCCGGGGTCTCCCCCGCGACCCGCGCGTCCATCAAAGCCATCGCGCAGGAGATCGGCTGGCGCCCCAACAGCGCGGCCCGCGCGCTCACCCGGGCCCGCGCCGACACCGTGGGGCTCGCGCTGTCCCGGCCCGCCAGGATGCTCGGGGTCGAGCCGTTCTTCATGGAGCTGATCAGCGGTATCGAGACCGAGCTGTCCGCCCGCGGCTGCGCCTTGCTCCTCCAGGTGGTCGCCGACCCGGCGCAGGAGCTGGAGGTGTACCGCCGCTGGTGGGGCGAGGGCCGGGTCGACGGGGTGTTCCTCGCCGATGTGCGCTCCCCCGACCCGCGCATCGAGGGTGTCGCCGAGCTGGGCATGCCCGCCGTCGTGATCGGCCATCCCTCGGCGGCCGGCTCCCTCACCCCCGTGTGGTCGGACGACTCGGCGGCCCTGCGGGAGACCCTGGAGTACCTGACCGCGCTCGGCCACCGCTCCGTCGCCCGGGTCGCCGGACTGCCCGAGCTGATCCACACCCAGTTGCGCGACCGCGCCCAGCGCGAGATCAGCGCCGAACTCGGACTGGACGAGCCGGTGGTGGTCCACACCGACTACTCCGGCGACGAGAGCGCACGCGCCACCCGCAGGCTGATCGGCTCGGCCGCCCGGCCGACCGCCGTCATCTACGACAACGACATCATGGCCGTCGCCGGGCTGTCGGTCGCCCAGGAGATGGGGCTGGACGTCCCCGCCGACCTCTCGCTCGTCGCCTGGGACGACTCCCAGCTCTCCCGCGTCGTACGCCCCCCGCTGACCGCGCTGAGCAGGGACATCCCCGCGTACGGAACCCACGCGGCCCGCACCCTGCTGGCGATGGTGGCCGACGGCTCCGCCCCCGGTTTCGAGGACGCGGCGGCCCGCCTGGTGCCCCGCGGCTCCACCGCCCCGCCCCGCTGAGCGGCCTGCGGACTCGGGGCCGCTCTCCTACCTCAGGACTACGCCGCCGCCCGGCGGGTGCGACTCAAGAGGGCCCCGGGAACGGGCACGAGGGCTGACGACCGGGCACGGTACGGCGGCGACGATGGAGGGGTCCCCGCGAGCCTCTCGTCCGAACCAGGAGTACCCCTGTGACCACCACCACCGTTCACCGCACCACCGCGGTCGCCGCCCGCGCGACGGAGCTGTCGAAGGTCTACGGCGCGGGTGAGACCCAGGTGGTCGCCCTCGACCGCGTGACCGTGGACTTCCCGCAGGGGGAATTCACCGCGATCATGGGCCCGTCGGGGTCCGGGAAGTCCACGCTCATGCACTGCGTGGCCGGTCTCGACAGCTTCAGCAGCGGCTCCGTGCGCATCGGCGAGACCGAGCTCGGGGTTCTGAAGGACAAGCAGCTCACGCAGCTGCGCCGGGACAAGATCGGCTTCATCTTCCAGGCCTTCAACCTGCTGCCGACGCTGACCGCCCTGGAGAACATCACCCTGCCGATGGACATCGCCGGCCGTAAGCCCGATGCCGCCTGGCTCCAGAAGGTCATCGACATGGTGGGCCTCTCCGAGCGGCTGAAGCACCGCCCCACGGAGCTCTCCGGCGGCCAGCAGCAGCGCGTCGCGGTCGCCCGTGCCCTGGCCTCGCAGCCGGAGATCATCTTCGGTGACGAGCCGACCGGAAACCTCGACTCCCGCTCCGGCGCCGAGGTCCTCGGCTTCCTGCGCAACTCGGTCCGCGAGCTCGGCCAGACCGTGGTGATGGTGACCCACGACCCGGTGGCCGCCTCCTACGCGGACCGCGTGGTGTTCCTCGCGGACGGCGCGGTCGTCGACCAGATGATGAACCCCACCGCCGACGGGGTCCTCGACCGGATGAAGGCGTTCGACGCGAAGGGCCGCACCAGCTGACGTCCCAGAGGCCGTCGCACCACCCTTCCGCACTCCGAACTCCCCCCAGGAATTGACGACATGTTCCGTACCGCCGTGCGCAATGTCCTCGCGCACAAGGCCAGGCTGCTGATGACCGTGCTCGCCGTGATGCTCGGCGTCGCGTTCGTCTCGGGCACCCTGGTCTTCACCGACACCCTCGGCAACGCCTTCCGCAACCAGTCCGCCAAGAACTACGACAAGGTGGCCGTCGCCGTCACCACCTGGGCCGAGCGCGGCGACGAGGAGACTCCCGGCATCGACGCGGCCACCCTCGGGAAGATCCAGGAGCTCGACGGCGTGGCCGAGGCCACCGGGCGGGTCTCCGGGTTCGCCGGCGTCGCCGACACCGACGGCAAGCTCATCGGCAACGGCTGGTCCAACACCGGCTCCAACTACTCCCCCGGGGCCGACGGCAAGGACGCCCAGTACGCGTTCACCGAGGGCACGGGCCCGGTCGAGGCCGGGCAGATCGCCCTCGACAGGACCTCAGCGGACAAGGGTGACTACCGCGTCGGCGAGAAGGTGCGGGTCGCCACGAACGGGCCGGTGAAGGAGTACACCCTCTCCGGGATCTTCACCACCGAGGACGGCGCCGTGAACGCGGGCGGCAGCCTGGTCCTCTTCGACACCGAGATCGCGCAGCAGCTCTACCTGCGGCCCGGCGAGTTCAAGGACGTCACCGTGACCGCCGCGGCCGGCGCGTCCGACCAGAAGCTGCTGGACGCCGTGAAGCCCCTCCTCCCGAAGGACGCCGAGGCCAAGACGGGCGCGGCCCTCGCGGACGAGGAGGCCGAGATGACCGAGTCCGGCCTCAAGAGCCTCAACTCGATGCTGCTGGCCTTCGCGGCCATCGCCCTCTTCGTCGGTGTGTTCCTGATCGCCAACACGTTCACCATGCTCATCGCCCAGCGCACCAAGGAACTCGCCCTGATGCGCGCCGTCGGTGCCTCCCGCCGGCAGGTCAAGCGGGCCATCCTGCTCGAAGCCGGTGTCGTCGGCCTGATCGCCTCGGTGATCGGCTTCGTCCTCGGCGTCGGCCTCGCGACGGGGCTCCGCTCCGCGATGGGCATGTTCGGCGGGAAGATCCCGGCCGGTCCGCTGGTCGTCTCCCCCACCGCGGTCGGCTCCGCCTTCGCGGTCGGTGTGCTGATCACCGTGTTCGCCGCCTGGCTGCCCGCCCGCCGCGCCGCCAAGATCCCGCCGGTTGCCGCGATGAGCAGCGTGCACGCCGTGGCCACCACCAAGTCACTGGTCGTGCGCAACTCGTTCGGCGCGGTCATCACCCTCGTCGGGTCCGCCCTGATCGTCGCCGGTGCCGCACAGGGCGACGAGAACGGCCGGTGGCTCCTCGGCGGCGGGGCCTTCCTCGCCCTCATCGGTGTCATCGTGCTCATCCCGCTGCTCTCGCGGCCGGTGATCGCCCTGGCGCGCCCGCTCCTGCGGGGTGTGTTCGGGGTCTCCGGCAAGCTGGCCGCGCAGAACGCGGTCCGCAACCCGCGGCGTACCGGAGCCACCGCCTCCGCCCTGGCGATCGGGCTCACCCTGGTCACCGGTATCTCCGTCCTCGGCGTCACGCTCGGCCAGGCCATCGACAAGATGACGACGGACAACATCCGGGCCGACTACATGGTCTCCATGGCCAGCGGGGACCCGCTCGACGAGTCGGCCGTCACCGCCCTGCGCAAGGCGGACGGCGTCGCGGCGGCGTCCCCGCAGCGCTCCCTGTGGCCCTCCGTCGGCGACGACGTCGTCTCGGCCTCCGGAGTCACCCCGGGCGACGTCGAGAAGGTCTTCAACCTGAAGACGGTCTCCGGTTCGCTGTCGTCGCTGAAGGACGGCGAGATCGCCGTCGACCGCAAGACCGCGAAGTCGCGCGGCTGGAAGACCGGCGACAGCCTTCCCGTGACGTTCCAGGACGACAAGAAGGAGACCCTGAAGGTCGGCGCGCTCTACGAGGGCAACGAGTTCCTCTCCCCGATGCTGATCCCCGAGGACGTCGCCGGCCCGCACGAGACCCTCTCGGACATCCGCGAGGTCTGGCTGACCATGGACGGCGGCCAGAGCGAGGCCAACGAGAAGGCCGTGATCGACGCGCTCGGCGACAACCCGGCGATGAGCGTCGTGGACCGCCAGGGCATCCGGGACATGTTCGGCGGATTCATCAACACCGCGCTGAACATCATGTACGCGCTGCTGGCCATGGCCCTGATCATCGCCGTACTCGGAGTCGTCAACACGCTGGCCATGTCGGTCTTCGAACGCCAGCAGGAGATCGGCATGCTGCGGGCGATCGGTCTCGACCGGCGCAAGGTCAAGCGCATGATCCGGCTGGAGGCCGTCGTCATCTCGCTCTTCGGAGCGGTGGTCGGGGTGGGCCTCGGTACGTTCCTCGGCTGGGCGATCGGCAAGAGCCTGTCCGCCTCGATCCCGGGCTACGCCCTGGTCATCCCGTGGGACCGGCTCGCGGTCTTCCTGGTGCTGGCAGGGCTCGTGGGCGTGCTGGCCTCGCTGTGGCCGGCCCGGAGCGGCGCGAAGCTGAACATGCTGACCGCGATCAAGACGGAGTAGGCGTACGCGTGGGGGCCGGTACCCGCAGTCGCGGGTACCGGCCCCCACGCGTTCCCGGGTCAGGCCTTCGCCGACGCCGTCCAGTCGCGGGCGCGCAGCGGCATGGCCGACCCGCCGCCGTCCCGCGGCCGGACCGCGAGGATCTGGTTGACGCCGATCTTGTTGTGCTCGAAGGAGAGCGCCGAGGCGGCCATGTAGAGCCGCCACACCCTGGCCCGGCCGGGCGAGGTGGCCCGTACGGCCTCCTTCCAGTGCTTCTCCAGGTTGGCCACCCACTGACGCAGGGTCAGTGCGTAGTGCTCCCGGATCGCCTCGACGTCCCGGGCCTCGAAGCCGGCCTCCTCCAGGGTGGCGACGGTGCGGCCCACGGGGGCGAGCTCCCCGTCGGGGAAGACGTAGGCGTCGATGAAGTCGTCGACGTGGTAAGCCGACTCGTCCTTCTCGGGGCGGCGGGCGATCTGGTGGTTGAGCAGCCGGCCGCCGGGCCTGAGGAGTGCGTAGAGGTCGTCGGCGTACTCACGGAAGCGGACCGACCCCACGTGTTCGGCCATGCCGATCGAGGAGATGGCGTCGTACGGCCCGTCCCTGACGTCCCGGTAGTCCTGGACCCTGATCTCGATCCGGTCGGTGAGGCCCTCCTCGGCGATGCGCTTCCGGGCGAAGGCGGCCTGTTCGGTGGAGAGGGTCACTCCGGTCACCCGGGCGCCGTACTCACGGGCGGCGTGGATGGCCATGGAGCCCCAGCCGCAGCCGACGTCGAGGAGACGGTCGTCCTCCTTGAGCGCGAGCTTGCGGCAGACGAGGTCGAGCTTGTCGCGCTGGGCGTCCTCCAGGGTGGAGCCCTCCTGCCAGTAGGCGCAGGAGTAGACCATGGAGGGGCCGAGGACCATGGCGTAGAAGTCGTTGCCCACGTCGTAGTGGTGGCTGATGGCTTCCTTGTCCCGGCGCCTGGTGTGCAGCGGCCCGGTGCGGCGGCGGACCTCCTCGGCGGGCGGGGGCGGCGGCGGGTAGGGGCCGGCCAGCTGGACGAGGCCGCGGGCGAACGCCCGCACCCTGGGGTTGCGGACGGGGTGGACGGAGTCCTTCGCGTCGGCACCCCGCTCCCAGAGCAGCGAGGCGAGGGCGTCCAGGGCCGCGTACAGGTCGCCCTCGACGTCGATCTCACCGGCCACCCAGCCGCGGGCGAGGCCCAACTCGCCCGGTTTCCAGAGCAGTCGGCGCAGGGCGCGGCGGTGACGCAGGACCAGGGCGGGGGCACCCGGCGGCCCGGATTCGCTGCCGTCCCAGGCCCGGATCCGGACGGGCAGGGGTTCTCCCAGCAACTCTTCGGCAAGAGCGGTCAGCCGCGATGCGGCGTCGGCCATGGTGCACACCTCCGTGGTGGTGTTTCCGAACGTGCCTAAATTCGCATATACGCACCCGAACCGGGCCGCGACACCTCGGGGCCGCGGCGAGGTACACCAGCGTCAACGTCTTCCCGCGCCCGCGCCATCCCACTCCAAGGCAATGGAACGGCAAAATAGCTGCACTCACCATCTAGTTGGTGGGGTCCAGGAACGCCGAAGGGGCCGCCCGCACCACGGATGGCGGACGACCCCTTCGGTTCCGTACAGGCGCTAGGAGGCCTTGGCCTTTTCGCCGGTCGTGCTCTTGTCGCCGTCGGCCTTGGCCGCGACGGGAGCCGGGCTCGGCTTGGCCGCCTCGTAGAACTCCTCGCGCGGAGTCTCCATGGCGCCGAGCGAGACGACCTCGCGCTTCAGGAACATCGCCAGCGTCCAGTCCGCGAAGATCCGGATCTTACGGTTCCAGGTCGGCATGGCCATGCCGTGGTAGCCGCGGTGCATGTACCAGGCGAGACGGCCCTTGAGCTTGATCTTCACCTTGCCCATGACGATCATCGCGACGCCCTTGTGCAGGCCGAGACCGGCGACCGCACCCTTGTTGGCGTGGCTGTACTCCTTCTGCGGGAAGCCCCGCATGCCGGAGATGACGTTGTCACCGAGGACCTTCGCCTGACGCAGCGCGTGCTGGGCGTTCGGCGGGCACCAGGCGTTCGGGTTGCCGGCGCGGCGGCCGACCATGTCCGGAACCTGGGCGTTGTCGCCCGCGGCCCAGATGTAGTCGGTGCCCTGCACCTGGAGCTTCTCGGAGGTGTCCACGTGACCACGCGGGCCGAGCGGCAGACCGAAGCGGGCCAGCGCCGGGTTCGGCTTCACGCCGGCCGTCCACACGATCGTGCTGGAGTCGACCTCGAGGCCGTTCTTCAGCACCACGTGACCGTCGACGCAGGAGTCCATGGAGGTCGAGAGGTAGACCTCGACACCGCGGCTCTCCAGGTGCTCCTTGCCGTACGCGCCCAGCTTCGGGCCGACCTCGGGAAGGATCTTGTCGGCGGCGTCGACCAGGATGAAGCGCATGTCCTCGCGCTTCACGCTCGTGTAGTACTTCGCCGCGTCGCGCGCCATGTCCTCGACCTCGCCGATGGTCTCCGCGCCGGCGAAGCCGCCGCCCACGAAGACGAACGTCAGCGCCTTGCGGCGGACGTCCTCATCGGTCGTCGAGTCGGCCTTGTCCAGCTGCTCGAGGACGTGGTTGCGCAGACCGATGGACTCCTCGATGCCCTTCATGCCGATGCCCTGCTCGGCGAGGCCGGGGATCGGGAAGGTGCGGGAGACCGCGCCCATCGCGATGACCAGGTAGTCGAAGGGCAGCTCGTAGGCCTCGCCGACGAGCGGCGCGACCGTGGCGACCTTGCGGTCCTGATCGATGGTCGTGACACGGCCGGTGAGAACCTCTGCCTTGGGCAGCACGCGTCGCAGCGGGACGACGACATGCCGAGGCGAGATGCTGCCGGCAGCAGCTTCGGGGAGGAAGGGCTGGTACGTCATGTACGAGCGCGGGTCGACGACCGTGACGGTCGCCTCTCCATACCGCATCTTCTTCAGAATGCGACGAGCTGCGTACAGGCCTACGTACCCACCGCCTACAACGAGGATCCTGGGACGCTCCGTGGTGCTCATGCCATCGAGTATCCACCCCCCTCGGGGGGCATGCTCGTGAGCCCCTTCACAAGGTATGCGCCACCCTCTGCTACACTTCGCCGCCCACGTGACCCAGGTCATGGTGCGGACGGGGAACCACGACGTTCCGGCGAACGTTGTTCACCACTTGTGAGCTGGCCCTTGAGCCCTCCGGCAAGTCGAACCAACCGCCGGGGACACGCCGACGCCACACCCTCGAAACGCTCCCGCAGCACACTCGCGCGGGCCTCCGGGCGGCCCGCACCGCCCTTCAGGAGCAGAACTTCGGCCGGTAGGGCCGAATTCCTTGTGAAGAAGTTCACGAACTTCGTCGGGGCGCCTCACGAAAGCCCCCTCCGAACGGGTCCGGAGGGGGCTCCACAAGCTCAAAGGTGCAGGCCGGGAAGCGTTTGAGCGCCGCCTCACCACCCCCGCGCCCCCGCTGTGATCAGGCCGCCGACCAGGCGATCCCGTCGAGGATGTCGTGCTCGCTGACGACGACCTCCCGCGCACCGGTCCGCTCCATCACCGCGAGCAGGACGAGCGCCCCCGAGGCGATCACATCGACCCGGCCCGGGTGCATCGCGGGGATCGCGGCCCGCTCCTCGTGCGTCGAGGCGAGCAGCCGCGCGGTGATCTCCCGGACCTGCGCGAGGGACACGCGGGAGTGGTGGATCGCCTCGGAGTCGTACTCCTCGAGCCCGAGCGCCATGGCGGCGACGGTCGTGACCGTCCCGGCGAGGCCCACGAGCGTCGCCGCCGAGGAGATCGGCACGCTCTCCTCCGCCAGATCCAAGGCTGCCCCGACGTCCGCGCGGATCGCGGCGATCCGGTCGGGCGTGGGCGGGTCCACCACGGCCCCGTCCAGGACCAGATGACGCTCGGTCATGCGTACGCAGCCGATGTCCACGGACCGGGCCGCACGGACGCGGTCGTCCCCGACCACGAACTCGGTGGAGCCGCCGCCGATGTCCACCACGAGGTAGGGCTTCTCCAGGTGATCGCTGCCCACCAGCTCCTTGGTGGCGCCGTCGAACGAGAGCTGCGCCTCCTCGTCCCCCGTGACGACCTCCGGCTCGACCCCCAGGATGTCCAGGACGCCGCGGACGAACGTGTCGCTGTTCTCCGCGTCGCGGGAGGCGGACGTGGCGACGAACCGGATCCGCTCGGCGCCGAGCTCCTTGACCGCCTCCGCGTACTCGCGGCACGCGTCGAAGGTGCGCTCCAGCGCCTCGGGGGCCAGCCGGCCCGTCCGGTCGACGCCCTGGCCGAGCCGGACGATCCGCATCCGGCGGTCGATCTCGGCGAACGCTCCGGTGGCGGGGTCCACGTCCGCGACGAGCAGGCGGATGGAGTTGGTACCGCAGTCGATGGCGGCAACGCGGGTCATGGGGCTCCTGTGGTTGTACGTGTACGGCGGCGGATCAGGAAGCGCCGGGCCCGGCGTCGTCGGAGCCGCACGGCGTGACGCACGGCCCCTTCGCCCACCACTCCGGCAGCATCGCGATCGCCTCGTCACCCAGCGGGTTGACCCCGGGGCCGGCCGCCAGCGAGTGGCCGACCAGGACGTGCAGGCACTTCACCCGGTCCGGCATGCCGCCCGCGCTCGGGAAGCCCTCCAGGACCTCGATGGCGTCACGGCGCGCGATGTAGTCCTCGTGCGCGGCACGGTAGGCGGCGGCCAGCTCCGGATCCGTGGTGAGCCGCTCGGTCATCTCCTTCATGACCCCGTTGGCCTCCAGCGTGCCGATCGCCGAGGCGGCACGCGGACAGGTCAGGTAATACGTCGTCGGGAACGGCGTGCCGTCCTCCAGACGGGGCTGCGTCTCGACCACGTCCGGGTTGCCGCAGGGGCAGCGGTGCGCGATGGCACGCAGCCCGCGCGGCGGCCGGCCGAGCTGGAGCTCGAACGCGGCGATGTCCGCGGCGGTGGGCGTGGTGGATTCGGTCTGCGGAGGGGGCGTGTCCATGCCTGCCTTGAATGTCATCGGTCGGACTGTATGAAGTGGTGCGGGGAGCCGGCTCGGTGCGTACGCGAGGTCATTCGCGGTCCGCGCTGTCGACGCCGTCCCAGAGGTTCGAGTGCCAGGGCCGCCCCGTCGCCCCCGGCTCCCCCCGGCGCACCTCGGCCGCGTCCGGGTCGACCACCGTATAACCGGTCTCGCCGGGCAGCACGTAGTGGAGGTGCTGGCGCGCGAGACGGCGGATGTACGCGTCGTCCTTGAGCCGCGCCTTCTCGTCACGCAGCTCCTCGGTCCGCTCGTGCGCCTCCCGCGAGAGCCTCTCCTGATCGGCGATCTGGTCGCGCTGGGAGATGTACTGCCGCATGGGATACGCGAGGGCGACCACCAGGGAGCAGACGATCAGCGCCAGGAACGCGGCCCGCCCGGTGAGCCGTGAACGGCGGGCCTGGCGGCGGTTCTGGGACCGGTAGACGCGGGCCGCCGTCTGCTCACCGAGCAGCCGCAGCCTGGTCGCGGTGGAGAACCGGTCGCGGTCCTTCCCGGCCATGTCTCACGCCTCCCCGTTACGCACGTCCGTCCCCGCACACGGTACGGGACCGGATGCGGGGACGGTCGGAGGCTGGTGCTCCGGACTCGGGCTGTCAGCCCTCGAAGCGGAACCGCGGGAACGCCGAACGACCGGCGTACACCGCGGCGTCGTCGAGGATCTCCTCGATGCGCAGCAGCTGGTTGTACTTGGCGACGCGGTCCGAGCGGGCCGGGGCACCGGTCTTGATCTGGCCGCAGTTCACCGCGACGGCGAGGTCGGCGATGGTGACGTCCTCGGTCTCACCGGAGCGGTGGGACATCATGCACTTGAAGCCGTTGCGCTGGGCCAGCTCGACGGCGTCCAGGGTCTCGGTCAGCGAACCGATCTGGTTGACCTTGACGAGCAGGGCGTTGGCCGAGCCCTCCTCGATGCCGCGGGCGAGGCGCTCGGGGTTGGTGACGAACAGGTCGTCGCCCACGATCTGCACCTTCGAGCCGAGCTTGTCGGTGATGACCTTCCAGCCCGCCCAGTCGTCCTCGTACAGCGGGTCCTCGATGGAGACCAGCGGGTACGCGGAGACGAGCTCCTCGTAGTACTCGGTCATCTCGGCGGCCGAGCGGGACTTGCCCTCGAACTCGTAGACGCCGTCCTTGTAGAACTCGGACGCGGCGACGTCGAGCGCGAGCGCGATGTCGCGGCCCGGGACGTAACCGGCCTCCTTGACGGCCTCGAGGATGAGGTCGAGGGCGGCGCGGTTGGACTCCAGGTTGGGGGCGAAGCCGCCCTCGTCACCGAGACCGGTGGACAGGCCCTTGGTCTTCAGGACCTTCTTCAGCGTGTGGTAGATCTCCGCACCCCAGCGGAGGGCCTCGGAGAAGGACTCGGCGCCGATCGGCGCGATCATGAACTCCTGGATGTCCACGTTGGAGTCGGCGTGCGAGCCGCCGTTCAGGATGTTCATCATCGGAACGGGCAGCAGGTGCGCGTTCGGGCCGCCGAGGTAGCGGAACAGCGGGAGGTCGGAGGCCTCGGACGCGGCGTGCGCCACGGCCAGCGAGACACCGAGGATGGCGTTGGCGCCGAGGGAGCCCTTGTTCTCGGTCGCGTCCAGGTCGAACATCGCCTGGTCGATGAGGCGCTGCTCGGTGGCGTCGTAACCGACGAGCTCCGGGCCGATCTGCTCGATCACGGCGAGGACGGCCTTCTCGACGCCCTTGCCCTGGTAGCGGTTGGGGTCACCGTCGCGAAGCTCAATGGCCTCGAACGCACCGGTGGAGGCGCCGGACGGAACAGCAGCACGTCCCGTGCTGCCGTCGTCGAGGCCAACCTCGACCTCGACCGTGGGGTTGCCCCGGGAGTCGAGGATTTCCCTGGCTACGACGACGTCGATGGACGGCACGAGGCATCTCCTTCTGGGATCTGACACTGGTTGTGCAGGGTCACTGTGGCCTTGCGCCACGAGCCTAACCGGCTCGGCGCGCTCCGTCGGCCGTCCGCCCGTCCCCTGGGACGAAAAAGGACCCAAGGGCCTGCATTCCGGGCAAAGCTCCAGAATTCTACTGACGAGTAACCACAACAGTTGAACACTCACGCCTACGGCGAGCCCCCGTCCGCACCCCGCCAGGGGGCCCGGACACGGCCCCGGCCCGGCGCGCGGGGGGTCTGCGCGCCGGGCCGGGCTCCGGGGCAGGAGGAAGACCCCGGGTCACTACCGACTGTTCCGGGTTCCGACTACTTCAGGTGGAGCTGCTGTCCCGGGAAGATCAGGTCGGCCTTGTCGACGATGTCGTCGTTCAGCTTGAACAGCTTCTGCCAGCCGCCCTTGACCTTCTTCGCGTCGGCGATCTTGCTGAGGGTGTCGCCGGACTTCACCTTGTACTCGCCGTCACCCTTCTCGACCTTCTCGCCGGTGGGGGTGGTGACGGTCTTCTCGGGGGCCGCGCGCTTCTCGCTGCGCGTGGTGGGCTGCTCGGCCTTGCGCTCCGGCGCGGCCTGCGGTGCCGTGTCGCCGTTCTTGCCGGAGCCGGTGTCGACACCCGGGTCCACACCGTCGTTCGTCAGACCGCCGGCGCCGGCGCAGGCCCAGGCGCCCGGGCCCTGAAGGTCGAGGAGCTTCTCGGCGGCGGCTATCTGCTGGTCCTTGGTGGCCAGGTCGGCGCGGGAGGCGTACTGGGTGCCGCCGGCGGCCGCCCAGCTGGACTGCGAGAACTGCAGGCCGCCGTAGTAGCCGTTGCCGGTATTGATGGACCAGTTGCCACCCGACTCGCACTGGGCGACAGCGTCCCAGGTCTCGACGGAGGCGGCGGAGGCGCCGGTCGCGCCCATCAGCGGTACGACGACCGCGGCACCGGTGACACCGGCCAGGGTCGCGACACGGACGGCCTTGGACGGGCGGCGGTGCTTGCCCTTGCTGGAAAGCAGCATGGTTCTCCTCACCGACGCCTACGAGGTGAGCTGTCGGGTTCGGGCCTGTGAGTTGCCCGGTCGCCCTCACTCTCGGACGACTTCACCCCTAGCCGTGTCTCCGCCCGTCTTCCGACGGCCGGGTCCGGCGCTTACCTGGGTCCCCCGCTCCTGCCTACGGCGCTTTACGCGTCGGTTCCCTTCGGCCGACGGCAGGATTCGGCGTGACGGTCGAAGGTGCCCGCGGTGCGAGCGGCTCCGACCGTAAACACACGCAACCCCCACATTCAAAGATGGACATAACGGCCAATCAGCCCGTAACGGCTGGATGCGGAGGATCGTTTTCGCAGGTCGGAGCCAATATGGACGGAGCGGACGGACCGGGCGCACCAGTTGACGCAAAGAGACCCATGTCTCACTTACGCATAAGTGGACATAGGCCTCTGAACTGCCCCCGCTTTCGGGGTGTTTTCACGTTTTTGATCAGTTGGCGGCGGTCTCCGCCCGGCTACCCCGCGCGTCCGCCCCGAGGTCCAGGGTCTGGCCGGGAAGGATCAGGTCCGGGTCGGAGCCCAGCTCGTCCTTGTTGGCCGCGTAGAGCGCGGTCCAGCCGCCGGGAAGCTCCTGCGCGTCGGCGATCGCCCAGAGGTTGTCGCCCTCGCGGACGGTGTACGTCCCCTCCGCGCCCTGACGCGCGCCGGACTCACCGCGCGAGGCGTGGCGGCCGGACTCGCGCCCGTCGTCCTGGCCCGGCCGGGCGCTCGCCTCGGGGGCCGGCGTCCCGCGGTGCTTGCCGCCGTTCGCCGTGTCGTCCGTCGCCGTGTCGCCCTTCGGGGCGCCGGACGTCCCGGAGGCCTCGGGGGACGGAGTGGCGGACGGCGTCGAGCCGGCGTCGTCGCCCTCGTCCGTCTTACCGTCGGACGCGCCCTGGCCCGCCTCGCCCGTCGCGTCGGAGTCGTCCGAGCCGGCGGCCTCGTCCGAACTGTCCGCAGGGTCGGTCGCGTCGGAGGAAGGCGTCCCGGACGGCGTCGCCGAATCCGAGGGCTCGGCGGAGGGCTCGGCGGAGGGCTCGGCGGACTCCTCGCTGCCCGGGTCGACGCCGGGCAGGCCCGCGTCCAGGGAGAGCCCGGAGATCACCGAGCAGCTGGCCCACGCCTGCGGCCCCTTGTCGTCCAGGATCTTCTCCGCGACCGCAATCTGCTGCGAGCGGCTGGCGAGGTCGGCGCGCGGCGCGTACGCCGTGCCACCGTAGGCCGACCAGGTGTCCTCCGAGAGCTGCAGGCCGCCGTAGTAGCCGTTGCCGAGGTCGGCACTCCACATGCCACCGCTCTCGCACTCGGCGACCCGGTCCCAGGTCGACGCGTCAGCGGCCTGCGCGCCGCCCGCGCTGAGCAGCGGGATGGCGATGGCCGATCCGGTGACGCCTGCGGCGACGACGATGGCGGGTGCCTGACGAGGGCGACGGTGTCTGCCGGTCGCGGAGCCCATGGGATTGCCTTCCGTGTGACTGACGTGTGACGGGTGAGTCGAACGGTGAACCTAGCCGTACTCGAACGTGTGTCACAAGTCGATGCAGCGGAGATCACGTGAAAGTCACAGAGTTGACAGGCTGTCACTTTTTTCCGCCGAACGCCCGGGGCCGAACTCCACGGGAAGCGTGCGCAGTCCACGCATGATGAGCCCGCCGCGCCAGCGCAAATCGGCAGGTTCTGCGGCAAGCCGCAGGTCGGGAAGGCGCCGCAGCAGCGTCGCCAGCGCCACCTGCCCCTCCAGCCGGGCCAGCGGCGCACCCAGGCAGTAGTGGATGCCGTGCCCGTATCCGAGGTGCTGATTGTCACTGCGCGCGAGATCCAGGGTGTCCGCATCCTGGAACCGCTCCGGGTCCCGGTCGGCGCAGTGCATCGGCCCCTTGATGCCACGACACGACCGGGCCGACATCAGAGAGAAGGAGGTGACGTAGGGGTATCCGCCTCGACCACCTCGGGGGCAGTGCTCATGGCCCGGCCCTCGCCGGTCCGCACCACCGCCAGCACCCCGGGCCGAAGCTGACCGATGACACCGAGCTGAGGCAGCGTCGGCCGCCGATATGCCACCACTCCCCTCTTGTCTGCGCCGAGGGACTCCATGACCTCGGGCCAGGCACCCTTCTGCCACCACTTGAGCTGGCGCGACCTCATGGGGTCGATCGGCCCCCAGGTGAGGGGCATGTCCTTCCAGGACAGGCCGAGCCGGAGACGGTAAAGCATGCCGCAGAATTGGGCACGAATGTCGTGCTTCGTCATGAAGTGCTTTTTGGCTCTGGCGTCGAAGTACGTGTGCAGGATCGCGAGAACCGCCTCCCACTCCTCGTCGGTCGGGTCCGGCGGAACAAGCGTCCCCGTCTCCTAGTGCCACTGGCTCACCGCGCACTTGACACCCGGTTTCGCGATGACCTCCATCGCCCCTGGCACGACTCTGATGTCGAACATCTCGAAGACCTCCCTGCGCTCCTCCAGCGTCATGCTGTCGGGGCCGCGACGAGTACGGTTCGCGATTTCGACCAGGTCGCGCGCCTGACGCTCGTTGGCGGAGCACTCCTCCAGCCAGTGCTCCGCGAAGGCCTTCTGCCTGCGGTATTCCTCCAGCTCCTGTTGCAGCTCTCTCACGGATGCCTTGAGCACGACCGGGTCCACACCGGCCTTGACGTACTCAGGAACCCTTTGGTCGATGAGGTCCTGCTGCGCCGAGATCCTGCCGGCCAACTCGGTAACGCGCCCCTCGTACTTCTCCTTGTCACCAGGCACGCCGCTCACCCGCTCGGCCGCCATCGCCCGTAGACCCGCTCCGTCCTTCATGAGCTTGGACAACTCGGCCCAGACCACATCCTCGATCTCAGCGGCGTTGAAGGACGGTTCACCGCACGGCTCACCCCCGTTGATCATTCCTCTGCACCGATAGGCGCGTGCATCCTCACCGCGGCGGCCGGCGCCGGTGTAAACCTCGCCGCACATACTCTTGATGCGTCCGCTCAAGGGATAGACCTGGTCGCCGATACGACCATTTTGGAAGCCAAGCTTCTTCAGCGCCGCCATAAGGCACCGGGCGCGATCCTCGCTGAAGATGGCCGGCACGCCGATCTTCACCTGGTCGCCATGGACAGGAGTGCCGTCGGGGTAGCGCAGCGTCGTGTTCCTGCCACTGCCTCGGTCAGTCTTGCGGTAGACCACGTATCCGTTGTGGATGGTCTCGCTGTAAAGGCGGTTGCGTAGGTTTCCGACTGTCCAGGGCACTCCGCTACGGGTGAAGAGCTTGCGCTCGTTGAGCTCGTCGCAGGCCTTGGTGAGGCTCGCGCCTTGGTCGGTGATGAGCTCGACAGCGACGGCGAGCACCATGGACTCGTGCTCGTCGGTGACGAGGACGCTGAACTCCTTCCGGCGCTTCCCGACCCAGGAGGCGTCCTTGGCGCTCGTGTAGCCGTAAGGCGCGGGGCCGCCGGGCCAGCCCCCGTAGCTGATCTTCAGTTCACGGCCGGCCGAGGTGCGCTCCGCGATGCGTCGCCACTCCCGCTCGGAGAAGGTGACGTACTGCGTGAACTGGGACCAGCCGGAGTCCGTACCGGTATCGATGCCTTCGTCCACGGAGATGAAGTGGATGCCGAGGTCGGCCATGCTCCACGCCCACTGGTAAGCAGCGCGGGCCGTGCGGCCGATGCGGTCGATCCTGGGGACGAGGATGCGGTTGCAGCACTGCTGGCGGGCATCGCGAACGAGTCGCCCCATCTCCGGGCGGGTCTCCAAGGCACCGGATACCCCTTCGTCAACATACTCGTCGTACACAGTGACGTCCGGGCGGCGATCGAGCCACCCGTTGGAAATTCTGTCCTGGTCTTCGAGGCCAAAGCCGTCAACTTGCTCCGCGGTGGAGACGCGGGTGTACTTCGCGACCACGATCGCAGCGGGTGCATGCGGGTACGGGCGTGCCACAATGGGCATGTTCAGTCCTCCCAGACTGTTCCGTCCCCGGGGTGTTGGGTCACCGCCGGGAAGGTCCCGGCCTCATCGCGCTCAGCCAAGCGCTTTGGGGCCGGTGCTTTTTTATGGGGAGCGTACCTCAGTCGGCGATTCGCAGAGGAGCTGAAAGGATCGCCAGCACCTTTCGCGGGGTTACGAAGACATCAACCTTCGGAACGCATACAAGATAATCATCAAATCCTCCTATTGTTTTGCGATTTCTCGCCTTCTGACAAAGGTCGCGTAAAAGGCCCCCGCACAAGGCAAGGGCCGGTACGGCTGCAGACTGAAGAACGGCGGGGCGCCCCGGGGTGGGCGCCCCTCGTGGTCGGGCACAGCCAGGGCGGGGGTGGCGCCCATGCGCCCGCCGGATACCGTCGTCAGGTGAACCACACCCCGTCGCCGGAACTCTTCACCTGGGAGTTCGCCACCGACCCTTATCCCGCGTACGCCTCGCTCCGCGAGCACAGCCCCGTGCACCGCACCACGCTGCCCAGCGGTGTCGAGGCATGGTTGGTGACCCGCTACGCGGATGCCCGGCAGGCCCTCGCCGACAGCCGCCTTTCGAAGAACCCGGCACACCACGCCGAAGACGCACAGGGGAAGAGCAAAACCGGCATCCCCGGGGAACGCAGCGCCAACCTCATGACGCACCTGCTGAACATCGACCCCCCCGATCACACCCGGCTGCGCCGACTGGTGTCCAAGGCGTTCACCCCACGCCGAGTCGCCGAGTTCGCACCGCGCGTGCAGGAGCTGACAGACCGCCTCATCGACGGCTTCGCCGACCGGGGAGAGGCGGACCTCATCCACGATTTCGCGTTCCCGTTGCCCATCTATGCGATCTGCGATCTGCTCGGAGTCCCTAGCGAGGACCAGGACGAATTCAGGGACTGGGCAGGAATGATGATCCGGCACGGTGGCGGCCCTCGCGGCGGCGTAGCCCGGTCGGTGAAGAAGATCCGCAGCTATCTCGCCGAACTGATCCACCGGAAGAGGAAGAATCCCGGCGACGACCTGATCTCCGACCTGATCCGGGCGAGCGACCACGGCGAGCACCTCACGGAGAACGAGGCCGCTGCCATGTGCTTCGTCATCCTCTTTGCGGGTTTCGAGACAACCATCAACTTGATCGGAAACAGCGCACACGCGTTCTTCCACAACCCCGCCCAGCGCTCCATTTTCCAAGATGCTGTCGTCCGAGGTGACGACGCCCTCCTGGACACCGCAATCGAAGAGCTGCTGCGTTTCGACGGCCCGGTGGAAATTGCCACCTGGCGCTACGCCACCGAGGCACTCGAAATCGGCGGACAGCAGATTCACGAGGGCGATCCGGTCCTGGTCGTACTCGCTGCGGCTGACCGCGATCCCGCCCGCTTCAAGGAGCCCGACACCCTCGACCTCTCCCGTCGCGACAACCAGCACCTCGGGTACGGGCACGGCATCCACTACTGCCTGGGAGCTCCGCTCGCCCGGCTGGAGGGCCGCACCGCGCTGGCGACCCTGTTCCGTCGTCTACCGGACCTTCAGCTGGCCACGAGCCCCGACGACCTGCGATGGCGGGGTGGCCTCATCATGCGCGGCCTACGCACGCTGCCGGTGGAGTTCACTCCTGAGTGACGGCCGGAGGCGAGCCTGCGAGGGCCCCCGCCGCACGGGCCCGGCGAACTCCCAGGTGAAGACTTCGGGCGCCGCGTCGGGCGTGGAGGGCGTCCCGGGGCTGTCGTTCACTCCTCGACGCCTTCCGGAGCCGCGTCGGGCCCTCCGAGGCCCTCCGCCGCGCGGATCGCGTCGCGGTAGGCGCGGGCGGCGGCCCGCAGGGCGGTCTCCGGGTCGGTGCCGTCCCGTTCGGCCTCCACGGCGAGGGCGAGCAGCCGGTAGCCGATCCCGTCGCCCTCCGGGAGCGCGGCGTTGAGGCCCGCGGCCCGGGCCCGGCTGCCGAGCTTGGCGGCCAGCGCCAGGCCGGGCTGGCCGAGCGGCACCCCGTCGGTGACCGACTCGCGCTGCTTCTCGATCGCCTTCGTACGGAGCCAGTGCGCGTGGACGTCCTCCGGGGTCTCGGCGGTCTCGTCGCCGAACACATGCGGATGACGGTGGATCAGCTTCTCGACGATCGTGGCCGCGACGTCGTCGATGCCGAACGGCTCCTCCTGGTCCTCCTGCGCGATCCGGGCGTGGAAGACGACCTGGAGCAGTACGTCGCCGAGCTCCTCGCGCAGCTCCTCGCGGTCACCGTCCTCGATGGCCTCGACCAGTTCGTACGCCTCCTCGATGGCGTACTTCGCGAGGCCCTCGTGCGTCTTCTGCGAGGTCCACGGGCATTCGAGCCGGATCCGGTCCATGACCTGGACCAGGTCCAGGAGCCGCGCGCCGGGCAGGTCGTACGAACCGGGCAGCAGCTCCAGGTCCGGCATCTGCACCCGGCCCGAGCCGCCGAGCCGGGCCAGGCCGTCGGTGAGCGGCTGGTTCCCCTCGCCGCCCACCAGCACCACCACGGTCCGGCCGCCGGCGCAGTCGTCCACGAGCTCCTCTGCCGAGGGCGCGGTGTGTTCCACGGTCACCCCCGCCTCCCGCAGATACGGCAGCTGCGGATGGCCGGACTCGGCGCACAGCACGCGGTCCGCCGCGTGCAGCGTCTGCCAGGCGGGCCAGGACAGCAGCCCGGGGGCGACCCGGTGGCTGGCGGTGAGCAGGACGATACGGCCGGGGTCTTCAGCGTTCACACCCCCGAACCTACCTCCGGTCGGGCGGGGTCAGGCGCCTGCCTCGGGCTCCTGACCCTGGACGGGCGTGACCTGGGTGATCCACGGGGCCTTGTACGTGCTGAGCTGGACCTTCTGGTTGTCCCAGCTGCCGTAGCGCGGATTGACGTCGATGTGCAGCGCCTTCGACGCCTCGGTGAGGCTCTCGCCGACCGCCTGCACCCCGGCGGGGTTCTGCAGGTCGGCGCCGAGCGCCTGGGCCAGCTTCTGGAGCTGGACCTCCTGGCGCAGACTCGCCTCGATCTGGCCGGGCGCCACCCAGCGCTGCTCCAGCATCAGCGTCCGCACGCCCTCGTCCCCGCCGGACTGCTCGGCGGCGGCGCTGCGGATCTGCTGGATCTCCTTGCGGCTGACGCTCACCCCGGCGTCCTTCGCGGCGCGGTCCAGGACCCGCCCGAAGATCAGGCCGGACAGCTTGACCCGGGTCAGCTGGCCCGACTTCGTCACCAGCTCCTCGGACCGTTCGGAGTCCTGCTGCGCGGTGCGCACGTCGGCCGCCTGCGCCTGGACCGTGGCCACGTCGATCCGGTCGCCGCCGACCACGGCCGCGGCACCGGGATGGGCCTCACTGCCACAGGCGGTCAGGAGCGGCGCCGCGACGAGGGTTGCGGCGGTAAGGGCGAGCGCGGTGCGACGTCGGCGGTGCAAAGGAGCCTCCCGGGGAGAGTTTGTGCATCAGTGCACAAAGCCTTGCGGTGATCGATGTTAGGCAGTGGACGTGATTCGGGCCACTGCTTCGACCAACGATTTCCGGACCGGTCAGTGTGGGGTCACGGACGAAATCCCCTCCGGCCGGCCCGTTCCGGCCGCCGCCGCCTCACACCGAGCCGCGTACGTCCTGGTGGTGGGTCAGTTGCCGGCGGAGCTCCGTGGGGAGCGGGTGGTGCGGTCCGTAGGCCCGCTCGGTGTCGTACAGCAGGGCCTGCAACTGGGCGCGGCCCGCCGTGTGGTCGCCCATCCCGAGCAGGAGGTGGCCGATCCGGTGGCGGATGTCGAAGGCGCGGCCGGGGCCGGAGGACGTCGCGTAGCCGTTCTCGTAGTAGGGGAGGACGGCGCGGTACTCGGCGAGTGCGGCGGGCGTCTCCCCGAGCTGCTCCAGGCACTGCGCGGCGTCGTAACGGAACTGCAGGGTCTGGGAGTCGGCGGGGCCCGCCTCGGCCGCACGGTCGTCGGCGAGGCGGCGGAGCTCGGGGAGGGCGCGGCGGTACTGGCCGTCGTCCATCAGCGTCGCCGCGTACTGCTTGCGCAGGATCCGGACGACCGGTGAGTGTTCGCCGTGCTCCAGGGCGGCGGCCGGGAGGATCCCCCCGAGGATGTCGACGGCCTGGGTGATGCGGCCTTCCCCGAGCAGCCGTTTCACGTCGTCGACGGCCTGTGCCACGTCGGGCCTGGCCGGCGGCGTCCGGGGCGGGGCGGGTGCCTCGGGGACGGGTGAGGGCGCGGGGGTGGCCGCCCGGTCCGGCCAGGGGGCGTGGGGGCGGAGGAAGGGGCGGGTCGGGTCGAGGGGCCCGGCCGGTGTGCCGCCGGCGGGCAGCAGGGGCCGCAGGGACTCGTAGACCTCCTGGGCGGAGGCGGGGCGGTCCTGCGGGTCCTTGGAAAGCAGCCGCAGGACGAGTGCTTCGAGCGCCTCGGGGACCTCGGGCCGGATGTGCCTGACCGGGAGCGGGGGTTCGTAGAGGTGGCGGTGCAGGACGCCGAGGGCGGTGGAGCCCGCGAACGGCACGTCACCGCTGAGGAGTTCGTGCAGGAGCACACCGAGTGCGTAGAGGTCGGTGTACGGGCCGACGGCGCCGCCCATCGCCTGCTCGGGGGCCATGTAGGCCGGCGAGCCGATCGGCGACCCCGTGTGCGTCAGCCGGGTGGTGTCGGTGTCCATGACGGAGGCGATGCCCAGGTCGAGCACCGTGAGGGTGCCGTCGGGCTTCACCATGGCGTTACGGGGCTTGAGGTCGCGGTGGACGATCGGCACGGCGTGCACCGCGGAGAGCACCGCGCACAGCTGGGCGGCGATCGCCACGGCCCAGGGCCACGGGTAGGGGTCGTGCTCGGCGAGGTGGTCGGCGAGGTCGGCGCCCTCGACGTACTGCATGACGAGGAAGAGGTCGTCGCCGTCGCTGCCCGCGTCATGGACGGTGACCAGACCGGGGTGGTCGACCTGTGCGGTGACCCGGCACTCCCGGACGAACCTGCGGCGCAGGTCGTCGGCGGCCTCGCTGCCGGTGGGGCCGGCCACCCGGTCGGGGCGCAGGAGCTTCACCGCGACCCTGCGGTCGAGGCGCTGGTCGTACGCCGTCCAGACCTGGCCCATGCCGCCTTGGCCGAGAATGGTCGCCAGCTGGTAACGACCCGCGATGACACGCCCGTTCACCGGCTGTCGCCCTCCTTGCGGAGGTAGTCGCTCAGTTCGTCGAGCTCGGCGCGCACCTGGTCGAGGCGCTGAGGGGCGGGCCTGGGGGCGTCGGACGGTGCGGCGGGCCCCGGGGTGTCGGACGGTGCGGCGGGTGGCGGCGGTGCGGGGCTCTGCCGCGGAGCGGGCGGGTAGCCGTAGGCAGGGGAGGGCGGTGCCTGCCGCGGGCCGAATCCGGCGGAGGGGAACGAGGACGCCCCCGGGTGCGGGGCGCCGTACGGGGCGGCGTACGGACCGGGGTGGGAGGCCCCGTGCGGCCCGGCCGGCGGACCGCCGTACGGACCGAAGTGCCGTATGTCCGCGTACAGGTAATAGGTGACCGTGCCGACGAAGACCACCAGCATCCATGACAGGGTGATGATCGCCTGCTCGTCCGTCATCACCTCTTCCTCCGGCGGCAACGACCCGAGGTACGCGATGAGTCCGGCGTTCAGCGCCAGCACGAGGCCGAACAGCCACCAGTCGCGCTGCTTACGGGTGACGACCGCCAGCCGCAGCATGGCCGCCCAGGCGAGGAGTCCACAGCTCAGCAGTGCGAGTGCCACGAAGACCACGCGCAGCGTGACGAGCGTGGCCGAGGACGGAGAACGCTTCGGCTGCTGCTCCGGCGGATAGCCGTAGCCGTGCATGTGCTGCTCCCGGAGGGCGTGGATCGGAACGTGTGCAGTGAGCGTATACACCGACACGGACAAGCCGTCCCTGGTTGTGCACAACCGTTGTGCTTCACGTCACTCCGGAGCGACGGAGCCGTCCGTGAGCCCGTCGTACATCCCCTGCACCAGCTGCCCGCCGAGCCTGCCCGCCGTGCGCAGCGCGTCCTCGAACGCGGCGAGGGCGCTGAACTGCTCCCCGTACGTACGCTGTTCGGCCAGCGGCAGGCGCGGCACCTGGAGACGGCGGGCGTCGAGCCGGGTGGCGGTGGAGGCGTAGCTGCTGGCCTGCCGGTTGTTGGCGGTACCGCGTAGGAAGCCGGCGAGGAACCAGGGGTCCAGGGCCGCCGGATCGGGCCGCAGGAGCTGGAGGTTGCGGCCGAGCACGGCCCCGGCGGTCGCGTCGTCGACGACCCTGGCGACCGCTCCTCCGCCGAGGACGGGCACGACGACGTCTCCTGGTTCCAGCAGGAGCGGCTCGTCCTCCGGGGACGCGGCCGGTGGGGAGGGCGTGCCGCTGGGGGCCGCCCCGGAGAGGACGTCGTGCTCGGTGAGGACGGGCACCGGGCCGCTGCCGGCACCGGAGCCGGTGCGCAGGTACAGGGCGCCGGCGCGGGCCAGTTCACCGACCGTGGTGAAGGGCCGCCGGGTCGGTTCGCAGGGCACGGGGGGCGGCGGTGTGAGCCGGGCGGTCAGCTTCAGGGTGTCGTCCAGGCGTTCCCGTACGCGCACGAGTTCCGCCGCGCCGCCGCCGGCGGCCGGGGGCGGCAGATGGCGGGCGGGGGCCAGGTCCACGTCGTCGTCGAGGAGTTCGATGACGGGGACGGCCCGGCTGGTCCCGGGGCGCTCCTCGACGGGCTCACGGCGCCCCGGCACGTCGAAGGGGGTCCACGCGTCGAGCACGGCGGCGCGCACCGCGGGCCAGTCCAGCCGGTCACGGCCGGACGGCGCACCGGCGGTCTCGGGCTCCGCCGCGTCGACGACGAGGAGTTCGGGGGCGGGGGGCTGCTCGGTGCCCGGCTTGCGGAGGACCCAGACGTGGAGGGGGATGCCGTACGGGGGTGCGGCGCCGGCCGGGAGCGCGATGACGGCGCGGAGGGCTCCGCGGCGGAGCAGGTCGGCGCGGATGCGGCGCCCCGAACGGCGGGAGGCGGCGGCCGGGGGCATGAGTACCACGGCGGTGCCGCCCTCGCGGAGATGGGCGAGGGCGTGCTGGACCCAGGCGAGTTCGGACTCGGTGCGGGCGGGGAAGCCGTACTCCCAGCGGGGGTCGTAGGCCAGGTCGTCGTGGCCCCAGTCGCGCTCGTTGAACGGCGGGTGGCAGAGCACCGCGTCCACGGCGAGGCCGGGGAACGCGTCGGTGCGCAGGGTGTCGCCGGCCCGTACGGCGAGCGAGGGCCCGGCGGCCCTGTTCTCCGGGTGGAGGGCCAGCCGGAGCGCGGTGAGCGCCGCCAGGCCGGGATCGGCCTCCTGCGCGTAGAGCGCCGTGGGCCGGCCGGCGGCGCACAGCAGGGCGCCGGTTCCGGCCGCGGGGTCGAGGACCGTGCGGGAGCTCTTCCCGCTCCGCCGGGCGGCGTCCCCGGCCGGCTCCGCGAGGTCGGCCATCAGCTCGGCGAGGCCGGGGGGCGTGAGGGTGTACTGGCGCGGGTTGGCGTCCAGCTGGCGGCCGAAGAGGAAGTCGAAGGCCTGCCGGGCGCCGGTCTCCGCCGCCAGTTCGGCCGCGGCGCGCAGCAGGGGGACGGACGGCAGGAGAGCGGACGCCGTGGGTGTGGGGACCGCCCGCTCCTCTCCGAAGCGGTCGGCGAGCACGTGGTCCAGGGCGGTCGGCAGCACGCCTGCCATCCGGGCGTCGGAGACGGCGGTGATCTCCAGCCAGGTGGTGGGCCTGTCCCGGACGAGCAGGAGGGCGCACCCCGTGTGGACGAGCGCGGTCACGGCGCCGTCGGGGTGGCCCGCCAGCTGCTGCCAGACCCGCTCGCGCAGCGGTACCTCGGCGAGCTTGCCCTGGTCGCGCAGCCACTGTTCGACCTCGCTCAGCGCGAAGGAGGGGCTGGCCTCGGTGCCACCGACGGGCTTCGGGAAGCCGGCGTGCCGACGGCGCCAGTTGCTGACGGCCGCGCGGCCCACGCCCGCGAGCCTGGCGATTCCGGCCGCGGTCACCTCGGTCGAGTTATCCGGCACTGGCCTGTCTCCCGTTCCGCGCACGTCGGTGTCCCTGCTGTGTGTGGGTGAGCATACCGATACCGCCGAGCCAACAGTTCACACCCATTATCGTGTTGACTCGGTTCACAGTCGATGGTCTTATTGACCCGCCGCACACCAACGCGGCGCATCGCTCCGCTCACAGTCCCCGTATCTCATCGGAAGGGCACAGCCATGTCCCAGTACACGCAGCCGCAACAGCCCCAGCAGCCGTACGTCCCCGCTCAGGCTCCGGGCACGCGCCCCGCCCGCAACGGCCTGGGTATCGCCGCCCTGGTGCTGGGCATCATCGGGACGGTCTCGGGGCTGATCCCGTTCTTCTTCTGGCTCGCGGGGATCCTCGGCCTGATCGCCCTCGTCCTGGGGCTCGCCGGACGGGGCCGGGCCAAGCGCGGAGAGGCCACCAACAAGGGCGTGACCACGTTCGGCGCGGTCCTCGGCCTCGTCTCGCTGATCCTGTCGGTGGTCGGAGCGGTCCTGACGTTCAAGGCCGTGGACGATGTGGTGACCGACATCAACAAGGCGGTCGAGGACAGTTCGGCGTCCGCGAAGCCGGCCGCCGGCGGAGGGGCGGCCGGCGACGGGACGGCCGGGGGCACCGAGGGCAAGGACGACATCCTGCGGCAGGGGGACTCCGCGGCGTACGACGACGGCCTGGAGATCACCGTGAACGCCCCGGCCCCGTACACCGCCGACGAGTTCGCGATCGGCCACACCAAGGGCAACAGCGCCTACACCGTCTCGGTCGTCATCGAGAACAAGGGCAAGGAGAAGTTCGACGCGACGCTCGTCAGCGTCGACGCCCGCGCCGGCGAGGACGGTGTGAACGCCGAGCAGATCTTCGACGGCAAGATCGGCGAGGGCTTCAGCGGTACCGTCCTGCCGGGCAAGAAGATCACGGCGAAGTACGCCTTCGACGCCCCGGCCGACGCCAAGAACCTGACCGTCGAGGTCGGGCCCGGCTTCGAGTGGGACGCGAGCCAGTGGGAGCTGAAGCTCTGACGGGCGGACGACCCTTCGCGCGGCACCTTCGGGGCCGGCCACCCCTCGCGGGCGGGCCGGCCCTGTGGCCTCAGGCCGTCCGGTGCCGCACCCAGACGTTCGGCTCGACGTACACGGCGTACCCGTGGGCGAGCGAACAGTGCACCGGCACCAGGGCGCCCTCCACCTCCACCGGCCCCTCCGTGTCGAAGGGCAGCCCGGTCCAGGCCCGCCACCGGTCCAGGGACCCGCTCACCGTCATCGACACCGGGGCCACGGCCTCGATGACTCCGCCCGCCCGCACATGCACCCGCAGCCAGGGGTCGTACGGCAGCCCGTCCTCGTCCCGGACGCGCCGGGCGTACTCCTCCATCGGTGCCGTGGCCTCCGCGTGCTTCCCGCTCGGCCTGACCGGGGCGACGAGTTCCCGGAATCCGAGGCGCCGGGCGTTCTCCCGCATCGCGGCCACCATGTGCCCCGAGACGCCCTGCCCGAGCCGCCCCGTCGTCACGGTGATCTCGATCGCGCTGACGGTGTCCGGAGTGCGCCCGTGCCGCAGGTCGGAGAAGGCCCACAGCAGCACCTGGTCCCAGCCGCCTTCCGGCAGCGCCCCCCGGCCCGGCGCACCCAGGGCGAACGGCACGCTGTAGCCCCGGGCCACCACCGCGCCCCCGGGATCGGTGGCGACGAGCACGTACTCGGGGAACTCGGCGGCTATGCGCGGGAAGTTGGCCCAGCCGACCAGGTCCTCCAGCACGAACGCGGGCCAGGTGTCGGGCATCTCCTCGATCGCCCCGGCGAGCTCCGGCCGCTCGGCAAGCGTCGTGATCTTCAGGTCCATGCGGCCAAGGTAGGCAGCGCCCGGCCCCCCGCCAACCCATTTCGTCCCTCAGGCGACCGAACCGACGGCGGCCGCCCACACCGGCCAGAGCGTGAGCAGCACCCCGGCCGTCCAGTACGCGCCCGGCGACAGCGAGGCCCGGCGCCGCAGCCAGTCGTTGGCGAGCCACCAGCTGATCCCGAAGACCGCCACCACGGGCACGACGATCACCAGCCACAGCGTCATTCCGTCGTTCTCGGTCGGCTCACGGGAGGTCCAGCCGGCGTCCGCGAGCGGCCCGTTCGACAGGTAGTACCAGACCAGGAACATCGGGATGACGCCCGGAACCCCGAACAGCAGGTTCATCCCCGCGGCCGTCAGCCGCCACTTCCACATGGGCACAGTATTCACAACGGCGGGACGGGCGTCCTCAACGCGTTGGCGCCTCGGTCGGACTGCCGCCCGTGGGCAGCTTCTCGGCGGGGCAGGAGGACAGGACCTTCCGCATGGCGTCCCGTTCGGCCTCGGTCACCCACAGCCCGTACTTGCTCTTCACCGACACCTGCCCCGCCACATACGTGCAGCGGTACGCCTTGTTGGGCGGCAGCCAGGTCGCGGTGTCCCCGTCCCCCTTGCGGCGGTTGGCGGACGAGTCGGCCGCCACCAGGTTGAGCGGGTCGTTCGCGAAGGCCCGCCGTTTGCCGTCGCTCCACTGCTGGGCGCCCTTCTGCCACGCGTCGGACAGGGCGACGAGGTGGTCTATGTCCACCTTGCTGCGACCGCGTTCGAAAGCGATGCGGCCCCCCGTGTACGGATCGGGGTCGAGGACGCCGCTGAGCACCTTGCAGCCGTCGACGTCCCGCTCGACACCGGAGAGCTGGTGCGCGAGTACGTCGTCCCGGGTGCCGCAGCCGTTCCGGTCGGTGTCCACCCAGGCGGACCCGAACTCGTCACGGTCGTACCCCGTCTTCGGCGCGCGGCCCTTCACGCTCAGCCCGTCGACGGCCCGCAGCGCGGACCCTCCGGGAGCCGGGGAGGTCGCGGCCGGCTCGGGGACGCCGAGGTCGCTCACGGCGTCGCAGCCGGTCAGGGCCAACGCGCTCACCAGCGCCGAGGTGGCGCAGGCGAGGAGTCGGTGGCGGCGGGGCACGGCTCGAAGAGGGGTCACAGCGCACCAGGTTAGGCGCGGCGGGACCCGGCCGTGAAGGCGGCGTCCCCGCCACGGACCCGGCCGCGACCGGCACACCCCCGGGCCCCGCCGTGGCGCGGCACCGTGCGCCCCGGCGGGGCCCGGGAGTTACGACCCCAGGATCGTCGTGAGGAACTCCCCGGTCCACGAGAGGAGTTCGCGCCCGACGACCGGCTTCCCGCCGATCCGGCCCGCCGTCGGCCGCGGCACCAGGATCTGGCGCGTGGCCGGCTTGAAGATCGTCTTCGGGTGCAGCCGCTTCAGCCGCAGCTCCTGCGACTCGCGCAGCTCCACCGGCGCGAAGCGGATGTTCGGCCCCTGGAGCACGATCTCACCCACCCCGCAGGCCCGGGCCAGCATCCGCAGGCCCGCCACCAGCAGGAGGTTCTCCACCGGCTCCGGCAGCTTGCCGTAGCGGTCGGTGAGCTCCTCCCGCACCGCCCTGATGTCCTCCTCCGAATTCGCCGAGGCGATCGAGCGGTACGCCTGCAGGCGCAGCCGCTCACCCGGGGCGTAGTCGTGCGGGACGTGCGCGTCGACCGGCAGCTCGATCTTGACCTCCAGCGGCGGCTCCTCCTCGACCCCGCCGTCCACGGCCGCCCGGTAGTCCGCCACCGCCTCTCCGACCATCCGGATGTACAGGTCGAAGCCGACCCCCGCGATGTGACCGGACTGCTCGCCGCCGAGCAGATTTCCCGCTCCGCGGATCTCCAGGTCCTTCATCGCCACGTACATGCCCGCACCCATCTCCG
The DNA here is from genome assembly GCF_044751065.1 of Streptomyces sp. NPDC088746. Lineage (NCBI taxonomy): Bacteria > Bacillati > Actinomycetota > Actinomycetes > Kitasatosporales > Streptomycetaceae > Streptomyces > Streptomyces sp. NPDC088746. The sequence goes on from NZ_JBIVLA010000008.1 coordinate 121,282, forward strand.
TGTGCTGGGCGATCGTCGCCAGCCGCTCGTGCGCGGTCTCGGTCAGCGGCTTCTCCGGCGGGTACAGGAAGTAGGAGTAACCCCGGTCCCGGCCACGGCCCACACGGCCGCGCAGCTGGTGCAGCTGGGAGAGACCGAAGTTGTCACCGCGCTCCACGATCAGCGTGTTCGCGTTGGAGATGTCGATGCCGGACTCGACGATCGTCGTGGAGACCAGGACGTCGAACCTCTTCTCCCAGAAGTCGACGACGACCTGCTCCAGCTGGCTCTCCCCCATCTGCCCGTGCGCCGTCGCGATCCGCGCCTCGGGCACGATCTCCCGCAGCCGCGCCGCGGCCCGGTCGATGGACTCGACCCGGTTGTGGATGTAGAACACCTGGCCCTCACGCAGGAGTTCACGCCGCACTGCCGCGCCGATCTGCTTCTCCTCGTACGGCCCGACGAAGGTGAGGACCGGGTGCCGCTCCTCGGGCGGCGTCGTGATCGTCGACATCTCGCGGATGCCCGTCACCGCCATCTCGAGCGTACGGGGGATGGGTGTCGCCGACATCGTGAGCACGTCCACGTTGGCCCGGAGCTTCTTCAGCTGCTCCTTGTGCTCGACGCCGAAGCGCTGCTCCTCGTCGACGATGACCAGGCCGAGGTCCTTGAACTTCGTCTCCGACGAGAACAGCCGGTGCGTCCCGATGACCAGGTCCACCGACCCGTCCTTCAGCCCCTCCAGCGTCGCCTTCGACTCGGTGTCCGACTGGAAGCGGCTCAGCGCCCGCACGTTGACGGGGAACTGGGCGTACCGCTCGGTGAACGTGCCGAAGTGCTGCTGGACCAGGAGCGTCGTGGGCACGAGGACGGCGACCTGCTTGCCGTCCTGGACGGCCTTGAAGGCGGCGCGCACCGCGATCTCCGTCTTGCCGTACCCGACGTCGCCGCAGATCAGCCGGTCCATGGGGACGGACTTCTCCATGTCCTCCTTGACCTCGGCGATCGTGGACAGCTGGTCGGGCGTCTCCGCGTACGGGAAGGCGTCCTCCAGCTCGCGCTGCCACGGGGTGTCCGGGGCGAAGGCGTGGCCGGGGGCCGCCATCCGCGCCGAGTACAGCTTGATGAGGTCGGCGGCGATCTCCTTGACCGCCTTCTTGGCCCGCTGCTTCGTCTTCGTCCAGTCGGCGCCGCCGAGCCGGTGCAGGGTGGGCGCCTCGCCGCCGACGTACTTGGTGACCTGCTCCAGCTGGTCGGTGGGGATGTAGAGGCGGTCCCCGGGCTGGCCGCGCTTGGCGGGGGCGTACTCGACGAGGAGGTACTCGCGGGTCGCGCCCTGCACGGTGCGCTGGACCATCTCGATGTAGCGGCCGACGCCGTGCTGCTCGTGCACGATGTAGTCGTTCGCCTGGAGGGTCAGCGGGTCGATGGACTTGCGGCGGCGGGCCGGCATCCGCCCGAGGTCCTTGCTGGCGGTGCGCTGGCCGGTCAGATCCGTCTCGGTGAGCACGGCCAGCTTCAGGGCCGGGTCGACGAAGCCGTTGTCGATGGCGCCGCAGGAGACGTGGACGAGCGACGGTGTGATCTCGGCCAGGTCCTGGTCGAGGCGGGCCGGGATGCCCTCGCCGCCGAGCACCTCGACCGTGCGGGAGGCGGGGCCCTGCCCCTCGGTGACGTACACCGTGCGCCAGCCGTCGGCGAGCCATCCCTTCGTGTCGGCGAGCGCCCGGGCGGTGTCGCCGCGGTACGTCTCCGGGGCGTGCATCCCGAGCTTCAGGGAGTCCCCGTCGAGCTCCTCGTCGGCGGCGAACGGGGAGGTCGACCACCACATCATGCCCAGCTCACGCGCCCGGTCCCGGACGTCCGCGATGGCCCACAGGGAGGCCGCGCCCACGTCGATCGGGGCCTCGCCGCCGCCGGCCGTGGCCGCCCAGGACGCCTGGAGGAACTCCTGGCTCGTCGCGACGAGGTCGGCCGCCCTGGTCCGCACCCGCTCCGGGTCGCAGACCAGCGCCATGGAGCCCTTCGGCAGGACGTCGAGCAGCAGCTCCATCTCGTCGACGAGGACCGGCGCGAGGGACTCCATCCCCTCGACGGCGATCCCCTCCGCGATCTTCCCCAGCAGCTCGCCCAGCTCCGGGTGCGCCTCGGCGAGCGCCGCCGCCCTGGTGCGTACGTCGTCGGTGAGCAGCAGCTCACGGCAGGGCGGAGCCCACAGGCCGTGCTCGGCGACCTCCAGGGACCGCTGGTCGGCGATCTTGAAGTAGCGGATCTCCTCGACGTCGTCGCCCCAGAACTCCACCCGCAGGGGGTGCTCCTCGGTCGGCGGGAAGACGTCCAGGATGCCGCCGCGCACGGCGAACTCCCCGCGCTTCTCGACCAGCTCGACGCGGGCGTACGCCGCTGCCGCGAGCGCGTCCACGACCTCACCCAGGTCCGCGGTCTGCCCGCTGCTCAGCGCGACGGGCTCCAGGTCGCCGAGCCCCTTGACCTGCGGCTGGAGCACGGAGCGCACCGGTGCGACGACCACGCTGACCGGGCCGGTCTCCGGGTCGTCCTGCCGGGGGTGCGCGAGGCGGCGGAGCACGGCGAGGCGGCGGCCCACGGTGTCCGAGCGGGGCGAGAGCCGCTCGTGGGGCAGGGTCTCCCAGGAGGGGAACTCCGCCACGGTGTCGGGCGGCAGCAGGGTCCGCAGCGCGGCCGCCAGGTCCTCGGCCTCCCGGCCGGTCGCGGTGACGGCGAGCACCGTACGCCCGGCCTCCCGGGCCAGCGCGGCCACGGCGAAGGGGCGCGCGGCGGGCGGGCCGACCAGGTCGACATGGGCCCGGTGGCCGTCGGCGGCGGCCTTCACCGCTTCGGAGAGCGCCGGGTCGGTGACGACGACGTCCAGCAGACCGTGCAGGCTCATGAAGGTTCCGTCCGGTGTGGCGAGTGAGCAACGCGAAGGGCCCGACACGTGGCACGGGCCGGGGGCTCCAGCGTACGACGCCGGTGTGTCACTCGCGCGAGGGAACGCCGTTGTCCGTACGGCGGCAGCGGGGCTAAACTTAGTCCAGTAGCTAGTCCACTTCTGGCCCGAGCGAGGCGGTCATGGAAGCAGCCCGGCAGTACAACGTGCACGAGGCCAAGACGCACTTCTCGCGCATACTGCAACAGGTCGAGACCGGCGAGGAAGTCGTGATCAGCCGGGCGGGGGAGCCAGTCGCCAAGGTCGTGCCCCTGCACCCGAAGGTGCGACGGACCGGTCGCGGCTCGCTCCGCGGACAGATTCACATCCCCGACGACTTCGATGAGCTCCCGGACGATATCGCCGAAGCCTTCGGGATGCGCTGATGCGTCTTCTGCTCGATACCCATATCGCCCTCTGGTGGCTGGAAGACTCCCCCGAGCTTTCCGAGGAGGTGAAGGACCTGATCGACACGGAGCCCGCCGTGTTCCTCAGCGCCGCCACTCCCTGGGAAATCGCCATCAAGCAGTCCGCCGGGAAGCTCGCGGGACCCGATGATCTGGCCGAGCGGGTCCGCGACTGCCAGCTGACGAGCCTCGCGATCACCGCAGGACACGGGGTCAGGGCCGGCCGCCTCCCCCCGCTCCACCGCGACCCCTTCGACCGCGTCCTCGTCGCCCAGGCCCAGACCGAAGGGCTGACGATCGTCACCCGCGACAAGTGGATTCCCCAGTACGACGTGCCGGTCATGCACGCCTGACGGAGGCAGCGGGACGCGAACCGGCCCCGGGGCGTTTGGAGGAACGCCCCGGGGCCGGATCAGTCATCCTACGGCGGCCACCGTCACCCGTCCGTGGCGATCGCGTTCAGGACGTTCATCCGGCCGGCCCGGAAGGCCGGGACCAGGGCGGCGAACAGTCCGACGAAGGCCGAGGCGACGAACACGGTGACGATCGTCGGCCACGGGATCTCCAGGACCCCGAGCCCCTCCAGGGCCAGCAGCTTCTGGGCCGAGGTTCCCCAGCCCATGCCCAGGCCGAGTCCGAGCAGCGCGCCGAACAGGGCGATGACCACGGACTCCAGCCGGATCATGCGCCGCAGCTGGCGGCGGGAGAGGCCGATCGCCCGCATCAGGCCGATCTCGCGGGTCCGCTCGACCACCGACAGGGCCAGAGTGTTCACCACACCGAGCACCGCGACGACGATCGCCAGGGCGAGCAGGCCGTACACGATGTTCAGCAGCTGGCCGATCTGGTCCTTCAGGTCCTCCTTGAAGTCCGCCTGGTTCTGCACCTTGTACTGCGGGTACGCGGCGAGCGAGCTCTTGATGGCCGCGTACGCCTCCTTCTCCTTGCCGTCCTCCGCCGCCGCGAACATGATCATGTTCTCGGGCATCCGGTCGGCGGCGACGTAACGCTCGGCCGTGGAGACGTTGATGTACATCGCGCCCTGGTCGACGCTCGTGTCGTCCGAGGTGATCGCGGCGACCTTCAGCTTCGCGGTGTCGCCGGCTTTGAAGGCGACGGTGAGCTCGTCGCCGACCTCGATCCCGTGCAGGGCGGCGTAGTCCGACCCGACCGACATGGAGTCCGCGCCGTACGCCTTCGCCAGGTCACCGGCGACGGTCTCGCGCCGCAGATCCTGCGGGTACGTCGGGTCGGCGGCGGTGACGTGGTCGTCCGACGTCGAACCGTCGGGGTTGGTGAGCTTCGCGGCGAGCACCTTGTAATTCGTCACGTGCTCGATGCCGGGCACCTTCTCCAGGGCGTCCGCGGCCTGCGGCACGATCAGCTGGCCGGTGTTCGACTGGACGATGAAGTCCGTGCCGACCGACTTGTCCAGCTCGTCGGTGGCCGAGGCGACCATGGACGAGCCGACGACCGACAGGCACGCCACCAGGGCCAGTCCGATCATCAGGGCCGCGCCGGTAGCTCCCGTACGCCGGGGGTTGCGCAGGGCGTTGCGCTCCGCCAGCCGCCCGACCGGGCCGAACAGCCGCAGGACGACGAGTCCGAGCACCCGCACGACCGCGCCGGCGAGCAGCGGGCCGATCACGACGAAGCCGATGAGGGTGAGGACCACGCCCAGACCGAGGTAGAGCGAGCCCTCGCTCGCCTCGTCCACCCGGGTCGTCGCCCACAGCCCGGCGGCACCGGCTCCGGTCAGGACCAGCCCGATTCCGGCACGGATCCAGCCGGACTTGGCGTCCGCCGGGGTTCCGGCGTCCCGCAGGGCCGCCATCGGGGAGACCTTGCCGGCCCGGCGGGCCGGGACGTACGCGGCGAGGACGGTGACGACGATGCCGAGGGCCAGCCCGGTCACCGGTGTCGTCCAGGCGATGGTGAGGTCCTTGGTGGACAGCTCCATGCCGACGGCGCCCATGAGCTTCATCAGCCCGACGGCGAGGCCGATGCCGGCCGCGACCCCCAGGACCGAGCCGACGACGCCCAGGAGGACCGCCTCGACGAGCACGGACCGGTTGACCTGCTTGCGGCTGGAGCCGATGGCCCGCATCAGGCCGATCTCGCGGGTGCGCTGGGCGACCAGCATCGAGAAGGTGTTGACGATCAGGAAGATGCCGACGAGGAAGGCGATCCCGGCGAAGCCGAGCATCGCGTACTTCATGACGTCCAGGAAGGAGCCCATGGAGTCCTTGTTGGCGTCCGCGGCCTCCTTCTGGGTCTGCAGCTTGTACGTGCCCGCGTCACCCAGAGCCGCGGCGACGTCCTTCTTCAACCGGGTGTCGGCGACGCCCGGTTCGGCGGTGACCGAGACGTGGGTGAAGACGTCGGAGGCGCCCAGCAGCTTCTGCTGCGCGGTGGCGGTGTCGAGGTAGACGACGGCCGCGCCGGGGTTGGTCACGGTGAACGAGGCGATACCGGTGATCTTCGCCCTGATGTCGCCGGTGACGGCGATGGTGCGCACCTCGTCGCCGACCTTCAGGTGGTGCTTCTCGGCGGTGTCGGCGTCGATCATGGCCTCGGTCGGCCCGCGCGGGGCGTGGCCGGAGGTGATCTCCATGGAACGCAGGTCGTTGTCGGTCCAGTTGCCCGCGATCGTCGGGGCACCGGTGTCGGACCCGAGGTTCTTGTTGTGGCTGTCGACGAGGGTGACGGCCATGCTGCTGACCGCGCCCTCGGCCTTCTTCACCCCGTCCACCCCGGCGACCTCGGCGACGACGGACGCGGGGAGCGCCTCGGGCTTGCCGTTCTCCGGGACGTCGGCGGTCTCGGCCTCCTTCGGGCTGACCGTCACGTCGGCGGACGTCGCCGCGAAGAGCTTGTCGAAGGTGGTGTTCATCGTGTCGGTGAAGACGAGCGTGCCGCACACGAACGCCACCGACAGCAGGACGGCGACGGCGGAGAGCGCCATCCGCCCCTTGTGCGCGAGGAAGTTGCGCATCGAGGTCTTCCAGACGGTCATGACGTCCGCCCGCGTGCGTCGAAGTCCTTCATCCGGTCCAGGACCTGCTCGGCCGTGGGGTTCTTCATCTCGTCGACGATGGAGCCGTCGGCGAGGTAGAGGACCCGGTCCGCGTAGGAGGCGGCCACCGGGTCGTGGGTGACCATGACGATGGTCTGGCCGAGCTCGTCGACCGACTTGCGCAGGAAGGACAGCACCTCGGCGCCGGCCCGCGAGTCCAGGTTCCCCGTGGGCTCGTCACCGAAGATGATCTCGGGGCGGGCGGCGAGCGCCCTTGCCACCGCGACGCGCTGCTGCTGACCGCCGGAGAGCTGCGTGGGCCGGTGCTTGAGCCGGTCGGAGAGGCCGACGGTCTCCACGACCTGCCGCAGCCAGCCGGCGTCGGGCTTACGGCCCGCGATGTCCATCGGCAGCGTGATGTTCTCGATCGCGTTGAGCGTCGGAAGCAGGTTGAACGCCTGGAAGATGAAGCCGATACGGTCCCGGCGCAGCTGCGTCAGCTTCTTGTCCTTGAGCCCCGTGATCTCGGTGTCGGCGAGGTGGATCTGACCCGAGGTCACCGTGTCCAGACCCGCCAGGCAGTGCATCAGGGTCGACTTGCCCGACCCGGACGGGCCCATGATCGCCGTGAACTGCCCGCGGACGATGTCCACGTCGACATGGTCGAGCGCCACGACCCGGGTCTCCCCCGCGCCGTACGCCTTGACGACCTGCCGCGCTCGCGCAGCGACGGCCGTACGCCCTCCAGTGCCCCCGTGCCTGGGAATGGTTACAGCCGTTGTCACGGTTTTTCTCCTATGTCGGTCGATGCGCGGACGTCTCTGTGTACGTTCCGAGTCTCGGGTGAAGAGGTGCTCCGGCGCGCTGGTGCCCGGCGCAGTCTTCGAGTGGGGTTTTCCCCACCCCGCCCCCTGCGGCCGGCCGCATCCGCGGCGTTGTACCGACCGTCCCCCACGTGCCGGCCGGTATAAGAACACGCTAAGGAACTGGGCACCCGTCTCTCGTCCTCCGGCGGGAGGAACGGCCCCCGGGCACAACTCGGGTGCTCCCCCTAGGGGTCCGGGCGCCAGGTGCGGGACCTGAGTAGGGGTCCCGCTCTCCGGCCTGCGCCTCCCGTACGGCGCCGGGCGGTGAGACAGTGTCCACCGGCAAGTAGATGCATAGGGAAGGGACCCCTGTGGGCGGCACGGACGGCACCGGCGGCACGGACAGCCCGGAAGCGGTACGAGGGGCCGCCCCCGGGACACCACCGGGCACCGACCGGAGCCGCCGCCCGGTCGCGGCGGCCCTCATGCTCGGCATGGGGCTGGCCGCCATCGACGGCACCATCGTCGCGACAGCCGTGCCGCAGATCGTTGGCGACCTCGGCGGGTTCTCCGTCTTCTCCTGGCTCTTCTCCGGTTACCTGCTCGCCGTGACCGTCACCCTGCCGGTGTACGGGAAGCTCTCCGACACCTTCGGCCGCAAGCCCGTCCTGATCGCCGGGATCATCCTCTTCCTGGCCGGCTCCCTGCTCTGCGCCGCCGCCTGGAACATGGCCGCCCTCATCGCCTTCCGCGTCGTCCAGGGTCTCGGCGGCGGCGCCCTCCAGGGCACGGTGCAGACGATCGCCGCCGACCTGTACCCGCTCAAGGAACGGCCGAAGATCCAGGCGAAACTCTCCACCGTCTGGGCCACTTCGGCCGTGGCGGGGCCCGCGGCCGGCGGGCTCCTCGCCGCCTACGCCGACTGGCGCTGGATCTTCCTGATCAACCTGCCGGTCGGTGCCGTCGCCCTCTGGCTGGTGGTCCGTCACCTCCACGAACCCGCCAGGCCGCGCCCCGCCACCCGTCCCCGTATCGACTGGGCGGGCGCCCTCGCGGTCTTCGCCACCGGCGCGCTCCTGCTGACCGCGCTCGTCCAGGGCGGCGTCGCCTGGCCCTGGCTCTCCGCCCCCTCGCTCGGGCTGCTGGGGGCGAGCGCCGCGCTGGCCGCCCTGACCGTCCTCATCGAACGCCGCGCCGCGGAACCGGTCATACCCGGCTGGGTCTGGCGGCGCCGCACCATCGCCTCGGTCAACCTCGCCCTCGGCGCGATGGGGCTGCTCATGGTCGCGCCGACCGTCTTCCTGCCGACCTACGCCCAGTCCGTCCTCGGACTCGGCCCGATCGCCGCCGGGTTCGTCCTCTCCGTGATGACCCTGAGCTGGCCCGTCGCCGCCGCACTCTCCGACCGGGTCTACAACCGCATCGGCTTCCGCCGCACCGCGATCACCGGCATGTCCGGGGCCCTGCTGGTCCTGCTCTGCTTCCCGCTGCTGCCCTACCCCGGCACCGCCTGGCAGCCCGCCCTGCTCATGCTGCTGCTCGGCGCGACGCTCGGCCTCTTCCAGCTCCCCCTGATCGTCGGGGTCCAGTCCACGGTCGGCTGGGCCGAGCGGGGCACGACGACGGCGTCCGTGCTCTTCTGCCGCCAGGTCGGCCAGAGCCTCGGCGCCGCGCTCTTCGGCGCCGTCGCCAACGGCGTGCTCGCCTCCCGGCTGGCCCACTCCCCCGTCCCCGGGCTGCCCGGCGATCTGGACGCGGTGTCGCACGCCCTGGAGGACCCGGCCTCCCTCTCCGCCGCGGCGACGGACCATCTGCGGCGGGCCGTCGACACCGCCGTCGACCACGTGTTCACCGGCGCCGCGATCGCCGCCGCCCTCGCCCTGCTGGTCCTCGTCGTCCTGGTCCCCCGCCGCTTCCCGGTCCTGGACGAGCACGAGAGCGCTCCCCGGACGCCGAAGGACTAGACAAGTGGCGTGTTACCTCGGGTAGTTCGTCCACAGCCCTCCCCCTCCGCGATACCCGCGAGTAACGTACGCGCTCCCGACAGCGCACCCGCGCACCTGCCGTGCAGCCCGTCCCCGGGCCCGAGCCATGCAGGGAGCACCGCCATGCCCCAGCACTCGCAGCCACCCCCACGCCCGCCCCGGCAGCCCCCGCACCGCCCCGCCCAGCCCCCGTACCCCGGCGACTACCTCATGCCCTGGCAGAGCTCGCCGCCACCACCCATCGCCCCGGCACCCGCACCCGGCCGCGCCCCGGCGCCCGGGCACCACAGCGACCTGCGACGGCTCCGCACCGCCTACCGCCTGCTGCGCCGCGTCTCGGCCCTCACCGCCCTCGGCTACTTCACCCTCTTCCTCCTCCTGTCCGGCTACGCCCCCGCCCTGATGACCCGCCCCGTCGGCGACGGCGGACTCACCACCGGCCTCCTCCTCGGCCTGTGCCAGCTCCCCGTCACGCTCGCCGCCATCGCCGTCTACGAGTGGACCGCCCGCCGCACCGTCGATCCGCTCAGCGCCGGACTCCGCGACCGGGCCGGCCACGCGAAGGCCGGCGCACCGGCACCGGACCGCAGGAAGGGGCCGGGCCGGTGAACGGATTCGACGAGTCGGCCCAGACGATGTCCCTCACCGCGTTCATCGCCGTCGCCAGCCTCACCCTGCTGCTCTGCGTCATGACCGGACCCGACCGCGACGACCTCGACGCGTTCTACACCGGCTACCGCGCCCTCTCGCCCCTGCGGGGCGGCCTCGCCATCGCCGGGGACTACCTCTCCGCCGCCACCGTCCTCGGCACCACCGGAGTCATCGCCCTCACCGGCCACGACGGCCTCGTACTCGCGCTCAGCACGGCGCTCTCCCTGGTCCTGCTGATGTTCCTGCTCGCCGAACCGCTGCGTAACGCGGGCAGGTTCACCATGGGTGACATGCTCACCCGCCGGGCCCCAGGCCGGGCGGCCCGCATCGCCTCCTGCACCGTCACCCTCGCCGCCCTGCTGCCCCTGATGGTCGTCCAGCTCGCCGGCAGCGGCGATCTGCTCGCCTTCATCCTCGGCTTCGACAGCTCCGGCTTCCGCACCGGATCCATCATCGCCCTCGGCGTCGTCATGATCGGCTACGCGGCCATCGGCGGCATGAAGGGCACCGCCCTGATCCAGATCATGAAGACCCTCGCACTCCTGGGCGCGGGACTCCTCGTCTCCGTACTCGTCCTCGGCCGCTTCGACTGGGACACCGGTGCCCTGCTCCGCGCCGCCGAGAGCGGGAGCGGGGCGGGCGCCGCCTATCTGCACTCCGGCCTCCAGTTCGGCGGCAGCGACCTCGACATGATCAGCAGCGAACTGACCGTCGTGCTCGGCGCCGCCTGCCTGCCGCACATCACCATGCGGATGACCAGCGTCCGCGACGCCCGGACGGTCCGCCGCTCCCTGTCCTGGGCCGTCTGCGTCGTCACCGGCATCTGCCTCCTCCTCACCGTGATCGGCTTCGGTGCCGCCGCTCTCGTCGGAGGCGAGCGCATCACCGCCGCCGGAGCCCAGGGGAACAGCGCCGTCCTCCAGGTCACCGCCGCCGTCGCGGGCGGCGGCAGGACCGGGGCGCTCGTCGTCACCACCATGACCACGGCGATCTTCCTGACCCTGCTCGCCTCCGTCGCCGGAATGATCCTGGCCTGCGCCAACTCGCTCGCCCACGACCTGTTCGCCCACGGCCGGCGGACCGCGGAGCCGATGAGGCCCCGCACCGAGATGGCCACGGCCCAGGCCGCGGCGGTCGGAGTCGGAGCACTCGCCGTCGCCCTCGCCGTCCTCGCCCGGCACTGGAACGTCCAGGCGCTGGTGACCCTGTCCTTCTGCGTCGGGGCGTCCGCCATCGCCCCGGCACTCGTCTACAGCATGTTCTGGCGCCGCTTCACCCGCACCGGACTGCTCTGCACCCTCCTCGGCGGCACCGCGTGCGTGTTCGTCCTGATCACCGGCACCGACCTCGTCTCCGGCTCCCCCGGATCCGTCTTCCCCCACCGCGACTTCAACTGGTTCCCGCTCACCACGACCGGCCTGGTCTCCATCCCCTTCGGCTTCCTCGCCGGCTGGCTGGGCACCCTGTACGGCCGGGACACGGACCCCGCCGGGCAGCGCCGCCGGTACGAGGCCGTCGAGCCCTGGATCCTCGCGGGAGCCCCGCCCGCCGGGCGGCGGTGATGCCGCGCGGCAGGCCCCGCCCCGGAAATGCGAGGATGCCGCCATGGACATAGTCAGCAGGAACAACATCACCGTGACAGGCCCCGAGGACGCACCTGTCCTCCTCCTGGCACACGGGTTCGGCTGTGACCAGAACATGTGGCGCCTGGTGGCACCCGCGTTGGCCGAGAGCTTCCGCGTCGTCCAGTTCGACTACGTGGGATCGGGCCGCTCGGACCTCTCGGCATGGAGCGAGGCACGCTACGGCGCACTGGGCGGGTACGCCCAGGACGTGGTGGAGATCTGCGAAGCTCTCGACCTGCGCGAGGTCCGGTTCGTCGGACACTCGGTCAGCGCGATGGTCGGCGTACTCGCGGCAGCCGCCGCACCGGACCGGATCGCCTCACTGATCATGATCGGCCCCTCCCCGTGCTACGTCGACACCCCCGGGTACCGGGGCGGATTCAGCGCCGAGGACATCGACGAGCTCCTTGAATCCCTGGAGTCCAACTACCTCGGCTGGTCGGCGGCCATGGCCCCGGTCATCATGGGCAACCCCGACCGCCCCGAACTCGGCGAGGAACTGGCCAACAGCTTCTGCGCCACCGACCCGGCCATCGCCCGCGTCTTCGCCCGCACCACCTTCCTGTCCGACAGCCGCGACGACCTGAAGAGCGTGAGCGTCCCCACGCTGGTCCTGGAGTGCTCTCAGGACGCCATCGCCCCCCGGGAAGTGGGCGCGTACGTCCACGAGGCCATCCCCGGCAGCCGCCTCGTCACCCTTGACGCGACCGGCCACTGCCCGCAGCTGAGCGCCCCCGAAGCGACCGTCACAGCCATCGCCGACTTCGTGGGAATCCAGTCGTGATGTGCCGGACCGGACAGAGTCCCGACCCGCCGGAGCACGAGGATGCCGCGTCCACGGACGCGGCGTTCTCCGCCCTCCTGGAGGACAGCGCCGAGGAGCTCTACGACTCCGCCCCCTGCGGCTACCTGTCCACACTCATGGACGGGACCATCGCGAAGATCAACAGCACGCTGCTGACCTGGCTCGGCCGCTCCCGTGAAGAGGTCGTGGGCCGCATGCGCTTCACCGACCTGCTGACCGTCGGTGGCAGGATCTACCACGACACCCACTTCGCGCCCCTCCTGAGCATGCAGGGCAGCATCAGCGGCATCGCCCTCGACATCAAGAAGGCCGAGGGCGGACGGCTCCCCGTACTCATCAGCTCCCTCACGAAGACCGACAGCGACGGCCGGCCCCTCCTGATCCGTACGACGGTGTTCGACGCCAGCGACCGGCGCTCCTACGAACGGGAGCTGCTCCGCGAGCGCCAGGTCGCCGAAGAGGCCCGCAGACAGGCCGAGGAGGACCGCGAACGTCTACAGGAAGCACTCGCGGTGCTGCAGAGCAGTCTGCTCCCCGCACAGCTCCCCCCGGTGCCGGGCATGGAGGCCGCCTCGCACTACCACACCGCCTCACCGGACCGGCTCGGCGGAGACTTCTACGACCTCTTCCCCCTGGACGGCCGACGCTGGGCCTTCTTCCTCGGCGACGTCTGCGGCAAAGGCCCCCAGGCCGCCGCCGTGACCTCCCTGACCCGCTACACCCTGCGGGCCGCGGCCCTCCACGACGCCGACCCCGTCGCAGCGCTCTCCACCCTCAACACCGTCCTGCACGAGCGGTACACCACAGGTGACCCGCGCTACTGCACCGCCATCTTCGGCGTCCTGGAACCCGACGGCGACACGGTCACGGTCGAGCTCGCCTCCGGCGGCCACCCCCCGGCCCTCGTCCTGCGCAAGGACGGCCGGGCCGACTACCTCCCCACCCCCGGCGGACTCCTCGTCGGCATCATGCCCGCAGCCCCCTTCGCCTCCGCCAGGACCGTGCTGGCGGCAGGGGACACGCTCCTGCTCTACACGGACGGGCTCACGGAGGCCCGGACCGGCGAGAAGCGCGAACTGTTCGGTGACGAAGCCCTGCGCGACTTCGCGACAGGCCTCCCCGACACCGGACCGCAGGAGGTCATCACGGCGATGACCGGCCTGCTCAACAGCTTCGGCGACGGCCTGGACGACGACACCGCCCTCCTCGCCCTCGGCGTGCCCACCGACAGACCCCGTCCCGGGAGCGACACCCTGAAATGAGCCCGATGACGACAACCGTCCGCGTCACCGAGACCGGACCCGTGCTGCACATCACGGGAGAACTCGACTACAGCACCGCCGCCGAACTGCGCCAGGTGGTGACAGGCCTCACCCTCACACCCGGCCAGCGGCTCGTCCTGGACCTCGCACACCTCGACTTCTGCGACTCCAGCGGCATCACCGCCTTCATCGTCGCCCGCAACCACGTGACCGCCGCCCAGGCCGACATCTCCCTGGCCGCCGTACCCGCACCCGTGCTCCGCGTCCTGCGCGTCACCGGGCTCGACCAGGTGTTCACCATCGAACCCGGCGCTGACGCCCGGCAACACCGAGCCGTCGGCGGCTGACCGTACGGCCGCCCGGACACACCGCGCCGGGAACACGGCACGGCGTCACTCCACCGGGCCCGCGGCCGCCCGCCCCGTGAGCGCCGCCAGCGAATGACGCACATGCGCCATGTGCGCCTGCACCTCCTCGCGGCCCTCCTCGTGCTCCCGAAGGATCCGCTCCGTCTCCCGCACCACACGCTCCTCCGCCACCCTCGCCCCCGACAACAGCTCCGCCGCCCGCGCCTCCGCGTCCTCCTGACCGTGCCGGGCCGCCTCCTCCGTCTCCGCGAGCTCCCGCCGCGCCCGCTCGATCAGCGCCTCCCCACGAGCCGCCAGCTCCGCCTCACGCTCCGCCGCGGCCGCCTCCGCACGGGCGATCTCACCCTCCGCCGCCTTGCCCCGCTCGGCATGCTCCTGCTCCTGGTGCGCCAGCACACCCGCCGTACGGCGACGCGTACCGGCCATCTCCGCCTCCGCCGCCCCACGCACCTCACCGGCCTCCTGGCGCGCCTCCTCCACCAGCGCCCCGGCACCCTCCCGCGCCTCGGCCAGCACCTCCTCCGCACGGGCCTCCGCCGCCGCCCGCACAGCCCCCGCCTCCTCACGCGCCGCCTCACGGACCTCCCGGCCCACCGCGTCCGCCGCGTCCCGCAGCGCCTGCGCCTCCTCCGAGGCCGCACCCCGCGCCGCCTCCGCCTCGGCCTCCGCCAGAGCCAGAATCTGCTGGGCACGCTCCCCCAGCGACTGATACGTCTGCGGCGCGAGCGAGGCCACCACCTCACCCAGCCGCGCCGCCTCCGCCGCCAACTCCTCGGCACGCCCCGTCAGCAGGGCAAGCCGCTCCAGGGCCCCGTCCCGCTCCGCCGACAGCGAGGCCACCATGCGGTCCACCTGCTCAGGACGGTAACCACGCCCCCGAACACCGACAAAACCGTGCGCGGACACCGGTCCACCACTCATCCCTGAAGCCCTCTTTCCCGCTCTCCGACTCCACGACCATCAAGCAATACGTCAAGGATGCGGTAATTGGCCCGGAAGTCGGAATCGATCAGCAGCATTCAGGACGGAAGCGACCCGCATCACAGAACTCCACACAAAAGGCGCCCGCCCCATCACGGGACGAACGCCTCTCGTACACAACGGATCAGACCCGACCGGACCGCATCACAGCAACCCGTCCCACATCTGCTCCAGCAACACCGACCACCAGCCCTCCGGCGACGCCAGAGCCGCCGGATCGATCGCCACCAACTGCGCCTGGAAATCGACCGTCCAACGACCCGCCTGCTCAGGATTCAACCCGAACCGCAACCGCCACATCCGGCCCAGCAACGCCATCGACCGCACGAACTCCGGCAGCCCCGTGTTCACGAACTGCGGCGGAACAGGCTGACCACCCGGACCCGCCTCCACCGGAACAGCCACGATGTTCGCCGTCCCGTACTGCACACAGATCGCCCGGCCGAAGTCCGAACCCATCACCAGATACGAACCCGCGTCCGACGCCGGCTGCACCTGCCGCTGCCCCGCCAGCTCCGCCAGCGTCGGCACCACAGGATGACCCGGCTGCGCCCAGAAGAACGGCCCGAAATCAGCGGGCAGCCCCGCCCACACCAGCGTCCGCGCCACCACCTCGGGCACACCCTGACGGGACACCGCCCGCTGGTCGAACCGCAGCACACCAGGACCGAACGCCCCGTGCAGCTCCTCCGCCAGCGCCTCCGGAGGCACAGCCGGCGCAGGCGGCATCTGCGGCAGCGGCGCCCGCACCGGAGCCGGCCGCGCCGGGCCGTCGGCCACCTGATGCAACTCACCCTGATGCGTCAGCAGATGCTGCATACCCTGCTGCCGGCTCGCATGATCCGTACCGTACGGCGCGACACTCGTGATCCGGACCTGCGGCCACGTCTCCCGGATCATCCGCGCACAGTAACCACCCGGGAGCTCACACGACTCCAGCTCCGTATGCAGCTCGATCACCTGCTGCGGCGGCACACCCATCCCCCGCAGCTCATGCAGCATCTGCCACTCCGGATGCGGAGTACCCGGCGCCGAACGCCGGATCAGCTGCTGCTCACTGCCGTCGGCCGCACGGAAACGCAGCACGGCCTGATAGCCCGGACCGACCGTCGGCAGGCCCACCGGCTGCTGCGGATAGCCGTACGCCCCAGGAGGCGGCGGCGGAGTGTGCGGACCCGGCGCCCCGGGAGGGCCAGGAGGCCCCGGAGGACCGGGCGGCTGCGGCGCACCCGGACCGACCTGCCCCGGACCTGCCAGCATCGTCGCGGCATGGTGCACCCCGCCACCCGGAGGCGGCGGAGGAGGAGGACCGGGTGGCGGCGTGGACCCAGGAGGAGGCGGCGGCGGAGGCGGCGTCGCACCCGGAGCACCCGGAGCACCCGGAGGAGCAGGAGGAGCAGGAGGACCCGGCGGGCCCGGCGGACGCGGCGCGTTCGGGCCACCGATGCTCGCGTCGGCGAACATCGTCGCGGCATGATGCAGCCCGCCACCCGGAGGCGGCGTGGAACCAGGAGGCCCGGGCGGACCGGGAGGGCCGGGAGGACCAGGCGGCCGCGCACCCGGAGGCGGCGTCTGCGAGACCAGCTGCGTCGGCACATAACCACCCGCCGGCGCACCCGGCGCACCAGGCCCGGAAGGCGGCGGAGTCGCCCCCGGCCGCGCCCCCGGCACACCGGGCGCCCCCGGCGGCGGCGGAGTCGTCGACCCCGACCCCCGAGCGCCCCGCGGCGGCACGACGGCCTTGCTCGTCGCCGCATCCGCGATGTCCCCAGCCCCGCGCCCAGGACCGGCAGGAGCCGGCGCACCGGGAGCCGGAGCCGAAGGAGCAGGGGCCGCAGGAGCAGCGGGCGCAGGAGGCCCCGGAGGCGGCGCCTGCGGGTCCAGCCCGGCCACCACCGCCGTCGGCGGCAGCTGACTGCCACCCGACATCAACGCCGTGGGCGCCTCCGCCGACACGACCGGCGGCGGAGCCCCGTCATCGTCCGACCCCGAGAGCGGCGGCGCGAACACCGTCGCGGGCAACGGCACACCACCCTCGTCCGCACCCGCGTTCGTGTCCGTACCCGCCCAAGGCGTCGCCCCGGCAGGCACCCCGTCGTTCGCCGTCGGCTCGTGATCCCGCTGCCCACCGGCAGCCGGCCACGCCGGCCCCGAACCGGCACCGGCCGGCGCGGGAACAGAAGGAGAAGGAACACCAGGCGCAGAGGGCGGCGCGGGAGCGGCAGACGGCGCGGGAGCGGCAGACGGCGCGGGAGCGGCAGACGGCGCGGGAGCGGCAGACGGCGCGCCCCCCTCCGCACGCCGATCCGGAATCCCCAGCTTGTCCGCCGCCTCCTGCAACCACTCCGGCGGCGTCAACAAGAACGACGTCTGATTCAGATCAATACGCTGCGGCGGCTCCGGAGCAGCCTCCGCCTCCGCGGAAGCCCCGTAATCCTCCTCGTACCGCCGAATCACCTCACCCACCGGCAACCCCGGCCACAGCGTCGCCTCACCACTGTCCCGGGCGATCACCAGCCGCTGACGGCCCCCGTCCGACACAGGACCCTCCGCACGGTCCTCGGCCCACACCACGAAACCCAGCTCGAACTCACGGACCCGGACCTCACGGTGCTGATACGCGGGCACATCACCGTTGACCCACTCATCCGCCCGCTCCTGCGCCTGCGCGAACGTCACCACCGCGCTCACCCCTCCACCGGGACGGCCCGCGCGAAGCCACCGTCCACCATCAGGTTCGCCACCGTCTCCAACTCCGGCGGATTACCCGCCAGACGCTGGAGGAACGCATCGAAATCCTCACCGCACGGCAACAGCAGCCGGTCCACCCGCTCCTGCACACCCCAGCCGTCCTGATCCCGCGCATCGTCATACGCGCAGAACCACACCGACCCCACGCCCTCACCACGCACCTTCACCGCCAGGATCCCGCCCTGGACGAAACCCACACCCAGGAAATCCTTCGTGAAGTGATCACGCAGACACTTGTTCACATACACCAGGTCATTCACAGCCGCTTCCTCACGCACCGTGAAGAACGGCTGGTCCACCAGCAGACCCAACTCCGCGTCCAACGCCGCACCCACCGGAGCCGAACCACCGGCCGCCTTCAGGAACGACCTGTACGCACCCGGAAGGCGATAGCCCAGATCCTCCTCGACACCCTGGATCTGCTGCTCACCCACCGCCACAGAACCCTTCGGCAGCCGGAAATGAGCAGGCCGCGTCTCCTGCAACGGCCGCGTGCCCCGACGGTTCTGATCCACCGCGGTCGTCGCCAGACCACCGTGATGACGCAACAACGCCTTCACCTCGACCGGCACCAGCTCCATCCGCCGGCCACCCGCCACGTGATGCCACGTCCACCCGTGCGGAGTCGCCACCGCCGGAATCGTGTCCCACAACTCATGACCGCTCGCCGCCAACGCCGCGTTCGCCGACACGTAATCCGTCAGCCGCAACTCGTCGACACCGAACCCCGGAGGCGGATCCGCGATCTCCGCGGCCGCACGCGCGTACGGCGAAAGCACCGGAAAGCCGTTCCCGTCCACACGCACACCCCTGGGGTGGCGGGACGCCCGGACAGGATCCGGGAAATGCACGACCTGCCCGGCATAGGCCGCGTTCGGTGGCGCGGCTTGCTGCCCGAGCCGACCTGTCGTCATGGCGGTTGCCCCCTGCTGCGTCTGGTGTTCCGCACAGCCTATGCGGTGACGCAACAACGCCCCCCGCCCCCGGCACCCCACTCACCGAACGTCACCAAGGCGTGACGGACACGCGACAACCGAGCCACCGACCCACGACACGCAGACACGTTTCCCCGACCCAGCTTCCCCACCACCCTGCATATTTGGCAGGCTGTCCCCCGCAACTCGGGGGATTGCAGGGAGGGACACCAGCACATGCACACAGCACAAACAGTCACATCCGGAGACCCGCGACTCAGCTGGAGCACCACCGAACCCGACAGAGCACCCCACCTCCACCACCGCCGCGACGGCATCCTGCCCGCGGTGGCCGCAGCCCTGTCCGTACGCGGAGAAACACTCACCTGCACCGCGGGCAAAGGCGACCAGCCACCCGTCCTCCACCCCCTCGTACAGGACTTCCTCGACACCCTCACCAGCAACCAGCGCGAACGCTTCACCGGACGCTGCCCCGAAGCCATACTCCTGTCACGACAGCTCACCGCAGCCGACGACAGCCGCTCCAAACGAGCCCAGCGCAAACCCCTCACCAACGGCGAAGCCCGCCGCGCCCTCAAACACGCCCGCCTCACCGCCCGCCGCATCCGCGAGGACGGCGACCCCCTCCACGGCAGCTACGCACCCCCCTGCCGCTCCTGCACCGAGATGCTCGCCCACTTCGGCGTACGCCCCGTCGACCTCACCACCGGTGCGGCGACCACCGCCGAGAAGGGCTGAACCCCACCATGCAAGACCTGCCCGGCCAGCAGAACCGCACCTCCACCACCCGCTTCCCCGTCGCCCTCGACGCCGCACTCCGCGACGCCGGATGGCAACCCGGCCGCTGGGACATCCGCCAGGCCGAGGAATGGGCCGACGCCCTCCGCTCCCACGCCTCCCCCGCCGGCCACCAGCACGCCGTCTTCCCCGCAGCCGTCGAAGCCTGGGCCGAATTCGGCGGACTCCACATCACCTCGACCGCACCCGGCCGCCAGATCGCCACCACCACCGTGCACATCGACCCGCTCAGCGGACTCCACCTCGCACGCACACTCGGCGACCTCGGACGCGCACTCGAAACCGAAGTCGCCCCCCTCGGCCAAGAAGGCGACGCACAAGCAGTCCTCGCCATCGACAGCGAAGGACGCGTCTACTCCATCGACCACACCGGCGACTGGTACCTCGGCTCCGACATCGACCGCGCCCTCGAAACCCTCATCACCGGCGTACAGCCCACCCGCCTCACCTCAAGCTGACAACGCCCTACGCCGCCCCCGCATCCGGCAGCACCGCCGACACCCGGAAACCACCCGCATCCGTCGGCCCCGACACGAACACGCCCCCCAGCCCCAGCACCCGCTCCCGCATCCCGACCAGACCGTTCCCCCCACTCGGCAGCCCCGCATCCGCCGTCACACCGTCCGTCGGACCGTTCTCCACCTGCATCGCCACCTCCACCCCCCGATACGCCAACCGCACCCACGTCTTCGCACCCGCCGCATGCTTGTGCACGTTCGTCAACGCCTCCTGCACCACCCGGTACGCCGTCTGCTCCACCTCCGGCGCATACGGACGCAGCTCCCCCTCCACCGACAACTCCACCGTCATCCCCGCCTCACGCGACTGCGCCACCAGCGCCTCCACCTCACACAACCGCGGCCCGTCCTCAGCCACCACCGCAGCCGCGGCAGCAGCCACCCGCCCCACCGAGGCCAACGGCACCTGCCCCGCCCGCGGAGCCACCAGAGCATCCCCGCTCCGCAACACCCCGAGCATCTCCCGCAACTCCGTCAACGCCTGCCGGCCCATGTCCCCCACCAGCGCCGCGTTACGCACCGCCTTCGCCGGATCCTTCGGAGCCACCGCCTGCAACGCCGCCGCGTGCACCACCATCAGACTCACCCGGTGCGCCACCACGTCATGCATCTCCCGCGCAATCCGGGTCCGCTCCTCCGTACGCGCCCACTCGGCCCGCTCCTCCGCCCGGTCCGCCAGCAGCGACAGCTCCCGCTCCAGCGAGTCCGCACGCTCCCGCAGACTCTCCATCAGCCTGCGCCTCGCCCCGACATAGAGGCCGAAGAGCACCGAGGGCGCCGTCAGCCCCAGCGACATGAAGAGCGACACCACCGGGACGTACCAGAGCGGCCCGAACTCGGCATGATCACTCACGCTCTGCCGCAGCCGCACGTACGACACGATGAACGTGCCGACGAGCGTCATCCCCGTCAGCACCACCGTGATCCTGCGCGGCACATCGGAAGCCGCCAGGGTGTACAACCCGACGATCCCCATCAGGAAGCCCATCTCGGCCGGCGTCGTCGCTATCGACACCAGCACCACGGCGATCGGCCAGCGCCTGCGCAGCACCAGCACCGACCCCGCCACCAGCCCGAACAGCACCCCCAGCGGCACCGGCAACCCGGTGTCCCCGGCGAACGCCACCCCCTCCAGCGCACACTCCAGCGCCGAAACCAGCGCCAGCCCCACGTCCAGGACGACACCGCGCCGCCGCTCCCACCACCAGTAGCCGCGGGTGGTCGGACCCGCCGCTTCCCGGTCTGCCCCCGTTGCGGTCATGGCATCCAGCCTACGGGCGGACGCATCCCATTTTCCGGCGAGTCCGTCAGCACGGAAAGTGACCGCTCGTACCGCAAAGGCGGATAGATCGCACGATCCGGTGAATCGAGCGCCCTTTCGATCCGGACGTCCGCATTCCGGACGACGCTGCTCGTATGACACATGCCAGTGGCAAGTACGCGGACTTCGAGGGACTGCGGAAGCAGGCGATCGCGCTGCGGCGGGAGGGGCTCAGCGTGCGGCAGATCAGGGACCGGCTGAAGGTCTTCAACAACGACATCCTCCATCGCCTCCTGCAAGGCGAGCCCGCCCCGGAGTGGACGAAGCGCCCCAACGCCAAGGACGACCTGCGCGAGAGGGCCCGGGAGCTGCGACTCCAGGGGATGACCTACGACCAGATCCAGGTGGAACTGGGGTGCTCGAAGAGTTCGATCTCCCTGTGGGTGCGGGACCTGCCGAAGCCGGAGCCGCGCTACTCGGAGGAAGAGCGGCTCGCCCGCATGAACGCGGGCTTGGCCAGCCTGCGGGCCAACCAGGACGCGGAACGACTGGAGACAAAACGGATCGCGCGCGAGTCAGTGGGCGAGGTCTCCGATCGGGAGCTGTTCCTGACCGGAGTCGCGCTTTACTGGGCCGAGGGCATGAAGGACAAGCCCTACAGCCGCCGGGAAAGCCTGCTCTTCATCAACAGCGACCCCAACGTGATCAAGGTCTACCTGAGTTGGCTCGACCTGCTCGGCGTCACACGCGAACGCCTACACCTCCGCGTCAGCATCCATGAGACGGCGAACGTGGCAGAGGCGGAAGACTTCTGGGCCGACCTGACCGGAGTCCCACGCACAGACTTCATGCGGGCCACCCTCAAAAAACACTCCCCGAAGACGACTCGAAAGAACACAGGTGAGGCGTATCGCGGCTGCTTGGTCATCTACGTAACCAAGAGTGCAGAGCTCTATCGTCGCGTAGAGGGTGCTTGGTACGGCATAGTGTTGGGTGCCAATCCGGCAGACCGGCGCAATGTCCGGTTTAGCCGGGATTAATCCCCCATGGTGTAATCAGGCAGCACTGCGAGTTTTGGTCTCGTATGTCCAGGTTCAAATCCTGGTGGGGGAGCCCCGGCCATTGGGCCCCGACCTCACGGTCGGGGCCCGCGCCAGTTTCGGGCACATACGCCCCCGGTATCCTGCGGATGTCCACCACCCGAAGCCGAAGGGCACATCCGTGAGCGCCAACCGCCCGGCAGCCGTCGTCATCCTCGCAGCGGGTGAGGGCACCCGCATGAAGTCGAAGACCCCCAAGGTCCTGCACGAGATCTCCGGGCGCTCGCTCGTCGGGCATGTCGTCGCCGCCTCCCGTGAGCTCGACCCCCAGCACCTCGTCGTCGTGGTCGGCCACGCCAACGAGCAGGTCACCGCGCACCTCTCCGCCGGGGACACCCCCGTACGGACGGCCTACCAGGCCGAGCAGAACGGCACCGGCCACGCGGTCCGGATCGGCCTGGAGGAGCTCGGCGGCGTCGTGGACGGCACCGTCGTCGTCGTGTGCGGGGACACCCCGCTGCTCTCCGGCGAGACGCTCTCCGCGCTGGCCGCCACCCACACGGCCGACGCGAACGCCGTCACCGTGCTGACCGCCGAGGTCCCGGACTCCACCGGCTACGGCCGGATCGTCCGCGACGCGGCCACCGGCGCGGTCACCGAGATCGTCGAGCACAAGGACGCCACCGACGCGCAGCGCGCGATCCGGGAGATCAACTCCGGGGTCTTCGCGTTCGACGGCCGGCTGCTCGGCGAGGCGCTCGGCAAGGTGCGTACGGACAACAGTCAGGGCGAGGAGTACCTCACCGACGTGCTGTCGATCCTGCGCGAGGCGGGTCACCGCGTCGGCGCCTCGGTCGCCGGCGACCACCGGGAGATCCTGGGCATCAACAACCGGCTCCAGCTGGCCGAGGCCAGGCGTCTGCTGAACGAGCGGCTCCTGGAGCGCGCCATGCTGGCGGGCGTGACGGTCGTGGACCCGGCGTCGACGCTGATCGACGCGACGGTGACGTACGAGCGTGACGCGGTCGTGCACCCGGGGACGCAGCTGCTGGGCGCGACGCACCTCGCCGAGGACGCCGAGGTCGGCCCGAACTCGCGGCTGAAGGACACGGTCGTGCACGCGGGCGCGCGGGTGGACAACACGGTCTCGGACGGTGCCGAGGTGGGTGCCGGCGCGTCGGTGGGGCCGTTCGCGTATCTGCGGCCGGGGACGCGTCTGGGCGCGAAGGCCAAGGCGGGTACGTACGTCGAGATGAAGAACGCGACGATCGGTGAGGGCACGAAGGTGCCGCACCTGAGTTACGTCGGGGACGCGACGATCGGTGATCACACCAACATCGGTGCGGCGAGCGTGTTCGTGAACTACGACGGGGTGTCCAAGCACCACACGACGATCGGGTCCCACTGTCGGACCGGGTCGGACAATATGTTTGTGGCGCCTGTCACGGTCGGGGACGGCGTTTACACGGCTGCCGGTTCGGTCATCACCAAGGATGTGCCGGCGGGCTCGCTGGCCGTCGCGCGGGGCCAGCAGCGGAATATCGAGGGTTGGGTCGCCCGGAAGCGGCCCGGGAGTGCGGCGGCTCAGGCCGCCCAGGCCGCCTCGCAGGAGTCCGACGGCGAAAGCTGACCGGAAACAGGTGCGCCAAAGGCGGCGTACCGTGATACGTGCTCACCCATTTCGGCTGGCTCGTCGCACATCGGGACACATGCTGCGCGGGGCCAGATACACGTCTGAGGAGACTGTGCTGTGACCGGGATCAAGACGACCGGCGAGAAGAAACTGATGTTCTTCTCCGGCCGCGCCCACCCCGAGCTGGCCGAGGAGGTCGCGCATCAACTGGGTGTCGGCCTCGTGCCGACGAAGGCCTTCGATTTCGCCAACGGTGAGATCTACGTACGTTTCCAGGAGTCCGCCCGTGGCGCCGACTGCTTCCTGATCCAGAGCCACACGGCTCCGATCAACAAGTGGATCATGGAGCAGCTGATCATGCTGGACGCGCTGAAGCGCGCGTCGGCACGGTCGATCACGGTGATCGTGCCGTTCTACGGCTATGCCCGTCAGGACAAGAAGCACCGTGGCCGTGAGCCGATCTCGGCTCGTCTGATCGCGGATCTGATGAAGACGGCGGGTGCGGACCGCATCCTCACCGTGGATCTGCACACGGACCAGATCCAGGGCTTCTTCGACGGTCCGGTGGATCACCTGTTCGCGCTGCCGATCCTGGCGGACTACGTGGGTGCGAAGGTCGACCGTTCGAAGCTGACGATCGTGTCTCCGGACGCCGGCCGGGTGCGTGTCGCCGACCGTTGGTGCGACCGGCTGGACGCTCCGCTGGCGATCGTGCACAAGCGTCGCGACAAGGACGTGCCGAATCAGGTCAGCGTCCACGAGGTCGTGGGTAACGTCGAGGGCCGGGTGTGTGTGCTGGTCGACGACATGATCGACACGGGTGGCACGATCTGTGCCGCTGCGGACGCCTTGTTCGCGCACGGTGCCGAGGACGTCATAGTGACTGCCACGCACGGTGTGCTGTCGGGCCCGGCCGCGGACCGTCTGAAGAACTCGAAGGTGAGTGAGTTCGTCTTCACGGACACGCTGCCGACGCCGGGTGAGCTGGAGATCGACAAGATCACGGTGCTCTCGATCGCGCCGACGATCGCGCGTGCGGTGCGTGAGGTGTTCGAGGACGGTTCGGTGACGAGCCTCTTCGAGGAGCAGGGCGACTGACCACCTGCGGGTGATCGACTTGGGGTGCGGCCTCCCCGCCGGGTAGACTGGACAAGTTGCTCGGCGAGGGAGGCCGTTCTCATGCGCAGGCGTGGGGCCGGTTGTCCGTTATCGACGCGCTCTTCGTAGCAGGCCTGTCGTGGGCCGGGTGACCATCGGTTTTTCGTCACCTTTCGAGTCACCCTACGAGGAGTGCAGCATGGCTGAGATCAAGCTCGACGCAACGGTCCGTACGGAGTTCGGCAAGGGCGCTGCCCGTCGTACGCGTCGCGCCAACCTGGTTCCCGGGGTCGTCTACGGCCACGGTGCTGAGCCGGTTCACATCAACCTTCCGGGCCACGAGCTTCTTCTGGCTCTGCGTACCGCGAACGTCCTGATCGGTCTCGAGATCGACGGCAAGGACGCGCTGGTGATCCCGAAGGCCGTGCAGCGTAACGCCATCAAGGGCAACATCGAGCACGTCGACCTCCTCACGGTGAAGCGTGGCGAGAAGGTCGAGGTCGAGATCGCGGTGCACGTCGAGGGCGAGCTGGCCCCGGGCGCCAACCTTCTCGAGTACGTGCAGAACACGCTGCTCGTCGAGGCCGAGGCGACGCACATCCCCGAGTCGGTCACGGTCTCGATCGCTGGTCTGGATGCCGGTGACTCGATCCTGGCCAAGGACATCCCGCTGCCGAAGGGCTCCGTGCTCGCCGGTGACGAGGAGGCCGTGGTGCTCCAGATCGTCGCCGCGCAGGCCGAGGAGGCTCCCGCCTCCGAGGAGGCTCCGGCCGAGGCCTGATCCTCGCCGCACCTGCTTGACTGACGGGGTGGCGGTTCCCTTCCGGGGGTTCCGCCGCCCCGTTCGCCTGTTTCGACCCTGTTCCGTGCGCACTGCGAGGAGACCGAGCTCTGATGTCCGACGTCACCGACCCCTGGCTGATCGTGGGTCTCGGTAATCCGGGTCCCGACTATGCGGCGAACCGGCACAATGTGGGCTTCATGGTCGCCGATCTGCTGGCGGAGCGGATCGGTGGGAAGTTCAAGCGGGCGCAGAAGGCGCAGGCGCAGGTGCTGGAGGGGCGGGTGGGTCCGCCTGGGCCGCTGAGTCGTCGTGTGGTGCTGGCGAAGCCGATGTCGTACATGAATCTGTCGGGTGGTCCGGTGACGGCGTTGCGGGATTTCTACAAGGTGCCGTTGGATCACGTCGTGGCTGTCCATGATGAGTTGGACATCGATTTCGGGATGTTGCGGCTGAAGTTGGGTGGCGGTGACAACGGGCACAACGGGCTGAAGTCGATGACGAAGGCGATGGGTCCGGATTATCACCGGGTGCGGTTCGGGATCGGCCGGCCGCCGGGGCGGATGCAGGTCGCTGATTTCGTGCTGAAGGATTTTTCGTCGGCGGAGCGCAAGGAGCTCGCCTATCTGGTGGACCGGTCGGCGGATGCGGTGGAGTCGTTGTTGGCGGAGGGGTTGGAGCGGGCTCAGTCCGCGTACAACTCCTGACATTCCTGCTGCTTCTTGGGTGTTTTTCGGCCACAGGTTGACCGTTGGCAGGGCTCTGCCCAAGGATCGGCCCCCATGAAGCGGACTTCCTCCCACCGGCTGGTGGCCCATGGCCGTACGTTCGCGGCGGGCTGTGTCGTCCTGTTGTTGCTGGTGGCGGGTGTGTGGTCGTCGTGGGAGAGCGCGCACCACATCGTTCTGGCGAAGGGCCGTGAGCACGGGACGATGGCGGTGACGTCGTGCGGTGAGGACGCGTGCACGGGGTCGTTCTCGCCGGACGCGGTTTCGCAGGAGCGGGCCGAGGTGACGATCGAGCGGTCCGTGGCGGCGAAGAAGGGGGCTCGTTTCCCTGTGGTGGTGAAGCCTGGCACCGGTGAGGTCGTACGCACCGGGACGCCGGGTTTTCTGCATGCCTGGGTGCCGTTGGGTGGTGCGCTGGTGCTGGCGGCCCTGGTGATCGGCGGCGGTATGCGGCTGACGCGGACGGCGTGGGGTACCGGGGTCGCGGGTGCGGTCCTGTTGCTGGCGACGTTCATCGCTCTCTGACGGGACCGCACCCGCTCACGGGGTCAGCCGGTGTTGCGGAGGCCTGCGGCTACGCCGTTGACGGTGAGCAGCAGGGCTCGGGCGAGCAGCGGGTCGGCTTCCTCGCCGCGTTCGGCGGCCTGGCGCTGGCGGGCGAGGAGGGATACCTGGAGGTAGGAGATCGGGTCCAGGTAGGCGTCGCGGATGGCGAAGGTCTGCTGGAGCACCGGGCTGGTGCCGAGGAGTTCCTTGCTGCCGGTGACCTTGAGGACTTCCTGCACGGTGAGTTCGTGTTCGGCCTCGATGTCGGCGAAGACGTGCTTGAGTTCGTCGGGGACGAGGGTGTCGACGTAGTGCCGGGCGATGCGCAGGTCGGTCTTGGCGAGGGTCATCTCGACGTTGGAGATGAAGTTCCGGAAGAAGTGCCACTGTTCGTGCATTTCTTCGAGGACGTCGCCGAGGCCGGCTTCGCGCAGGGCCTTGAGGCCGGAGCCGACGCCGTACCAGCCGGGGACGATCTGGCGGGACTGGGTCCAGCCGAAGACCCACGGGATGGCGCGCAGGCCGTCGAGCGAGACGCCTGAGCCGGGGCGGCGGGAGGGCCGTGAGCCGAGGTGCAGGTCGGCGAGCTGGTCCACGGGGGTGGAGGCGAGGAAGTACGTCGGCAGGTCGGGGTCCTCGACCAGCTTGCGGTAGGCCGCGTGGGCGGCGTCCGAGACGGTGTCCATGGCCGCGTCCCAGCGGGCCAGCGCTTCGTCGGACTGGCGGGGTGCGGTGTGGAGTGCGGAGGCCTGGAGGGTGGCCGCGACGGTCAGTTCCAGGTTCTCGCGGGCGAGGGCGGGGATGAGGTACTTGTCGGAGATGACCTCGCCCTGTTCGGTCACCTTGATCTCGCCCTCGAGGGTGCCCCAGGGCTGCGCGAGGATCGCGTCGTGGGAGGGGCCGCCGCCGCGGCCGACGGTGCCGCCGCGGCCGTGGAAGAGGCGCAGGCGTACGCCGTAGCGGTGGGCCACGTCGCGGAGGCGGCGCTGGGCGCGGTGGATCTCCCACTGGGAGGTGGTGATGCCGCCGAACTTGGAGGAGTCGGAGTAGCCGAGCATGACCTCCTGGACGTCGCCGCGGAGGGATACGAGGCGGCGGTAGGAGGGGTCGGCGAGCATTTCGTCGAGGATGACGTCGGCGGCCTTGAGCTCGTCGGTGGTCTCCAGGAGGGGGACGATGCCGATCTTGGCCCAGCCGCCGTGGAGGTCGAGGAGTCCGGCTTCGCGGGCGAGGACGGCGGCGGCGAAGACGTCGTCGGCGCCCTGGCACATCGAGATGATGTAGGACTCGATGACTTCGGGGCCGAAGCGCTCGAAGGCCTGCTTGATGGTGTGGAAGACGCCGAGGGTCTTCTCGCCGGCGGCGTCGAGCGGGGCCGGGGTGGGGGCGAGGGGGCGGCGGGAGCGGAGTTCCTTGGCGAGGAGCTTCTGCCGGTAGTCGCGGGGCATGTCGGTGTAGCGCCAGGATTCTTCGCCGAGGCGGTCGAAGAGCTGGCCGAGTGCGTGGTGGTGGGCGTCGGCGTGCTCGCGGACGTCCATCGTGGCGAGCTGCAGGCCGAACGCGGAGAGCGTGCGGATGGTGCGGTCCATCCGGCCGTCGGCGACGATGGCGCCCTTGTGCTCGCGGAGCGAGGTCTGGATGAGGGCCAGGTCGGCGGTGAGTTCGGCGGTGCCGAGGTAGTCGCAGCCGGGGCGGTGCGGGGTGCCGGCGGCGAGGCGCTCACGGGTGTTGACGAGCTTCTGCCGGATGCAGGTGGCCTTGAGCCGGTAGGGCTCTTCGGCGTTGAGCCGCTTGTAGCGGGGGCTGATCTCGGGGAGTCGCTCCAGGTCGGTCTGGAGGGAGGTGAGGAGCTCGTCGGTGGCTCCGGTGTAGCGGATGGAGTTGGAGAGGAGTCCGCGCAGTTCGTCGACGAGTTCGAGGGCGTCGGTGATGCCGTGCTCGTGCTGGAGGATGAGCACGTCCCAGGTGACGGCGGGTGTCACGTTGGGGTTGCCGTCGCGGTCGCCGCCGATCCAGGTGCCGAAGGTGAGGGGGCGGGTGCCGGCGGGCAGTTCGACGCCGACGCGCTCCAGTTCGGCGGCCAGGTCCTCCAGGACGTCGCCCACGGCGTTGGCGTGGAGTTCGTCGAGGTAGTAGATGGCGTTGCGGGCTTCGTCGGCGGGCTCGGGTCGGACGACGCGGAGTTCGTCGGTCTGCCAGATGAGGTCGATGTTCTCGGCGAGCCGGATGTCCTGGCGGCGCCGGTCGGCCTCGATGACGGGGGTTTCGAGGAGTGCGGCGATGCGGCGGAGCTTGTTGAGTACGGAGCGTCGTGCGGCTTCGGTGGGGTGTGCGGTGAAGACGGGCCGGACGTTGAGGTTCTTGACCGTCTGGCGCAGGTGCTCGGGGTCGGCGTCCTTGAGGCGGTCGGCGGTGCGGGCGAGGAGCCCGCCTTCGGCGGCCCGGCGGTCGCGCATCTCGTGGGCGCGGTGGACCTGCTCGGTGACGTTGGCGAGGTGGAAGTAGGTGGAGAAGGCGCGCACGAGCTGTGCGGCGGTCTCCAGGTCCGTGTCGCCGAGGAGCTCGGCGGCTGCCTCGCCGTCGGTGCGGGTCAGGGCGCGGACGCGTTCGACGAGGTCGAGGAGGTGCTGGCCCTCCTGGCGTACGAGGGTTTCGCCGAGGAGGTCGCCGAGGCGACGGATGTCGGCCCGCAGTTCGGTGCTGGCGGCAGGGGTCTGGTCGGCACTGCTCACAGTGTGCGGCTCCTTGCAGTGGTTGAGCACGTCTGTCAGGGGGGCCGGGGCGCTCGCGGTGCTGACGGGTCACCCCGGTTATGCAGAGTGCGGACCGCGCTGTCCGACGCTCCCAGGATAGGTGTCCGGGGGTTCGGCGTGCTCGCGGCCCTGTGGGGATGTCCCGATCGGGGGTACACGAAGGGCGGAGGCCCGGTCGCACAAGGGTTGCCACGGTGATGTTCTCGTGTCACGGGCCTGTTCGCTGCCATACTTACGTTGCCGTAGGTTACGGAAGCGTAGCCCGCTCATACCGTCATATTTCCTCACCTCACGGGGGACTCCCCAATGCCCACCAGCCCCGATGTGATCGACGACGGCCTGCCGACCGCGGCAGGCGACTCCGCACTCTCCTCCGCCACGCTCGGCGGCGACAAGAAGCGTTCGGTCGAGCAGATCGCGCTGCTGCTGTTCATCGTGGTGCCGTTCGCGGCCCTGGTCGCGGCGGTGCCGCTGGCCTGGGGCCGTGGTGTCAGCTGGCTCGATCTGGGTCTGCTGGTGGTCATGTACTACTGGGGCTGCCACGGCGTGACGATCGGTTTCCACCGTTACTTCACGCACGGTTCGTTCAAGGCGAAGCGTCCGCTCCGCATCGTCCTGGCCGTCGCGGGTTCGATGGCGGTGGAGGGTCCGCTGGTGCGCTGGGTGGCCGACCACCGCAAGCACCACCGGTTCTCCGACGCCGAGGGTGACCCGCATTCGCCGTGGCGGTTCGGTGAGAACTTCCCGGCGCTGCTGAAGGGTCTGTGGTGGGCCCATATCGGCTGGATGTTCAACGAGGAGCAGACGCCGCAGCAGAAGTACGCCCCGGACCTGGTCAGGGACCCGGCGATCCGTGCGATCTCGCGTCACTTCCTCAGCTTCACGATTCTCTCGCTGGCGATTCCGCCGCTGGTCGGCGGTCTGGTCACGATGTCGTGGTGGGGCGCGTTCACCGCGTTCTTCTGGGGTTCGCTGGTCCGGGTCGCGCTGCTGCACCACGTGACGTGGTCGATCAACTCGATCTGTCACGCGGTCGGGAAGCGGCCCTTCAAGTCCCGTGACAGGT
Source organism: Streptomyces sp. NPDC088746 (assembly GCF_044751065.1). Classification (NCBI taxonomy): domain Bacteria; kingdom Bacillati; phylum Actinomycetota; class Actinomycetes; order Kitasatosporales; family Streptomycetaceae; genus Streptomyces; species Streptomyces sp. NPDC088746. The sequence goes on from NZ_JBIVLA010000008.1 coordinate 152,022, forward strand.
CGGGGAACGTGTGGTGGCTGGCGGTGCTCTCGTGCGGCGAGTCGTGGCACAACCTGCACCACGCGGACCCGACGAGCGCGCGGCACGGGGTGATGAGGGGCCAGATCGACTCGAGTGCGCGGCTGATCCGCTGGTTCGAGAAGCTGGGCTGGGCTCACGACGTCCGGTGGCCGGATGCTTCGCGTATCGCCTCCCGGCGCAAGGCCGCGGCCGCCGACCCGGCATGATTGACGACGTGGCGACCGACGGAAGTACCAGCGGCGAGAAGAGCAGGCCCGCCCCGACGAGAAGAGCCCGGCGGGTCCGGATGACGGGCAAGGAGCGCCGCGAGCAGCTCCTGGACATCGGCCGCACCCTGTTCGCCGACAAGGGCTTCGAGGGCACGTCGGTGGAGGAGATCGCGGCGCGGGCCGGGGTCTCCAAGCCGGTGGTGTACGAGCACTTCGGCGGCAAGGAGGGCCTGTACGCCGTGGTGGTCGACCGTGAGATGCGCCAGTTGCTGGATCTGGTGACGGGGGCGCTCACGGCGGGTCATCCGCGTGAGCTGCTGGAGCAGGCGGCGTTCGCGCTGCTCGACTACATCGAGACGTACACGGACGGTTTCCGGATCCTGGTCCGTGATTCGCCGGTCGCGCAGTCCACGGGCACCTTCGCGTCGCTGATCAGTGACATCGCGACGCAGGTCGAGGACATCCTGGGCCTGGAGTTCAAGGCCCGGGGCTTCGATCCGAAGCTGGCCCCGCTGTACGCGCAGGCCCTGGTCGGGATGGTGGCGCTGACGGGGCAGTGGTGGCTGGACGTGCGGAAGCCGAAGAAGGCGGAGGTCGCCGCCCATCTGGTGAATCTGGCGTGGCACGGGCTGGAGAACCTGGAGTCCAAGCCGCGGCTGATAGGCCACCGGAAGAGCTGATCCCCGGCACGTCACCCGTTGTGATGACGCCTGCGGATTCCCGGCCGTAGTGTGGTCGGCAGGGCACAGGATCCCGTCCATGGGAGGAACCATGACCGCCGAGCCGATCACCGGGCACAGCAGCCGCTGGCCGGTGCCCCCGCAGGACGGATACACCGTGGACGACCTGTTCACGCTGCCCGATCTCCCGCCGCACACGGAATTGCTCGACGGGAGCCTGATCTTTGTGAGTCCGCAGCGCATCTTCCACAGCCTCATGATCGATCTGCTGACCTACGGGATGCGCAGCTGTGCGCCCCGTGAGCTGAAGGTCATGCGTGAGATGACCGTGGTCCTGGATCGCCGCAATGCCCCCGAGCCCGACCTCTGCGTCGTCCGGGCGGAAGGGGTGACCGGCCGGGAGCAGACACGTTTCGAGGCGGCCGACGTACTCCTCGCCGTCGAGGTGGTCTCCCCGGACTCCGAGGCGCGGGACCGTGACACCAAGCCGCAGAAGTACGCGGCGGCCGGCATCCCGAACTTCTGGCTGGTCGAGATGGCCGGGAGCGACAAGCACCCCGTCGTGCGGGTTTACGAGCTGGACCCGGTGAACAAGGCGTACGCCCTGACGGGTATCCACCATGACCGGCTCAAGACCGGGGTTCCGTTCCCCGTCGACGTCGACATCTCGGCGGAGGCGCTCGACGCCCTGTGACGCCCGGCCTGAGCGGTCACCCGGCAATCCTGGCCACCGCGAAGATCCGGCGGAACGGGAAGACCGTACCGTGCGGGCCGGCCGGGTAGGCGGTGCGCAGCAGGTCGCGGTATTCGGTGAGGAACGCGTCGTGGGCGTCCGGGTCGTCGGCGAGTGCGTCGAGGACGGGGCGCAGGCCGGTGCCCTTGACCCAGTCGAGGACGGGGTCCTCGCCCTGGAGGAGGTGCAGGTAGGTGGTCTCCCAGACGTCGACGGTCCGGCCGGGTGCGGTGAGGTGCTCCAGGTAGCCGGCGGGGGTGTGTACGGCGTCCGAGTGGCGCAGGAGGCCGCCGAGGCGGTCGTGCCAGCGGGGTGAGTCGGCGAGTTCGCGCATGAGGGTGTGGCTGGGGGCGTCGAAGTTGCCGGGGACCTGGAAGGCGAGGGTGCCTCCGGGGGTGAGGGCGTCCAGCCAGTGGGGGAAGCGGGCGGTGTGCCCGGGGACCCACTGGAGCAGGGCGTTGGAGACGATGAGGTCGTACGTCTCGGTGGGCTCCCAGGTCGCGGCGTCGGCTTCGGCGAAGTCGAGGAGGGGCCCGGTGTGGGTGCGGGCGCGTTCGAGCATCTGGGGTGAGCTGTCGTAGCCGGTGATACGGGCGCCGGGCCAGCGCTCGCCGAGGAGGGCGGTGACGTTGCCGGCGCCGCAGCCGAGGTCGGCGATCCGGGGTGCGGGTTCGTGTGGGAGGGGTCCGGTGCGGGCCAGGAGGTCGTGGAAGGGGCGGGTCCGGTGGTCCGCGTGGCGGAGGTACTGGCGGGGATCCCAGGTGGGTGCTGTCATGGGGCCAGGATCACCAGGCAAGTCTCTTGATGTCAAGACACTTGAATTCAAGAGACTTCATGTCGAGGGACCCTCTACACTGATCGACATGGAGGACGAGGTCGACCGACTGGTCGCTGCATGGCGCCGCGAGCGCCCTGACCTCGACGTGGAACCACTCGAGGTCCTGAGCCGCGTCTCCCGCCTGGCCAGGCATCTGGACCGGGCCCGCAGGATCGCCTTCGCGGAGCACCAGCTGGAGCCCTGGGAATTCGACGTACTGACGTCCCTGCGCCGCGCCGGCGCTCCGTACCAGCTCTCGCCCGGCCAGCTGCTGACCCAGACCCTGGTCACCTCGGGCACGATGACGAACCGCATCGACCGGCTGACCAAGAAGAATCTGGTGGAGCGGCTGCCCGACCCGAGCGACCGCCGCGGTGTCCTCGTCCGGCTGACCGACCTCGGCCGCGACAAGGCCGACCAGTCACTGGCCGGGCTGCTCGACCAGGAGCGGGCCATCCTGGGCGAGCTCTCCCGCCAGCAGCGGTCCGAACTGGCCGGACTGCTACGCCAGTTGACCGCCCCGTTCGACAACATCCCCGGTTAGCGCGGCCGGGCCCACCCCGGCCCGCCGGGCCAGCGCCACGGCCGCCAGCGTCGAGTGCACGCCCAGCTTCCCCAGTACGTTCTGCATGTGCGTCCGCACCGTGTGCGGGGAGAGGAAGAGCCGCTCCGCGACCGCCTTGCGGCCCAGGCCCGCCACCATGCAGCGCAGCACCTCGCGCTCGCGCGGCGTCAGCGACTCGACGAGCTGCTCGCTCTCGGTGCGGTGCTTACGGGCCGCGGTCAGCTCCCGCAGGACACCGGTCAGCAGCGCGGCCGGCAGATGCGTCTCGTCGCGCAGCACCCCCCGTATGACCGTCAGCAGCCGTTGCAGAGAGCAGTCCTTGGCGACCCAGCCCGACGCACCGGCCTGCAGCGCCATCGCGGCCCGGCGCGGGTCGTCCTTCTCGGCGAGCACCACCGAACGGATCTGCGGCTGGCCGGAGCGCACCCCCGCCACCAGCGATATGCCGTCCACCGGACCGGCGGCGGACGTGCCGGCGGGCACGCCGTCCGGCGCTCCGCGCGGCGCGGGAACGGTGCGGGTGCCGCCCGAGGCGAGGATGCCCAGTTCGGCGTCGACCAGCAGCACGTCGTAACGGCGGCCCTCGGCGGCCGCACGCTCCAGACACCGCAGCGCGGCGGGGCCGCTGCCCGCCGCGGACACGTCGACGTCCGGTTCGGCCGCGAGGGCCGCCGCGAGGGACTCGGCAAAGATGCGGTGGTCGTCGACCACCAGAACCCGGATACGAGCCACAGACACCCCCATGCTGTGTGAGCTCCTGGGGCGCCCCGTTCATGGCCGACCCCGACGGGGACTGACCACGGCGGATACGGCGCCCGGACCACTCGGTGGACCCGCCGGCGCACGGCCGCCGCCGTGTGCCGGCCGGCCACCCGCTCCGGGCGCCGTACCCGACTGTCTCGTCCCCTGAAACGGCACCGGCCCCCACCGGTGCTGCGCATCAGCCTACGGCGGGCGGTGGGCGGCGGAAGGCGATTCGCAGAACTGACCGCCCCAGGTGTTCAGGGTGTTGTTCATGTTCCGTCTTGAGACCGAAGTAGACAGAGAACGTCGCATTCCGCCGGTTTCGGCCTCGGCGCGCGACACCCGCCGGGGCGGAGCGCCCCGGCGGGTGTCGCGGATTTCCGCCTGGTCAAGCAGCCGGAGCGATCCGCCGTCCCCCGGCCGAGGGAACCGCGGGGAAGATTCCCGGGGCGGCGTGGCCGGCGGAGGTGAAGGCCTCGGAGACGGCCTTGGCGACGGTGTCCTCCATCGACTCCTCCACCAGCACGATCGCCGAGCCGCCGAAGCCGCCCCCGGTCATCCTGGCTCCGAGCGCCCCGGCGTCGTTGGCCGCGGAGACCACGAGGTCCAGCTCCGGGCAGGAGACCCGCAGGTCGTCGCGGAGCGAGACATGGCCCTCGTTGAGGACCGGGCCCGCCGCGCGCACCTCGCCGGCGTCGAGCAGCGCGATGACCTGCTCCACCCGGTGGTTGTCGCTCACCACATGGCGGACGTAGCGCACGACCGACTCGTCCTCGCCGGCCGCCGCCAGGGTCTCCAGCGCGGCGTCCAGGTCCTCGTACGGAAGGTCGCGGAGGGTGCCGATGCCGAGCGCGCGGGCTCCCGCCTCGCAGCCGGCCCGGCGTTCCGCGTACGCGCCGTCGCCCAGGGCGTGCTTGACGCGGGTGTCGACGACCAGCAGCTTCAGCCCGTGCGCGGCCAGGTCGAAGGGGACCTGGCGCAGGGTGAGGTCACGGGTGTCGAGGTGCAGCGCGTGGCCCTCGGTGCAGCACGCGGAGGCCATCTGGTCCATGACGCCGCAGGGCACACCGACGAACGCGTTCTCGGCCCGCTGGCCGAGCACGGCGATCTCGGGGGCGCTCAGTCCCAGCTGGAAGAGGTCGCTCAGGGCGAGCGCGGTGACGACCTCCAGGGCGGCCGAGGAGGAGAGACCCGCGCCGACGGGGACGGTGGAGGTGAGCTGGATGTCCGCGCCGGTGACGTCGTGGCCGGCCTCGGTGAGCGCCCAGACGACGCCGGCGGGGTAGGCGGCCCAGCCGTGGCCCGAGTGCGGGGTCAGTTCGTCGACGCGCAGGGAGACGACCCCGCCCGGCACGTCGGTGGAGTGCAGGCGCAGCTGTCCGTCGGTGCGGCGGGCGACGGCCGCGCGTGCGGTGTGCGGGAGGGCGAGCGGCATGACGAAGCCGTCGTTGAAGTCGGTGTACTCACCGATCAGGTTCACTCGTCCGGGTGCTGCCCAGATCCCTTCGGGGGCGGTCCCGTAGAGCTGGGTGAAGGAGGCGGTGAGCTCGGCGTTGTCGGTCATGGTGCGGTGGGCTCCTCTCGGCGGGCGAACGTCCACGCGTCGGCGACGATGGCGGCCAGGTCGGCGCGCGACGGCTGCCAGCCGAGCCGCTCCCTGGCGGTGGCGGCGGAGGCGACGAGGACGGCCGGGTCGCCGGCGCGCCGGGGTGCGGCGGTCTCCGGGACGGGATGGCCGGTGACCTGGCGGACGGTCTCGATCACCTGGCGTACGGAGAAGCCGTTGCCGTTGCCGAGGTTGCAGATGAGGTGTTCGCCCGCGGTGGCCGCTTCGAGGGCCAGCAGGTGGGCGTCGGCGAGGTCGGCGACGTGGATGTAGTCACGTACGCAGGTGCCGTCGGGGGTCGGGTAGTCGTCACCGTAGACGGAGATGGTCTCGCGCTGCCCGAGGGCGACCTGGAGGACCAGCGGGATGAGGTGCGACTCGGGGTCGTGGCGTTCGCCGTGGCTGCCGTAGGCCCCGGCGACGTTGAAGTAGCGCAGGGAGACCGCCGCCAGGCCGTGTGCGGCGGCCTCACCGGTGATCATGTGGTCGACGGCGAGCTTGGAGGCGCCGTACGGGTTGGTGGGCGCGGTGGGGTCCGACTCGGTGATGGGGCTGGAGACGGGTTCCCCGTACGTCGCCGCGGTGGAGGAGAACACGAGCGTGCGCACCCCGGCGTCGCGCATGGCGGCGAGGAGTGCGGTGGTGCCGCCGACGTTGTTGACCCAGTACTTCTCGGGGTCGACGACGGACTCGCCGACCTGGGAGAAGGCGGCGAAGTGCAGCACTCCGTCGTAGCTGGCGTCCAGCCACTTCGCGGCGTCCTGGATGCGGCCCTCGATGAACTCGGCGCCGGCGGGGACGCCCTCGCGGAAGCCGGTCGACAGGTCGTCGAGGACGGTCACGGTGTGACCCGCCTCCAGCAGGTGTGCGGCGACGACGCCGCCGACGTATCCCGCGCCGCCCGTCACCAGGTACTTCTTGCCGGTCTCGCTCACTCGCTCGCTACCTCTCGCAGTCGCTGGGCCGCGGCCTCCGGCGGCACGTCGTTGATGAAGACGCCCATGCCGGACTCGGAGCCCGCGAGGAACTTCAGCTTGCCGGTGGTCCGCCTGATGGTGAAAAGCTCGAGGTGCAGCCCGAACTCCTCACGCCCGGGAACCCTGAAGGGTGCCTGGTGCCAGGCCGAGATGTACGGGGTCGGCGGCTCGCCGGGGCCGAAGATCCGGTCGAATCGCCTCAAGAGTTCCAGATAGAGCTGTGGGAATTCCGTGCGTGCGGCCTCGTCGAGTTCCCGCAGGTCGGGGACGCGCCGGCGCGGGTGGAGGTGGACCTCGTACGGCCAGTGCGCGGCGTACGGCACGAAGGCGACCCAGTGCTCGCCCTCCAGGACGATCCGGTCGCCGTCGGCCAGTTCGCGGGCGACGACGTCGTCGAAGAGGTTGCGGCCGGTCTCGGCGCGGTGGGTCTCCATCGAGCGGAGCATCTGCTCGGTGCGCGGGGTGACGAAGGGGTAGCCGTAGATCTGGCCGTGCGGGTGGCCGAGGGTGACGCCGATCTCGGCTCCCCGGTTCTCGAAGCAGAACACCTGGGTGACCTGCGGGAGCTCGGCGAGGTCGGCGGTGCGGTCGGTCCAGGCCTCCAGGACCAGGGCGGCCTGGTCCTCGGTGAGGCCGGCGAAGGAGACGTCGTGGTCGGAGGTGAAACAGACGACCTCGCACCGGCCGGAGTCGCCGGCGAGGGAGGGGAATCGGTTCTCGAAGACGGCGACGTCGTAGTCGGTGTCGGGGATCTCGCTGAGCCTGCCCTCCCGTGAGGGGCAGAGCGGGCACTCGTCGGCCGGCGGGTGGTAGGTGCGTCCCTGCCGGTGCGAGGCGATGGCGACCGAGTCACCGAGCAGCGGGTCGCGGCGGATCTCCGAGGACGTCGAGACGGCATCCAGCGGCCGCAGGTCGACGGCGTCGCGGACGGTGTCGTCCGCGGAGTCGTAATAGATCAGCTCACGGCCGTCGGCGAGGGTCGTAACCGTCTTCTTCACCAGGCTCCTCCATGTAACGCCCTCCAAACATAACCGCACATAACAAATCACAACTCAACACGACAGTCAATGCTGATGAGCTCTGTGGACGGCCTGTGCGCAGAGACGGCCATAACCGGGACATTTCATCCCGCGCGATCACGATCAAACAAAGAACGTCATGCGACCTGTTCATTTTCTGAACACAAAGGCGTAGGTTCCGACGGGTTCAGTTCGCGCAACGAAGCGAGTACCCCCCATGCAATATCTGGCCGAAGGGCTCCGGCTCCCCACGAACGGGCTCGATTACACAATCCTGGCGATCTACTTCGTCGTGGTGCTCGGCATCGGCTTCGCCGCCCGGGCCAGTGTGAAGACGAGCCTCGACTTCTTCCTGTCCGGACGGTCCCTGCCCGCCTGGGTGACCGGCCTGGCCTTCGTCGCGGCGAATCTCGGGGCGACCGAGATCCTGGGCATGGCGGCGACCGGCGCGCAGTACGGCGTCGCGGTCGTCCACTGGTACTGGATCGGCGCCATCCCCGCCATGGTCTTCCTCGGCCTGGTGATGATGCCGTTCTACTACCGGTCGAAGGTCCGCTCCGTACCGGAGTTCCTGCTGCACCGCTTCGACAAGTCGGCGCACCTGCTGAGCTCCATACTCTTCGCCTTCTCGGCGATCCTGATCGCGGGTGTGAACCTCTACGCCCTGTCGATCGTCGTGGAGGCGCTCCTCGGCTGGCCGCAGTGGGTCGCGATCGTGGTCGCGGGCCTCTTCGTGCTGATCTACATCACCATCGGCGGTCTCTCCTCGGCGATCTACAACGAGGTGCTGCAGTTCTTCGTCATCCTCGCCGCGCTGATCCCGATCACCCTGCTGGGCCTCAAGCGCGTCGGCGGCTGGGACGGCCTGAGCGGCTCGCTGGAGAAGCAGCACGGCGCCGACTTCATGACCGCCTGGGGCGGCACCGGCATCGGTGACGCCAACCCGCTCGGCGCCAACTGGCTGACGATCATCCTCGGCCTCGGCTTCGTGCTCTCCTTCGGCTACTGGACCACCAACTTCGCCGAGGTGCAGCGCGCCCTGTCCGCGAAGAACCTCTCGGCCGCCAAGCGCACCCCGCTGATCGCCGCCTTCCCGAAGATCTTCATCGTCTTCGTGGTGATGATCCCGGGCCTGGTCGCCGCCGTGATCGTGCCCAAGATCGGTACACCCGGTTCGGACCTCACGTACAACGACGCCATTCCGCTGCTGATGCAGGAGCTCCTGCCCAACGGTGTGCTCGGCATCGCGGTGACCGGTCTGCTGGCCGCGTTCATGGCCGGGATGGCCGCCAACGTGTCGTCGTTCAACACGGTGTTCACCACGGACATCTGGCAGCGGTACGTGAAGAAGGACCAGCCGGACGCGTACTACCTGAAGTTCGGGCGGTTGATCACCGCGGTGGGTGTGCTCGCCTCGATCGGCACGGCGTTCATCGCGGCCAGCTTCTCCAACATCATGACGTACCTGCAGACGCTGTTCTCCTTCTTCAACGTCCCGCTGTTCGTCGTCTTCATCATCGGCATGTTCTGGAAGCGCGCCTCGATGAAGTCGGGTGTCTGGGGCCTGCTGGCGGGCACCACCGCCGCGATGGTCAACTACTTCGTGATCTACAAGCAGGGCATCATCGACATCCCGTCCGACCAGGGTGCCAACTTCGTCTCCGCCATCGTCGGATTCGTCGCCGGTGCGGTCGTCATGGTCGCCGTCACCCTGTTCACGGCCCCCAAGCCGGAGGCCCAACTGGCCGGTCTGGTCTACGGCACGGAGTCCCCGGATGCCGACGAGGCGCCGGACGAGGGCGACAGCGCCTGGTACCGCAAGCCCGCGCTGCTCGGCTGGGGCGCCATCGTCCTCGCCACCCTCTGCTACCTGCCCTACTCGCTCTGATCGGAGGCACTCACCATGTCCGACCTCAACAAGGAAGTCTCCGAGCTGGAGCGCAAGTCCGCGACCGCGGCCCGGCTCTTCGACATCCGGCGGATCATCGGCGGTCTCTTCGTGGTCTACGGAGTGATCGTCACCATCGCCGGCATCAGCCCGTCCGACGCCGACCTGAAGAAGGCCGAGGGCGTCCACATCAACCTCTGGACCGGCCTGGCCATGCTGGCGCTCGGGCTCTTCTTCCTGATCTGGATGAAGCTGCGCCCGGCCCAGGTGCCCGACGAGGCCCCCGGCACACCGGAGAGCTGACCCCGGCACCCCCGCGGGGGCCGGACGATCACGCGTTCACGCGAGGCCGTCCGGCCCCTGCGGCGTTCCCGCCGCGGCCCGGTCGAGCAGCCCCGTGCGGGCCGCGAGCGCGGCGGCCTCCAGCCGGGACCCGACGCCGAGCTTCATCAGCACCCGCTGCACATGGGTGCGCGCGGTGCTCGGCGCGATCCCCATCCCGGCCGCGATCAGCCGGGTGTCCTCGCCCTCGGCGACCCGCACCAGCACCTCGATCTCGCGCGGGGTCAGCATCCGCAGCAGCCGCTGGCCCTCGTCGTCCGGCTGCGCCGTCGGGTGCAGGAGCTCCGCGAAGGCGCCCCGCAGCAGCTGGGGTGCGACCGCGACCTCTCCCGCCCGGGCCTTGATCATGGCGCGCTCGACGCCCTCTATGCGCTCGTCGTGCCGGACGTAACCGGCCGCTCCCGCCGCGAAGGCCGCGGCGATCCCCCGCGGACTCGGCACCGGGCCCAGCACCACCACGGCCACCTGCGGGCGCTCCCGTCCGATCCGCACGATCGGGTCGAAGGCCCCGGGCTCGGCGGGCGCCGCCGTACCGAACAGGCAGACCTCCGGCGCCCTGCTGACGACCAGTTCCGCGGCCCCGGACGTCGGCGCGGCTGCCGCGAGCACGCGGTGCCCCCGTAGTTTCAGTGCCGAGGCCAGTGCCTCGGCGAGCAGTCGGTGGTCGTCGACCACCATGAGCCGCACGCCCATCGGAAAAGCCCCCATGTGTGCAGCGCACCGGCGCTGCGTAACCCTGAACAGGCCCCCCGGCCCCTCTGACCCGGCAAGCTACACGCTTGTTCGACGCCGCGCGCCCCCTACCGGGCAGAAGCCCCCCAGAATGCCGAATTCTGCGTCATTCGGGGCCGCTTGCCCGTCGGAAAACGATCGGCCCTGCCGGTCGGATGATCAACCGGCAGGGCCGTCGCAGCCGGCCACCGAACGGGCCGGGCGGGTGGGTCAGTTGGTGCTGAAGGAGACGACGAGGTACTGCTTGTCGTCCAGCGAGCTGGACTTGCTGGGCTCACTGACCATCTGCTCGGCGATGAACAGCCGGCCCTTCTCGTAGATGAACTCGGCGTAGTCGACGGAGAAGCTCGTCTCCGCGTCGCGGACCGACTCCTCGTCGGGGTTGACCATCAGCACGGTCTGCTCGAAGGTCGAGCCGTCGATGGAGACGATCTGGCCGCCCTTGTCGTACGGGGGCTCCTTGTACGCGATGACGTTGGAGCCGTCCATGCGCAGCGGGGTCAGCGCGTAGCGGTCACCCGCGTCCGCCCTGCCGCCGACGAGCTTCCCGGTGGTGAGATCGAAGGCGACGATCTCGTTGGTCTCGCCGTACTCGCCGCCGCCCTCGTGCCTCTCGGTCGGCACGTAGAGCTTGTTGTTCCCGACGGCCAGGGCGGTGCACTCCTCGACCTCGGTGGAGCCGCAGTCCGCGGCGTACTTGTCCGCGTCGGCCGAGATCCGGACGATGAGCTTGCCGGTGGCCGCGTCGATGGAGAAGAAGTCCGAGATGCTGCTGCCGTCGCCGGCGGTGTCGCCGACGTCGGCCGCGACGACGAGCGGCTTGGTGGAGACGATGCTCGCGTACTCGACGCCGGCCGGCATGTTGTACGAGGAGAGCGGTGCTCCGGTGGTCGGGTTCAGCGCCTGGATGGTCAGCTGCGGCTCGTCGTAGCTTCCGCACTTGCGGACCACGGCGAGGGCCTCGCCGCCGCCGTAGCCCATGTCGTAGCAGTTGTTGGTGTCGGCCTTCGGCTTCCAGAGCTCGGCGCCGTTCGCGAGGTTGAAGGCGGCGCCGCCGCTGGTGCCGCCCGCGGCGACCGTGGTTCCGCTGAGTGTGACCTCGTTGAACCTGACGGCCTCGTCACCGCTGGACGCGGAGGTGACGGACTTGCTCCACATGAGCTTGCCGGTAGCCAGGTCGAGCGCGCCGATCTGGGTGCAGGAGGGGTACTTGTCCTCGGCGCTCGGCTTGCCGTCCTCGAAGGCGATGGCCGTCCTGTAGTCCTTGCTCATGTGCCGGGAAGCGGCGCAGACCTGGCCGGTCAGCGGGATCGTCCAGAGCTTGGTGCCCTTGGGGAGGTCGTAGCCGACGATCTCGTACACGCCGGTCTTCACGTACACCTTGTCCGTCACCCAGGAGCCGGCGACGTTCGTGGTGTCGGTGACCTTCGGGTGGGGAAGCTGGAAGCCGACCTTGGACTTGGTGTCGGCCGGGGCCTTCTCGGTGCCGCCGGCCAGGCCGCCGCCCTCGCCGCCCTTGCCCTCGCCGTCCTTGCCCTCGGTCCCGGCCGAGGACGCCTCGTCCTGCTTGCCGTCGTCACTGCCGCTGGAGGCGTAGAAGATCCCGCCTCCGACGATCAGCACCACGGCCACGACCGCGGCGACGATGATCTGCATCTGGGTGTTGAACTTCTTGCCGCCGCCCGGCTGGGGTGCGGCGTACTGCGGCTGCATCGGGGCGGTCGGGTAGCCGTATCCCTGCTGCGGGGGCATGCCGGGCTGTCCGGGCGGGGGCCCCTGCGGGAAGCCGTAGCCGGGCTGGGCCGGCGGCTGGCCGGGGGGCGGGGCCTGGGGGTAGCCGTACGCGGGATTCTGCGGCGGCTGCTGTCCGGGCGGGGGCGGGCTTCCGTAGCCACCGGCGGGCGGGGTGGGCGGGCTGCCGTAGCCGCCCGGGGGCGGGGGCGGGCTGCCGTAGCCGCCCGCGGGCGGGGCGGGCTGCGCGGGCGGGGGCTGCTTGCCGAACGGGTCGGCCGGCGGCGGGGTGGGCGCGCCGAATCCGCCGGGCGGCGGGTCCTGCGGGGCTCCGAATCCGCCCTGGGGCGGTTCGTTGGGCGGCTGGGGCGGCTGGCTCATGGCGTACGTACCTCTGCGGAGTCTGAGAAGAAGGGGCTGGGGATGCCGTCGTCGGCCGTCACTTGCCGAAGGCCATGATGGTGGTCTCGCCCTCCGAGTCGTCGTTCCCGCTGACACGGTCGCTGACGACGAAGGAACGGCCGCCCGCGTAGACGGTCTTGGACGAGTAGAAGTTCTCGATCTGCGCGGTCGAGTCCAGGTGCTGGAGCAGCACCTTCGGCGCGCCTCCGGTGGGCGCGATCGTCGCGATCGCCCCGCCCTCCTCGTACGAGGGCTCCATGTAGACGAGGACGTTGCCGCCCTCCATGCGGAGCGGCTTCATGGTGCGCTCGGCGGGGGCGGGGGCCTTCCACTTGACCTTGCCGGTGTTCAGGTCGAACGCGACGACCTTGTTGGTACGGGCGGCGCCGCTGGTGTCGTCCCCGGTCATCATGTAGAAGGTGTTCGCGTCGGCGGCCAGGCCGCCGCAGCCTTCGAGCGTGTCGGCGAAGTCGATGATGCCGCCGCCGCACTCGACGGTGACCTTGTCCTCGTCGTCACCGTCGAGCTGTGAGCGGAGGGTTCCGTTCTCCTTGAGCGCGACGATGGCCCACTTCTTCTCCTCGTACTGGGTCAGCGAGACGACGAGAGGGCTGACCGAGTAGACCTTGTCGACCTCCCAGCCGCGCTTGACCTGGTACGTCCACTTGGCCTTGCCCGTGGTCGGGTCGATCTCCTGGACCTGCTGCTGCGGGTTCTCCACGTCGCCGGTGCTGCAGTTGACCGCGGCGATCAGCTTGGGGCCGCCGGCGAACGAGTACGGCTTGCAGTTGCCCGAGGGGTTGCCGAACAGCTCCTTGCCGTCGCTGACCCGGTAGGCGCTGGAGTTGCTCGTACGGCCGACGGTCACGGTGTCACCGCTGACCGCCAGACCGATGTCGGTCAGCAGGTCCCAGGTGCCGTTCTTGGTGACCGTCTTCTTCCATCCGGCCTTGCCGGTGTTGAGGTCGATCATCTGGAGCACCGAGCAGTTCGCCTTGTCGGTGGTGCCGCTCATCACGCCGATGACGATCTTGCCGTCGGCCGTGGTCGTCGCTGGTGCGGCGCAGATGTCCGCGGGCAGCGGGAGGCTCCACTTCTGCTTGCCGTCGCCCACCGAATAGCCGGTGACCGAGCGGTACATGCCCTTGACGAGCGTGTCCCCGACCATCCACGGGCCGTACACGTCCGCGCCGTTGCGCGGCAGGTCGATGTCGTTCGTCGTGGTCCAGAGGACCTTCGCCTCGCCGTCCTTGCGTCCGGCGTTCAGGTCGTCGTTCGCCTCACGGCCGTCGCCCTTGCCGTCACCCTGGTCGACGGTGGGCGAGCCGCTCGGGTCCGGGGCGCCGCTGCTGGACTTGGCGACGGGCTTCTCCGGGTCGTCGTCGCCACCGCTCGTGGCGAAGAAGATGCCTCCGCCGACGACGAGGAGCGCGGCGAGCGCCGCACCGATGATGACGGCGGGCTTGCCCTTGAAGGGACCGCCGCCGGAGCCGCCGGGCGTGGGCGCGGGAGCGCCGGGGTACTGCTGCTGCGGGTAGCCGTAGCCGGGCTGCTGACCGTAGGGGCCGGGCTGCTGGGCGTACGGGCCGGAGGGGGCGCCGTACGGGCCGGGCTGCTGGGCGTACGGGCCGGGGGCCTGCCCGGGTGTCTGGGGGTAGCCGTAGCCGGGCTGCGCGCCGGGGGCCTGCGGGTAGCCGTAGCCCGGCTGCGCGGGCGGAGGCGTCTGCGGTGCCCCCGGCGGCGGAGTCTGCGGCGGTCCGGGCGGCATCTGCGGCGGAGTGGCGGGTGGCGGCGGCTGAGGAGTGCCCTGCGGATCCTGCGGAGCCCCGAAGCCCCCCTGCGGCGGTTGCTGGCTGGGCGGCTGGGTCATCAGCACGTCCCCCTTCGTGCGGTCCGGTGCCCGGTCCGGTCTCCCCCGCGATTCCGCTGGGCTCAGAGGATCAGGTGCAAGAAATCTCTGAATTCCCCCCGGAAAGGAGCGAATCGGGCATGGCTTCCGCGGCGTTACGACAGTCGAGCGGGGCTTCTTTGTACCACCCGCACCACACCGGGCACCGGATCGGTCCGCCCCCTGTTCCTAAGGGAGAACCGGGCCGTGATGCCGTCGTTACGCACCCGTGGCGGCATCCGGGGCGCACATTCCCCGACGCCCCGTCAACTGTGCCCAGGAAGGGACGCTTTCACGGGATTCGGCCCCGCCCACCCGACGGACGGCTCCCGCCCGCCGGACGGCCCTCCCGCCGGCCCGCCCACCCGACGGCCCGGACACGGCCTCCGGGCCGGCCGGGCACCTCAGGCCTTCTCTCAGGCGTTCTCTCAGGCGTCCTCGGCCAGTTCGAGCCAGCGCATCTCCAGCACGTCCCGCTCCGCGACCAGTTCACGCAGCTCGGCGTCGAGCGCGGCGACCTTCTCGAAGTCGGTGGCGTTGTCGGCGATCTGCGCGTGCAGCGTCGTCTCCCTGGTGGACATCTTGTCGAGCTGCCGCTCGACCTTCTGGAGCTCCTTCTTCGCGGCACGCGCGGCCTGCGGCGAGACGGCCTCGGCCGGCGCGGCCTTGGGCGCCGAGGACCCGGCGGCGGACGCGGGTGTCGCCGTCTCCTCCATGCGCTGCCTGCGCTCGATGTACTCGTCGATGCCGCGCGGCAGCATCCGCAGCGCGCGGTCGCCGAGGAGCGCCATCACCTTGTCCGTGGTCCGCTCGATGAAGAACCGGTCGTGGGAGATCACGATCATCGACCCGGGCCAGCCGTCGAGGAGGTCCTCCAGCTGGGTGAGCGTCTCGATGTCCAGGTCGTTGGTGGGCTCGTCGAGGAAGAGGACGTTGGGCTCGTCCATCAGCAGCCGCAGGATCTGCAGCCGCCTGCGCTCACCACCGGACAGGTCGCCGACGGGCGTCCACTGCTTCTCCTTGGCGAAGCCGAACTGCTCGCAGAGCTGGCCGGCCGTCATCTCACGGCCCTTGCCGAGGTCGACCCGGTCGCGCACCTGCTGGACGGCTTCGAGCACGCGCAGGTTCGGATTGAGCTCCGCCACCTCCTGGGAGAGGTAGGCGAGCTTCACGGTCTTGCCCACGACGACCTTCCCGTCCGCGGGCTGCACGTCGCCCTGGCTACGGGCCGCCTCGGCGAGCGCCCGCAGCAGCGAGGTCTTGCCCGCGCCGTTCACGCCGACCAGGCCGATGCGGTCACCGGGGCCGAGCTGCCAGGTGAGGTGGGTGAGGAGCGTCTTGGGCCCGGCCTGGACGGTCACGTCCTCCAGGTCGAAGACGGTCTTGCCGAGCCGGGCGTTGGCGAACTTCATCAGCTCGCTGGTGTCGCGCGGCGGCGGCACGTCGGCGATCAGCTCGTTGGCGGCCTCGATGCGGTAGCGCGGCTTGGACGTACGGGCGGGGGCGCCCCGGCGCAGCCAGGCCAGCTCCTTGCGCATCAGGTTCTGCCGCTTGGACTCCTCGGTCGCGGCGATCCGCTCCCGCTCGGCCCGCGCGAACACGTAATCGCTGTAGCCGCCCTCGTACTCGTGGACGGCTCCGCGCTGGACGTCCCACATGCGGGTGCAGACCTGGTCCAGGAACCACCGGTCGTGGGTGACGCAGACGAGCGCGGAGCGCCGGGTCCGCAGGTGTCCGGCGAGCCAGGAGATGCCCTCGACGTCGAGGTGGTTGGTGGGCTCGTCGAGGACCACCAGGTCCTGCTCGGCGATGAGCAGCTTCGCCAGCGCGATCCTGCGCCGCTCGCCGCCGGAGAGCGGGGCGATGACGGTGTCCAGGCCGTGCTCGAAGCCGGGGAGGGCGAGGCCGCCGAAGAGCCCGGTCAGCACGTCGCGGATCTTGGCGCTGCCGGCCCACTCGTGGTCCTCGAGGTCGCCGATCACCTCGTGCCGGATGGTGGCCTTCGGGTCCAGCGAGTCGTGCTGGGTGAGGACACCGAGGCGCAGCCCGCCGTTGTGGGTGACCCGGCCGGTGTCCGCCTCCTCGAGCTTGGCGAGCATCCGGATGAGCGTCGTCTTGCCGTCGCCGTTGCGGCCGACGACGCCGATCCGGTCGCCCTCGGACACCCCGAGGGATACACCGTCGAGCAGGGCACGGGTGCCGTACACCTTGCTGACCTGCTCGACATTGACCAGATTGACGGCCATTTCACTCCTGCCTCGGGGGTCCTTGCGTCGGGGACCGCTCGATGTCCCAGAGTAGTCGCCGCGCGGGGTGCGATAGCGTGCGGCGATCGATCATGGGGAGTAACCCCAGGTCGGAGCGGTTCGGAACATCTCTGGGGTGGGGACTTCATGATGCGTGGCTCGGGGCGGGCCCTGGTTTCGGCGGTCGTGGCGACGGTGGCGCTGGCCGGCTGTTCGTCGTCGTCCGGCGGCGGCGGAACGGCCGCGGATACGGGCAAGAACGGGGACAGCGCCCCCTCGAAGGCCGCGGGGAGCGCCGCCGCGGAGAAGGGCGTCACGCTCGGGGGCGCGGGTTCGGCCTGCGAGCTCCCGGTGACCTTCGATCTGGCGGCGGACTGGAAGCCGGCGGCCGTCGAGGTCGAGCCCGGCTCCGACCTGGCCGCGCTGGGCGAGCAGGGCCCGGTCACGATGGTCTGCGAGGTGGACGCGAAGCCGGCGGGGAACATCGGCTACCTCCGGGTGTGGCAGGGCGAGCCGTCCGACGACGCCCCCCGCGCGGTGCTGGAGGCCTTCGTGACGGCCGAGCCGGGCGCGGGCAGGGCCACGTACACCGATTTCCGCGCGGACTCCCTGGCCGGGACCGAGGTCGGCTACACCGTGGACGGCGAGCTGCTGGACGAGCCCAAGGCCGAGCGCGCCTTCGCGGTCACGACGCCCGACGGCCCGGTCGTGGTGCACCTGGGCGGGCTGGACTCCCAGGAGCACCAGGAGATGCTCCCGGCGTACGAGCTCGCGCGGAGGACTCTGAAGCCGAGCTGACCGGACGGGCCGCTCACCGCCCCGCCCGTTCGACCAGCAGCCAGCCGCCGAGCGCCATCGCGACGGCCGCGGGGGCGCTGACGTGGACGGCGATCAGCAGGGCGGTGTGCCCCTCCAGCAGTCCCGCGTAGCCCACCATGGACAGACCCAGCACGCCGAGCAGTGCGAGGGTCACACCGATCGCCGAGACGGCTCCCGCGCCGATCGCGGCCCGGCCGGGGGTGACGCGGACCGGCCGCTCGAACGTACGGAAGGCCGCGACCAGGGCCGCGGTGACCCCGGCGGCGACCACCATCCGCAGCGGCACCTGCGCCCACCAGGCGCCGGTGGCCGGCTCGGGCAGCGGGACGCCGAGGGCGAGCATCGCCCCGTACACGCCGAGCATCGCGGTGAGGTGCCAGAGGAACGCGCTCATGGCGACGCCGTTGGCGGCCACGACCGCGCGCCAGACCCGGGGCCGGGCCACCAGCCGGGCCCCCGGAGCGCGCAGCAGCTCGACCGCGCCGACGAGCCAGAGGCCGTGGCAGAGCAGCGCGAGGGTGGGCGGCGCCATGTTGCTGATCTTCTCGCCGGGCATGCCGACCATGGACAGCGGATACGGGCCGAGGGCCACCAGCGCGGCCGCGGCGGCCAGTCCGCCGCCGGCGAGGAGCGCGGGGCGGCGGATCAGGCCGTCGGCGCGCAGGAAGCCGAGCTGGTGCACGGCGAGCCAGACGAACGCGAAGTTGAGGAATTCGGCGTACGGCGCCCCGGCGGCGAACCTCAGCACGTCCACCGCGGCGGCTCCCCCCGCGAGCGCGGCGAACGCGCCCCAGCCGTAGCGGTCGTGCAGCTTCAGCAGCGGCGGCGTGAAGGCCACCATCGCCAGGTAGATCCCGATGAACCAGAGCGGCTGGGTCACCAGGCGGAGCGTGACACCGGTCAGCCCGCCGCCCCCGCCGAGCAGTTGGACGAGCAGCGCCGCGGCGCCCCACACCAGGACGAAGACCATGGTGGGACGCAGCAGCCGTTGCAGCCGGGCCCGCAGGAACGCCGCGTAGACGGAGTCCGTGGAGCCCTCGGGCCGCTTACGGAGCAGTGAACGGTAGGACAGGGCGTGGGAGAAGCCGCCGACGAAGAAGAAGACCGGCATGACCTGGAGCACCCAGGTCAGCGGTTGCAGGCCGGGGACGACGGCGAGGAGGTTGCCGACCCCGTCGGTGGTGACGGCGGCCATCAGCCAGTGGCCGAGGACGACCGTTCCCAGCGAGGCGACCCGCAGCAGGTCGGTGTAGCGGTCCCGGGTGGCGGGCGTCGCCCCGGCCAGTTCACGAACACTTGATCCCATGGGAGTACGGTCGCGGCGAGCGGCGGGGCCGCGGCAGCGCGACCGTACTCAATTCCCGTCTGAGTACCGGCTTCGGACGACGGTGGCGCCTGCCGCCGGGGAGACCGCCACCCGTGCGCTGCGGCAGGTGCCGGACGCCAGCAGCGCGTCGGCCACCTTCCGCGCCGACTCCTCGTCGGCGGTCAGGAACGCGGTGGTCGGCCCGGACCCCGAGACCAGTGCGGCCAGCGCTCCGGCGGCGGTGCCCGCCGCGAGGGTGCCGGCCAGCGAGGGGCGCAGGGAGAGGGCGGCGGGCTGGAGGTCGTTGCCGAGGGCGCCCGCGAGTGCGGTGGTGTCCCCCTTGCGCAGGGCGGCCAGGAGTGCGGGGGAGGCGGCCGGCTCCGGCACGTCGGTGCCGGCGGTGAGCCGGTCGAACTCGCCGTAGACCGCGGGGGTGGAGAGTCCGCCGTCGGCGACGGCGAAGACCCAGTGGAAGCTTCCGCCGACCTCGACGGGCGTCAGCTGCTCACCGCGTCCGACGCCGAGGGCCGCCCCGCCGATCAGGCTGAACGGCACGTCGCTGCCCAGCTCGGCGCAGATCTCCAGGAGTTCCTCCTGGGTGGCGCCGGTGGCCCAGAGGGCGTCGCAGGCCAGCAGGGCGGCGGCGCCGTCGGCGCTGCCGCCCGCCATGCCGCCGGCGACGGGGATGTCCTTGGCGATGTGGATGTGCACATCGGGAGCGACGCCGTGCCGGGCGCCCAGCGCGATCGCGGCGCGGGCCGCGAGGTTCGTGGCGTCCAGCGGCACCTGATCGGCGTCCGGCCCGGAGCAGGTGACGCGCAGGGTGTCGGCGGGGGTGACGGTGACCTCGTCGTACAGGCCGACGGCGAGGAAGACGTTGGCCAGGTCGTGGAAGCCGTCGGGGCGCGGTGCGCCCACCGCGAGCTGCGCGTTGACCTTGGCGGGGACGCGGACGGTGACGCTGCGGGTCATGCGGAGGGCTCCGGCTTGTTCTCGGCGATGGCGGCGAACTCCTCGACGGTCAGGGCCTCGCCCCGCGCCTGCGGCGAGATCCCCGCGGCGGTCAGGGCGGCCTCGGCGGCCGGTGCGGAGCCCGCCCAGCCCGCCAGGGCCGCGCGCAGCGTCTTGCGGCGCTGGGCGAAGGCGGCGTCGACGACGGCGAAGACCTCGGTCCTGCTCGCGGTGGTACGGATCGGCTCCGTACGCCGGACGAGGGACACCAGGCCGGAGTCGACGTTGGGCGCGGGCCAGAACACCGTGCGGCCGATCGACCCGGCGCGCTTGACGTCGGCGTACCAGTTGGCCTTGACCGACGGCACGCCGTAGACCTTGTTGCCGGGCCGGGCGGCCAGCCGGTCGGCGACCTCGGCCTGCACCATCACGAGCGTCCGCTCGATGGTGGGGAAGCGCTCCAGCATGGTGAGCAGGACCGGCACGGCGACGTTGTACGGCAGGTTGGCGACGAGTGCGGTCGGCGCGGGGCCGGGCAGCTCCGTGACCAGCATCGCGTCCGAGTGGACCAGGGCGAAGCGGTCGGCGCGCTCCGGCAGCCGGGCGGCGACCGTGGCCGGCAGGGCGCCCGCGAGCACGTCGTCGATCTCCACGGCGACGACCCGGTCGGCCGCCTCCAGCAGGGCGAGGGTCAGCGAGCCCAGGCCGGGCCCGACCTCGACCACCACGTCGTCGGGCCGCACCTCGGCGGTCCGTACGATCCTGCGGACCGTGTTGGCGTCGATGACGAAGTTCTGACCGCGCTGCTTGGTGGGGCGTACGCCCAGCGCTGCGGCCAGCTCGCGGATGTCTGCGGGGCCCAGGAGGGCGTCGGGCTCTGTGGTGCTCACCCGTTAAGCCTACGGCCGCCGCGGCAGCCAGGAGGCGCCGCCCGGCACCGGGCCGAAGCCGCGTGCCTCCCGGAGGACGACGACCTCGTCGCCGTCGTCCAGGGCCGTGGCGGGGGCCGGTGCGACGGTGTCGCGGGTGCCGACCGTGACGCCCTCGGCCTCCAGGAGCTCCCCGACGTCGTCCGCGAAGGTGTGCAGGGTGCGTGAGGTCCCGTCGACGTCGACGCGGACGGCCTTGTCCTGGGCGAGGAAACCGGCGGTGCCGCCCGCCAGGACGGCGACGACCAGTGCGCGCGGGACGAGCCGCCGCAGGCTCTCCGGAGCGCCGGCACCCACCGCGCGCCGGTGGCGCCGGGCCGCCCGGTGTCCGCCGGTCTCCCTGCGCGGGGCCGGCAGCCGGGGCACCAGCGGGGTGTCCAGCACGGTCGGGTCATGGACCGGCAGGGGGCCGCTCCGGAGCCCGGCGACGATCGTCCGCTCCTCGTGGAGGGAGCGCGGCGGCGCCGGGGGCGGGGAAGGGGCCCGCGCCGGCGCCTGCCTCGTACGCCGACTGCCGCGCGCCGCGCGGTGACTGCCCTGTGAATGGCCCACGACGCTCCAGACTTCCGGCCTGCCGTCCCCGTTGCGCGGGCACGATAGCGGACCCCTCCTAACCGTACAAAGTCGTACGATTACCCCACGTGTCGGCCGGAGCGCCCAGCGCCTCTCAGAAGTCGAACGCCCGCGCGGTGTTGTCGTAGACGGCGGCGGCCAGGGTGTCCTCGTCGGTGCCCCTCACCTCGGCCATGGCACGGAGCGTGACCGGAATCAGATAGGGCGCGTTGGGCCGTCCGCGGTACGGGGCGGGGGTGAGGAAGGGGGCGTCCGTCTCGACGAGCACGAGCTCGGCGGGGGCGACGGCCAGCGCGTCACGCAGCGGCTGCGCGTTCTTGAAGGTGACGTTGCCCGCGAAGGACATGAAGTATCCGGCCGCCGCGCAGATCCGGGCCATGTCGGCGTCCCCGGAGTAGCAGTGGAAGACGGTCCGCTCCGGCGCGCCGGCGTCGGCGAGGATCCGCAGCACGTCCGCGTGGGCCTCGCGGTCGTGGATGACCAGGGCCTTGCCGTGCCGCTTGGCGATCTCGATGTGGGCGCGGAAGGACTCCTCCTGGGCGGCCATGCCCTCGGGGCCCGTACGGAAGTGGTCCAGGCCGGTCTCACCGACGGCGCGTACGTGGGCGAGGGCGGCCAGTGCGTCGATCTCGGCGAGCGCCTCGTCGAGGGCGGCCTTACCGCCCGGCTCCCTGACTCCCTGCCGCGCGGAGCCCTCCGGGTCCCCGTGCACGATGCGCGGCGCCTCGTTGGGGTGCAGGGCGACGGAGGCGTGCACGGACGGGTGCGCGGCGGCGGTCTCGGCGGCCCAGTGGGAGCCCTTCACGTCGCAGCCGACCTGGACGACGGCGGTCACGTTGACCGCCGCGGCCCGGGCCAGCCCCTCCTCGACGGTTCCGTCCTGCATGTCCAGGTGGGTGTGCGAATCGGCGACCGGAACCCTGAGGGGTTCGGGGAGCGGCGGGGCTTCGGTACGGCTCATGCCTCGACTCTACGAGGGCGTCAACCGTCTCTCACCGCCGGTGGAAGGGGCGGAGCAGATCGGACAGCTGCCAGTGGTGCGATCCGGAGCCGGCCGCGGGGGCGGCGGTGGCCACGGACATCTCCTCGGGGACCTCGTCCCCGCCCGCCATCACGGGACGCGCCACTTCCCGGGGCCTGAGCAGCTGCTGGACGGTGGAGACCCGGCCGGCGCGCATGATCCGCACCACGTGGCCGCCGCAGTTCGCGCAGGTCGGGGTGGACAGCGGCGACGGCACGCGCTCCCCGTCCGCCTTGTACACCACGAACGCGTTGCCCGAACCGTCGACGTGGTGCTCTATCTCGTAGGCCTGTTCCCAGCCGTGCCCGCACCTCATGCACGCGAAGGCGTACGCCTCGTGCACGGTGCCCGCTGCGATCTCACTCATGCCTGCTCCCCTTGTCCGCTGGACAAGCACTCCGGACAAGCACTCCGGATGGTGCGTTCCACCCTCAAGTGGACGCCTTCGCCGACGGCGATGCACCAGGTCTGCCGAGTGTTGGAACGCTTTTGGCCGATTCGTGGCCGAACGGCCCGGTACGCGGCTCAGGCTTTACATTTCAGGTTAGTCCTTTGCCCTGCTCCTGGCCGGTCCGAGCCGCGTTCTTTGCCGCGACCACCGCATCGAACACCTCGCGCTTGGGCAGCCCCGCCTCGGCGGCGACCGCGGCGATGGCCTCCTTGCGCCGCTCCCCCGCCTCCTCGCGCACCTGCACCCTGCGTACCAGCTCGACGGCGTCCGGTCCCTCGTCGCCGGAGTCCGTCGCGCCCTCGACCACGACGGTGATCTCGCCGCGTACGCCTTCGGCCGCCCAGGCCGCCAGCTCGCCCAGCGGGCCGCGCTTCACTTCCTCGTACGTCTTGGTCAGCTCCCGGCACACGGCGGCCCTGCGGTCCGTCCCGAACGCCTCGGCCATGGCGGCCAGGGTGTCGTCCAGCCGGTGCGGGGCCTCGAAGAAGACCATCGTGCGGCGCTCGTCCGCGACCTCGCGCAGCTTCCCCAGCCGCTCGCCGGCCTTGCGCGGCAGGAAGCCCTCGAAGCAGAAGCGGTCCACGGGCAGCCCGGACAGGGCGAGCGCGGTCAGCACGGCCGAGGGGCCCGGTACGGCGGTGACCTTGATGTCCTGTTCCACGGCGGCGGCGACGAGCCGGTAGCCGGGGTCGGAGACGGACGGCATCCCCGCGTCGGTGACCAGCAGGACGCGCGCGCCGCCGACGAGGGCCTCGACGAGTTCGGGCGTACGCGCCGACTCGTTGCCCTCGAAGTAGGACACGACACGCCCCGTCGTGCGGATGCCGAGCGCCTGGGTGAGCCGGCGTAGCCGCCGGGTGTCCTCGGCGGCCACGACATCGGCCGTCTCCAGCTCGGCGGCGAGCCGTGGCGGGGCGTCCGCCACGTCGCCGATGGGGGTCCCTGCGAGTACGAGCGTTCCAGTCGTTCCAGTCACATCGGCCATCCTCCCAGCACGGGCGGCACCACTCGCACAGATGCGTTCCCTACGATGGCGCGGTGACGAGTACTGCGCCCGAAGCCCAGCAGGGCAACGACGCCGGGGATCACACCGGCGACCAGCCGCCTTCCTGGCAGCAGCGGCTGCGCCGCTTCGGCCATTCCCCACGGCCGGAGATGGGGCTGCGCGAGCGCCTCGATCCGCCCTACGCCCGCCCCGGCCGCCAGTTCTGGAAGGTGCTCGCCGTGCCGCCGGTCCTCGCCGGCCACCTGGTGCGCTGGTCGGCCTGGGGCGGGCCGCTGCTGGTCGCCCTGTTCGCCGGGGTGCTGCGGTTCTGGAACCTGGGCAGCCCGAAGGCGGTGATATTCGACGAGACGTACTACGCCAAGGACGCCTGGGCCCTGGTCAACCAGGGGTACGAGGGCTCCTGGCCCAAGGACGTCGACAAGCTGATCCTCGGCGACCCGTCCTCGGTGGACATCCCGGTGGACCCGGGTTACGTCGTCCATCCGCCGGTCGGCAAGTGGATCATCGGGTTCGGCGAGCAGCTGTTCGGGTTCACCCCGTTCGGCTGGCGCTTCATGGTGGCGGTGCTCGGCACCCTCTCGGTCCTGATGCTGTGCCGCATCGGCCGCCGGCTGTTCCGCTCGACGTTCCTGGGCTGCCTGGCGGGCACCCTGCTGGCCGTGGACGGGCTGCACTTCGTGATGAGCCGCACCGCGCTGCTCGACCTGGTGCTGATGTTCTTCGTGCTGGCGGCCTTCGGCTGCTTCCTCCTCGACCGCGACCGGACCCGCCGCAAGCTGGCCGCGGCGCTCCCGGTCGACGAGGAGGGGGTCCTGCGTCCGGACGCCCACATCGCCGAGACGCTCCGGCTCGGGTGGCGTCCCTGGCGGATCGCGGCCGGCCTGATGCTCGGTCTGGCCTTCGCCACGAAGTGGAACGGGCTCTACATCCTGGCCGCGTTCGGTGTGATGGCGGTCCTCTGGGACGTCGGCGCGCGGCGTACGGCGGGCGCCGTGCAGCCGTACAGGGCCGTGGTCCTCAGGGACCTGCTGCCCGCGTTCGTCTCCACGGTGCCGGTCGCGATCGGCACGTACCTCGTCTCGTGGACGGGCTGGATCGTCACGGACAAGGGCTACTACCGCAACTGGGCGGCCACCGAGGGCAAGGGCGGCAGCTGGACGTGGCTGCCGGACTGGCTGCGCAGCCTCTGGCACTACGAGAACCAGGTCTACGAGTTCCACGTCGGCCTGACGTCCGGCCACACCTACCAGTCCAATCCGTGGAGCTGGATCGTGCTGGGCCGCCCCGTCTCGTACTTCTACGAGGAGAAGACGGGCTGCCTGGAGTCCAGCAGCGGCAAGTGCGCCCGCGAGGTCCTGGCGCTCGGTACCCCGCTGCTCTGGTGGGCGGCGTGCCTGGCCCTGCTGTACGTGCTGTGGCGCTGGGCCTTCCGCCGTGACTGGCGGGCCGGGGCGATCGCGTGCGGGGTCGCGGCGGGCTGGGTGCCCTGGTTCTTCTACCAGGAGCGGACGATCTTCCTCTTCTACGCGGTCGTGTTCGTGCCGTTCCTGTGCCTGGCGGTCACGATGATGATCGGCGCGCTCCTGGGCCCCGCGGCCGGCACGGGCACCAAGCACCGTCTCGGCATGGACACCGCCGATCCCACGGGTGAGCGCAGACGCACACTGGGCGCGATCGCGGCGGGCGTCCTGGTGCTGCTGATCGTCTGGAACTTCATCTACTTCTGGCCGCTCTACACGGGCACGTCGATCCCGGAGGACTCCTGGCGCGACCGGATGTGGCTGGACACCTGGGTGTAGCGGGGAAGTTGCGGGCCCGGGGCCGTGCCGAGGGAGCCCCGGTCCCGTGTGTGCGCGTGTGATTGACTCCTCCGCATGGCCCCGTTCCCGCTTCCGCCGGTTCGGCCGTGACCGATCCGGCCGCGGCCACCCGGCCCCGCAACCGCAAGCAGCTCATCGTCGAGGCGGCCGGCCGGGTCTTCGGCGAGCACGGGTACCACGCGGCGTCCATGGAGAAGATCGCGGCCGGCGTGGGTATCACCGCGGCGGCCCTGTACCGGCACTTCCCGAACAAGTACGCGTTGTTCGCCGAGTGCGCCGACGTCACGGCGGAGCGGCTCGTCGCCGCGCTCGACGAGGTGCCGTCCGGGGCGCCCCTGACGGAGGTCCTCGACGCCGTCACCCGCGTCACCGTCGCCCATCGCGCGTCGGGCGGCGTGTACCGGTGGGAGGCCAGGTACCTCGAGACCGAGGACCGACGGCGCCTCATGACGAAGTTCGGGCACGTCGTCGGGCGGGTCGACGAGGCGGTGCGGCGCGCGTACCCACTGCCCGGCGGGCGTCTGCGGGCCATGGCGGCCCTCGGCGCGATCGCGTCCATCACGATGCACCACACCTCGATCGCCCAACGCCGGGCCGAGGACCTGCTGTCGGCGTCCGCCCTGCGTGTCGCCGCGACCGACGCCGCGGCGGCCCCGAGGAGCGGCGCACACCCCGTCGAGCTGCCCGCCCGGACGGTGCCGCGCACGCGGCGCGCGGAGATCCTCGCGGCAGCCGTCCCGCTGTTCGCACGGGACGGGTTCGCCAGTGTCACGAACGGGCAGATCGCGGAGGCGGTGGGGCTGGCGCCATCGGCGCTCTACCGTCACTACGACGGCAAGGTCGGCATCCTGGCGGCGGCGTGCCTCCAGGCCGCGGGGCTTCTGGGCCAGGGTGTGGAGCGGAGCCTTGACGGGGTGGCCGGCCCGCACGACGCAGTAGCCGCGCTGGCGGCGACGTACGTGGCCTACAGCTTCGAGTACACCGCGCTCAACAGCGTCGCCGAGGCCGAGCTCGTCGGCCTGCCGGACGAACTGCGGCGGCCCTTGGTCCTCGCACAGCGTGAACACATCGCCGTCTGGGAGCAGCAGCTGCGACTGGCCCGTCCGGAGCTGGACCCGCGCCAGGCCCGGGTGCTGGTGCACGCGGGGTTCGGGGTGGCGGTCGAGGCCGGGCGCGCGCTGCGGTGGCGTGACGGCCAGGACCGCCGCGACGCCGTGACCGCCCTGGTCGTGGGTGCCCTGGGCGTCTGAGGGGACCTCGGCGCCCACCCCCCTGCGGCCTTCACCCCTCGGCGTCGGCGCCGAGGGGTGAAGGCCGCAGGGGCCGGGGGCGGTTCAGCTCGGCCGGTTCCCGGTCGGGATCGTGATCGGGGTGGTCGTCCCGGAGCCGCCCTTGTTGAGGAACAGCATGGCCAGGGCGCGCAGGAACTGGTCGAACATGTAGAAGGCGCCGGGCATGACGGGCGACAGCCCCTCACGGAACAGGATGAAGGCCGGCCACACGGTGCGGACCAGGGCCGCCGCCGCGTAGTCGCGCGGCAGTTTCAGCCAGTCGCCGACCTCGTTGCTCAGGGCGTAGCGCACGAACTCGTTCAGGAAGCCGCGCGTGACACCGAGGTCGATCTCCGCGGTCAGGCCGAGCAGCACCTCGGCCAGGTCGAGGCCCTCGGGCGTCGGGGCGAGGATCGGGGTGAGCACCTGCGCCGACTGCGCTTCCGCGGCCGCCCAGGTCTTCGGGATGTACTCGGTCGGCACCCCGAGCAGATAGATGGCGACCTGCCAGGAGTGCAGGAACGCCTCCTCGTCCGCGGCCGACATGGGGATCTTCCAGTCACGCATCTTCCTGTGCACGTAGGTGCCCAGGCTGTGGAAGGTGACCAGGATGTCGGCGACGCTGATCGGGATGGTCTGGTCGGCGCCGTTCTTCCAGTGCGGCGACTGCGGCAGCAGGTGACGCACCGCTCCGTGCACCAGCCGGGTCTTGTTGGCGGTGACGACGAACTGCCCGCTCGGCTCGAAGGCGCGCAGCTGGGACAGGTCGTAGCCGAACGTGAACGTCTTGGCCGCGCGGTCCTTCATGTCGGCGCCGCCGAAGGACCAGTAGACGCTCCTGGCCTCCCGCGGGATCACGGTGCTCATGATCCCGCTGCCGAGGCCGTAGAGCATGAACAGGTAGGTGTCCTTGCGCCGGTTGAAGTCGGCGGCGCGGGTCAGCTTCGCGGTGTCGGCCCAGGCGGGCAGCTTGTTGAAGGTCCGCAGATGCGTGGTGAGGGCGGCCGGCAGTCCGCTGGGCAGCGGGTCACCGTTGTTCACCCACTTCTCCATCGCGGTGTTGACCGAAGGGATCTGGCCGTTCTCGAGCAGCGACACCATGAGAGGGTCCGTCGCGCTGTCCCAGACGTACTCCGGATCGGCTCCCGAGCCGGTTCCGGCCACCGAGTCCGCCGACGCCCACGCCCACGCCTTGGCGGGGGCCGCCACACCCACGAGGCCGAGCGCGGCACCGAGGGACAGGATGCTTCGCCTGTTGAGATCGTGCATTTACTTACCCACTTCCCAGCTGGACCAGATGGCGCTATGCGCCTTTTCTGGCTTGCGAGTTGCACTGCCACCACGTTCCGGATCGTGCTGAGTCATGTGATTCTCGATTAACATAGCGACGCGTGCCACCGTGGGCAATGGTCGTGACCGACCCCGCGCGACCGGCCCTCGGCGATGCGCGTCCACCCCGAGGTCAGAGCGCCGCAGCGAGGCCACCGGGCCGCGTCCCGGTCCGGTAACAACCCCCTCAGGACCCACTCCCGTCCCGTAAAGTGCCGAGGGATGGCTCTTCTTGAACGTGTTCAAGAAGAGCTCCTGGGGAGGGGGACTGCACAGATGCGCAGTGGAGCGAAGGTCGCCGTGATCGGCGGAGTGTTCGTGCTGGTGGCCGGAGGGCTCGGCTACGGCGTGTACGAGGTGGTACTCGGAGGGAGCGAGTCCGGGGGGATAGGGAACGTCTCCGGGTCCTCCGAGGTGAAGACGGGGCCTCCGGACAAGGAGGAGACCGAGGAGACCGCCAAGGGCTTCCTCGATGCGTGGGCGTCGGGTGACGCGTCGGCCGCCGCCCTGCTCACGAACAACGAGACCGTCGCCGAGCCGCTGCTGGCCGGTTACGCCGACGAGGCACACGTCACGAAGGCGGTGATCACGCCGGGCGCCGCCGTCGGCACGAAGGTGCCGTACACGGTCAAGGCGACCGTCTCCTACGACGGGAAGACCAAGCCCTGGTCGTACTCCTCCGAACTGACCGTGGTGCGCGGCCTGACCACCGGCAAGGCGCTCGTCGACTGGCAGCCCGCGGTGATCCATCCGCAGCTGACCGAGGGAGCGTCGCTGAAGACCGGCGAGTCCTCGTCGGCGGCGATCGAGGCCGTCGACCACAACGGCAAGGTGCTCGACAAGGAGACGTACCCGTCGCTCGGGCCGATCCTGGACTCCCTGCGCGAGAAGTACGGCGACAGGGCGGGCGGTTCACCGGGGATCGAGACCTGGATCGAGCCCGCCGACGAGCAGCTTCCGGACACCACGCTGCTGACGCTCGCCAAGGGGAAGCCGGGCAGGCTGCAGACGACGCTCGACGCGGGCGCCCAGGCGGCGGCGGAGAAGGCGGTCAAGGAGTTCAGCGGGGCGTCGGTGGTCGCCGTGAAGCCGTCCACGGGCTCCATCCGCGCCGTGGCGAACAACCCGGCGACCGGCTTCAACGCGGCGATGCAGGGCAAGCAGGCGCCCGGCTCCACGCTGAAGATCATGACCGCGGCGATGCTGATGGACAAGGGACTCGTCTCGGCGAACAGCCCGGTCGAGTGCCCGAAAGAGGCGACCTGGCAGAGCCGGACGTTCCACAACCTCGAGTACTTCGAACTCCCGCCCACCGACACGTTCACCACGAGCTTCGCCCGCTCCTGCAACACCGCTTTCATCAAGCTGATCGACGAGACCAAGGACGACGCCGCACTCGCCAAGGAGGCCCGCGACGTCTTCGGAATCGGCCTGAACTGGCAGACCGGCGTGGTCTCCTACGACGGCAGCGTGCCCGAGGCGACCGGCGGCGAGGCGGCGGCGCAGTACATAGGCCAGGGCACCGTCCAGATGAACGCGCTCAACATCGCGTCCATCACGGCGACCGCCCGCACAGGAACGTTCCACCAGCCCGTGATCGTCCCGCAGTCCCTGGACGACCGTCAGCTCGCCACCGCCTCCCGTTCGCTCTCGCAGAACGTCACCGGGCAGCTGAACGACATGATGCGGGCCACCGCCTCCTGGGGCACCGGCAAGGCGGCCATGGCCTCGGTCGGCGGCGACAAGGGCGCCAAGACGGGCTCGGCCGAGGTCGACGGGCAGTCCACGTCCAACAGCTGGTTCACCGGCTTCAGCGACGACCTCGCGGCGGCGGCGGTCGTCCAGTCCGGTGGCCACGGCGGCGACGCGGCCGGACCGGTGGTGGCGGCGGTCCTGCGCGCGGGTTCGTAGCGGACGTCCGGGGGAAACGATGTGGTCCGCCCCCAGGGCCGTTCAGTAGCGTGCGCCCATGAGCACTTCCGGGACCACCCCCTCCACGACCTCGTCCGATGCCCACCCCCGGTTCGCCGAAGCCCTGCGGGAGCTGGGCCTCGACGTCGAGGTACGCCGCTTCCCCGACGCCACGCGCACCGCGGTCGAGGCCGCCGCGGCAATCGGCTGCGAGCTCAGCCAGATCGTCAAGTCCCTGATCTTCGAGGCCGACGGTGTGCCCGTCCTGGTCCTGATGGACGGCTCGTCCCGGGTGGACGTCGAGCGCGTGAGGGCCGAGCTCGGCGCCGGAAAGGTCAAGCGGGCCGGAGCCGATCTGGTCCGGGAGACCACCGGGTACGCGATCGGCGGGGTCCCGCCCTTCGGGCACCGTACGAAGACCCGGGTGCTGGCCGACCGGGGCCTGCTGGACCACGCGACGGTCTGGGCGGCCGCGGGCACCCCGCACACGGTCTTCCCGCTCGACCCCGGGAGCGTGGTCGAACTCGCGGGCGGCACGGTGGTGGACGTGCGGGAGGCCACGGCGTGACCCCCCTGGTGGCGGCGGCCGTCCTGGCCGCCGCGATCACGCACGCCAGCTGGAACGCCATCGCCCATGCCATACGTGACCAGTTGGTGTCCTTCACCCTGATCTCCGGCGGCGGGGCGCTGATCGGGCTCGTGCTGGCCTGCTTCGCCCCGCTCCCGGCCGCCGGCGCCTGGCCGTACCTGCTCGTCTCCGCCGGTCTGCACGTGGCGTACATGCTGCTGCTGATGCGCTCGTTCACCCTGGGCGACTTCGGCCAGATGTATCCGATCGCCCGGGGCACGGCCCCGCTCGTCGTGACGGTCCTGGCCGCCGTGTTCGTCGGGGAGCGCCCGGACGGCTGGGCGACGGCGGGTGTCGCCGTGGCCTCGGCGGGGCTCGTGGGGCTGGCGCTGTGGGGCATCCGGGGCTCCGGCAAGCGCCCCCACTGGCCGGCGATCCTGGCGGCCCTCGCGACGGGTCTGGCCATCGCCGGCTACACGACGGTCGACGGTGTGGGGGTGCGCGCCTCGGGAACACCGATCGGCTACATCGCCTGGCTGATGATCCTGGAGGGGATCGCCATCCCCGCCTACGCGTTCTGGCGCCGCCGGGGTGAACTGTTCCCCCAGCTCACCCCGTTCGCCGCGCGGGGGCTGCTGGGAGCCGCCCTGTCGGTCGCCGCGTACGGTCTCGTCCTCTGGGCGCAGACGAAGGCGGCTCTCGCCCCGATCGCCGCGCTCCGCGAGTCCTCGATCATCGTGGGCGCCGCGATAGGGACCCTGTTCTTCAAGGAGCGGTTCGGGGCTCCGAGGATCGCCGCGGCCGGGCTGATGGTGGTCGGCATCGGCCTGATGCTGCACACGAGTTGAGCGGTCCGGGCCGGCAGGACGTCACCGCGCGGCCGAGGCCGCCAGCTCCACGACCACCTCGCCGTCCTCCTCCTCGCCCGTGGGCCGGAAGCCGAGCGAGGTGTAGAGGTGTCCGGCCGCCGTGTTGACGGGATCGTAGGAGAGCCGGAGCACCTCGCAGCCGTCCTGCTCCGCCAGCCACGCGGCCAGCGTGCGTACGGCGGCGCGGCCGACGCCCCGGCCCTGTTCGGGGCCGTCGACGAGCATCCCGCCGATCCAGTACGAGCCGTCCTCGTCCCTGGCCCACATCACGTGTCCGGTCACGGCCTCGTCCCCGTACACCGCGAGCGAGTGCCAGGTGTCCTCGCGCAGGGTCAGCAGCAGATAGCGGGCGGCCAGCGCGGGAGCGTGGGCGCGCTGGGCGTCGAGGGGCGCGATGTCGGCGACCGCACGCCAGTTGGCGTCGTCGACGGGGCGCAGGGTGACGCGCCGGCCGGTCCGGTCGATGAGTCCGTGGTCGATCATCCGGGCAGGGTAGGCAGCGGGCAGGGGCCCCGGCTACCGGGTTTCCCGGTCCCCGTCCATCGCCGCGCGGAAGGCCGTGTTGACGGCGAGCAGGCCGCCGTCGACCCGCAGCGTGGTGCCGGTGATCCAGGCCGCGTCCGGGGAGACGAGGAAGGCGACGGCGGACGCGATGTCGTTCGGTTCGCCGACCCGCCCCAGCGGGTAGAGCGCGGCGGCCCGCTCCAGCTCGGCCTCGCGGCCCGCCCAGGCGTCCGTACGGACCGTGCCTGGCGCGACGAGGTTGACGCGGACGCCGCGGGGTCCGGCGTGGCCGGCGAGGGTCCGGGTCAGGCTGGCCAGGCCCGCCTTCGCGGCGCTGTAGGCGTGACCGCCGAAGTCCTGTTCGCCGTTGACCGAGCCGATGTTGACGACGGAGCCCCGGCCGGAGGCCACCAGGTGCGGCAGTGCGGCGCGGGAGCAGCGGTAGGGGCCGGTCAGGGTGATGTCGAGGCTGCGGGCCCAGACCTCGTCCGCCTCGTCCTCGAAGAGCGGGGCGTCCACATGGTCGGCGTAGGCGTTGTTGACCAGGACGTCGAGCCTCCCGAAGGCGGCGGCCGCGTGGGCCACCGCCGCCTCGACCGCCGCCCGGTCGCCCACGTCGCAGGCCAGGGCTTCGGCGGTGCCGCCCGTCGCGCGTATCCCGGCCGCCGTGCGCTCGGCGCGGTCTGCGTCCAGGTCGGTGACGAGGACGGCCGCCCCCTCGGAGGCGAGCCGGCGGGCGGTGGCCGCCCCGATGCCTTGTCCCGCGCCCGTGAGGAGGGCGGCGTATCCGTCGAGGCGAGGAGTCATAGCGCCGACCGTACTGCCCGGACCAGTGCCTGGGCACGGGGATCGGCGGTAACTCCCTTCTGCAGACCGTTCGTCACATAGCCGAGCGCTGTTCCCGTTTCGGGGTCGGCGAAGCCCAGCGAACCGCCGCGGCCGGGGTGCCCGAACGATCCCGGGCCGAGCAGCGGCGCCGCCGGGCCGTGCAGCATGTAGCCGAGGCCGAAGCGGGTGCTGACGACCAGCACACGGTCCGGCCCCGCGGACTCCTCGGTGCGGGCCAGGGTGAGGGTGGCGGGGGCGAACAGCCGCTCTCCGTCGACCTGGCCGATCATCGCGGCGTAGCAGCGGGCGAGCCCGCGCGCGGTGGCGACGCCGTTGGACGCGGGGAGTTCCGCCGCGCGGTAGTCCGGGGCGTTCTCGTCGGGGAAGGGGTCGATCGCTCCGAAGGCGCGGCGGGTCAGCGAGGCCGGATCGGCGTAGGCGTCGACGACGGAACGCTTGGGGCGCATGCGCAGAGCACCGCTGCCCTCGGCAGGCGGGGGCTCGACGGGGCCGATCCGCCCGATGCGGTGCGCCTCGTCGGCCGGGAGCCCGAACCAGAAGTCCAGGCCGAGCGGGCGTGCGATCTCCTCCGCGACCCAGCGGCCGATGGTCCGCCCGGTGACCCTGCGCACCAGTTCGCCGACGAGCCAGCTGTAGGTCTGGGCGTGGTACCCGTGGTCGGTGCCGGGCTCCCACTGGGGCCGCTGGGCGGCGACGGCCGCGGCTCCGGTGGTTCCGTCCGCCGCCTCCTGGGGCGTCAGCGCCCGGTCGAGGGCGGCCAGCCCGGCCCGGTGGGCCAGGAGGTGGCGTACGAGGACGCGTTCCTTGCCGTTCGCCTTGAACTCCGGCCAGTACGTGCCGACGGGGGCGTCGAGGTCCACCTGCCCGCGCTGGTGCAGCAGCAGCGGCACGGCGGCGGCGACACCCTTCCCGGCGGAGCGGACGATCTGGACGGTGTCCACGGCCCAGGGTTCGGTGCCGTCGACGTCTCTCGTACCGGCCCACAGGTCCACGACCTTGCGGCCGTGGTGGTAGAGGGCCACGGCCGCTCCCCGTTCGCCGCGCTGTTCGAAGTTACGGACGAAAGCGTCCCGTACCGCCTCGAATCCCGGCGCCACCGTGCCCCGTACGTCCACACCTGCTACCGCGCTCCCGCTCATCCCCCCATGGTGCATCGCGCCGCAGGTGGAACGCGTGGCGGGTCACCTCCTGTTCACGAACGCGGTACGGACACGGAACGCGGGTCGAAGCCGAACGGCAGCTCCAGCCGGTGCCTGCGCATGAGGTCTTCGTCGCACAGGAGGTCGTACGTGCGGTCGTCGGCGGCGATCACCCCGTCACTGAGGATGACGGCACGCGGGCAGAGTTCGAGGGCGTACGGCAGGTCGTGGGTGACCATCAGCACGGTGACGTCCAAGGAGCGCAGGATGTCGGCGAGTTCACGTCGGGAGGCCGGGTCCAGGTTGGAGGAGGGCTCGTCCAGGACGAGGATCTCGGGCTCCATGGCGAGGACGGTGGCGACGGCGACCCGGCGGCGCTGGCCGAAGGAGAGGTGGTGCGGGGGCCGCGCGGCGTACTCCTCCATGCCGACCCGCCTGAGCGCGGTCATGACCCGCTCCTCCAGATCGGGGCCGCGCAGTCCGGCCGCGGCGGGCCCGAAGGCGACGTCCTCGCGGACGGTCGGCATGAAGAGCTGGTCGTCGGGGTCCTGGAAGACGATGCCGACGCGGCGGCGGATCTCGGCGAGGTGCCGCTTCTGCACGGGCAGCCCGGCGACCCGGACGGTGCCGGCGCCCGCGTCGAGGATGCCGTTGAGGTGGAGGACGAGGGTGGTCTTGCCCGCGCCGTTGGGGCCGAGCAGCGCCACGCGTTCACCGCGGGCCACGGTCAGATCGACGCCGAAGAGGGCCTGGTGGCCGTCGGGGTAGGCGTAGGCGAGGCCGCTGACCTCGAGGGACGGGGCGGGGGCGGTGGGCAGGCTCATACGGTCCATCCCAGCAGACATATGGCGAGGGCGAGCACGGGGAGGGTCGCGGCGTGCGCCCACTGGGTGCGGGAGGCGGTCACCTCGTCGATCACCGGCATGGTGCCGGTGTAGCCGCGGCTGACCATCGCGAGGTGGACGCGCTCGCCGCGCTCGTAGGACCGGATGAAGAGGGCGCCCGCCGTCTTGGCGAGGACGCTCCAGTGCCGTACCCCGCTCGCCTCGAAGCCCCGGGAGCGCCGTGCGATCGACATCCGGCGCAGCTCGTCGGTGATGACGTCGCCGTACCGGATCATGAAGGACGCGATCTGGACGAGCATCGGCGGCAGCCGGAGCCGCTGGAGGCCGAGCAGCAGGGAGCGCAGCTCGGTGGTCGAGGCGAGGATCACCGAGGCGGCCACGCCGAGGGTGCCTTTCGCGAGGACGTTCCAGGCGCCCCAGAGGCCGGGGACGCTGACGGAGACGCCGAGCAGCTCGGTCTGCTCCCCCGGCACCACGAACGGCATGAGCAGCGCGAACGCCACGAACGGCACCTCGATGACCAGCCGCTTCAGCAGAAACCCGGCGGGGATCCGGGCCACGGCGGCGACGGCGGCGAGCAGCACGGCGTACAGGCCGAAGGCCCAGACGGCCTCGCGCGGGGTGGAGACGACGACCACGACGAAGCACAGGACGGCGGCGAGCTTGCAGTGCGGCGGCAGGGCGTGGACCGGTGAGTGCGCGTGCCGGTAGAGCTTGTGCGCGTGACCTGCGCCCATGTCAGACGGACTCGGTGGTGCGGGACCCGGTGGCCTCCGGCGCCCGGCGCCTGCGCACGGCCCAGAAGACGCCGCTGCCGACGGCGACGGTGACGCCGACGCCGATCACTCCGGCGAGGCCGCCGGAGACGCGGGCGTTGCCGATGTCCTTGACGCCGTAGTCGGCGAGCGGGGAGCCCGCCGCGTCGTGTTCCTGGACCTTCTCGTCGATGCCCTTGTCGGCGGCGACCTTCTCCAGGCCGTCGGGGTTCGCGGAGGCGTAGAAGGAGACGAAGCCCGCGAGGACGAGCGCGGCGACCAGGCCGGCGGCCCAGACCCCGCGCGTGGAGCGGGCGGCCGCGGGTGCGGGCGAGGGGGCAGGTGCGGCCGGTGCGTCGACGAGTTCGCCGTCGACACGGAGCTTGAGCGGGGCGGCGAGTCCGCGCGCCCCGTGCACCAGGTCGGGACGCACGGCGATCACGGCACCGACGGTCAGCGCGGTGATCGCGGCCTCCCCGATGCCGATGAGGACATGGACGCCGACCATCGCGGTGAGCACCTTGCCGATGGGTACGTCGGTGGTGCCGCCGATCGCGTAGATGAGGGTGAACGCGACGGCGGCGGCGGGCACCGAGACGAGCGCGGCCACGAAGGCGGCGGCGGTCGTCGAGCGGCGGGTGCGGGGCAGCACACGGGTCAGCCCGCGGAAGAGCGCGTAGGCGACGACGGTGGTGACGACCCCCATCACCGTGATGTTCACGCCGAGCGCGGTGAGGCCGCCGTCGGCGAAGAGGATGCCCTGCATCAGCAGGACGACCGCTATGCACAGCAGCCCCGTGTAGGGGCCGACAAGGATCGCGGCCAGGGCCCCGCCCAGGAGGTGTCCGCTGGTGCCGGCCGCGACCGGGAAGTTCAGCATCTGCACGGCGAAGATGAACGCGGCGACGAGGCCGGCGAGCGGCGCGGTGCGCTCGTCCAGTT
The DNA here is from genome assembly GCF_044751065.1 of Streptomyces sp. NPDC088746. Taxonomy (NCBI): domain Bacteria; kingdom Bacillati; phylum Actinomycetota; class Actinomycetes; order Kitasatosporales; family Streptomycetaceae; genus Streptomyces; species Streptomyces sp. NPDC088746. Next base: position 188,480 of record NZ_JBIVLA010000008.1, read on the forward strand.
CCCGCCGGGCACCGCGGAGACCGACGGCGACCGCGCCTGCGGCGACGACACCTGCGACGGCGGAGACGGGTGCGTTGATGAAACCGTCGGGTACATGCATGGAGTGGCTCCGCTTCGGGCGTTACTGCTGGCGGGGTCGGGAAACGCTCCATGATAGTGCCCTGTTGCAAATAGTTCGCAAGAGCGCAGGGGTGACAACTACACCAACCCCCAACATGCCCAAATGGGAATATATGGGACATTAGGGGAAGAGATTTTCACACAGGAGGAGCCGGCCATGTCCCTCGTGATCCAAGAACACGTCCGAGCCCGGCTCATCACCGACGGCCCGGACCCCCGGCGGGTCCCCGTCGAACTGCGCTACGACCCCGAGGGCCCGGGGACCGTCCAGGTCCGGCTCCCCGGCGGCGCCGACCGGGCCTTCGGCCTCGACCTCCTGGAACGCGGGCTGCGCTCCCCCGTCACCCACGGCGACGTACGGATATGGCCGTGCGGCCGTGCCCAGCTGATCCTGGAACTGCACGCGGCGGACGGTGTCACCGTCCTCCAGTTCGACATCGCCCCCGTCATCCGCTTCCTGTCGCGGACCCGCGTCCAGGCGGCGAAGCGCCCTCCGGCCGCCACCACCCCCGCCTGAGCAGGGATGAGCCCCCGTGCCGCGTGCACGGGGGCTCATCATCGCCCCGGTCCCCCGTCCCCACAGGTAACCGGCGCTCCGGGGCCGCGCTCCGCTCACACGCGGGCCCCGGGGTCTCGGGCGGGTCAGACGCGGACCAGCTCCCGCTCCCCGCCGCCCTCGGCCGGGCCGTCCTCGGAGAGGTCCTTGCGCAGGCCCTCGCCCTCGACGTCCACGTTGGGCAGCACACGGTCCAGCCAGCGCGGCAGCCACCAGGCACGCTTGCCCAGCAGGGCGAGCACCGCCGGCACGATGGCCATCCGCACGACGAAGGCGTCGAAGAAGACGGCGATGGCGAGCGAGAAGCCGACCATCTTGATCATCTGCTCCGAGGAACCGATGAAGCCGGCGAAGACGGCCATCATGATCACGGCGGCTGCCGCGACCACGCGGGCCCCGTGCTTGAAGCCGGTGACGATCGCCTGCCCGGGCGTCTCCCCGTGGACGTACGCCTCGCGCATCCGGGTGACCAGGAAGACCTCGTAGTCCATCGCGAGGCCGAAGACCACACCGACCATGAAGATCGGCATCATGCTCATGATCGGACCGGTCTGTTCGACCCCGAAGAGCGATCCCAGCCAGCCCCACTGGAAGACCGCGACGACGGCACCGAGAGCCGCGACCACCGAGAGCAGGAAGCCGAGGGCCGCCTTCAGCGGGACGAGGATCGAGCGGAAGACCACCATCAGCAGCAGGAACGCCAGGCCGACGACGAGCGCCAGGTAGGGCAGCAGCGCGTCGTTCATCTTCTGCGAGAAGTCGATGTTCATGGCCGTGGCGCCGGTGACCAGCACCTCGGCACCGGTGTCGCTCCTGACGGTCTCACCCGCGTCACGGATGGCGTGGACCACGTTCTCCGTCTCGACGGAGCTCGGCCGGTCCTTGGGGATGACCGTGATGGTCGCGGTGTCGCCGGCCTTGTTGAAGGTGGCCGGGGTGACGGCGGCGACGCCGCCGGAGCCCTCGATCTCGTCGGAGACCCTGTTCACCGCGGCCTTGCCGTCGGAGCTGTTCCTGGTGTCGACGACGACCATCAGCGGACCGTTGAACCCGGGGCCGAAGCCGTCGGAGAGCATGTCGTACGCCTGGCGCTGCGTGGTCGACTTCGGCTGGGCGCCCTCGTCCGGCAGACCCATCTCCAGCGAGGCGGCCGGTACGGCGATGGCGCCGAGGCCGATGACGCCGGCCAGCAGGACCCACACCGGCCTGCGCAGCACGAACCGTGCCCAGCGGGTGCCCATGTTCGGCTTCGCCTCGGGCCTGTTCTCCGCCTCGGCGGCCTTGCGCGCCTTGCGCCCCATGACCCGCTTGCCCGCGAAGCCCAGCATCGCCGGCACGAGGGTCAGCGCGATGAGGACGGCGATGGCGACGGTGCCCGCGGCGGCGAAGCCCATCTTGGACAGCATCGGAATGTTCACGACCGCCAGGCCGACGAGAGCGATGACCACGGTGAGGCCCGCGAAGACCACCGCGGACCCGGCCGTTCCGACGGCCCGCCCGGCCGCTTCCTCACGCTCCCGGCCCTCGGCCAGTTCGGCCCGGTAGCGGGAGACGATGAAGAGCGCGTAGTCGATGCCGACCGCGAGACCGATCATCATCGCGAGGGTCGAGGTGGTGGAACCCAGGTCCAGGACGTTGGCGAGTGCGGTGATCGTGGAGACCCCGATGCCCACCCCGATGAGGGCGGTCAGCAGCGGCAGCCCGGCAGCGATCAGCGAGCCGAAGGTGATGACCAGGACGACGGCGGCGATGGCGACGCCGATGATCTCGGTGACCCCCGTCTCCGGCATCACCTGGAGCGCGTCACCACCGATCTCGACCTTCATGCCGCTGCTCTGCGCGTCGTGGCCCGCGTCCTCCAGAGCCTCACGCGTCCCGTCGGTGAGCTCCATGGAGCTCACCTTGTAGGAGACGGAGATGTACGCGGTGGAGCCGTCCTTGCTGACGGCGTTCGCCTGGTACGGGTCCGCGACCGAGGCGATCTGGTCCGAGCCGGACTTCAGCTCGCCGACGATGTCCTGGATCTCGGCCTTGTTGGCGGCCGCGGTGACGGTCTCGCCTTCGGGCGCCTTGAAGACGACCCGGGCGGTCGCGCCGTCGGCGCTGCCTCCGGGGAAACGTTCCTCCAGCAGGTCGAAGGCGCGCTGGGCCTCCGTGCCGGGGATCGAGAAGGAGCTGGAGGTGGCGGTGGCCGCGGCGGTGGCGCCGAATCCGGCCAGCGCCAGCAGAGCCACCCAGATGAGGGCGACGTAACGGCGGCGCCGAAAGGCGAGCCGTCCCAGTTTGTACAGGAATGTAGCCACGGAGGGGTACTCCCGGTCAGGTCGTTGAGTGGAAGAGGGCGTGAGGAACCAGCCCGACGACGAGAGCGGCGTGTCAGGTGGAGCGTCGGGGAGACGGGTCGTACGGGAAAAGGGGGACGTCAGACGCCGAGGGCGGGGAACACCACGGCTTCCGCGTAGTCGGTGAGGAAGGCCTGATCGACGGGCCGGTCCTCGACCAGCTCACGAGCGGCGAACGCGCCGATCATCATGTGCGGTACATAGGAAAGCGCCGGATTGTCCGCACGCACTTCGCCTCTGTCCACGGCCCGCTGGAGCAGCGCACCGAGGCCGGTCATCTCCGGCTCGATCATCAGCTCGCGCAGCGCCTGGAAGAGATCGGGATTGTTGTGCACGGCATGGCTCAGACCCCGCATCAGCGCGGAGTTCCGCTCCATCTGACAGTCGTCGGTCCGCGACATCACGGAGAGGAAGTCCCCGCGGAGCGAACCGGTGTCGACATCGGCAAGGTGCACCGGCTTGTCGTTCCGGAGCGCCTTGACGACCAGCTCGGCCTTGCTCCCCCACTGGCGGTAGAGGGTGGCCTTGCTGGAATGGGTGCGGGCGGCGACGGCGTCCATGGTCAGGGCTTCATAGCCGACCTCGCCGAGCAGATCGAGCACGGCGGAGTACAGCTCGCTCTCGCGTTCGGGCGTGAGCCGGCTGCGTGCCATGGGTCGACCTCCTCTTCCTCGCGTCCGCTGGATCGTACGTCAGTCGAAGATCAACTAACGGAACGAAACTGTTTCGTACACCTTGACGGTACTCCTCTGCCCAAGCGAAACGAAACAGTTTCGCTTGTGTCCTGCACCACAAGTTGCCGCGGGCCCTTCCCACCGAAAGCATTGGAGGGTGAGTGACGACGTCGCGTATCTCCGTTTCCCGCACCTCCACAAGGACTTGCTCTGCTTCGCGGCGGAGGACGACCTCTGGGTCGCTCCTCTCGCCCCGGCGGGGCAGCGGCCCGGCCGGGCGTGGCGGCTGACTGTCGACCGGACCAGGGTCAGTCATCCGCGCTTCTCGCCCGACGGAGGCCGTATCGCCTACACGACCTGGCGCACGCTCGATCCAGAGATCCACCTCGCCCCCGTCGACGGCGGGCCCGCCCGCAGACTCACCTACTGGGGGTCGACCGACGCCCGGGTCTGCGGCTGGAGCCCCGATCCGGGGGACTCGTCCCAGATCCTCGCCGTGTCCTCGCACAACCAGCCGTTCTCGTACTTCTCCTGGGCGTACAGCGTCCCCACCGACGGAAGCCCCGGCGGCAAGCTCCCCTGGGGGCCGGTCTCCGACATCGCGGTCGCCGACATCGACGGCGAGCGGCGCACCCTGCTGCTCACCGGGAAGCCGCCGCACGAGCCGGCGGCCTGGAAGAGGTACCGGGGCGGCGCCATGGGCCGGCTGTGGCTGCACGGCGAGCGGCTGCTGCCGGACATCGGCGGGCACCTGGACTCGCCGATGTTCGTCGGGCGCCGGATCGCCTTCCTCTCCGACCACGAGGGCGTCGGCAATCTGTACTCCTGCCTGATGGACGGCAGCGACCTGCGCCGGCACACGGACCACGACGCGTTCTACGCCCGGCACGCCTCCAGCGACGGCAGCAGGGTCGTCTACCAGTGCGCCGGCGATCTGTGGCTGGTCGAGGATCTGGAGTCGCCGGACGCGGTGCCCCGGAAGCTGGAGGTACGGCTCGGAGGCCCCCGCACGGGCCGGCGTACGTACCAGGTGCCGGCGTCCAGCCACGTCGACTCGCTGTCCGTCGACGAGACGGGCCGGGCCAGCGCGGTCTCCGTGCGCGGCAGCCTCTACTGGCTCACCCACCGCGACGGCCCCGCCCGTACGATCGCCGACACCCCGGGGGTGAGGGTCCGGCTGCCGGAGATGCTCGGCAGCAGCGGCCAGGTCGCGTACGTCACGGACGCGGAGGGGGAGGACGCGGTCGAGATCGCCTACCTCCCCCGGGCCAGCGGCGACCGCCCGCCCCGCAGGCTGGCCGCCGGGCGGCTGGGCAGGGTCCACGAGCTGATCTCCGACCCGGAGGGCGAACGGCTGGCCATCGCGTCGAACGACGGCCGTCTGCTGCTGCTGGACACGGCGGAGGAGGCGGAGGCCGGGGTCGTCGAAGTCGTCGAGGTCATCGAGGACCTGGAGAGCGGGCGCGTGGAAGGCAGCCTCGTGGAGGCGGACGCCAAGGACGTGGGGCTCACGGACAGCGGGGCCGGGGTCACCGAGCTCATCCGCTCCGTGAACGGCCCCGTCCGCGATCTGGCGTTCTCCCCCGACGGACACTGGCTGACCTGGTCGCACCCCGGTGTCGGACGGTCGCTGCGGCAGATCAAGCTGGCCCGGATCACCGGCCCGGACGCCCCGGTGATAGTCGATGTCACCAACGGCCGCTTCGAGGACGAGAACCCCGTCTTCACGGGCGACGGCCGCTATCTCGCCTTCCTCTCCTGGCGCGGATTCGACCCGGTCTACGACGTCCACACCGGCGACCTCTCCTTCCCCCTGGGCTGCCGCCCGTATCTGGTCCCCCTCACCTCGGCCACCCCGTCCCCCTTCGCCCTGCTCCCCGACGGCAGGCCCGCGGCGGGCGGCCTGGACCCGGTGGACATCCCCGAGGGCACGGTCGAGGGGCCGACGGTCATGGTGGAGTTCGAGGGGCTGGAGAACAGGGTGACCCCGTTCCCCGTCTCCGCGTCGAAGTACTCGGGCCTCCAGCCGGTCAGCGGCGGCGGCCTCGTCTGGCTGCGCTGGCCGATCTCCGGCGCGCTGGGCGAGACCTTCGCGAACCCGGCGGACATGTCGGGCCGTCCCACGCTGGAACACTTCAACATCGCCAAGGCCCGCAAGACCGAACTGGTCGGCCACCTGGACTGGTTCGCGGTCAGCGGGGACGCGACGCGGCTGGTCGTCATGGACGACGGAGAGCTGCGCGCCGTGCCGTCCAACGAGCCGGGCGACAACGACACTACGGTCTTCCTCGACCTGCGCCGCATCCTGCACGACGTCGACCCGGCGGCCGAATGGCGCCAGGCGTACGGGGAGGCGGGGCGCATCACCCGGGCCTACTTCTGGGAACCGGACATGTGCGGCATCGACTGGGACGGCGTACTGGAGCAGTACCGCCCGCTGGTCGAACGGGTCGCCTCCCCCGACGAGTTCGCCGACCTGCTGCGCGAGGTCCTGGGCGAGCTGGGCACCTCCCACGCGTACGTCTCGCCCGCCCGCCGCAACGAGGGCCCCCCGCACTACCAGCGCGCGATCGGGCTGCTGGGGGCCAACCTCGTGTGCCGGGACGGCGACTGGACGGTGCAGCGGGTCCTGCCCGGCGACTCCTCCGACTCCAAGGCCCGCTCACCGCTGGCCGGTACGGGGATCCGGGAGGGCGCCGTCCTCACCCATGTCGACGGCCGGCCGGTCGACCCGGTGGCGGGGCCGTACCCGCTGCTGACGGCTGCGGGCGGCACCACGGTGGAGCTGACGTTCCGCCCGGCCGGCGGCGAGTGCGGCGGCCGGTCCCGGCGTATCGCGATCGTCCCCCTGGTCGACGAGCGTCCACTGCGCTACCAGGACTGGGTGGCCAAACGCCGTGAGGTCGTACGGGAGTTGAGCCACGGCAAGTGCGGGTACCTGCACATCCCCGACATGGGCGGCTCCGGCTGGGCCCAGTTCAACCGCGACCTGCGGCTCGAGGTGTCGCGCCCGGCACTGATCGTGGACGTACGGGGCAACGCGGGCGGACACATCAGCGAGCTGGTCGTCGAGAAGCTCACCCGCACCATCCTCGGCTGGGACCTGACCCGCAACGCCCAGGCGGTCAGTTACGCGTCCAACGCGCCCCGGGGGCCGGTCGTCGCCCTCGCCGACGAGGCCACCTCCTCCGACGGGGACATGATCACGGCTGCGTTCCGGCTGCTGAAGACGGGGCCCGTGGTGGGTCAGCGCACCTGGGGCGGCGTGGTCGGGATGACCGGCCGGCACAAGCTCGGCGACGGCACGGTGATCACGGTGCCGATGAACGCGGCCTGGTTCGACACGTACGGCTGGTCCGTCGAGAACTACGGCGTCGAGCCCGACCTGGAGGCCCTGCGCACCCCGCTGGACTGGGCGGAGGGCCGCCACGCGGTGCTGGACGACGCGGTCAGGGTCGCCCTGGACCTCCTGGCCGCCCACCCGGCGTCCACACCCCCGTCCTACGACACGGCCCCGAACCTGCGCCGACCGCCCCTGCCCCCGAGATAGCGCGGCCGAGCCGTAGTCAGCCCCTTGGGGGTCCCCCCGGACGAAGTCTGGGGGAGCTTGAGGAGCGGGGTCCGGGGCGGAGCCCCGAGACCCGCACCGCGCAGGCCCGCCCTGTCACCGCACGCGCACCGCACCCTGCGCACGCGGAAGGGGCGTACCCGGAACCCCGGGTACGCCCCAACAGACCGCGGACGCCAGACGCGTCAGCCGTCAGCGCTCGGAACGCTCACGCGTCCGGTCCGCAGCGTCCTGCGCGCGGTCCCGCGCCTCGGGCCGACGGCCCTGGGCCTGGCCCTGGGCCTTGCCCTGGGGACGGCGCGCAGCGTCGGCGGAACGCTCACGCGCCTCGCCCTGCTTGCCGCCGGCCTTCTGCTGCTTGGCCTGGTCGGCGAGCTCCTGCGCCTTGTCCTTGAACTGGTCTGCGATGCCCATGCTGTTCACTCCTATGTGGGTGCGTGGGGTCGGCCCCGGTGGGACCTCGCTCAGACTTACACACCCGGACATTCACCGCATTTCGATCATCCGCGCTGCACTCGCGCCTTCTGGTCGGCCTCGCCGCCGGCCCCCACGAGTCCCTTGCCGACACCGTCCAGCCGGGACCCGAAGCGCTTCATCTCGCGCTGTCCGACGACCCCTATCACCGCCGGGAGGTACCCCCGGATCGACTGCATCCCCCGCAGCCACCACTGGGCGTACACATGCGCGGAGCGCCGTTCGATCCCGGCCACGATCCGGTCGACCGCCGGGCCGAGGGGATACGTGCGGTTCGTCGGCCACGGCAGGCGCTGCCTCAACTCCCGCATGACGTCGTCCTCGTCGGCGCCACGCACCATGTCCGTGTCGGTCCAGGACAGATAGCCGACCCCGACCTTCACACCCCGGTAGCCGACCTCGCCGCGCAGGCAGTGCGCGAACGCCTCCACGCCCGACTTGGACGCGCAGTACGCGCTCATCATCGGCGCCGGGGTGATCGCCGCCAGCGACGCTATCTGGAGGAAGTAGCCACGGCTCTCGATGAGCACCGGCAGGAACGCCCGTGCCGTCACCGCGCCGCCTATCAGGTTCACCTCGATGACCCTGCGCCACGCCTCCGGGTCGGAGTCCACGAGCGGACCTCCGGTGGCGACGCCCGCGTTGGCGACGACGACGTCGATCTTCCCGAAGCGCGCCTTGACCTCTTCGGCGACCCGGCTCATCGCCTCGTGGTCGGTGACGTCCGCGTGCCAGTGGTCGCTCGGGGAGTGCAGCCGCTCCGAGACCTTCTTCAGCTCGTCCGGCTCCAGGCCGACGAGCGCCAGTGTGGCGCCGCGTGCCGACAGCTTGCGGGCCAGCAGCTCACCCACGCCCCGCGCCGCGCCCGTGACGACGACGACCTGTCCTTCGAGACTCCGCCTGCCGCTCATGCGACCTCCTCCTCGCTCACGGCTTCCGCCGCACTGCCCGCACCGTCCACAGTGACGTACAAGGCCACCAGCTCGCGTAGCTTCGCCGTGACCGCCTCCGGCGCCTCGACGGGCGTCATGTGGCCCATGCCCGCCAGTTCGGTGAGCCCGAGGCTCTGCGGCAGCGCGGCCTCGATGGCCCTCGCGTGCACGGGCGGCGTCAGCCGGTCCTCCGTGCCCGCGATCACCGCGGTCGGGAGCCGCAGTTCCCGCAGACGCGCCTCGAGGTCGAGCTCCGCGAGCACGTGCCCCCAGGCGACGCGTGCCCCGCGAGGACACGCGTGGACGATCCTGGCACAGGTTTCCACCCGTTCCGGGGCAGAACCGCGCCCCATCGTGGCGTACTTGAGGATCGCCTTCGACACCGCGTTGACCGGACCGAGCGGCGCGCGCGCACCGAGGACCGCCGCGGTCATCCGGGTGCGGAGGGCACCGGCCCGCAGCGGGAGCACCAGCGACTCCGCCGTGAGGCGCGAGCTTCCGGTGCTGCACAGCAGCACGGCCGCCCCGTGCTCCCGTACGGCGGCGCGGCCGGCCGCCGCCATCAGCGTCATCCCGCCCATGGAGTGCCCGCCGAGCACGGCCTGCTGCCCCGGCGCGAGCGTGGCCTTCAGCACCGCCTCCAGGTCGTCGGCCAGCGCCCGCGTGCTGTACCCGCCGGGGCCGGGGTCGGGCGTACGCCCGTGGCCCCGCTGGTCGTAGACGACGACCCGGTGGTCCACCGCGAGGTCCCGCACCTGGGCGTCCCAGAAGCGGGTGTTGCAGGTCCAGCCGTGGGCGAGGACCACGGCCGGCGCACCCTCGGGCCCGTGCAGTTCGACGTGGATGCGAGACCCGTCGGCGGAGACGACGCTCAGTTCGCGTGCGGCCACGGGTATGAGCGGGCTCTCCGCCCGCTGGGTCAGCCTGCTCATCGTGCGGCCTCCTCGGTCACGGCCCGCGCCGCGGAGCTGATGACGGGGGGACGGATGACGTCGTACTCACCCAGGTCGACCGAGCGGGTGGCCCGCCGGAATTCGGCCGTGGTGCCCGGCCAGACCGTGGTGTTGCGTCCGTTGTCGTCGAGGTACCAGCTGGTGCAGCCGCCGGTGTTCCAGACGGTCCGCTTCATCCGTTCCTGGACCCGGTGGTTCCAGGCGCCCACGGCGGCCGGCCGCGCGTCGAGCGCGACGCGCCCGCCCAGGACGTCCAGCTGGCGCATGAAGTCGGCCATGTAGTTCAGCTGGGACTCGATCATGAGGATCATCGAGGAGTTCCCGAGCCCCGTGTTGGGGCCGATGATCGTCATCCAGTTCGGGAAGCCGGCGGCGGTCGCACCCCGCAGCGCCTGCATCCCGTCCTTCCAGGACTCGGCGAGGGTGATGCCGTCGGCGCCGACGACCCGGGTCGCGATCGGCATGTCCGTCACATGGAAGCCGGTGCCGAGGATGATCACGTCGGCCTCGGTCTCCGTGCCGTCCGACCCGACCAGCGTGGAGCCCCGCACCTCGGAGAGGCCGGAGTCGACCACGTCCACATTCGGCTGCGCGAGCGCCGGGTAGTAGGCGTTGGAGAGCAGGATGCGCTTGCAGCCGATGCGGTACGAGGGGGTCAGCTTGGCCCGCAGCGCGGGGTCCTTGACGGCCCGCGCCATGTTCGACTTGGCTATCGTCTCGACCAGCCCGAGCTGGTTGGGGTGCTTGGTGAAGGCGCCCACCTGCAACTCCCGGATGCCCCACAGGAGTCCGCGCCGCGCGGTGGCCGTGAAGGGGAGCGCCCGGTGCAGCCACTTCTCGGCGCCGCTGATGGCACGGTCCATGCGGGGCATGACCCAGGGCGGGGTCCGCTGGAAGAGGGTGAGCCGGCCGGCCTTCGGCTGGATCTCCGGGACGATCTGGATCGCGGAGGCACCGGTGCCGACCACGGCGACGCGCTTGCCGCTCAGGTCGTAGTCGTGGTCCCACTGCGCGGAGTGGAAGACCTTGCCCGGGAATTCGGCGAGCCCCGGTATGTCCGGCAGCTTCGGGTCGGAGAGCGGGCCGGTGGCGGACACGACGGCGTCGGCCGTGATCGTGGCGCCGTTCGCCGTCTCGATCACCCAGTGCAGCTCGTCGTTGTCCCAGCGCATGACCGTGACTTCGTGGTTCAGCCTGATGTGCGGGCGCAGCCCGAAGGTCTCGGCCACGTGCTCCAGGTAGGCGCGGATGTGCTGCTGCCCGGAGAAGGTGCGCGGCCAGTCGGGATTGGGCGCGAACGAGAACGAATACAGGTGGGACGGGACGTCGCAGGCGCAGCCCGGGTAGCTGTTGTCCCGCCAGGTGCCGCCGACGGCACCGGCGCGTTCGAGGACCAGGAAATCGGTGATGCCTTCGCGGCGGAGCCGGACCGCGGCCCCGAGGCCCCCGAATCCGGATCCGATCACCGCCACTCGTACGTGCTCGTGCTGGGCCATGCTGCCGCCTCCCCGCGGTACGTGACACGACTCTGCCAGCAATCACTGGCATTGTTGGGAGAGTAGGGCAGCTCCGTACCGATGGGTAGGGGTCGGACCGAGGAAAGTTACCGGCGGTACAACATAGGGTGCGGGTGTGGCTGAAGGACGCGAGCACCGCGAGTACCGCATGGAGGAGCTGGCCGAGGAGGCCGGCATCACCGTGCGCACCCTGCGCTTCTACCGGGAGCGCGGCCTGATCCAGCCACCTCGCCGTGAAGGCCGCATCGCCTGGTACGACGACCACCACCTGGCCCGGCTGCGCACCATCACGGGCCTGCTGGAGCGGGGCCACACCCTCAACGGCATCGCCGACCTCGCCAGCACCTTCGACAGCGGCCGCGATGTCGCCGAGGTGCTGGGCCTGGGCGAGCCGACCGAGGAGACCCCGGTCCGGCTCACGCCCGAGCAGCTCGCCGACTACTTCCAGGACCAGGCGACGGCGGAGAACCTCGCCGCCGCCATGGAGCTGGGCTATCTCGGCGTCGACGGCGACGAGATCGTCCACATCAGCCGCCGGCTGCTGGAGGCGTCGTCCGAACTGGTGCGGGCCGGGGTCCCGCTCGACGCCGTGCTCACCGCGGGCCGCCAGGTCCGCGAGCACGCCGACGCCCTCGCCGACCTCTTCGTACGCGTCCTGCGCGCCCACACCGCGCAGACCGAGCCGGAGCAACTGCGCACGCTCGCCCAGGCGGTGGTGGACGCCGAGCTGTCGATGGCCCTGGACCGGCGGCTACGGCGCGAGGACGACCAGCACGCGTAACCGAGGCCGGCGAGCCCCAGCACGCGTGGCCGAACGGCCACCGCCCCGGGGGACGATCAGCGCTCGTACGTGACCGTCACCGGCGCGTGGTCACTCCACCGCTCGCCGTGCGTGGCGGCGCGCTCCACCCACGCCTTGGCCGCACGCCCGGCGAGGCCGGGGGTGGCCACCTGGTAGTCGATGCGCCAGCCGGCGTCGTTGTCGAAGGCCCTGCCCCGGTAGGACCACCAGGAATACGGGCCCTCCTCCTCCGGGTGCAGCGCGCGGACCACATCGACGTACGCCGCCTCGTCGAACACCCGGCTCAGCCACTCCCTCTCCTCGGGGAGGAAGCCGGAGTTCTTCTTGTTGGACTTCCAGTTCTTGAGGTCGGCCTCCCGGTGCGCGATGTTCCAGTCGCCGCACACGACGACCTCGCGCCCCTCCGCCGCCGCCCGCGCCTTCAGGCCCTGGAGATAGGGGAGGAAGGCGGCCATGAAGCGCTCCTTCTCCTCCTGCCTCTCCGTGCCGACCTCGCCGGACGGCAGGTAGAGGCTGGCGACCGTCACGCCCGGCAGGTCCACCTCGACGTAGCGGCCGGAGGTGTCGAATTCCTCACACCCCGGCACGTCGAACCCGCCGAACCCGGTCTGGACGCGCTCCGGCGCGTGCCGGGTGTAAACAGCGACGCCCGCACGCCCCTTCGTCGCGGCCGGGGCGAACACGACGTGCCAACCCTCGGGCGCACGCACCTCTTCAGGGAGCTGCTGCGCTTCGGCCCGGACTTCCTGGAGGCAGATCACATCGGCCTCGGTCTGCCCCAGCCACTCGACGAAGCCCTTCTTCGCGGCGGCACGGAGCCCGTTCACGTTCACGGTGGTAACAGTCAGCATCCAGGTACAGTACCTACACATAGCGGATGCATACATGTACTATGGCGCGCATGAATATCCACCCTCGGCCCTTCGACCACCCCGACGCCGTGAAACTCAACGACCAGGTGCAGCTCGAATACGCCGAGCGCTACGGCGACGAGGGCGACATCACACCGCTCGACGCCACCATGTTCGATCCGCCTCGCGGACTGTATCTGCTCGCCTACGACGAGCAGAACCGTCCTGTGGCCACCGGCGGCTGGCGCAGCCAGGAGCGGAACGACGAGGGCTACTCCGACGGCGACGCCGAGATCAAGCGGATGTTCGTCATCCCCGAGGGCCGCGGCCGGGGTCTCGCCCGCCGTCTCCTCGCCGCCCTGGAGGACGACGCCCGCGCCGCCGGCCGCACGCGCATGGTCCTGGAGACCGGCGACCAGCAGCCCGAGGCCATAGCGCTGTACACGTCCAGCGGCTACACGCTCTGCGAGAAGTTCGGGCACTACCGCACGTACGACAGCAGCATCTGCATGGCCAAGCCGCTGGTACAGCCCTCCTAGGGGACCCGCGCCACACCCACGTAGAACCCGCTCCGCTCGTACGCCGGCGCGGGCTCCTCCTGGTACCACTCGGGAGCCGTGACCAGCCCCGGCTCGACGAGCTCCAGCCCCTCGAAGAACGGCGCGACCTCCGCCCGCGTGCGCATGCGCAGCGCGATCGCCCCCTTCTTGTACGCGGACTCCGTCTCCTGCTTGAGCTCGGGATGCTGATCGGCGGTCCCGTGCGACAGCACGAGGAAGCTCCCCGGAGGCAGCGCCCCGACCAGCGTCCGGGTGATGCCGTACGGATCCTGCTCGTCGGGCAGGAAGTGCATCAGCGCGATGAGGGACAGCGCGACGGGCTTCCCGAAGTCGAGTGACCGCGCCGCCTGTTCGAGAATCGCCTCCGGCTGCCGCACATCCCCGTGGACGTAGTCGGTCGCGCCCTCGGGGTGGCTCACCAGCAGCGCTTCCGCGTGACGCAGCACGATGGGGTCGTTGTCCGCGTAGACGACCCTGGCACCCGGGGTGACGGCCTGGACGATCTGATGGAGGTTCGGCGAGGTGGGGATGCCGGTCCCGATGTCCAGGAACTGCCCGACGCCCTGCCGGGCCAGCCAGGCGGAGGCGCGGTGCATGAAAGCCCGGTTCCGCGCCGCGTTCGCTCGCGCCTCGGCGGGCAGCTTCTCACCGACCTCCTGATCGACCGGGTAGTTGTCCTTCCCGCCGAGCAGCCAGTCGTAGACCCGTGCCGGGTGCGGCTTGCTGGTGTCGATGCGGGAGCTGGGTATACCGGCTGTCACAGTGCGCCCTCCTACGGAACCACGAACAGGCACCCCGCACCTGACCCGCGCAGCCCTCAACAGCGGTCACCGGAAGGGCGGGTGAGCGAGGAAGGCCCAGGTTACCGGGTGGTCGGCCGGGCGAGAGCGCCGTCCCGTCCGGGCCGGGCGCACCGGCCCGTCGCTCCCGGGGCCGACCTCATGAACACCACCCGAAAACGACGAGATCCCGCCCGATCTTGCGATCGGACGGGATCTCGTGTGTGCGGTGGACCTGTGGGGATTTGAACCCCAGACCCCCTCGATGCGAACGAGGTGCGCTACCAGACTGCGCCACAGGCCCTTGCAACGAGTGAAACTCTAGCACCCTCATCGGGGTGCTCGGAAATCCGTATCCCGGCAGGTCACCGAGTCGGGTTCCCCGCCGGGCTCACTCGTTGGCCGCGCGCGGCCGGTCCTCGTCGTCGTACTGGTCGAAGAGGGGCGTACGGCCGCGGTCACGGGTGCGCTTGGCCGGGTTGCCCCGGCGGCGGGGAGCCGGTTCGGCGTCGGGCGTGGCGGACTCCTGCGTGCCCGTCCGGGTCGGCTCCGCCGGGCTGGAGCGGGCCGCGCTCCAGGTCTCCGGGTCGCCGACCTCGACCCCGCCCCTGGCGCGCGGGGCGACCGGGGCGGTGACGTAGGTCGGCAGCGGGACCGGCACCGGCTCCCAGCTGTCGCCCTGGGCGGGCCCGCGTTCGCGCTGCTGGTCGACCCACTCGGCGTGGTCCGTCTGCTCGACGAGGGCGCGGCGGCCCGCCTCCTGGGGGGAGACCGTGGGGACGGGGACGGCCGCTTCGGGCTCCTCGTCGGCCTCGGCGGGAGCCGAGGACGCGGGCTGGTGCCTGCGGGGCCGGTTCTCGCGCAGCCGCTGCGCCGCCACCTCGGCCCGGCGCCGGTCCATGGTGAAGACGAACCGACGGCGCTCCTGGGCCCGCAGATGCACGATGTACGAGCTCAGCAGCACGGCCGGGACGGCCGGCGCCCACAGGAAGCGGAGCCCGCCCACCGCCGCGACGACCGCGCCGAGCGTGAACGCCATGAACAGGATCGTGGTGGTACGCCGACGGCGCGCCAGGACCTGCGAGCGCCGTCGGCGCTCGCGCTCGGTCTCGGCGCCGGAAGGCCGCCGCCCGTCCCGCCGGGCGACCTCCGGACGGGAGGCCCGGTCCTGCGGGCGCTCCTGGTCCGGCCGGCCGGGGGCCGGGAGGCGCAACCGCGCTTCCGTATGTGCCGGGGGCGCGGAAAAGGCCCGGACGTCGACGGACTCCAATCGGTCCGTGACGGCATCCGGGTCCACGTCGCCAGGCGCCTGCTCGGCATCCCGCTCCCGCAGCTCCTTGGCGTAACGGCGCTCCATGGCCGCCCGTCCGGACAGCAGCCGGATGGCGGTGCTGAAGCGTTCCGTCGGACGGGCTTCATTGAGCTCGTCCTGCCTGCGGAGCCACATCGGCACCAAGTAGGCGGCCCATGCACCGACGATGACTGCGTAGATGAGGCCGCTGCTGCTCACGCTCACACCGTAGAGGGGTTTGCACGGCGGCATCCGCCAATTGGCCCGGTGTGTCGCACGATCCGGCTCATATGACGGACTTTTTTTGCGATTGTTCGGGTCATCAGTAGCCGAAAGTGAGGTTCATTACCGTCAGAGAGCGATCAAATTCGAACACTTATTTTATTTCCCCGGGCGTGCGCGGTGTTCCCGGAGTACCCGGCCGCATCCTGCGCCAACGCCGCAGCAGTCCGTCGGGCACTTCCTCGGCGGTGAGGGCGAAGATCAGATGATCCCGCCACGCACCGTCGATGTGCAGATACCGTGGACGTAGCCCTTCCGCACGGAATCCGAGTTTCTCCACGACCCTTCGGCTGGGGGCGTTCTCGGGCCGAATGCACACCTCGATCCGGTGCAGCCCGACCGTACGGAAACAGTGGTCGACGGCGAGGGCCACCGCGGTCGGCATCACACCGCGGCCCGCCACGTCCTGGTCGACCCAGTAGCCGACATGACCCGAGCACATCGAGCCCCAGGTGATGCCCGCCACCGTCAACTGCCCGACGAGGCGCCCCTCGTACTCGATGGCGAAGGGCAGCATGCGCCCGGCGTTCGCCTCGGCACGCAGGTGGCGGATCATCTGACGGTAGGTGGGGCGCTGGGCCACCGGGCCGCCCGGGGCGGGGGGCGGGACGGTCGCCTCCCAGGGGCGCAGCCAGTCGCGGTTACGCCGGTTGACCTCGCGCCACATGCTCTGGTCGCGGAGCTTTATCGGGCGGAGGGTGACGGCGCCGTCGGTGAGGATCACCGGCCAGGTCCGGACGTTCAGCTCGGGCTCCCCGGTCGGGGGTGATCGCCGCCGCGCAGCTGGTCGACGGCGTGCACCAGGAGCCTGCTCAGGACCGCGAGTCCGTCGCGTACGCCGCCGGTCGAGCCGGGCAGGTTCACGACGAGGGTGCGGTCCGCGATGCCCGCGAGGCCCCGGGAGAGTGCGGCGGTGGGGACCTTGTCGTGGCCTTCGGCCCGGATCGCCTCGGCGATGCCCGGGATCTCACGGTCCAGGACGCGGCGGGTGGCCTCGGGCGTGCGGTCGGTGGGCGAGATGCCCGTACCGCCGGTGGTGACGATCACGTCGTAGCCCGCGGCCGCTCCGGCCCGGAGGGCCGCTTCCACCGGATCCCCGTCGGGCACGACCTGGGGGCCGTCGACCGCGAACCCGAGACCGGTGAGGGCCTCGGCGATGAGGGGGCCGCCCTTGTCGGCGTAGACGCCGGCCGAGGCGCGGTTGGAGGCGGTCACGACGAGGGCGCGGTATCCGCCGGTGGCAGGGTCGCTGCCGGGCGCGCTCATGCGTCCGCCCCCTCCGGTGCGGGGCGCCGGTAGTCGCCGGACTTGCCGCCCGATTTCGCCTCGACCCGTACGTCCGTGATCACCGCGCTCTTGTCGACCGCCTTGATCATGTCGATCACCGTCAGCGCGGCGACCGACACGGCGGTCAGGGCCTCCATCTCGACGCCCGTGCGGCCCGTGGTCTTCACGGTGGCCAGGATCTCGACCGCGTCGTCGGCGACGCTCAGGTCGACCTTCACACCGGAGACGGCGAGCGGGTGGCAGAGCGGGATCAGGTCCGGGGTGCGCTTGGCCCCCATGATCCCGGCGATGCGCGCGGTGGCGAGCGCGTCGCCCTTGGGGACGCCTTCGCCCCTGAGGAGTTCGACGACACGCGGTGACACGAGGACCCGGCCGCTCGCCCGGGCGACACGTGCCGTGACGTCCTTCTCCGACACGTCGACCATGCGGGCGGCGCCCGCCTCGTCGATGTGCGTCAGCCTGTTCTGCGTACTCAACTCACTCCGCCTAGCGGTAGGGCGCCGGTTGCCCGCCCGTCCCGCGCCGTGGCGCGGACCGAGGGGACCGGGGGGCTTCCCCCGGTAAGGCACAGCGCCAGATACCGTACCGCCACCGCGCCGAAGTCAGCGGAGGAGGATCACCTCGGCGTCCGTGCCGGGCTCGGCGGAGGTGACGTCCTCGGGCAGCACGATCAGCGCGTCCGCCTGGGCGAGGGCGGCGATCAGATGCGATCCGGCCCCGCCGACCGGAGTCACGGTGCCCGCCTCGGCGTCGTAGGTCCCGCGCAGGAACTGGCGCTTGCCGGACGGCGAGGAGAGCGCCTCGTCGGTGCTGAGCGTGGCCCGCACCTTCGGGCGGTGGACGTCGTCGAGGCCCATCAGCGTCAGGATCGCGGGCCGGACGAACAGCTCGAAGGAGACGTACGAGGAGACCGGGTTGCCGGGCAGCGCCAGCAGCGGCGTGTGGTCGGGGCCGATCGAGCCGAAGCCCTGCGGCTTGCCCGGCTGCATGGCGAGCTTGCGGAAGTCGATGCCCCCGCCGGGCTCGTCCTCGTCGCCCACGGAGGACAGGGCCTCCTTGACCACGTCGTACGCACCGACGCTGACACCGCCCGTGGTGACGACGATGTCGGCGCGGATCAACTGGTCCTCGATCGTGGCCCGCAGCGTCTCGGCGTCGTCCGCGACCGCCGGCACGCGGTAGGCGATGGCGCCCGCGTCCCGGGCCGCGGCGGTCAGCGCGAAGCTGTTGGAGTCGTAGATCCGACCACCGGTCAGCTCCTCGCCCGGCTGCGCCAGCTCGCTGCCGGTGGACAGCACGACGACGCGCGGACGGGGCCGCACCCGCACCGTCGAGCGGCCGATCGCGGCGAGCAGCCCGATCTGCGGCGGCCCGACGACCGAACCCGCGCGCAGTGCCAGGTCGCCCGGCTGCACGTCGCTGCCCTTGGCCCGGACGTGGGCGCGCGGCTTGACGGGGCGGTGGACGCGGACCTCTCCGCTCGCCCCCTCCGGGGCGTCGCTGTGGGCGCGCATGGCGGAAGCGGGGCCGCCGCCCGTGCCGCCGTCGGTCCACTCGACCGGGACGACCGCCTCGGCGCCCGCGGGCAGCGGAGCGCCGGTCATGATGCGCGCGGCCTCGCCGGGACCGACGGACCGGCCGTCGGCCAGGCCGCCGTCACCTGCGGCCACGTCGCCGATGACGGTGAGGACGGCGGGGAACTCCTCGCTGGCACCCTCGACATCGGAGATCCGGACGGCGTATCCGTCCATCGAGCTGTTGTCGAAGGGAGGCAGGGCGACCTCCACCACGACGTCCTCGACCAGGACGCAGCCCTGGGCGTCCGGCAGTTGCAGCTCGATGGGTTCGAGCGGCTTCACCGCGGCGAGGATGTCGTCCAGGTGCTCGTCCACCGACCAGATCGTGCTGCTCAAGCTGTTACAACTCCTCGTCGACGTAACTGCGCAGCCAGGTCCGGAAGTCCGGGCCCAGGTCTTCACGTTCGCACGCGAGTCTGACAATGGCACGGAGATAGTCACCGCGGTCACCGGTGTCGTAGCGGCGGCCCTTGAAGACGACACCGTGCACCGGGCCGCCGATCTTCTCGTCCTCGGCCAGCAGCTGGAGGGCGTCGGTGAGCTGGATCTCGCCGCCTCGGCCGGGTTCGGTCCGGCGCAGTATGTCGAAGATCGCGGGGCCCAGGACGTAGCGGCCGATGACGGCGAGGTTGCTGGGCGCCTCGGCCGGGTCGGGCTTCTCCACGAGCCCGGTGACCCGGACGACGTCGTTGTCGTGGGTCACCTCGGTGGCCGCGCAGCCGTACATGTGGATCTGCGACGGGTCGACCTCCATCAGGGCGACGACACTGCCGCCCTCGCGCTCCTGGATCTCGACCATCCTGGCGAGAAGCGGGTCGCGCGGGTCGATGAGGTCGTCACCGAGGAGCACGGCGAACGGCTGGTCGCCGACGTGGGGGGCGGCGCAGAGGACGGCGTGGCCGAGGCCGCGGGGGTCGCCCTGGCGCACGTAGTGCATGGTGGCCAGGTCGCTGGACTCCTGGACCTTGGAGAGCCGTTCGGCGTCTCCCTTGCGGGTCAGCGCGGACTCCAGCTCGTAGTTCCGGTCGAAGTGGTCCTCCAGGGGACGCTTGTTGCGACCGGTGATCATCAGTACGTCGGAGAGGCCTGCGGCGACAGCCTCCTCGACGACATACTGGATGGCGGGCTTGTCGACGACAGGCAGCATCTCCTTGGGAGTGGCCTTGGTGGCCGGCAGGAACCGGGTGCCGAGACCTGCAGCTGGGATGACAGCTTTGCTGATCCTGGGGTGCGACTGAGTCATGCCCAGAACTGTAACCGGTGCGTATGGGCGGAAGATGAGGCTCCGGTTAACTTCGTTCTCATACATCCACATAAAAGAACTATGTGAGCACCCGTTGAACCATGACATGTCCCGAAAGACAACACTGCGACGTGAACTGCTCGCCGCGCGGAGGCTGCTCACCTCGGAGGACGTCAGAAGGACCGCCGCGGTTCTCGCCTCGGCCGCCGCGGACCTCCCCGAGCTGACCGGCGCCCGGACCGTCGCGGCCTATGTGTCCGTGGGTCGGGAACCGGGAACGCACGCTCTCCTGGACGGCCTGCGGGCCCGGGGCGTACGCGTACTGCTCCCGGTCCTCATGGCGGACAACGACCTGGACTGGGCCGTGTTCGAAGGCGCGGAACACCTCGTGCCCGCCGGCCGGGGCCTGCTGGAGCCGGACGGCGCGCCTCTCGGCCCGCAGGCGGTCCTGGACGCGGACGCGGTCCTGCTGCCCGGCCTGGCCGTGGACGGGCGCGGGATGCGGCTGGGGCGTGGCGGGGGCAGCTACGACCGGGTACTGGCCCGGCTCGCGTCGGCCGGGGCGCACCCCGCCCTGATCGTCCTGCTGTACGACGACGAGGTGGTCGCGCGGGTTCCTGATGAACCGCACGACCACCCCGTGGATGCCGTGGTCACGCCCGCCGGAGCGCGGCGCTTCCCGCCCGGGGAACGGGCCTAGGGTTTCTTGAGCGTCAGGCTGTCGACGGTGGACTGCTTCACGGCGTCCGCCCCGAAGGACCAGTCGAGCAGTTCACCCTCGACCCACTTGTCGGTCTGATCGGTGTAGTGCGCGCTGAACGCGTGCCCCGAGGATCCGGTGAGGTTGATCCACCGGGACTTGTCCCAGTCACCGACGTTGACGACCATCCGCATCGACGGGACCCAGATGACCTCGTAGCCGCCCGCCGCGTTCCAGCCGGTCGCGTTGACCGCCGCCTCGCCGCCGCCGAGGTCCCAGGGGCCCCGGTTGAGCGCCCGCTGCAGGAGGTCGGGGCCCTCCTTGCCGAGCGTCTGGTTGCGCAGGGTCAGCTGGTGCAGCCTGCCCCAGCTCCAGGTGGACATGTCCTTGCCCAGCTCCGCGGTCAGCTCCCAGCGCGCGTCCTCCATGGCACGGGCGAAGAGCTCGTCACGGCTGTCGACGGCCTCCTCGCGCCCCTTGGCCGGGACCTTCCACCACGCGTTGTCCTGGTCGTCCAGGATGCTCTCGACGACCTCGTACCAGCGGTCGCCACCGTCCGGCTGCGCCGCGTCCGGGGCGCGCTGACCGCATTCGCGGACGAGCTTGTCCTGTTCGTCCACGGGCCCGGTGCCGGGGACCGGCTTCACGTAGACGCAGTCGCCCTGGGCCCGCATCTCCTTGGGGAGCTTGTCGCCGAAGGCCAGCTTGAGGATGTTGCGCCAGACGCCGTTGAAGTACGCGGCGGCGGCCGAGTCGGACTCCTGGGTGTAGTCCCAGCCCTCCAGCAGCTTCTGCGCCTCGCGAACGCTCTTGTCCTTGATGCCGATCTTCTTCAGCTCCGGCACCAGCTTCGCGGCGATCGCGCTCTGGTTGTCCATCTGCATCGTCTGCATGTCGTCGGTCGAGATCTTCTCGCCGCCGTCGATCTTCTTCTGGATCAGGTCGTTGATCCGCTGGCTGCGGGTGCCGTAGCCCCAGTCCTTGGTGAGCATGTGCTCGTAGTCGTCACCGATGACCGCCTGGTTCGCGGTGACGATGTAGCCGCGGTCCGGGTCGTACTCGTACGGCAGCTCGTCGAACGGGACGGGGTCCTTCTCCCAGCCGTAGGCGGCGGACCACCCGGGGCTCGGCGTCGTGCCGTCACCCTTGAGGCGGACCGGGATCTTGCCGGGCGCCTGATAGCCGATGTGCCCCTCGGTGTCCGCGTAGATGAGGTTCTGCGACGGCACCTCGAAGTGCGCGGCCGCCTTGCGGAAACTCGTGAAGTCCTTGGCCCGGTTGAGCTCGAAGACCGCGTCCATGGACTTCCCCGGGTCCAGCGCCGTCCACTTCAGGGAGACCCCGTACCCGTCGCCCCGGTCCGGCGCCGAGGTGGTGACGGGAGCCTTCTTGCCGACCTTCTCCAGCTCAGCACTGCGGTCGGAGACCAGCGGACCGTTGTTGGTCTCGCGCACGGTGATCGTCCTGCTCTTCCCGCCCGCGACCTTGATGGTCTCCTCGCGGGTGATGAAGGGCTCGGTCTTGCCGTCGTACTGGTATCCGTCGGCCGAGACCTTCTCCAGGAAGAGGTCGGTGACGTCCGCGCCGAGGTTGGTGAAGCCCCAGGCGATGTCCTGGTTGTGGCCGATGATCACACCGGGCATCCCGGAGAACGTGTAGCCGGCCGTGTCGTACTGGCACGACTCCGAGAGCTGACGGCAGTGCAGCCCCATCTGGTACCAGAGCGAGGGCAGCTGCGGCGCCAGGTGCGGGTCGTTGGCCAGCAGCGGCTTGCCCGTCGTCGTGTACTCGCCGGAGACGACCCAGGAGTTCGATCCGATGCCGTTGCCGTTGGGGCCGAGCAGCGCCGGGATCTCGTCGAGGCTCTCGGAGAGCGCGGAGAGCTGGGTGTTCAGGCCCTCGGTCGCGCCCTCGACGGTCTGCGACCCGATCTCTCCCGTCGGCTCGGCCTCGGGATCGTACTTACCGGTGACCGAGGAGACCGCGCCCTGCTCGACGATCGGCTTGTTCTTCTCGTACGGGTAGTCCGGGTAGAGGTCCTTGATCTGCTTCGCGCTGAGCCTGCTGGTCATCAGCGAGCGGTCGATCTCGTCCTGCATGTTCCCGCGCAGGTCCCAGGCCATCGCCTTCAGCCAGGCGACCGAGTCGACCGGGGTCCACTCGGTGGGCTTGTAGTCGTTGGTCAGGCCGAGCGCCGCGTACTCGACGGAGATGTCCTTGCCGTCCTTGCCGTCCAGATACGCGTTCACCCCCTCCGCGTACGCCTGGAGGTTCTTCTTGGTGTCCTCGTCCAGGACCTCGTCGTACTCCTGCTGCGCGACCTTGCGCCAGCCCAGCGTGCGCAGGAAGGAGTCGGTCCCCACCTGGCCGGCGCCGAACATCTCGGAGAGCCGCCCCGAGGTCATGTGGCGGCGTACGTCCATCTCCCAGAAGCGGTCCTGGGCCTGGACGAAGCCCTGGGCGCGGAACAGGTCGCTGTCGGTGTCCGCGTAGATCTGCGGGATCCCGTAGTCGTCGCGTTTGACGTCGACGTCACCGGAGAGGCCCTTGAGTTCGAGCGAACCGGTGGTCTGCGGGTACGAGGCCCGGACTGTGGAAACGGACCAGTACGCGCCGTATCCGACACCCGCGACAAGCGCCAGCACCAGGACGATCACGATCAGGCGGGCGCGTCGCCCCTTCTTCCTGCCGGTCTTCTTCGCATCGGAAGACCCGGAAGGGGCGGTTGTGTTGGCGGGCATCGCTGTCCTTCGAGGGGCAGGGTGGTCCTGGGAGTGCAGGAGCAACCATAGGCGCCCCGCCGAAGCCACTCGGACGCGGTATGGGGATGCATCCATTTGCGCACCGGTTCGCACGAACACTCGAAGGCGTCAAGGAAACGTTAAAGATTAGGTAAGGTAACGAAGTACTGGCCGCCGGAGGACGATCCGGAAGGCTCAGAGCATCCGGCGGTCGAGGGCCCCGAGGCGCCCGCCGATTGCCGGATGCTCCTCCGCAGGGAAGGAACGGACCCTGACTGTCCACGCGCTCAACGAACTTCTGCTCGTCTGCTCACTCGTCCTGCTGGTCGCCGTCGCGGCCGTACGCATTTCGTCCCGCAGCGGGCTCCCCAGCCTGCTCCTGTACCTCGGCATCGGCATCGCCTTGGGGCAGGACGGCATCTTCGACGTCAAGTTCGACAACGCCGAGCTGACCCAGGTGATCGGCTACGCCGCCCTGGTCGTCATCCTGGCGGAGGGCGGCCTGGGCACGAAGTGGAAAGAAGTGAAACCCGCGCTGCCGGCGGCAGCCATGCTGTCGACCGTCGGCGTGGGCATCAGCGTGGGTGTCACCGCGAGCGCGGCGCACTATCTCGTCGGCCTCGACTGGCGGCAGGCCCTGATCATCGGAGCCGTCGTCTCCTCCACCGATGCCGCGGCCGTCTTCTCCGTCCTGCGCAAGGTCCCGCTGCCTTCCCGCATCACCGGTGTCCTGGAGGCCGAATCCGGCTTCAACGACGCCCCCGTGGTGATCCTCGTGGTGGCGTTCTCCGCCGTCGGCCCCGTGGAGCACTGGTACGTGCTGGTCGGCGAGATAGCCCTGGAGCTGGCCATCGGTGCCGCGATCGGCCTCGCGGTGGGCTGGCTGGGCTCCTACGGGATCCGCCACGTGGCCCTGCCCGCCTCCGGGCTCTACCCGATCGCCGTGATGGCCATCGCGGTCTCGGCGTACGCGGCGGGCGCCATGGCCCACGGCAGTGGCTTCCTGGCCGTCTACCTGGCCGCGATGGTCCTCGGCAACTCCAAGCTCCCGCACTGGCCGGCGACCCGGGGCTTCGCCGACGGGCTCGGCTGGCTGGCGCAGATCGGCATGTTCGTCCTGCTCGGCCTGCTGGTCACCCCGCACGACCTCATCGACGACTTCTGGCCCGCCGTGGTCGTGGGGCTGGTCCTCACCGCCGTCGCCCGGCCGTTGTCCGTCTTCATCAGCCTGGCGCCGTTCCGGCTGCCACGGCGCGAGAAGGCGCTGATGTCCTGGGCGGGTCTGCGTGGCGCCGTCCCCATCATCCTGGCGACCATCCCCATGGTGTCCGGGATCGAGGGGAGCACCCGGGTCTTCAACATCGTCTTCGTGCTCGTCATCGTCTACACGCTCATCCAGGGGCCGACCCTGCCCTGGCTGGCGAAGACCCTGAAGATCTCCGACGACCCGTCGGAGACCGCCGACCTCGGCATCGAGTCGGCACCCCTGGAACGGCTGCGCGGCCATCTGCTGTCCGTCGCGGTCCCGGGCGAGTCCAAGATGCACGGCGTGGAGGTCGCGGAGCTGCGGCTGCCCGCCGGGGCCGCGGTCACCCTCGTCGTACGGGACGGCAAGAGTTTCGTCCCCGCACCCTCGACCGTGTTGCGCCGCGGGGACGAGCTGCTGGTCGTCGCGACCGATCCGGTGCGCGACGCGACGGAGGCCCGGCTGCGGGCGGTCGGACAGGGCGGCAAGCTGGCCGGCTGGCTGGGGACGGGCGGGGCCGACCGGTCCGACGAGGGCACGGACATGCCGCACCTCGCGAAGCTGGCCCGGAAGCTGGGCAGGGGCGCCGAGAACCGTCCGGCGGACAAGGCGGGCAGCGGCCGGGCCCCTCGCTGACCGGCGAGGCGGCGAGGTGGTTAGACGGCGAGGGGCACCCGCGCACAATCGCAGGTGTGCCGGGGCCGAGGCCTGTAAGATGAAGGACCGGATCATCTGATCCACACGATGTGAACGTGATCGACCAACCCTGATCGACCAACTCTGTCTGATGCAGAGCTGGCGCGACCGTATGGCGGTCGTGGCGTCCTTCGCCTCTGGAGCGAGCGCCCGGCATCTACCGCAGTCCCGCGCGAAGAGGACAGCTCTCGGCAGCTCCCGCACCCCGGTGCGCGGCGCCCCGGGGGCACGGCCACCAGGCGGCAGAAAGGCATGGACCGTGGCGTCCACGGTCTCCGACCGCCCCGGTTACGGGCAGTTGCTGCGCACCCCGGGTGCGTGGACCTTCCTCCTCCCGGGCTTCGCGGCCCGGCAGCCCTTCGCGATGCTGACCATCGGGATCGTGCTCCTGGTTCAGCACACCACCGGCTCGTACGGCAGTGCGGGCGCCGTGGCCGCCGTCTCCGGCGTCTCCATGGCGCTGTTCGCGCCGCAGAGCGGCAGGCTCGCCGACCGGTTCGGCCAGCGGGCCGTGCTCCTGCCCGGCGTCCTCGTGCACGCCGTCTCCGTCGGCGGCCTCACGGCACTCGCCCTGGCGGACGCGCCTCTGTGGGTGCTGTTCCTGGCGGCGGTGCCCACCGGGGCGTCCATCCCGCAGATCGGGCCGATGGTGCGGGCGCGCTGGGCGGCCCGGCTCGGCGCAGCCCCGGGGCGTCCGGCCTCCCCGCTGATGGCCACGGCCGCCGCCTTCGAGTCCGTGACGGACGAGTTCACCTTCGTCGTCGGGCCCGTGCTCGCGACCGCGCTGTGCACCGGCGTGCACCCTGCGGCCGGACTGATCGCGGAGGCCGCGCTGACACTGCTGGGCGGCATCCTGTTCGCCGCACAGCGCTCCACCCAGCCCGCTCCCCGGGGCGCCACCACGGCGGACGAACCGCACCGCTCGGCGCTCTCCGTGCCAGGGGTGCGTGTCCTCGCGATCACCTTCCTGGGCATCGGCGCCGTGTTCGGCGGCATGCAGGTCTCCCTGACTGCGTTCTCCGAGGAGATCGGCCGGCCGGGCGTGAACGGGCTGCTGTACGGGATCTTCGCGGCCGGCAACATGCTGGCGGGCATCGCGTGCGGGGCCATCGCCTGGAAGAGCAGCCCGCGCCGCCGGCTGATCGTCGGCTGCGTGGCCCTGACACTGACCGCGTCCGGTCTCTGGGCCGTGCACTCCGTACCGCTGCTGGCGGGGCTCGGACTGCTGGTCGGACTGTGCATCGCACCCGCGCTGATCAGCGGTTACACCCTGGTCGAAGCCCTGGTGCCCGCGTCCGCCAGGACCGAGGCCTTCACCTGGCTCACGGGCGCCGTGGCACTGGGGCAGGCGGGGGCCGTCACGGTGGCCGGACAGCTCGCGGACGCCCATGGCGCGAGCACGGGTTTCGTGGTCCCCCTGGCCGGCACGGCGCTGGCCCTGGCGACCCTGCTGGCCCTGCGTTCACGGCTGACGCCGAGGGCCGGAGGACGGACGGTGGCACGTGGGATCGGTCACCGCGAGCCGGTCACGGTGGACTGATCGCTCGGAATACGTCAGTATGGAGCGTCGTTAGCACTCATTGAGTGAGAGTGCCAGGAGGAGCAAGTGCCGACCTATCAGTACCAGTGCACCGAATGCGGCGAGGGCCTCGAAGCGGTGCAGAAGTTCACCGATGATGCCCTGACCGTGTGCCCGAACTGCGAGGGACGCCTCAAGAAGGTGTTCTCGGCCGTCGGCATCGTCTTCAAGGGATCCGGTTTCTACCGGAACGACAGCCGCGGCTCCTCGTCGAGCAGCACGCCGGCCACGTCGTCGTCCGCGAAGACGTCCGATTCCTCCGCCGGGTCGGCCTCCGGGTCCTCCTCGGCGAAGTCGGACGCGAAGCCGGCCGCCTCGGCCGCGTCCTCGACCTCCTCCTCGGCTTCTTCGTCGTCGAGCGGTACGTCGGCCGCCTGAGGCACCCGCACACCACACGTTCCACCCGGACCCCGCTGATCGACTCGGCGGGGTCCCGGCCGTGCGCGCCCGGTTAGTGTGACCGCATGGTGAACGCAGAGACGGCTACAGCGGAAATCGGTGTCATCGGCGGATCGGGCTTCTACTCCTTCCTGGAGGATGTCACCGAGATCCAGGTGGACACCCCGTACGGAGCGCCGAGCGACTCCCTCTTCCTGGGTGAACTCGCGGGCCGGCGGGTGGCCTTCCTCCCGCGGCACGGCCGCGGCCACCACCTCCCGCCGCACCGGATCAACTACCGCGCCAACCTCTGGGCCCTGCGTTCCGTCGGCGTACGCCAGGTGCTCGGCCCGTGCGCGGTCGGCGGCCTGCGCCCTGAGTACGGGCCCGGCACCCTGCTCGTCCCCGACCAGATGGTCGACCGTACGAAGGCCCGCACGCAGACGTATTACGACGGTGAGCCCCTGGCCGACGGCACCGAGCCGAACGTGGTGCACCTCGGCTTCGCCGACCCCTACTGCCCCGAGGGCCGCAAGGCCGCCCTGGCCGCGGCACGCGGCCGGGACTGGGAGCCGGTGGACGGCGGAACGCTGGTCGTGGTCGAGGGCCCGCGTTTCTCGACCCGCGCCGAGTCGCGCTGGCACGCCGCGATGGGCTGGTCGGTCGTCGGGATGACGGGGCATCCGGAGGCGGTGCTCGCCCGCGAACTGAACCTCTGCTACACGACGCTGACGCTGGTGACGGACCTCGACGCGGGGGCCGAGGCCGGCGAGGGCGTCAACCACGCCGAGGTGCTCGAGGTGTTCGCGGCCAATGTGGACCGGCTGCGGTCGGTGCTCTTCGACGCGGTGGCCGCTCTGCCCGCGAACGAGGGCCGTGACTGCGTGTGCGCGCACGCGCTGGACGGGGTCGAGACGGGGATCGAGCTGCCGTAATCCGCCACGGCACGGGCGCCGGGCTCTCGCTCTGCCGCCCCATGCCCCGTACGGGTGGCCGGGTTGTCCACATCGTGGGGGCTGTCCACAGGGCCGGGCGGGGTTTCCGCGGAGGGTGGATCGTGAGGGAGTCCGGCGGGGCCTCCCGCGGGACTCCTCTCACGGCAGGTGGTGTTGGCCATGTTCCCGTCGGTGCCCGATACACGTCCCGCGCCTCCCGCACCGTGCGGGGTCCCGTCCTTCGGGCCCCTGCGCGTGCGGGGCGGCGGCGGGCGGCGTCTCCGGCGGGCGCTGCGGGGGCAGCGCCGGGCGCTGGCCGCTGGCTTCGCGCTGGCCTCCGCCGTGCTCGCCGCCTCAGGGCTGGGCGGGGAGAGAGGGGCGGCCGCCGTCGGCGGTGACGCGCCGCCGGGGCCCGACCGGCGGCCCGTACGTCTGGTGTCCGCTCCGGTGCGGATCGCCGACGCGGCGACGGTGGGCCTGCTGCGGCCGGGCGACCGCGTCGACGTGATCGCCGCGTCCGACGGGGAGCCCCGGGGCGCAGTGGTGGCACGGGACGTGCGGGTGGCGGAGGTCCCACGCGGTGCGGGCGGTGCGGAGGCGCCGTTCCCCACGGCCGACGGCGGGGCGGGGACGGGACACGGCGCCCTGGTGGTCCTGTCCGTGGAGCGGGAGACCGCGGCGGCTCTGGCGGGCGCCGGTGCGTCGGGGCGGCTCTCGGTGGCGGTGTCCCATGCCGAATAGAACCGGTATCGCGTCAGCTCACCCGTGCGACGTACCCGATTGGACGGTGTGGTCTCCTGCCGCCTCATGTGGCGGGACGGTTCGCTCCCCCCACGGCACGCGCCCAGCGGGGCCAGGCCTGAGGTCGTCCCCGCACGGCCGGGCCCCCGCCCGGCGGGCGGCGTCAGATGTGGTGGGGCGGCTTCTCGTCGAGGAAGCGGGCCAGGTCGGCCGCGCCGCCGCCGGCCGGAGCCCGCTCACCCCACCCCTGGTCCGTGTCGTCCGCGGACTGCCGGTCCAGCGGATCGTCGAAGACCAGAGCCGACGGCTTGGGCCCGGACTCCTGCGGGGGCCGCTGCTGGGGCTGCGGCGGCTTCGACTCTCGCGGTCCGGGGGCGGGGGCGGTACTCATACCTCCAGGGTACGGCCGCGTTCATCGATCCTTGGGATCGAGCAGCCACAGTCCCAGCACGACGAGGAACGACAGGCACAGAAAGCCGGCGCCCCACCAGGCGGTGCCCGTGTCGCCCTCCATCCACACGTTGACGACCTCCGTCAGAGCCCACAGCTGGCCGATGACGACGCTCATCGCCAGGACCAGCCGGGCCGTCAGCTTCGCGGAGCGCTCGGGTTCCTGCTCGGAGCCCGCTCCCGGCCCCGGACCGGTGTGGCGCACCCGGGGGTCGGCATAGCCACTGGTGGGCCGGATCTGGGGGTAGCGCTCATGGAGGGGGCGGTTCAGCTCGGCCCGCTCGCTCCCGGGGTGGTAGTCCGGATACCGCGTTCCGGCGGGGCTGGGGGGCCGCGGCGGCTCGATCGGGTCCAGGGGTTCTGTCATGACCGGCTCCCCGTGGCGGCGGCGGCGTCGGACGGCGCCGGCGCGGGTGGCGCCTCCGCGCCGCCACCGGTGCCGGGGCAGCCGATCCGTGCGGCGAGATCGGGGCGGTCCTCGCCGAGCTGGCGGCACAGCCCCGCTTCGGCGCTCTCCCCGGAGCGGGTGGTCCCGACGGCCCAGATACTGCCGTCCTCCAGCTCGGTCAGCACCACCTTCGGCAGCCCGCGGGGCGGCGGGCCGGCGGTGACCGCACCGGTGCGGGCGTCGAAGACTCCCTCGTGGCAGGGGCAGTACAGCTCGCCGTCCGTACCCCGGTCCTTGCGCCAGAGGACGCCGCAGGCCAGATGGGTGCACACGGCGGAGTAGCCGACGAGGGTGCCGTCGTCCATCCGCACGGCGACCGCCCGGTCCTCGTCGCCGGGGTAGCGGAAGGCGAGGGACTCTCCGGGCGGCAGCTGCGCGGCGATCCGCTTCGGGGACGGCGCCTTCCCGTCCTCCGTCTCACCGTGCCGGTGGAGGATGCCGCCCGCCACGGCCAGACCGCCCACGGCCAGGCCGCCGGAAACGGTGGCGACGATCCGGAGGTAGTCGCGGCGGGTGGTCAGCGAGTCGGCGGCGATCCGGTCGTGCAGGGCTTCACGGGGGTCGCTCCCGGAGCCGTGGTCGGGGCCCGGCTGCTCCTGTTCGGTGACGCTCATCGGCGGACGTCCTTCCCGTTGATCTCGACGACGGGAAGTCCGCCGGGTACCGGCCACTGGACCCGCTCCGCGGGCACGACCATGGCCACGCCGGTGCGGACCTCGCTCTCGCCGAAGACGAACGTGTCCGCGACCTGCACACCGGGGCGCTCCGCCTGGAGCTCCTCGACGGTGCCGTAGTAGAGGGCACCGGTGGGGCAGACGGTGGAGCACATGGGGGCGAGTCCGTAGGCGGTGCGGTCGTAGCAGAGGTTGCACTTCATCTGCAGCTTCGCCTGGAGGTCGATCTTCGGGACACCGAAGGGGCAGGCGTTGACGCAGTTGGCGCAGCCGATGCAGCGGGTGGTGTCGGCCTGCTGCACGACGCCGTCCGCGGTGACCAGGATCGCGTCGGCCGGGCAGACCTCGGCGCAGGGGGCCACCGGGTCCTCGCAGTGCATGCAGACCGTGGGGAGGGAGGCGACGGATGAACCCTCGTCGGTGTAGTCGAGGTGGATCATCGACTTGCCTCGGTGCGAGTCGCATTCCCGGCAGGCGGAGACACAGGCCTGACAGCCGATGCAGCGCCCCGGGTCGATGAACATCGTTCTGCCCATCATCCGGGCATCAGCTCCTTTCCGAGGTGCCGCGGCCCTGCGGGGCCGTGGGCGGCAGCGGGTCGGTGCGGGAGACCTGGGTCTCGGGATAGGCGACATGGCCGGGGGCGACGGGGGGTGCGGGGACCTCGTCGATCGCCTCGGCGTGCTCGATGCGGCAGGCGCAGACCTTGTACTCGGGGATCTTGGAGCGGGGGTCGAGTGCGTCGATGGTCAGGGCGTTGGCAGCCGTGGGGACGGGCCAGTGGTAGGGGATGAACACCGTGTCGGGACGGATCGCCTCGGTGACCAGCGCCGGGAAGACCTCGCTGCCGCGCCGGGTGACGACGCGGACGGGTTCACCGTTGTGGAAGCCGTGGGAGGGGTGGACCTCGGCCCAGGGCCGCGGGGTCTGCTCCACGAGGGCCCCCAGCCTGCGGGTCTGGTTGCCGGAGAGGAAGTGGGCCACGGTGCGCCCGGTGGTCAGCGTCATCGGGTGCTCGGCGTCGTACGGGTCGGCCGGCGGGTGCCACTCGACGACCTGCATGTGGATCTTGCCGTCGGCGTGGTAGGTCGTGCCGTCCTCGAACAGCCTGGGGGTGCCGGGGTGGTCGGTGGACGGGCAGGGCCAGGAGATTCCGCCGGTCTCCTCGAGCCGTTCGTAGGTGATTCCGGAGTAGTCGATGATCGTGCCCGCGGAGGCCCTGCGCAGTTCGTCGAAGACCTCGCGGGAGCTGCCGAAGGCGAATTTGTCGCCCTCTCCGAGGCGGCGGGCGATCTCGCACATCACCCAGGTGTCGGTCCGCACCCCGGAGGGCGGTTCCTGCGCCTTGTTGTGCTTGACGACGCGTGCCTCCGCGTTGGCCATCACCCCTTCGTCCTCGGCCCAGATGGTGACGGGGAAGACGACGTGCGCGTTGGCTGCGGTCTCGGAGAGGAAGAAGTCGAACTGGGCGTGGAATTCGGTGGTGTCGTACCCGTCCTTGACCACGGCGTAGTTGGGGAGCGACACGAAGGGGTTGTTGCAGATGCCGACGAGACCGCGGATCTCCTGGCGCTGCATCTGCCAGACCATTTCCATCATCGAGGTTCCGGCGGCCGGGAGTTCGGACTCCTCGATGCCCCAGACCTCGCAGATCTGGCGGCGGTGCTCCTCGTTGAGGATCGAGCGGCCGCCGGGAAGGAGGTCGGCCTTCTGACCGTGCTCCCGGCCGCCCTGGCCGTTCCCCTGCCCGGTGAGGGTGCCGTACCCGGCGCCGGGCTTGCCGATGTGGCCGGTGGCGGTGCAGAGGTTGATCACGCTGAGGCAGTTCTCGACGCCCTGCGTGTGGTGTTCGATGCCCCGGGCGTGGAAGGCCATGGCCTTGGGCGCGCGGGCGAAGGCACGGGCGACCTGGACGACCTGCTCGGCGGGGATCCCGCAGATCTCGGCGGCGCGGGACGGGGGGTACTGGGCGACGTTGGCCTTGACCTCCTCCCAGCCGGTGGCATGGGCCGCGAGATAGGCCTCGTCGGTGAGCCCCTCCTCGATGACCACGTTCAGCACGGCGTTGAAGAAGGCCGAGTCCGTGCCCGACTTGAGCGCGACATGGATGTCGGCGGTGCGCGCGACC
Organism: Streptomyces sp. NPDC088746; assembly: GCF_044751065.1. NCBI lineage: Bacteria > Bacillati > Actinomycetota > Actinomycetes > Kitasatosporales > Streptomycetaceae > Streptomyces > Streptomyces sp. NPDC088746. The sequence continues at coordinate 221,004 of NZ_JBIVLA010000008.1, forward strand.
GCCGTCTCACGCGGGTCGACCACGATCAGAGTGGCGCCGCGGTCCCGGGCCCCCCAGACGTACTGGGTCAGCACGGGGAAGCACTCACCGACGTTGGCCCCGGCGAGCAGGAGGCAGTCGGTGAGCAGGATGTCGGAGAAGGGGTTGCCGGCGCGGTCGATGTTGAAGGCCAGCTTGTTGGCACCGGCGGCGCTCACCATGCAGAGCCGGCCGTTGTAGTCGACGTGCTTGGTCTTCAGCGCCACCCGGGCGAATTTGCCGACCAGATACGTCTTCTCGGAGAAGAGGCTGGCTCCGCCGAGTACGCCGAAGGCGTCCCGCCCGTGTTCCTGCTGAATGCGCTTGATCTCGGAGACGGTGAAGTCGAGCGCCTCGTCCCAGGAGACCTCCCGCAGTTCCTCGTCGCGGGAGCGGCGCATGAGGGGTGCGGTGAGCCGGTCCGGGTGGTTGACCTGCTGGTAGGCGTTGATGCCCTTGGGGCAGAGCCGCATGCGGTTGATGTCGTGGTTGCGGGGCTCCACGCCGAAGACCTTGCCGCCGCGGTCCACACGGAGGTACATCCCGCACTGGACACCGCAGAAGCAGCAGTGGGTGGGGACGAGCGTCTCGCCGTTCTGGTCGGCGTGCCACCGGTCGGCCGGGATGCCGCCCGCGTCGCGGAAGCCACGGGTGCCGGGCGGGGCGAGGGAGGGGTCGAGGGGGACGGGCGTACGACTGTCGGCTGCGCGTGGGTCCGCGGTCACTTGAAGCCCTTCTTGACCTGGGTGAGGTAGGCGTTGCCGCGCAGGACCCGCTTGCAGCGCGGGCAGTACTCGGCCCATGAGTCGAAGCCGAGTTCGAGGTCACGCATGGTGCCGCGCAGGTTCTCGACGTACGGGCCGGTGTCGATGGCCTCTCCGCAGCGGCGGCAGGCGAAGACCTCGTCGTCCTGGCGCCCGGTGTACTTGAAGAGCTGCATGCCGACCGCTGCCGGGCGCTGCACGATGTGGAAGAACTTCCCGAACGGGATGTAGATGAGGGTGAAGACCACCGACACCATGTGGAGGATCGCCAGGAACTCGTAGCCTCCGCCGTGCAGGAAGATCGAGGAGAAGGTGAGCAGCAGACCCGTCACGGAGATGATGATCAGGGCGAGCAGCGGCACCATGTCGTAGGCGAACCGCTGACCGGTGATGGCCCCCCGGTCCTTCATGCGGCGCCAGAGGAAGTACCCCGCGCCGGGGATGACGAGCACCGCCGCGATGTCCAGGCCGTGGAACATCAGCCAGCCGATGATGTTCAGCGAGTCGAAGCCGAGGACCTTGAGGCCCCAGACGCGCATCTCGTAGCCGGGCCCCGACCCGGTGGCGGAGGTGAAGGTGAACCAGCCCCAGGTCAGCGGGAAGGTGATCAGCGCGGCGAGGATGCAGCCCCAGAAGATCAGCTGGTGGGCCACCCACCGGGCGTGGGAGCGGGCGCCGAGGAATTTCTGGAAGCCCAGGTAGGTCGCGATCATCTTCGGCAGGGCGGTGGGTGTCCTGCGGAAGTTCTCGGCCGAGAACAGGCTGCGCCAGCCGTTCTTGAAGAGCCGTCGGGCGCCGGGTGCCGAGACCCAGACCGTGTAGCGGTAGGCGACGCCGAAGGCGAGGAAGACGCTGGCGACGGCGTACGGGAGCAGCGCCGAGTCGAAGTCGTGCAGCAGGCGGCTGCCGAACACGATCGCGAGAATCAGCAGGCAGGAGACCACGGCTCCGGCCAGCGCCGCGCGGCCGGAGACGGATCGCGGAAGGTTCCGGGCCGCCCTCGCGGCGACGGAGGGCCCCTTGCCGGGTGGCCGGCCGTCCGTCCCACCGGACGTGGCGGTGCGGACACCGGTCTCGGGCTGCGCGGCTGCGGCGGGTTCTGGTGGCTCGGTCACCCGGCCACCGTAGGGCCGCGATGGGCGTTTGGTCCCGTTATATGCCCCGACGGTGTGAGCGCGTCGCCCAGGTGGACCGAGCCCCGGCTCTTCCCCGGTCCCCGCGCGTGCCCCTCCCCGGACGCAACGCGGCAGCCGAGGAAGTTACTCGTCGGCCGGTCCGTCCGAGGAGGCGTCGCGCCGCTGCGGGCGGCCGATGGCCACGGCACCGCGGAAACGGTCCGCCGAGAGGGTCGACATGGTGTCGAGCGACGAGTCGGGGACCGGCAGCAGGTGGGCGTCGACCCAGGTGTCCCCGGCGGCCGCCTGGGCCCACGGGTCCTCGATCACCACGGCGCCGGGCACGATTCCGTGGCAGAGCACCCAGTGCGGCACATCGAACCCCTGCATCCCGGCCAGCGAGACCAGGAGCAGCACGTGCTCGCGTCTGCCGATCGCGCTCCGGATCGCGGCGAGGGAGAGATGGCCCGGGTCGACCGGGACACCGGTCCGCCCGGCCTCCGCGCGCGACGTGCGCTGGAGCAGGGCCCGCCACTCCTGTTCCTCCTCCGTGTAGTGGTCGAGCAGGACGGGCCGGTCCGTATCGAGGTGGACCGTGACGGGGGACGACGGCCACGCCCGGCGCACGGCGACGCCCAGCCCGATCGGCTCGCACGCGGGGAAGTTGGTGGCGTCGCGCCACAGGGTCAGCTCCGCCTCGCGGTCGAGTGCCTCCCGGGGCAGTGTCCCCCCGTGCGCCTGCGCGACCAGGGCGGTGACGGCTCCGCACGTGAAGTGCGTGGTCTGCCCGTAGTACGGGGGCTCGGTTCCCGGCCCGTCGCACAGCCAGCGCACGTAACCGGTGCCGGGCCCTGCCCCGTCCTCCACCGGCAACAGCGGAGGCCGCAGGGGGGCGAATCCGGCGGCAGCCGCGGCCTCCGGGCTCGCCGTCCATCCTTCCCACTTGACCTGTACGAGCCCGCGGTCCCGTGCGTGCGCGACGACGGCCTCGACGGCCGCCGGCACGTCGCCGACCGCGTCGACGATCTTGAGGTATGCCGTGTGCGGGCGGGCCGTCACGAGCGCGGCGGCGACCGGGCCCGCACCCTCGTCACCCGGAACCGCCACAACGTGGGGGGCGTGGGCGGAGCGGTCGACCGTGTGCCAGCGCTCCGGGACCTCGTGCCCGAGACGCCCCAGTGGGCTCAGGGACGTGTCGGGCTCGAACGGGACCACGACACTTCTCACGGGCGTTCCCTGCGGGGACGGCATTCCGGCACTCCTTGGCGGGTCGGGGAGGTGAAGGACGGGTATTCGGGAGCGGGATCCAGCCCGTTCAGGCACGGGACCGCCGGAGCACCCAGACGAAGTACGGGGCGCCGACCAGGGCGATCATGAGACCCGCCGGCACCTGGGCCGGTACGACGACCGTGCGGCCGAGAGTGTCGGCCACACAGACCAGCAGTGCTCCGAGCAGCATCGCGACCGGGATCGACCGCCCGTGCCGGGCGCCCACCAGGGACCGGGCGAGGTGCGGGGCGACGAGCCCCACGAAGCCCACGACACCGACAGCGATCACACTGAGCGCCGCGAGCACCGCGGCGATGGCGAGTGCGGCGAAACGCGTGCGTTCCGGCCTGACGCCGACGACGCGCGGGGTGTCCTCGTCGACGGCGAGCAGGTCGAGATGGCGGCGCATGGCGAGCAGCACGGGAAGCGCGAGCGCCAGGGCCACCGCGACCGGTACGACGTCGGGGAACGTACGCCCGTAGGTCGTGCCGGAGAGCCAGGTGAAGATCCGCGGGGTGTTCCACGGGTCGGCGCGCAGCAGGAGGAAGGTGGTGACGGAGCTGATGCCGTACCCGCAGCCGATGCCGATCAGCACGAACCGGTCGGGCAGGAAGCCCCCGCGCCAGGACAGCAGGGCGATCAGCCCGAACGTGGCGAGTCCCGTCACGACCGCCGCCGCGATGAGCAGCGGCCGCCCGCCGGACAGGCCCGAGGTGACGACGGCCACCGCGCCCAGCCCGGCGCCCGCCGTGATGCCGAGCACGCCCGGCTCCGCCAGCGGATTGCGTACCGCGCCCTGTACGACGCATCCGGCCAGTCCGAGAGCCGCGCCGGCGAGGATCGCGGCGAGCACGCGCGGGACCCGGTCGTCGAGCGCCTGCCCGATGAGGTCGGGGGCGGCGCCCTGGGCCCAGAGCGCGAGGTCCCCAGTACGGAGCCAGAGGCTTCCCGCGAGGACCGCGACGAGAGCCGCCGCGGCCAGGAGTGCCACCGCGCCGAGCACGACGAGAAGGAAGGCGCGGCGCGACCGGGCCGCGACCCGTACGTGCGGTGGCTGACGGAGCCGGCCCGTGTCGCGGAGGCGGAGCGCGAGGACGACGATGACGACGGAGCCGAGCAGCGCGGTCGGCACGCCGGTGGGGATGGAGGCGGCCCCGTCAGCGCCCTGCAGCGCGCGCAGCGACGCGTCCGCGAGCAGGATGAGCAGCGCGCCGAGCAGTCCGGCCGCGGGCACCAGGAAGATGTGCCGCCGCAGCGCCCGGACCCGCCCCGCGATCAGCCGGGCGAACACGGGGGCGCCGAGACCGACGAAGGCGATCGGGCCCGCGAGCGTCACCGCCGTGCTGGTCATGACCACCGCGCAGATCACGGCGATCACCCGGGTGCTCCGGATCGGCACGCCGAGGGTGGACGCGGCGTCGTCGCCGAGGTTCATCACATCGAGCCTGCGGGACAGCGCCAGGGCGACGCAGAGCGCCACGGCCACGAGGGGGAAGGCGCGTACCGAGGCGTCGATGTTGATCTGGGCGAGCGAACCGCTCCCCCAGGCGAAGAGACCGGTCGTGTTCTGCTTGAACAGGATGAGGACCATCGCGGTCGCCGCGTCCAGGGCCATCGCCGTCGCCGATCCGGCGAGGATGAGACGGGTGCCGGTGGTGCCCGCGGCCCGGCCCGCGAGGAGCAGCACGAGTGCCGCCGCGGCCAGGCCGCCGGCGAACGCCACGGCGCCCGACGCCCAGAGCGGGACGGCGAGACCGAACGCCGCGACGAGCGAGAGCGTGAAGTAGGCCCCGGCCGTGACCGCGAGGGTGTCGGGGGAGGCGAGCGCGTTGTGCGTGACGGACTGGAGCAGCGCCCCGGCCGCGCCGAGTGCGATGCCCACCGCCACGCCCGCGAACAGGCGCGGCAGGCGCGAGCCGGTGAGGATCTCCCCGACCGGAGCCCCGCCGGTGTTCTCCCGTTCCCCGCCGAGGTACCGCACCAGGTCACCGACGCCGACACCCGAGGTCCCCTGCGTCAGATGCCACATGCCCACCAGGACGGTCACGACGAGAAGGAGCACGAGGACGGCCACCCCGGTGGGGCCGCTGCCGCGCTCGGCGCGCGGCAACGCTTCCCTCCGGGGTGCCGGTGTCAGCGTCGTGCTCACTTCTTGTCGAGTACGTCGACGTAGGCGTCGATCGCCTGCGCGCAGGAGCGCGGACCGCCGGCGCCCCACACCCGCGCCGGGAACGCGTGGGCGCGGCCTTCCTTCACGGCCGGCATGGTCTTCCAGAGCGGGTTCTTCTCCAGGGCGGCGACGTACCCGCCGGCTCCTTCGTCGTTGGCGTAGAAGAGGTTGGCGTTCCCCACCGAGGTCAGTCCCTCGACGTCGGTCTGCGCGAGGCCGTACGAGGGGTCGACTCCCCCGTCGCCGTGCGCCTTGTTGACGTCGTTGGTCCACGCGGGGTTCATGCCGAGCTCTTTGCCGATCTCGGTGAACAGGGCGCCGTCGCTGTAGGGGCGGACGGTGAGGTTGCCGCCCTCCAGCCATCCGTCGAAGAACAGGAAGTCCTTGGTCGGCAGATCGGCGTCGGTGACCTGCTTCTTGGCCGTCGCGAGGTGCGCGTCGAACTCCTCGAGCACCTGGTCGGCCCGTTCGGTGCGCCCCGTGGCCTTGCCGATCATGCTGAACACGTCCCGCATGTTCCCGATCGGGTCCTTCGGGTCCGCCCCCCGCGTGGCCATCACGGGGACGCCCCGCTTCTCCAGCTTCGCGATGGTCTCGTCGTCGGCGTCGAACGCCTCCACCACGATGAGGTCGGGCTTCGCCGCGTAGAGGGTGTCGAGGTCGGGCTCCTCACGGGTACCGATGTCGGTCACCCCGCCGGGCAGCTTCTCCGCGCTGACCCAGGTGCTGTAACCCTTGGCGTCGGCGACGGCGGTGGGGGTGACGCACAGGGTCAGCGCGTCCTCGACCTGCTGCCACTCCAGGACCGCGATCCGTTCGGCGGGCTTGTCGAGCTTCACCAGACGGCCCACACCGTCCTTGAAGGAGACAGGCTTCGTCGAGGTGGTCGTGGTGTCCTGGGCGCAGCTCTCCGAGGCGGGCGCCGCGTCGGCGCTGCTGCCGGCGCCGGCCTTGTCGACGGTGGTCGTGCCGCAGGCCGTTGCGGCGAGGACTATGAGCCCTGCGGAGGCTGACGCCGCCAGGCGACGGGCACGGTTCATGAACGGTCCTCTTTCTTGCGATGAGTCGCGGCGGCGGATGCGCCGCTTCAGGCGGGGGGCGTACGACCGCTCCGGCCGGGGTGGCGTAGGGGCTTCAGCCGGGGTGGCGTACGGGCTTCACTCGGGATGGCGTCCGGCGCTTCAGCCGGGGTGGCGTCCGATCGGGTCGATACGGAGGCGGCCCGTGCGGGGGTCGACGCCGACCTCCACACGGATGTCGTAGACCTCGCCGATGTTCTGCGCCGTGAGGACGTCGGCGGGTGCGCCCGCCGCGTGCACACGGCCGGAGCGCATCAGGACCAGCGTGTCCGCGACGCGGGACGCCTGGTCGAGGTCGTGCAGCACGATCCCGACGGCGATGCCGTGCTCCTCGACGAGATCGCGCACCAGGTCGAGCGTCTCGACCTGGTAGCGCAGGTCCAGGTGGTTGGTCGGTTCGTCCAGCAGCACGACGCCGGTGTCCTGGGCCAGGCAGGCCGCGAGCCAGACCCGCTGCATCTCCCCGCCGGAGAGCTCCCCGACCGGCCGCCCGGCCATGTCCCGTACACCGGTCACGCCCATGGCGTGATCGACGGCACTCCGGTCCTCGGCGGTCGGTCCGGCGAAGCCCCGCCGGTAGGGGTGGCGGCCGAACGCCACGACCTCCGCGACCGTCAGCCCTTGGGGCGAGGGCCGCGACTGGGAGAACAGCGTGACCTCGCGGGCGAACTGACGGGCGCTGAGCAGGGCCGCGTCACGCTCGGACGGTCCGCCGGGGGCGCCGAGCGTCACCCGGCCGCCGTCCACCCGGTGCAGACGCGACAGCGCGCGCAGCAGCGTGGACTTCCCGCTGCCGTTCGGCCCCACCAGAGCGGTCGCGCGGCCGGGTTCCAGGGCCAGCGAGACGCCGTGGACGACCTGTGTGCCGCTGTACCGCAGTACCAGGTCGTGCCCGTTGAGGGTGGCCGCCGGCATGGCGGCGTCGGCCGCCGCGCGACCGGCGCGCCGGGAGGGGCTCGTGAACATGGGGTGGGTCCGGACGTTCGGAGGGGCAGGGACAGCGGCACCCTCCGTCCGGATGTCACCGGCCGGGCATCGGACTCCCCGCGCACGGAAGCACCGTGCGCGGCGAGGTAGAACTTAGGGTCGCCTAACTACGAGAAGGGTATGTTCCGGTTGCCACGTCGGCAATCAGGAGTTTTGGACAGGCAATACGGGATTCCGGACATCCCCGGATGAGTTGTCGGCCGCGTCGAAGTAAGCGCCCGGCGTGGTGCCCATGACCCTCCGGAAGGAGGCGATGAAGGTGCTGGGCTGCGCATAGCCGAGCGACTCGGAGACGGACGCCACGTCGAGTCCCTCGGAGAGGAGCGTCAGCGCCCGGTGCACCCGCAGCACCTGCCGCCACTGCGCGAAGGACAGGCCCGTCGCCTGGCGGAACGCGCGGGTGACCGTACGGTCGCTGACCCCCAGCCGGCGCGCCCACTCCTCCAGCGAGCGGCAGTCGGCGGGATCGTCCAGCAGCGCTTCGGCGATGGCGTCGATCCGGGGGTCACCGGGCAACTGCAGCACCAACTGGCGTTCCGACGGCCGGAGCACGTCGAACACGACCGACTCCGCACGCGCTCTGGCCGCCGCGTCGAGATCCGCGCGGGACAGATGGTCCAGCAGCGACTCCAGCAGCGGCGTCATCGCGATCGCCTTCGGCTCCTCGAACGCGAACGGCGCGCGGTCGGGGGCGAAGAAGGCCTCGTGGAACCTGGCGCCCGCCGTCGCCCTGCCGCCGTGCACCAATCCGGCGGGCATCCACAGCCCCTGCCCGTCGGACACGGTGAAGACGCGATCCGCCACCCGGGACGTCAGCGTCCCCCCGCGTACCCAGACGAGCTCGTGGAGGGAGTGCGAGTGGGGCGCCCACTCCGTGGGAACGGGAGGTATCTGCAGCCCCGCGATGATGGCGAACGGGGCCGTCGCCTGCTCGTGGAGCGGCGCGACCCGGCGCACGACGGTGCCCGCCTCGCGCCGCCACATCCCGGGGCGCGCGTCGCCATGGGACGGTCGGACCATGGCGACGACTCTATCCGGCCACCCCCCGCTCCCCGTCCGCCGCCTGTACGTTCGCCCCTGCACGGCGACCCCCGCACTCACGAGGAGCTCTCCATGACCGAGGAACTGCCCGGCCAGGGCCCGCTGGACGCGCTGACGGACGTGGCCGGGATCCGCGTCGGCCACGCCGGGGTGCCGGGCGAGGGCGCGCTGAGCGGGACCACCGTCGTCCTGGCCCCCCAGGGGGGAGCGGTGGCGGCCGTCGACGTACGCGGCGGAGGCCCCGGCACCAGGGAGACGGACGCGCTCGATCCGCGCAACCTGGTGCAGCGGATCGACGCGGTCGTCCTGACCGGCGGCAGCGCGTACGGCCTCGACGCCGCGTCCGGCGTGATGGCCTGGCTCGAGGAGCAGGGGCGCGGCGTCCGGGTCGGCCCGGACCCCTCCCAGGTGGTCCCGGTGGTGCCGGCGGCCTGCCTCTTCGATCTGGGGCGGGGCGGCGAGTGGCGGGCCCGCCCCGACGCGTCGACCGGCCGCGCCGCCGTGGAGGCCGCCGCCGCGTCCGAGCCGGGCGCGCGGGTGCCCGAGGGCTCGGTGGGCGCGGGTACGGGAGCGGTGGCCGGGCAGGTCAAGGGGGGTGTCGGCACCGCGAGCGTGCGCCTGCCCTCCGGGGCCACGGTCGCCGCTCTGGCCGTCGTCAACGCGGCGGGCTCCGTCCTGGATCCGCGGACCGGGGTGCTGTACGGCGAGTACGGCGCGGGAGAGCCGCCCGTACCCCCCGCGCCCGCCGTGCACGAAGCCGCGCACCGGCGGCTGGCGGAGATCCGGGGCGCGCGGGCGGACCGGGCGGAGGAGGCCGGCGGCGCCTTCAACACCACGATCGCCGTGGTCGCGACCGACGCCGGCCTCACCCGGGCCCAGGCGCAGAAGCTCGCGGGCACGGCGCACGACGGGCTGGCGCGCGCCGTCCGGCCGGTCCACCTGCTCACCGACGGGGACACGGTCTTCGCCCTCTCCACCGGCCGCCTGCCGTTGCCACAGGAGCCCGTCGCCGCGCTCAACGACATCCTGGCGGCGGGGGCGGACACCCTGGCCCGCGCCATCGTGAAGGCCGTCAGGGCTGCACGGGGTGCCGACGGCCCCGGCGGCACGTTCCCCTCGTACAGCGAGCTCTACGGCGCATCCTGAAGCGGCCCGGAACCTCTTGCGCGCATCCCGTGACAGCCGGGAACTTTCCGCGTGCCCGGTACGTTTTTTGCGAACCCCGGTCACGATGTCAGACCCAGGGACTACGTTATGCACGCATCGGGTAACACGCGGCGACGGCCTGGAGACAGCACCTTGAGCGATCCGTACGAGACAACCGAGCAGCACCTCGAGCGACTCCTGCGACGCGCCCTCAACTCCTTCGACCTGTCCGACACGACGGTCGACCGGCTAGGGACGGCACTGGCGCACAGCAGCTCCCTGCACTCGTCCCACCACAGTTCCGCACTCCACCGCGAGACCTACCGGCACACGTATCTGCTCTCCGACGGCACCACACTCACCCTGTGGGAGCTGGTCCACGGCGGCGGCAGGGACGTCCCGGCCCCTCGCAGCCACGAGCTGTACGACGACGAGGGCGACGCCCAGCTCGCCGCCGCGCGCCTCGCCGGCAGCTTCTGGGACACCCCCGCCCTCGGTGACGACAGCCTGCGGGAGGACCTGGAGGCGCTCACCCTGCTCATGAGCGTCCCCCCGGCCCCCCTGCCCCGCATGTACGCCCCGGACAATTCGGCGGACCACGCCCGCCGCGTCCTGCGCCGCGCGGAGAACGGCGACCGGCCGGGCGCCTCGACGGCCGGACTCCTCCGGGCCGCCTTCGCCCACCACATCACCCAGGTCTTCGGCCGCCAGTACCACGTCGACGGACGGGACGCCGGTTTCACGCTCTACGAGCACGCCTTCCTGCTCCTGGACGGCAGCGAGACGAGCCTGTGGGAGGTCGAGCACACGGCCACACCCGACGGCCGGCACATGTGCGAGGTGTACGACGACGAGCAGAGCGCCCGCATGGCCATGGAGAACCGCACCCGGATCTGCTGACCCGGCCGTCCGGTTCAGCTCGTCAGCACGGGCTCCTTCCGGGCCTCGCCGTCCTGAGGCTCTCCGGGGCCCGTGTCCTCGTCCACGCCGCCCTCCAGATGCAGCTGGGGCCTGGCAGGCAGGGCGAACATCACGAGGAAGATCACCGCGAGTACCCCGGCCACCCACCACAGCGACTGCTGGAACGCGTCCACGAACGCCGCACCCATCGCTTCCGGCGGCAGCCGGTCGCTGATCGAGCCGAAGAAGACGACCGAGACGAGGCCGAGCCCGAGCGCCGTGCCCATCTGCTGCACGGTGTTGATCAGCCCGGATGCCGAGCCGGAGTGCTCCTTCGGCACTCCGGAGAGCACCGTGTCCGTCAGCGGGGCCACGATCAGCCCCATGCCCACGCCCATGACCACCAGCGGGAGCGCCATCTGCCAGGGGCTGATGGCCAGTCCGTAGCGTCCGGCCTCCCAGATGTAGAGCAGCAGCCCGGCGATCATCAGCAGGGCGCCGGCCTGCAGCACCTTACGGCCGAAACGGGGCACCAGCTTCTGCACGGAGATCCCCGCCGCGGCCGAGACGGCGACCGAGAACGGGATCCCGGTCGAACCGGCGCGCAGGGCGCTCCAGCCGAGTCCCATCTGAAGGTAGAGCGTCCAGACCAGGAAGAAGATGCCCAGGGCGATCCCGAAGGTCAGCTGCACGGCGGTGCCCGCGGCGAAGCTCTTCACCCGGAACAGCGAGAGTTCGATGAGCGGCGAGCCGTCCCGGTGCGCCTTCCCGCGCTCGAACACGATGAGCGCCGCGAACACCAGGAGGCTGGCGGCCATCGACAGATGGCCCCACAGCGGCCAGCCCAGCTCGCGTCCCCGGGTCAGCGGGTAGAGCAGCATGAGGAGGCCGAGCGTCACCAGGGCGACGCCGGTCAGGTCCAGCCGGAGCGCCTTCGGCGCCTTGGACTCGCTGATGAACTTCCGCCCGAGCACCAGTCCGGCGATGCCGACGGGCAGGTTGATCAGGAAGATCGGCCGCCACTCCAGGCCGAAGAAGTTCCACTCGGTGAGCAGGGCGCCCAGCAGCGGCCCGGACACCGCGCCCAGCCCGACGATCGCGCCGAACAGGCCGAAGACCTTGCCGCGCTCGTGCGCCGGGAAGGTGGCGTGCACGATCGACAGCACCTGCGGCACCATTAGCGCGGCCATACCGCCCTGCAGGATGCGCGAGGCGACCAGCATCTCCGGGTTCACGGCGAAGCCGCAGAGGGCCGAGGCGATCGTGAAGCCCCCTATGCCGACGAGAAAGAGCCGCTTGCGGCCGTAGATGTCACCGAGCCGGCCACCCGTGATCAGGCCGGCCGCGAAGGCCAGCGCGTATCCGGCGGTGATCCACTGGATCGATGTGAACGAGGCGCCGGTGTCCCGCGTGATGCTCGGGATCGCGATATTGACGATCGTGACGTCCACCAGGTCCATGAAGGCCGCGGTCATCACGATCGCGAGCGCGAACCAGCGGCGCCGGTCCGCCGCGTCCTGCGGCGTGGCCGGCCCTGTCGACGCCGGGTGGGCGGCTGCCGTGACCGGCAGAGATTCGGATGAGGTCATGGGCAGAAGCTAGAGGCCCAACAGGTCAGATAGTGACCTAATGGACGGGCATGCTGTCCCCATGACCGACACCCCGGCACGACTGCTGAAACTGCTGTCGCTCCTCCAGACACCTCGCGAGTGGCCGGGCAGCGAGCTGGCCGAGCGGCTCGACGTCACCGCGCGCACCATCCGCCGCGACATCGACCGGCTCCGCGACCTCGGCTATCCGGTCGAGGCGTCGCGGGGCTCGGTCGGCGGCTACCGCCTGGTCGCGGGCACCGCCATGCCGCCGCTCCTCCTCGACGACGAGGAGGCGGTGGCCATCGCGGTGGGCCTGCGTGCCGGGGCCGGTCACGCCATCGAAGGCGTCGACGAGGCATCCGTACGGGCGCTGGCCAAGCTGGAGCAGGTGCTCCCGTCACGGCTGCGGCACCGGGTCTCCTCCCTGCAGAACGCCACCGTGCCGCTCACCCGCGGCGACGGTTCGACCATCGACCCCCGCACGCTCACGGCGATCGCCTCGGCGGTCACCGGGCGGGAGCGGCTGCGCTTCGCCTACCGCTCCGGGGACGGCACCGCCTCCAAGCGGCAGGTCGAGCCGTACCGGCTGGTGAGCACGGGCAGCCGCTGGTATCTCGTGGCGTACGACATGGACCGCGAGGACTGGCGCACCTTCCGGGTGGACCGGGTGAGCGAGCCGTTCGCCACCGGCTCCCGGTTCACCCCGCGCGAGCTGCCCACCGGCAGCGGGGACGCGGCGGAGTTCTTCGCCGCGTCGATGTCGCGCACACAGCCCGAGCTGCGCCTCGACGTGACCTTCCGGGCCTCGGCGGGCTTCGTGGCGGCACGGCTGCCCTCGACGCTCGGCCCGGTGGAGCCGACGGGTGAGCGGAGCTGCCGGCTGCGCACGGCCTCCGCCGACTCGATGGAGTGGGTGGCGCTGCGGCTGGCACTCGTGGACTGCGAGTTCGAGGTGCACGGGCCCCCGCACCTGGTGGAGCACCTCAGCGGCCTGGGCGCCCGCCTGACCCGCGCCGCGTCGCCCCGGCCGGCGGAGGGGGGACGTGAAGGTTGAGGGACGGACGTGAAAGCTGCGGTGCGGACATGAATGAGCCCCGGCGCCGGGGGGGGGGTGGGCGCCGGGACTCAGCTCAGGGGACCGGAAAGGAGACCGGTCGTCGGGCCGGTGCGAACCGGCTTGATGGGGAGATTACGGGTTATCGGCTCACGCCGCAGCGTCAAAGCCCGTGTCGTGAGCCATTCGCTTCAATTCGAGCAGTGCGTGCTTCTCGATCTGGCGGATCCGCTCCCGCGTCAGACCGTGCTGCTTGCCCACCTCGGTGAGGGTCCGCTCGCGGCCGTCCTCGATGCCGTACCGCATCTTGATGATGGAGGCGGTGCGGTTGTCGAGCTTGGAGATCAGGTCCTCGAGCTCCTCGCTGCGCAGCAGCGTCATCACGGACTGCTCGGGCGACACGGCGGAGGTGTCCTCCAGCAGGTCCCCGAACTGCGTGTCGCCGTCGTCGTCCACGGACATGTTCAGGCTGACCGGGTCACGGGCCCAGTCCAGGACGTTGCCCACGCGCTCGGCGTTGGAGTCGAGCTCGGCGGCGATCTCCGTGTGGTCCGGGTCCCGCCCGTGCTCACGGTTGAACTCACGCTGCACGCGCCGGATCCTGCCGAGCTCCTCCACGAGGTGGACGGGGAGCCGGATGGTGCGGGACTGGTCGGCGATGGAGCGGGTGATGGCCTGCCGGATCCACCAGGTGGCGTACGTCGAGAACTTGAAGCCCTTGGCGTAGTCGAACTTCTCGACCGCGCGCACCAGGCCGGCATTCCCCTCCTGGATCAGGTCGAGCAGGGGCAGACCCGCCCTGGGGTAGCGCCTGGCCACGGCAACGACGAGCCGGAGGTTGGAGCGGATGAATATGTCCTTGGCGCGCTCGCTCTCGGCGACCAGCGCCTCCAGCTCCTCACGCTTCGCTCCGCCGGCCTCGCTCTCCACCACTCCGTCGAGGATCTGCTGGGCGTAGACGCCCGCCTCGATCGTCTGTGAGAGCTCGACCTCCTTGGCGGCGTCGAGCAGCGGTGTGCGAGCGATCTCGTCCAGGTACATGCCGACCAGGTCGCGATCGGCGATCTCCCCGCCCACGGCGCGAACACTGCTTGCCCGGTCGGTCCCGCCGGTACTGGCGGACGAACGACGGGCGACGGCACGGGTTGCCATGCGTGCTCCCTTGCTGAGTAGGTCGCGACACCCTCCCGGGTGCCCTGCATCCGATGGAAACAACGACTGGAATCCGGACAGAATTCCCACGGGGGCCATTCACTTTCGAGATCATGCAGTACCCTGTCGCCCCCAACCCGAGGACACAAGGTGCAGATACCCACAGAAGTGCAGGTCAGGCCCGGTGTGGAAGCCGACCTGAAGGCCCTGACGGACATCTACAACCATTACGTCCGTGAGACCGCGCTCACTTTCGACACGGTTGCCTTCACCCCGGAGGAGCGCCTGCCCTGGTTGCGCTCCCATCCGGAAGACGGCCCTCACCGGCTCCTGGTTGCTCTGGACCCGAGTACCCGGGACAACGCTCCGCATGTCCTCGGCTATGCCACCAGCAGCCCGTTCCGCCCCAAGGCGGCCTACAGCACCTCGGTCGAGGTGAGCGTGTACTGCTCCCCCGACGCGACGGGCTGCGGCATCGGCACACTCCTGTACAAGGCGCTGTTCGAAGCCCTCGCCGACGAGGACATCCGCCGCGCGTACGCCGGGATCGCGCAGCCGAACGAGGCCTCGGCCCGGCTGCACCACGCCTTCGGCTTCCGGCACGTCGGCACCTACACGGAGGTGGGCCGGAAGTTCGGCAAGGTACTGGGACGTGGCCTGGTACGAGAAGCCGCTGCTCAGCCGAACTGCAACGAGCGCTTCGCCAGACCCAGCCAGAAGCCGTCGATGACGCTGCGCCCCTGGTCGAGCTCACCCTCGGCCGCACCGAGGGTGACGAACAGCGGAGCGAAGTGCTCCGTACGGGGATGCGCCAGCCGGCCCGCCGGCGACGCGTGCTCGAAGTCCAGCAGGGAGTCGACGTCCTGCGCCTGGAGCGCACGCTGCCCCCAGTCGTCGAACTCCGCGGACCAGCCGGGGACGCCGCCACCGGTGTGCCGCAGCGCCGCCAGGTTGTGCGTGAAGAAGCCGCTCCCCACGATCAGCACACCCTCGTCACGCAGCGGCGCGAGCTTGCGCCCGATGGCCATCAGCTTCTGCGGGTCGAGCGTCGGCATCGAGATCTGGAGCACGGGGATGTCGGCGCCCGGGAACATCTCGACCAGCGGCACGTACGCCCCGTGGTCGAGGCCCCGGTCGGGGATGTCCTGGACCGGTGTCCCGGCGCCACGCAGCAGCTTGCGGACGTCGTCCGCGAGCTTCGGGGCTCCCGGGGCGGCGTACGTCACCTGGTAGTAGTGCTCGGGGAATCCCCAGAAGTCGTGGACCAGTGGCACGGTCTCGGTGGCGCCGAGAGCGAGCGGGGCCTCCTCCCAGTGCGCGGAGACCATCAGGATCGCCTTGGGCCGCGGCAGCCCCGCCGACCAGGCGGCGAGCTCGCCGGGCCAGACCGGGTCGTCGGCGAGCGGCGGCGCACCGTGGGAGAGGTAGAGGGCGGGCATACGTTCCGCGGCGGTTGTCATGACGCTCCCATTCCTCTGCCGATCAAGGTATGTGTGTTCACTACAGGTACCGGGAACCGGCATCTGCGCGAGCACCGGGGATTCGCGACCGGCTCTTCGGACCCGAGTCTTTGAATCTTCAAGTTCCAACTACCGGAGACCTTAGCTCTATCTAGTTCAACTTTCAAGAAAAGGTCGTACAGTGGAGTACATGACCACGGCATCCCCCGGCGGGCCCCGGTGGCTCACCGACGAAGAGCAGGGCGTGTGGCGCGCCTATCTCCACGCCACCACGCTCATGGAGGACCATCTCGACCGCCAGCTGCAGCGCGACGCCGGCATGCCGCACGTCTACTACGGACTGCTCGTCAACCTCTCCCAGGCCCCCCGGCGGCGGAAGCGCATGACCGAGCTGGCCAAGGACGCCAAGATCACCCGGTCCCGCCTCTCGCACGCCGTCGCCCGGCTGGAGAAGAACGGCTGGGTACGCCGCGAGGACTGCCCCTCCGACAAGCGCGGCCAGAACGCGATCCTCACCGACGAGGGCTACGCCATGCTGGCGCGGTCCGCACCGGGGCACGTCGAAGCCGTACGCCAGGCGATGTTCGCGCGGCTCAGCCCCCAGCAGGTGCAGAGTCTCGGGGAGATCATGCAGGTCATCGCGACCGGGCTTCAGCCGGAGGGCACGGACGCGGATCTGCCCTGGCTCCGCTGAGCGGAACCAGGGCAGACGTGCGGGGCCGTGCGCTCAGTGCGCGACGACCGGGATCTTGAACTCGTCCTCGATCCCGTCCGCCAGGTCCTCCGAGCCGCTCGCGGCGCCGGTGCCCGGACGTCCGGTGTTGATGAGGGTCACCGCGATCGCCGAGGCGGCGACCAGGATGCCGACCGCCCACCAGATGGCGCTCGCGAAGCCGGCGACCATGGCCTGCAGCTGGAGCAGCTTCGGGTCGCTCGCACCGGCGGCGTGATCGGCGATGTACGCGGTGGTGGCACCGGCGGCGATGGTGTTGAGCAGCGCCGTACCGATGGCCCCGCCGACCTGCTGCGAGGTGTTCACCATCGCGGAGGCCACCCCCGCGTCACGCGGCTCGATGCCGTGCGTGGCCAGCGACATGGCCGGCATGAACGCCGTGCCCATGCCCAGGCCGAGCAACAGCTGGCCCGGCAGGATGACCGCCGCGTACGAGGTGTTGATGTCCAGCTGGGTCAGCAGCAGCATGCCGACGGCCGCCACCAGGAACCCGGGGCCCATCAGCAGCCTCGGCGGGACCCGGGTCATCAGCCGGGCGCCGATCTGCGTGGAACCGGTGATCATGCCGACGATCATCGGCATGAACGCGAAGCCGGTCTTGACCGGCGAGTATCCCTTGACCACCTGGAGGTAGTACGTCAGGAAGAGGAAGAGCCCGAACATCGCGATGATGGCGAGGCCGAGCGAGAGGTAGACCCCTCCACGGTTGCGCTCGGTCAGGACGCGCAGCGGCAGCAGCGGCGACTTCACACGCGCCTCGGTGACGACGAAGGCGAGCAGCAGCACGGCGGCCGCGACGAACATGCCGATGGTCAGCGAGTCCGACCAGCCGGCCGACTCGGCGCGGGTGAAGCCGTACACCAGCGCGACCAGGCCCAGGGTGGAGAGGACGACGCCGGGGATGTCGAGCGCCGAGCGGTTGCGGCTGCCGGCCGGCTCGCGGATGACGAAGTAGGCACCGGCGGCGGCGACGATCGCGAACGGGATGTTGACGAAGAAGGTCCAGCGCCAGTTCAGGTACTCGGTCAGGAAGCCGCCCAGGATCAGGCCGACCGCGCCACCGCCGCCGGCGATGGCCCCGTAGATACCGAAGGCCTTGGCGCGCTCCTTGGCGTCCGTGAACATCACGGCGAGCAGGGAGAGGGCCGCGGGGGCGAGCAGTGCGCCGAAGACACCCTGGAGGGCGCGGGAGCCGAACATCATCGCCTCACCCGTCGCCGCGCCGCCGAGCGCGGAGGCCGCGGCGAAGCCGAGCAGGCCCACGACGAAGGTGCGCTTACGGCCCCACAGGTCGGCGATGCGTCCGCCGAAGAGGAGGAGACCGCCGAACGCGAGGGCGTAGGCGGTGATGACCCACTGCTTGTTGCCCTCGGAGATGCCCAGGTCGGTCTGGGCGGAGGGCAGGGCGATGTTCACGATGGTCGCGTCGAGCACGACCATCAGCTGGGCGAGGGCGATGAAGGCCAGCGCTTTCCAGCGGCTGGGATCCGGAAGGGTGCCGGCTGTTTTCGACATGGGAGTAGCCACCTAAGGACACGAGGAGTCGCGGGTCCGGCGCACGGGCCGCGAACGGACCGGCGTACGGAACCGGAAAAGGGCGAACGGTGCCGACGGCCGGACGCGTGAGGTCCGGGCCGGCTGTCAGGGCTGGTGCGGCCGCCGAGGGCCGCTTACTGAGGTCTGTGGGTCGGGGTTCTCCGGTGCGCGGGGGTCAGCGCCCGCTGCGCAGGTCCTCCAAGGTCGCCGCCGATCCGGGCAGCTCGGAGCGGGCCGGGGCTTCCAGACCGTCCAGGAACAGCTGCAGATGACGGTGGGTGAACCGGTCGATGTCCAGGCAGGCGATGCCGGGCAGCGGCCGGGTGAGCTGGGAGAGGGCGACGAGTACGTCACCGACGGCGATGTCGGTGCGCAGCCTCCCCGCGGACATGGCACGCTCCACGAGCCCTTCGACGGCCTCTTCGAGGCGCCGGCGCTCGGCGAGCAGTTCGGGATGGTCGGTGTCGAAGCCGCCGGACAGCATCGGGCACAGGGCGCCGATCCGTTCGTCGGCCGCCGCGTGCACGAAGCGGCTGAGGGCGGCGAAGGGGTCGGACTCGGCCGCGACGGCCTCCTCCACCCGGTCGGTGGTGCGGGAGGTGACGGCGAGGACGACCTCGTGGATCAGGGCCGCCCGGTCGGGGAAGTTCCGGTAGAGCGTGGCGTTGCCGACTCCTGCCCTCCGCGCGACCTCGTCGAGCGGCACATCCGGGCCGAACTCGACGAACATCTCGCGCGCGGCCGCCACGATCCGCTCCCGGTTGCGCAGCGCGTCGGCCCGCGGGCGGGACGTACGGCGCTGTGCGGCGCAGGTGTCGGCGGAGACGACGGGCTTCACGGCTTCCCTTTCCGGTGGGTGACCGGCCCCGGCGTCAACCGGGGACCGTTTCCCCGTTTCGCGGGGACACAGGTGCAAACGGGGAGGGGGTCCCCGGTTATTTCTCATCCCCATGTGACCTGCGTCACGTGAACGCCGTGACGGAAACCCTCCATCGGCGCACCCAGCGAGCGGTCCCCCACGACCCGGCAGAGGCTGATCGCCAGAGCGCAGTCAGGACCGGCCGGCTGCCGCGGACCGAAGGCGACGCCCTATGCAGCAGCCCCGCCACCGGATACGCGGGCACCGCCGGCCCCTCGCGCTCGCCGGAGCGACGGCCCTGGTCATCGCCACGATGGCATCGGCCAGCTCCACCCTCCCCATCGCCAGCCGCGCCTCCGCCGGACCGGCGGCCACCCCTCGGGGCACCGGCCTCGCCCCGTGCCGAATACCCACGGCCATGGGCGTACAGATGTCGGAGGGCCTGCCGACGCCCCCCGGCTACGCACGCTCCACCGGCCGCGTCAAAGCGCTCAACCTGATGATCGACTTCCCCGACGCGCAGGCGACGGAACCGGCCGAGGACCGGCTCGCGGAGTTCTTCCCGCAGACCTCAGACTGGTTCCGCACCAGCTCCTACGGCCGGCTCACCTACCTGCCCGAAACACCCGTGAAGGACTGGCTGCGGATGCCGCTGCCGTTCTCCGAGTACGGCATCGAGCGCGGCTCACCGTACGAACCGGGGTACCGCAAGATGGTCAAGGACCTGGTGACCGTCGCCGATCCGAAGGTCGACTTCTCGGCATACGACCTGGTCAACGTGCTGGTCACCCCGAACGCCGGGCCCTCGGCGCTGGACACCGTCCTGTCGGTGACCTTCTCCGGCAACGACGACGCCCCGTTCGCCGACGGCACCCCGCTCGCCAACACGTCCTTCGTCTACAGCCGCCAGGACGACGGCTCGGGCTCGTACGCGGAGACCGGTTACCGGGTGCTGCCCCACGAGAACGGCCACGTCTTCGGGCTGCCCGACCTCTACACGATGGAGGGCGGCGGCTCCGTGGGGCACTGGGACATCATGTCCGAGGACTGGGGGGCCAACAACGACCTCCTGGGCTGGCACAAGTGGAAGCTCGGCTGGCTGGCCAACGACCAGGTCAGCTGCGCCGCCATGCCCGGCACCAGCGAGCACGTCCTCGGACCGCTGGCCACGACGGGCGGCCCCAAGCTGGCCTTCGTGCCGGTGAGCGCGGAGTCCGGCTACGCGGTGGAGGTACGGACCGCGGAGGGCAACGACGAAGCGGTCTGCCGGCCCGGCGTCCTCATCTACAAGGTGAGCTCCGACGTCGACACCGGCCAGGGCCCGGTCTCCGTCGAGGACAGCACCGAGGACAGCGGCGGCTGCACGCGGCGGCCCAACGTCCACGCCGAGCTCTCCGACGCCCCGTTCGAACCCGGCGAGACGTTCACCGACCGGGCCGACGGCATACGCATATCCGTACTGGAGAAGGACGCCGACGGGAACTACCGGGTACGGATCACCCGTCCGTAAGGCCCTGGAAGCCCTGCCGGGCACGCTCCTGGACCACGCCGCGAAGCTCCCGCTTGAGGATCTTCCCCGTGGCGTTCCTCGGCAGCGGCTCCCTCGTCACCAGCACATGGGCGGGGACCTTGAACGCCGCGAGGCTCCGGCCCACGTGCTCCCGCAGCGCGTCCGCCGTGACGGCGGAGTCCGGGCCCACCCTGACGACCGCCGCGACCTCCTCGCCCAGGACCGGGTGCGGGACGCCGAGCACCGCCGCGTCCTCGACGTCGGGGTGGTCGTGCAGCGCGGCCTCGACCTCCACGCAGTACACGTTCTCGCCGCCCCGGATCACCATGTCCTTGATCCGGTCCACGACGGAAACCCGCCCGTCCCGCACGACGGCGAGGTCCCCCGTACGGAACCAGCCGCCGGTGAACGCCTCGGCCGTCGCCGCCTCGTCACGCCAGTAGCCACGGACCAGGGACTGACCGCGCAGCCACAGCTCGCCGGTCTCGCCGTCCGGGAGCGGATCGCCCCCGGGTCCGGCGATCCGCACCTCGGTGACCGGCGTCGGAGTTCCGGCGGAGTCCGGGTGCGCCCGGTAGGCGGCGCCGAAGACGGCGAGCACCCCGCCGCTGGTCTCGGTCAGGCCGTAACCGTTGCGCGGCTCGATCCGCTCGCCGTGCCGGGCCGTGAGCCGGGCGACCAGGTCGGGCGGAGCCGCGGCGCCTCCTGTGTTCAGCCCCTTCAGGCTCTCCAGTCCGTCGCCCGCGCGGTCCGCCGCCGCGAGCAGCTGGAGCGCGGTGGCCGGGACGCCCGCGTAGTGGGTGACCTCGTGCCGGCGGATGAGCCGCAGTGCCTCCTCGGCGTCCCACTTCTCCATCAGGACGAGGGTGCCGCCCGCCGCCATCGCGGCGTACAGGCCGGTGAACGCGGCGACGTGGAAGAACGGGAACGTCATCAGCGTGACCGGCGCCGGACCCTGTCCCGGGACCACTCCACGGCCCAGCGCCGAGGCTGCCGCCTGGTAGCGCGGGTTGAGGGCCGCGCCCGCCTGCGCGAGATGAGTGGCCACGGCCCCCTTGGGGCGCCCGGTGGTGCCGGAGGTGTAGATGATCGTGGAGTCGTCCTCGGGCCTGATCTCCACGTCGGGCGGCGCGGCGTACGGATCGGGCTCCGGGAGATCCGCGTACCGCTCGGCCCCGGGCGGCAGCTCCCCCTCGCCGTGGAAGACGACGAGGCGCGCCCCCGTCCTCCGGCACCGGTCCGCCACCTTCGGCAACTGCTCCCCGTCGACCAGCAGCACCGCCGGCTCGCAGTCGTCGAGGGCGTAGCCGAACTCCGCCTCGGTCCACCAGGTGTTGAGCGGTACGGCGACGAGTCCGGCGAGCTGCGCTGCCCAGAACGCGATCTGCCACTCGGGGCGGTTCCGCATCGCCACCACGGCCCGGTCACCGGGGCGGAGCCCGTACGACTCGGTGAGCCGCCGGGCGAGTGAGGAGGCGGCCGCGAAGAACTCACCGTACGAGCAGACGCGTTCGCCCGAGATCAGGAACGGCTGGTCACCGAAGGCCCAGGTGGTCTCCACGAACTCCCGCAGAGTGCGCGGGCCGTTCGCGTAGATGAGGGGCCCGTGCTCGGCGCGCACCACGGCGAACGGCGCCCCGGGTCCGGTCAACGACGCCTCGATACGGGCGGGGGCTGCGGGCTCGGACGAACTGCTGGGTTCGGCGTGCGGCACGGACGGCCTCTCGATGCACTGCGGACTGGCTCAGCGACCCGGCGACGCTATGCCCGCGCCCATTCCCCGTCAACCAGCCCCTACCGGAAGGCGGGCAGGCTGCGCTCGGCCCACGCGGCGAAGGGGGTGGCGGGGCGGCCGAGGACCTTCTCGACGTCCGGGCTGACGCGCCGCTCGGCGGGAAGCGGCAGCCCCAGGATGTCCAGGGTCCCGTCGACGACGACCCCCGGCATGAACTGCGCCATGTGGGCGAAGGCGGCCTCGCGGGTCAGCTCGACGAACGCCACTTCCTCGCCCAGGAGTTCCGCCAGGACCGCGGCCTGCTCGCGCGGAGTGACAGCGGCCGGCCCGGTCAGCTCGTAGGCCTGCCCGGCGTGGCCGTCCTCCCGCAGGGCGACCGCGGCGACCTCGGCGATGTCCGCGGGGTCGACGACCGGCAGCGCGACATCACCGAACGGCGCGAGCACGGTGCGCCCGGTGCGTACCGAATCGGCCCACGCGAAGGCGTTGGAGGCGAATCCGCCGGGCCGCAGAATCGTCCACTCCAGGCCCGAGTCGCGGACGGCGTGCTCGAACTCCCGCAGCCGGCCGTGCGAAACCGCCTCCGGGCGGGTCGTGGTGATCTGCGAGGAGAGCAGGACGACCTTGCGGACCCCCTCCTCCCTGGCGATGCCCAGCAGGGTCCCGGCGCTCTCGCCGCCGGTCAGCATCTCCCCGGCCAACAGGATGAACAACGCGTCGGCACCCTTCAGTACGCCGCGGAGGCTTTCCGCCACCCCCAGGTCCGCCCGCACGTGGCGAGCGCCTTCGGGCAGCTCGGCGGGGAGCGGCCCACGCGAGACGGCGGTGACCTCCTCGCCCCGGGCGGTGAGGGCGGCGACCAGCGCGCGGCCCACGTTTCCGGTGGATCCGGTGACAACGATCATGAGACTGCTCCTCGACAGGGGACGGAGAACCGCCAACAGACAGCGCCGGTGACATCGGCGTTCTGTGGCTTCTTCCGGGAAGCTAGCATCCTGAATAAAGTAGGTACCTAGAGGAAAGTGACTATCCGGAGGGCTCGTATGACCACCAGCACCGCACGACCGGGCGCCTGGGCCGCCCCCGCGCAGGGAGTGACCTCGGAGCAGGCATGTCCCATCGCCCCGGTGCTCGACATCGTCTTCAGCCGGTGGACGACGCCGATCCTCTGGACTCTCCACGCTTACGGGCGCCAGCGCTTCGTCGTACTGCAGCGCAACATCGGCACCATCACCCCGAAGGTGCTCACCCAGCGCCTGCGGCAGATGGAGCGCGACGGCCTGGTGCTGCGGACGTACCACCCGGAGGTGCCCCCCAGGGTGGAGTACGAGATCACCGACCTCGGAAGCAGCCTGGCACCGCTCTTCGCCCACCTCGCGGACTGGTCCGCGGACAACCTGCCGCGTGTCGAGAAGGCGCGGCAGGAGTTCGACGCGACGGAAGAGACGACCTCGGGCCGCGGCCGCTGAACGCGAGAGCGGCGCCCAGGCAGGGCCGGGACGCCCCCATCACGGAACGCGCCCACCCGCTACACTGATCCCGGTGCAGGGCCACGCCCTCGCACCGCACGGCTCAAAGGAACCGAGTACCTGGGTCCACAGGGACCCGACACCCGTTTCCTGGGCCGCGCCTTCGTAGCTCAGGGGATAGAGCACCGCTCTCCTAAAGCGGGTGTCGCAGGTTCGAATCCTGCCGGGGGCACAGACAGAAGGGCCAGGTCGGGAGGGGTTTCCTCCCGGGCTGGCCCTTCGTCGTTTCAGGAGCCGTGCCCCAGGCGTGCCACTGCGCCCACATCCCCACCCATGGCAGGAAGTCCTGGAACAGGTTGCCCAGGGCAGCCTTACGCAGAGTGCCGGATGGTCTGCAGCAGCCCGCCGGACCCATCATCGAGCAGCCAGAACGACCAGCCGTTGCGGTTCGGGTTCACGTCGGGCTTGTAGTACGCCACCACCGCTCGCGCCGCCCCGGTCGGCGTCTTGAAGCTCTGCCCGGCAAGCGGCCCCGAGGTGATGTCGTCTCCACATACACAACGTGTGGACGGTGGGGGCGTGACGGCTTCCGTGCGGAACGTTCGAGCGTCAGCGAAGCCGGATGGGCGGAAGAGGTTTCTCCTCATACAGCCGATGAACGGCGGTGTGGTGGTGAGCGGGGCAGTTCTCCGTTCTCACGGGTGAAGACCCTTCCGGCTCCCCCAGGCCCGCCCCGACGGGGCCAACGCCCGGGCGCCGGCCCCGCCGGCATTCTCACGTTCGTCTGTCAGGCCGTGGCGAGACCTGAGAGGGATCCGTCACCGAGGGCACCTCGGAGAACGTGGGCGATCTCCTCGGGCTTGAGATCGATGCCGTCGATCCCCTCCACGGTCAGCGGGACCTCCTCCAGTGCGTACTCGCCCCGGCCCTCTGCGCTGAACTCGGGCCCGGTGCGGTCGGCGAAGGACCAGGTCGCGATGCGGGTGAGGTAGAAGAGCTGGCGCTCGTCGTCGGACTCCATCGTGTGCAGGAGGCGGACGATGTCGGCCTTCCCTGCGATCTCCTCGTGGATCTCCCGATAGAGGGCGGCCTCACGGGACTCGTCTTCGGCTTCGACTCCTCCACCGGGAAGCACCCAGTACACGGGAACTCCGGGCTTGGTACGGCGGATGACCAGCATCGTGTCGTGCTCGGTGACGAGGACGGCTCGGACTCGTTCGATCATTCGGCTCTGTCTCCTTGCTCGTTGACGGTCTCAGTGCATCAGCCAGCCGCCGTCGACGTGGACTGATTGCCCCGTGATGAACGATGCGGAGGGCCCGGCGAGGAACGCCACGAGCGCCGCCACATCTTCGGGCCGCCCCCGGCGGGGAACACAGTCAGCGACATCTGACGGGCGATGAAAGCGCCGGGGACACGGCTCAGTAGGCCGCGAGCAGCCGTCCGAGCAGAGCCGCGGTGGCTTCGCCGGCCGAGGTCCGCGTCACGACGTTGAACTCCCAGGTGATGCCCTCGTGCAGAGAGACGATCGCGATGCCTTCGCTCGGCGGGATCACCAGTTCGGGAAGCAGCGCGATGCCGAGGCCGTTGGCGACGAAGACCGGGAGCGAGGGTTCAGCGGCGGCGGCCCGGCAGCGGGACCTCGGACCAGTCGGTGTCCGAGGCCAGGTAGAAGCCCGGGTACGCCGGTTGGTTGTACGCGGTCTGCTGCCGCGCCACCTCGGCGCGGTACTGGGCGTCGTGCATGAGGGTGTACATCTTGTGCCCGGTGAGCTCGGTGCTGAGATACATCCGGATCGCCGAGCTGTCCGCCGTGCGCACCAGCATTTCCTCGCGCCAGTCGCCGAGGACGTCGGCCACCAGCGAGGGGTTGCCCTTGGTGCCGTTGCCGGTCCTGGTGTCCGTGGCGGTCAGCCGGGTGCCGCGCCGCCAGTCGTTCACCGTGGGCGTGGCATCGCCCGAGCCGTCCACCAGCTGGGTGGTCAGGTCGCCCGCCCACCTGATGCTCATGTTGGTGCCCGGGGTGGCCGTTCCGACCGGTTCGCCGGCCGCGGTCCACAGCCCGGAGCCGTCCGAGCCGCCCGGCATCGAGGCCCAGGTCTCGAGGCCCGGGTGACTCGGGTCCACATCGCCGACCATGCCGCGCCCGGTGTCCCGGCCGCTGTACGCGCCGTACAGCACCTCGCCCGTCGCGGCGTCGCGCAGCGCATAACCGTAGGGTGCCGAGGTGCCGCCCTCGTGCACGGTGTAGATCTCCATGCCGGGGTGGTCGGGGTCGATGTCGGTCACGTGCATGGCGTCGCCGTGGCCGAGCCGCGCGTCCCGGCCGGGGGCCGGGCTCTGGGGCGGCATGGTGCCGGAGGAGCTGTAGAGCAGGGTGCCGTCGTCGTCGATGGTGGCCGAGCCGTAGACGATCTCCTGGCGGCCGTCGCCGTCCACGTCGGCCGCGCTGAGGGAGTGGAAGCCCTGGGTGGTGAGGGTGCCGAACTCCGGATCGGTGCCGTCGACGCCGTGCGGGGAGTCGTTGAACGGGTTGGACATCGGGGTGAAGCCGCTGTCCACGTCCCAGTCCTTGCGCAGGCTTCGGCCGTCCCACCGGTAGGCGGCCAGGGTGGTGCGGGTGTAGTAGCCGCGGGCGAACACCGCGGAGGGGTGCCGGCCGTCGAGGTAGGCGACTCCGGACAGGAAGCGGTCGACCCGGTTGCCCGGCTCGATCCGGCTCATGGCGTAGTCACCCCACATCAGCCCGTCGTCGTGCCGGCCGGGCTCGTAGCGGACGGTGTCCAGCTCGCGGCCCGTGGCGCCGTCGAAGACGGTCAGGTACTCGGGCCCGTCGAGGATGAACCCCTCGAAGGCGCGCAGGTTGTTCCTGGTGCTGCGGCTGGGCGCGTAGACGTCGATGAAGTGGTCCGCCAGCGCCTCGGCGTCCGCCCGGGAGAGCGGATAGGCGTAACGGTCCTCGATACCGAACGCCGACTCCAGGGTGGCGGGCCAGTCACCGGCGGCGACCTCGGGGTGCTGCTGCCAGTCGCGGAACATCCCGACCAGGTGGTCGCGGTAGTCGGCCGCGCTCAGGCGATAGTCGTCGGTGTGCGCGTACCCGGCCCTGACGTCGGCGCGGGGCATGGTGATGTACCGCTCGGATGCGACGCTTCCGTCCGCGCGGTAGCGGATGCTCCTGGTGCCGGGGGCGGTCTTGAACATCATCTCCGAGCGGCCGTCGCCGTCGAAGTCGTAGACCAGGAACTGGGTGTAATGGGCGCCCGCCCTGATGTTGGGTCCCAGGTCGATACGGTTCAGCAGCGTGCCGTCGAGGCGGTAGGTGTCGATGTAGGTACGGCCGGTGTACCCGGCCTGGGAGACGTCCTTGGAGTTGGACGGGTCCCACTTGACGACGTACTCGTACCGGCCGTCGCCGTCCACATCGCCGACGCTCATGTCGTTGGCGGAGTAGGTGTAGGCCTCGCCCGCGGGTGTGACGCCGCCGGCGGGCTTGCGCAGCGGCAGGTCGTAGAACCCGTCGGCCCACGGTGAGACGGGATCGCCGCGCCGGGCCTCCCGGCCGTCGACGATGGCGGCGACGCGGTACTCGGCGTCGGAAGCGCCTTGCCGGTCGAGGTAGTTGGTGCTGTCGGTGACGGTGGCTATCGGCCTGCCGTCACGGTAGACCCGGAAGTCGGCGCCGGCCAGGCCGGTGTCGGTGTGCCCGGTGACCTCCGAGCCGAGGAGGCGCCAGCTCAGGAACACTCCCTCCGCGCTGGAGACGGCGACCAGTCCCCGGTCCAGCCGCTCCAGCTGTGCGTCTCCCGCTCCCTGCCCGGCGTGGCCGGACCGGGCCGCCTGCGCGTCCACTCCCGTGCCGACGGCCAGCACCCCCGCCAGGAGCGCTACGGCCCATCTCCGTACCTTCATCGACAACCCTCTTACGCCGGGGGGTGATTCGTTTCATTGAGTCGTTTCAATCCTGGCCAGGCGCGACAGTACGAGGGGGCCGGGCAGCCGTCAAGGCTTCGCACCGCGATCGGGAGTCGTCCACCGCGACCCGGAACGCGAACACCGGGCCACTGCGCGGTGGCGGCGTCGTCCCCCGATCCGGCTTCACTCCGTGGAGAGCCGGCCGCCGCAGGGAGACACCGGCCTCGCCGCGACCGTGCTCGCGACGCTCGTCAGCGGCTCGCGCATGGGCCCCCGTAGGTCTCCCGGCAGCGAGGTGACCGGGGAGGGTGAACGGCCGGCAGACGCGGCCGCGCGCCCGAACCCCCCACCGCCCATCAGCCGTTCACCTGAGCAGACCGACCAGGCGGTCACGGACGTTGTCCTTGCCCCCCTCGGGGTCCGGCACCAGCTTCTCCCGGTCGCCGGGGCTCCGGACAAGGGCATGCAGCCGTCCGCCACTGCGGGCCAGCACCAGGTCCCTGCTGCTGCCCGCGGTCTCGGTCGATCCCTGCGCCGTGTAGTCGGTGACGGTGATCAGCGCGGAGCGCTCCGAGACGGCGAGCACCGCCTCGGCGTCCACCGCCTCACCGGGGCCCGCCGACGAGCCTCGCGGCAGCCACTCGGTGAGCGTGTCCAGGGCTTCCTTGAGCTTGTACAGACCCAGCTGATGGACGCCGAGCGCGTCGATGCGCACCATGAGGCAGATCCGCTCGGGTTGGGGCAGCAACAGGATGCGCCACGGCTCACCCGGACCCGACCCGGTCGTACGGGCGTCGAGCACCTTGCGGGCCCTCTGCTGGAACGCCACGGCGATGCCCAGGTCTCCCTGCACCTGGACCTGCTCGCCCGTGTCACCCGCCAGCAGCAGCTGCCGGGCCGCCAGCGAGCGGACGGCCTCGGCGATCACCTCGTCCGACGGCCTGGCCTCCAGGAAGTCCACGATCGCGTCCACGGCGGTGAGCTCCGCGACGGTGTACGCCCCGAGCAGCACCGGTCCTGTACCGACCAGGTTCACCACCGCCGACACCAGCCCCGACGGGGCGGAGGCCGCACCCGCGTCCGACGGTTCCGCGGCGGGAACCTCGCGCTGACCGTCGTCGCTCATGACGGCCCTCCCGGCTGCAACAGCGGCACCGCGGGCGGTACGCGACTCTCACGGAGCACCGCGGCGGCGCTGCGCGAGAGGGTCTCGGTCACCCAGACCTCGGAATTGCCGAACAGCCCACGGCCCGCCCTGCCGGACAGCGACTGTCCCAGCTCGCCGGCCAGGTCCTCCCGGTCCGGGGGCGGGAACCGGACCGCCAGGTCGGTGGAGACAGCGGAGGCGTCGTCCCCCTCCTCGATCCGGCGCAGCGCCTGGGTCAGCACCCGCGCGACCGGGGGCGTCAGGGACGTCGCCACGGCGAGGGACGGCGACAGGTAGAGCGGCCGCCGTTCCGTCATCCGCGACAGTCCCCAGGGCCCGACGTTGCTGCGTGTGATCCGGTAGACCACATAATCCATGAGGTGGCGGAGGTCGCTCACGCTGGGGAGCCTCCGCCCGCCGAAAGCGGCCGGTGTCTTCTCCAACTGCACCCAGGTTCCCTGGGCGGTGCGCCCGTGCAGCTTCTCCCGCACCACGGCCCCGCGCATCCCGATGTCCGGGTAGAGCGCCTTGTCGATGTCACGGTGGTGGCTGGACAGCCGCTCGTGACTCACCTCGGCGAACCGCCATTCCTCGTACAGCTGCGGTTCGTCCACCAGCACATGTCCGCCGCACAGCACGTCGTGCAACTGGGGCACCTGCAGTCCGTGGCGCTCGAGATCCGAGAGGACCACCGCTTCCTCCGGGCTGAGGCGGCGAGCTGCCTCGACCAGCCCCTTGCGGTAGACCCCGGCCTTCGCCGTGATCTCGATCATGAGCCGGACCCGGGTGCGCACCCGCTCGGCCCGCCGGTCGTTCTCACTGTCCGAGGCCGCCCCGCCGGGCCGCCTCAGGTGGGTGACCGCTGCCAGTGCGTGCTTTCGCTCCACGTCGTCAGTACAGCACGGTGGGCCTGTGCACGCACCAGCTCGGCGCCCCGGCCGGGGCGGGCACGGCACGAAGAGTCCGGTGCGCCGGATGCGGCTTTCAGGCCTGGTCCGCGTCGTCCGCCGTGTGGGGAAACAGGGGGAACAGCCGGGTGCCGAGGGCCACCGGTCGAGCACCGTCCGGCCGGGCCAGGGGGCGCTGTTCGCGGGCCCGGCAGCGCACGAGCGCCTGTCGGATCACGTCCGCGACCCGGCTCACCTCCTCAGGTGTCAGATGGGCGACAGCACTGAAGGCCTCGTCGTGCCTCCTCTCGGCGGCGCCTCGTCCCTTCGGGTCAGCCGTCGTTGCCTCGATGTCCGTGGCGTGCGAGCTGCGAGGAGCTCGAGGCTCCTCGACGACCGCCGGCCCGCAGCGGTCGCCACGACCGTGCGATTCCGTCAAGCCCCCTGCATCGGCGCTTCGCACGCCATGCGGGCATCGCGCCCGGCGTCACAAGGGCGCCCGCCTCGTCTCCTCCAGGATCTCGCCGATCACCCGCCGGGCCGTCCCCGCCATCACCGGGTTCGACGTCCGGTAGTACGAGAGCTCCATGAGCGCGATCGACAGGGCCCAGCCCCTCCCCCGTGCCCACGTCTCCGCGTCCACCCCCACCCGCGTACGGAAGATCCGCCTCGCCCCGGCCCGCAGCAAATACCAGCCGGGGATCAGGTCGACCGCGGGGTCGGCCAGGCCCATGCAGCCGAAGTCGATGACCGCGCTCAGCCGGCCGCCCGAGACCAGGACGTTGCCCGGCTGGAGGTCCCCGTGGACCCATACGGCCGGGCCCTGCGGTGCGGGGGCCCGCAGGGCTTCCGACCACGCGGCGGCCGCCGCCCCGGTGTCGATGACGCCGTGCAGCGCGTCCAGAGCGGCCCGGGTGGCCGTGCCCCGTGAGGCCAGCGGTTCGCTGCGGTAGGCCGGCGGGGCCCCGGCGGGGTCCACACCGCGCAGCGCGAGGACGAACTCCGCGATGTCGGCGGCCAGTTCGGCACCGCCCGCACCGGGGGCCGGGTTGGTGCCGTCGAGCCAGCGGCAGACCGACCAGGACCAGGGGTAGCCCTCGGCGGGCACACCCTCGGCCAGGGGTGTGGGGACGGCGAAGGGGAGGTGCGGGGCGAGGCGGGGCAGCCAGCGGCTCTCCGTCGCCACGTCCTTCGAGCCGCCCTCGATACGGGGCAGCCGTACGGCCATATCGGTGCCCAGCCGGTAGATGGCGTTGACCGTCCCGTGGGAGCCGACCCTCTCGACGGGGAGATCCGCCCACGCGGGGAACTGCCCGGCGAGCAGGCGCCGTACGAGCGCTGTGTCGGTCTTGGTCTCATCGGCGTGCATCCGGCCCATGCAAGCCGAACCGGGTGGGGCTGTCGAGCGAAATCCGGTGGGCCGCGCCTCCCCCGCTGCGGCAGGATCCCTGCCCATGACCCTCGTACTCCCGCCCCGTCTCACCGCCTCGGCCCGGACCCTCCGCGACAGCGCCCGGCGGCGGGGACTGCACACCGTGCGGCTGCCGGACCACGAGGTCCCCGTGGGGCTGCGCGGCGGGAGCGCGTATCTGCACGCCGGCCCCTCCTTCGCCGACGCCGTGGCCCCCGCCCTGGGTGTCGCCCCGCTCGAGGCCCCCGCCGACTGGCTGGCCCGGCTGCCCGCCGACTTCGTCCGGCGCGAGATCCGGGCCGTGCCCATCCGCGAGGCGTACGGGCTGCGCCGCCCGGTCTTCGTCAAGTCGCCGAACGACAAGGGCATCCCGGCGCTGGTCTACGCGGACGGATCCCGGCTGCCGGGGCCGGACGCGGTCGCTCCGGAGACGGTGGTGCTGGTGAGCGATGTCGTCGCGTTCGACGCGGAGTACCGGCTGTATCTGCTCGACGGGCAGGTTCACACCGGCAGCCGCTACGCCGTCTCGGGGCGGCTGCACCCGGCGCCGCTGTCCGCCGCGGCCCACGCGTTCGGCACGGAACTGCTCGCCGCGGTGGGGCACACCCTGCCGTCCGCGATCGTCGTCGACGTCGGAGTCACCGACGGAGGCCACTGGGCGGTCATCGAGGCCAACGCCGCCTGGGCCAGCGGCTGTTACGCCTCCGACCCGGACCGCGCACTGGAGGTGGTGCTCCGGGCCGCCGGCCCTGCCGCACACCTGGCGGAACGGGACGGCCCGTTCGTCCGGTGAACTCGTCAGCGGCAGGAGGCCTTCAGCTGGGCCGCCGCGTGGTGCGCGCCCACCAGCTCCGCGTCACCCCAGTCCCGGCCCCGGTCGACCATCTGCACCGCGAAGGTGTCCCCCTTGACCGGGTAGCTCCGTACGTCGACGGCGGTCCCCCGGTGCTCCGGCTGGTGCACGGCGAAGCCCGTATAGGCCGAGTCGGTGTCGTCCGGGTCGGACAGGACCCGGTAGACGGTCGGATCGCCCGCCACGTCCCGGTCGCGGACGCTGCTCGGCACGAAGACCGTCAGGGCGCACTCACGGAAGCCGTCACCGAGGTGCCAGGTCCAGACGGCGCTGCTCCCCCGGTCCTGGCCCGGGCTCCCCGACATCGGGACGGCGCTGAACCGGCCGTCGCACGGACCGTCCGCGAAGCCGCCCGAGTCGACGGTGTACCAGCCCGCGTCGCCGTTCTCGAAGCGCCCGCGCTCCGCGTAGCCGCCCGTGGTGCAGCCGGGCCCGGCCCACTCCGTGTAGCGGTAGCGGCCCGGGCCGGCAGAGGGCTCCGGTACGCCGTCCCCGGGCCCGATCCGGGTCGGGGCCCCGCCGCCGATCGGTACGGGCACGGCGCCGGCCCGGCCGGCCGCCTCCGGGCGCGCGCCTCCGGCACCCGTGGCGATCAGCGACACGGCGGTCGCCAGACTGCCCGCGGCCACGACGACTCCCGCCACGAGCAGCGCCTTCCGCCGCCGGGGCAGCGTGGAGAACCGGCCCGCCAGCGTCTCCTCGGCGATCCAGGAACCGCTGCCGCGAGGCGAGCGCTCCACGGAACCGCACCGGGGGCAGACCATGCCCGGCAGCGGACCGATGTGTTCACCGCCGCAATGTTGGCACCTCATGGCAGCACACCATGCCAGTGCGGCGAGCCCGGAGGGAGAGTTCCCGCACTTATTGGCGCAGTTCCTCGGGACAGGGCGTACCCGGCTGGAACTGGTACGGCCCCGCCAGGCGGTAGACCCCCGGGCGCGGTGCGAGCAGCTCGGTCCACTCGTCGCCGTCCGCGTCCTCCTCCACCTTGATCAGACAGCCGTGATCGTTGGTGAACTCCTTCGGAGCGTTCCCGTCCTCCTCCGAACGCTTCTTGGACGCCTCCGTCTCCTGCGGCCGCTCCACTCCCTTGCCGTCCTCGTCGACGACGGCCAGCCACCGGGAGTACGGGATCCGGATCAGGACCCGGCCCGCCGACCGCACGCGGATCGTCAGCCTGTCGTCACCGGCCCGCTCCACCGTCGCGGGCGGATCGGCGAGCGGCACCGGGTCCAGGACCCGGAACACCTTCCAGTTGGCGTCGCTCCAGACCGCCTTCAGATACGGCAGTCCCTTCTCGACGAGCGCGGTCTCCTGCTCGGCCCCCGAGTCCGGCTTCCCGGTGGGCAGCACCACGTAGTGCACGGCCCAGCGGTCCAGCCACTCGCGGTAGTTCATGGAGTTGAGGGTGTCGTCGTAGAAGAGCGGGTTGCGCTTCATGTCGGCCTGCCGGTTCCAGCCGCGCGCCAGATTCACG
Organism: Streptomyces sp. NPDC088746; assembly: GCF_044751065.1. Lineage (NCBI taxonomy): Bacteria > Bacillati > Actinomycetota > Actinomycetes > Kitasatosporales > Streptomycetaceae > Streptomyces > Streptomyces sp. NPDC088746. Next base: position 254,283 of record NZ_JBIVLA010000008.1, read on the forward strand.
TACGGCACGAGCGCCGAGGCCTCACGGTGGCTGCTGGGGGGTACGACCTCGACCCTGCCCCGCTCCGCCCCCACCCTCTGGAGCTGGTTGACCAGCGGGGCCAGCGAACGGTTCCAGGACGCGTCGGGGGCGGTACGCACGATGTCGTCGACACCCTTGAAACCGATCCAGAAGTTCAGCCCCGCGAAGACGAGGAGCAGCGCGTACCAGCGCCGGGTGCGCGGAGCCGTGTACGGGAGCGCGGCGAGCAGGACGACACCGGCGAACAGCATCGCCATGCGCGAGACGTTCGAGCCGATCTGCGAGTCGACCACATAGGTCAGCAGCGTCCCGGCGCCGTAGACCGCGGCGGCCGTCCGCACGGTGCGCCAGTCGCGGGGGACCAGGAAGAAGACGAAGACCGAGTACAGGAACGGCAGTGACAGGGTGCCCAGGGCCATCGGCTGGGTGCCCGAGAACGGGAACAGCCACGAGGACAGGACCACCACCGCGACGGGGGCCAGACCCAGCGCGTACGCCCCGGGGCGCCGTTTGTTCAGGAAGAGCGCCGCGGCGACGACACCGAGGAAGAGCCCGGCGACGGGGCTGCCCGCCGTGGCGAGCCCGGCCAGCGGCGCGGCGATCCCGGCCTTCGCCCACCGCTTGTAGCGCCAGCGGTGGGGCCAGCAGAAGACGGCGGCGACGGCACCGAGCGCGAACATCATGCCGAGCCCGAACGTCACCCGGCCGGACAGGGCGTTGCACAGGTACGCGAAGACCCCGGCGAGCGCGCACGCGACCGGGTTACGGACCGCGGGGACCCGCACCAGGATCAGGGCGGTGAGCGCCGAGGACACCGTGCCGGCGATCATCATCGTCGACCGGACGCCGAGCACCGACATCAGGTAGGGCGACACCACGCTGTACGAGACCGGGTGCATGCCCCCGTACCAGGCGAGGTTGTACGCCGTACCGGGGTGGCGGCCGACGAACTCGGACCAGGCGTCCTGGGCGGCGATGTCACCGCCGCTGTTCGCGAAGAAGAAGAACCAGAGGAGGTGCACGGCCGCGGCGACCGCGGTGGTCAGCAGGACCGGGTGGCGCAGGAGACGGCTCCGTATCGAGCTGTCGGGACCGTCGCCGCCACCGGTGGACTGGGCCGGGATCCGGACCGGGCTGCTCCCGGCGGGCGGGCCGGTCTCGGCCCGTGTCGGCTCAGCGGTGGTCACTGCGACTCTCCCCGTCCTCGCCCGGGCCTGCCGAACCGTCCATGTACCGCACGGCCTCATCCGTACTCGGAAGGACGCGTCCCGACGCCCGACCGTTGCCTTTGGGACGCTAGCACGCGGCATTTTCGCCGCGCTGCCCTATGGGGGACACGCCCCTGTCCCCGCGGGGGCGGGGACAGGGGGGCGGCCGTCAGGTGATGCGGGTGAGCTTGTCGCCGAAGCCCGGTTCCGTCATCTCGCTCTGGAGGGCGACCGGGGCGGAGACCTTGCCCGTCCCGGTACCGACCGTCACCTCGCCGACGACGGTGCCCGCCTTCGCCGTGTGGGCGGGCACCTCGCCGCCGTCGGTCAGCTTGAGATCCACCTCGAGCCCGCCCCAGCCGACGGCCTTGAGGTCCTTGGTCGCGACCACCGGCGTCTGCCCGCCGAAGCCGTTGTCGACGTAACCGACGACCTGGCCCTTCTTGACGACGGTGGCGGAGTCGACGCCCTCCTGGGCGGTCCGGATCAGCGCCAGGCTGCTCTGCAGGGCGCGCTGCAGCTTGGCGTCCAGGGTCCCGTCGACGTCGGCACCCATCACCGCGCCGATGATCCGCCGGGTCTTGCCGTCGATGACCGTGTCGGCCGTCCAGATGAGGTTGCCGCCGGCGGGGGTCGACGAACCGGTCTTGATGCCGCTGACGCCGGGCTCCAGCAGGATGTTGTTGTTGTTGTAGATCATCTTGCCGATGCCCGGGATCTCGGCCTGCGGCATGTTCACGATCTCGCGGAAGACGTCGTTCTGCATGACCGCCTTGGCCAGCTTGAGCTGGTCCGCGGGGGTGGACCGGGTGGTGGCCTCGAGACCGCTGGGGTCCGTGTACACCGAGTTCGTCATCCCGAGGTCCTCGGCCGCCGCGTTCATCTTCTCGACGAACGCCTTCTCGGTGTCGGCGTCCCAGCGGGCCAGGAGCCGCGCCACGTTGTTGCCGGACGGGATCATCAGAAGCTGGAGCATCTGACGCTCCGTGTACTTCTGGCCCTCCTTGATGGGCGCCGTCGACTCGTCAGGCCTGTTCGCCTCGTCGCCGGCCTTCGCGTCGACCACGATCTGGTCGCCCGCCTGCTTGCCGGTGATCGGGTGGCCCTGGAGGATCACGTAGGCCGTCATGATCTTCGCGACGCTCGCGATCGGCGCGGACTTCTCCTTGCCGTACGTGCCGATGGTGCCGACACCCTCGACCTCCACGGCACCCTGTCCGTCCTCCGGCCACGGCATGTCCAGCTTCTCGCCGCCGAAGGCGTACGTGGGTGAGGCGGAGAGGGTCAGCGTGGGGTCGGGCAGCGGACGCATCGCCTGCGCGATCGCAAAGATGACCAGGACGAGCAGGAGGAGCGGCGTCCAGATCTTCACCCGCCGGACCGCGGTGCGGACGGGGGTCTCCGGGGGCGGCGGAGTGTTCGTCAGCTCGGCGAGCAGGTCGAGCGGCGGCCTGGGCGGCATGGGCTGCTGCCTGGTCCGCTCGGCCTCGGCGAAACCCGCCCCGGGGCTCGCGGGGGTGCCGGGTCCGGCCGCGACGTCCGGGGTGACCGTGGGACCGACCACGGGCGCGGGGCGTACGTCGTCCGAGCGCAGCGGGACGAACTTGCTGGTCCGCTCGGCGGGGGCCTCGGGCGCCCCGGGGGCTCCGGAGTCCTTGGCGGCCCAGGAGGCGGGCTTACGCGCGGCCGCCTTCTCCTTCGGCGGGAGCTTCAGCGCGGTCGTCGGGTGGTCGATCTGCTCGGCCCGCGGCGCCTTGAAGACGGCCGTCGGATGATCGATTCCTCGCCCGTCGCGCGCGGGGTCCGCCTCCTGGGCAGGGGAGGCCTCCTCGCGGGTCTTCGGGACCCGGGGGGCGTCGCCGGAGGCGCGGGTGGCCGGTGCGTCGGCCTCGGCGTCCGCGGACCCGGTGGCCGCGTCGGATGCCTCGGCGTCCGTGGGCTCCTCGGTGTCCGTGAGCTTCTCGGCGTCCGTGGGCTCCTCGGCGTCCGTGGGCTCCTCGGCGTCCGTGGGCTCCTCGGCGTCCGTGGGCTCCTCGGCGTCGTCGGAGCCCTTGGTGTCGCTGCCGGCCGGGGCCTTGGCATCGCTGCCGGCCGGGGCTTCGGCGTCCTCGCCGGCCCGGGTCCCGGCGGCGGGAGCGGCCGGTGTCCCGGCGTCCTCGTCCGCCGACGAGTCGTCGTCGCCGGCCGGGGTCACGTCGGCGTCCGACGACATTTCGTCGTCGGCGCTCTCCGTCTTCATCTCCTCGGTGCCGGCCGGATCCCCACCGCCGCTCGCGGACACCTTGCCGTCGTCCTCGGACGGCTTGTCGGCACCTTCGGCCGCACCGCTGCGACCTGCGGCTTCCTCGTCGGGCCCGGTCGCCACCCATGCCGCGACGGCGGCACGCAGCCGGGCGTCGGTGGGCGTCGATCCGGCCTCGGAGCCGGCCTCGGACTCGCCATCCGACTCTGCGCCGTCGGCGTCGACGGCCTCCTCGCGCTCGGAGCCTGAATCGGACCCGGCCTCGGAGCCGGAGTCCGCCTCGGCGCCGGAACGGCCGGAATCAGCCTCGACCTCTGCTTCGGCCTCGGTGCCGGAGTCCGGCTTCGCCCCCTCGGAGGAAACCGCCGAGGGCGCCTCAGGCACCGCCGTGGCCTCCCCTGCCGCGTCCTCCGCCTTCTCGGCCTCCCCGGCCGCCTCACGGGGCGTGGAGGCCCTCTCAGGGCCCTCTGCGCCCTCCGAGGCGCCGGAGGCGCCCCCGGAGGCGTCGGCCTCCGCGGGGTGCGGCAGGCGGAAGACAGCCGTCTCGCTGTCCTTCGCGGTGCCTGTCGCCCCGTCCGCCGTACTCCTGTCCGCCGCAGCGCCCGGTTCACGGAACACGGCGAGACGCGGATCGCGTTCCTCCGCCGACCCCGACGACTTCCGCTGCTCCGACTTGCCGGGGGACTCGCCCGCCACCGATACCTCCTTGATGAGCCGCGGGGACATGCCCGCACTGTCCGAACCATCTACCAGTGTCCTGTGTGAACCCTTGACCGAGCCGCTAGACGAGAACGACATACCTAACGGTTCCCTCACAAAGCACCCAGGCACCCTCGACAGACCAATGTGAGAGGGGTCACCCTGTCATTCATCCACGCGGGGAGGCATGGATGGGCAGGAGCCGCAGAACAATTCCGGAGGAGCTTCTGCTGCTCGCTCTGGACCCGACCACGGGTACCACAGCGCAGCCGCAGTCGCTCGACCTCGGCCTGGCCGGGGCACAGCTAGTGGAGCTGGCTCTGGCAGGACGGATAGCCCCTGACGGGGATCGTATCGCCGTGGTGATGCCACGGCCGACAGGAGATCCGACTCTGGACTCCGCACTGGAACTGCTGCGCCGTCGTGGCAGTCCGGTTCGGGCGGTCCACTGGATCGGCGGGCCCCGGCTGGGACTTCGCCAGATCTACCTCGCTCATCTGGAGCGGTGCGGCATGGTTCATGCCGTGGCGGGCCAGATGTGCGGAGTGCTGCCGACGACTCGCTACCAGGCGACGGACACGGCAATCAGCCGGGACATCCGAGCCCGGCTGGACAACGCGATCCGCACCGGCGTACCGCCGGACCCGCGGACCGCGGCGCTCGCCGCACTGGCCCACGCGGTCGGACTCGGCAAGCACCTGTACCCCGGGAACGAGGGGCGCTCATCGCGCTCCCGGCTCCGGGACCTGATCAGACACGACCCGATGGGCGGTCTCGTGGCGCACGCCGTGATGGACGTCCAGAACGGCGTGGCCGTCCAGCCACGCCGTAATCAGCAGACGGCAGGCGTGCCGTTGCAGCCGCAAGCACAAGCGCGTCGCGGCAGCATGGCGCACACCTCCGTCCACTGACAGCACGACCGCGCGGACACTTGGCGCGGAGTACCGAATACCGCCATATCGCCGCACCGACGTCCCCATGACCCGGTTCGGGAGCCGCACCAGGCGCGGGGCAGCCGGATCCACCGGCTGCCCCGCGCTCTTGCCTGCGCTGATTGCGTGTGGCCATTTCCCAGCGCGGCCGGGGCCCCGGGTGGCAATCTGCTGAGCAAGCAGATACGCACAGCTACATCAGCTGCATAGCCGGAGGTGCCGTTCCCGTGCCGACCAACGTCAATCCCACTGTCAGGCGACGCCGGCTGGGCCAGGAACTGCGCCGCCTCCGCGAGATCAAGGGCATGACGGCCGAGGAGGTGGCGGAGCGCCTGCTGGTCTCGCAGTCGAAGATCAGCCGGCTGGAGAACGGCCGCCGCTCGATCAGCCAGCGCGACGTACGCGATCTCTGCGGGGTCTACGAGGTCGAGGACCACCGCATCGTCGACTCGCTGATGCAGATGGCCAAGGACTCCCGCCAGCAGGGCTGGTGGCACGCCTTCGGCGACATCCCGTACAGCGTGTACATCGGGCTGGAGACCGACGCCGAGTCCCTCCGGGTGTACGAACCCCAGGTGGTCCCCGGACTGTTGCAGACCCGGGGTTATGCGGAGGCCCTGATCAACGGCGCCCTGCCCGAGGCGCCGCCGTCCGACATCGAGAAGCGGGTGAACGTCCGGGCCCGCCGCCAGGACCGCGTCAACGCCCCTGAGCACCCCCTTCGCCTGTGGGCGGTCATCGACGAGTCCGCCCTGCGCCGGCTGGTCGGCGGCAAGCAGGTCATGATCGAACAGCTGGAGCACCTCATCGAGCAGTCCCAACTGCCCCATGTGACCGTGCAGGTGCTGCCCTTCGACATGGGGGCGCACCCCGGCATCAACGGGCAGTACGCCATCCTGGAGTTCCCCGACGCCGCGGACTCCAGCGTCGTGTACATCGAGGGCGTGACCAGCGACCTCTACCTGGAGAAGGCGAACGACGTACAGCGCTACAGCGTCATGTACGAGCACCTGAGGGCGCAGGCGCTGAACGTGGACCAGACCCGCCAGTTCATCGGCGACATCGCCAAGGAATACACCCGCTGAGAGCCTCCGGGTACCCGCCGGAACAGGCCTGCCCGACAAGACCGTTTGTGCGGGAAATGCTGCGATGTAAGCGAGGTGGGGGCGGGACGATACACCGCCACCACCTCGCAGCGGAAGACCCGCATGGAATATGCCATCCGGTCGAGTGAACGGCCCCACCACCACGCGATGTTGGCGAGTAGCGTCGATCACGCCAACAGGAACGAAGTTGGTGCCACTCACATCAACTCTCTGAACCGGAGTGAACATGGCCATTCTTCAGGGCGCTACGGATAACTGGACGAAGTCGACGTACTCCGGCGGCAACGGCGCGTGCGTCGAAGTGAAGTCGCCCGTCACGCAGGCCATCGCCGTGCGCGACTCGAAGGCCCCCGAAGGCCCCTCGCTCTCCTTCGTGTCGGGAGCGTGGAACACCTTCGTGCGCGACGTCGCGTCGGGTTCGATCAACGCCTGACCGGTACGTCCGACCGGTACGCCGGTCCTCACGCGCCGCACCATGGCCGGTCACCGAACACGACCGCCAGGAGCCCTCTCGACTGGCCCGCCGTCCTGGCCGAGGGGGCTCGACCCGCCATCGGAACCGGCGCCGTCGATGGACGTACCGCACACATCATCACGTCAGCATTCGGCACCGACAGCACGCTCCGTGCCATCGGTGCGCAAGCGTCACATACAGCTTTCCCCTTTCTCCGGCCGCACGGGACCCGCATCCCGTGCGGTCGTTCTGCGTTCTCGGGCGTTCCTGCCTTGCGTCGATCTCTGCACAGCCTGACGAAGTGCCCGCTTATCGTGTGGCCGTGGTCACGTTCACGACAACGCTTCGATAGGTCAAGAACGAGTAAAATCGTTCGCCTTACTGATCCGCGTTCACATCCCTGACCGAGAAAACCTTGACCGAGGACCCGGACAGGCGGTTCAATCCCCGAAGTCCCCGTTCCCGCACGGGGCCCCGCTGAACGGCCGTACTGACGAAGTGCGTTCCCGTTCACAAGGCGGACCCCTGGAGGGGGCACATGAACAGTCTCGACTGGGCCGTGCTCATCGGCTACTTCGGTGTGATGGTCGCGATCGGACTCTGGTCGCACAAGCGCGTGGACAACGTCAGCGACTTCTTCACGGCCGGCGGCAAGATGCCGTGGTGGCTGTCGGGCATCTCGCACCACATGTCCGGCTACAGCGCGGTGATGTTCACCGGCTACGCGGGGATCGCGTACCAGTACGGCGTCACGTCCTTCGTGACCTGGTCACTGCCGATCGCGATCGGTATCGGCATCGGCGCCAAGCTCTTCGCACCCCGGCTCAACAGGCTGCGGTCGCGGTTGCACGTGGCCTCGCCGCTCGAATACCTCAAGGACCGCTACAACGTCCCGACCCAGCAGGCCCTGGCCTGGTCCGGACTCCTGCTGAAGATCGTGGACGTCGGTGCCAAGTGGGCCGCCATCGCCACCCTGCTCTCCGTCTTCACCGGCATCACCCTCACCCAGGGCATCTTCATCACCGGCATCATCACGGCCGTCTACTGCACGGTCGGCGGGCTGTGGGCCGACGCGCTCACCGAGCTCGGGCAGTTCATCATCCAGCTCTTCGCCGGGGTAGCCATGCTGGTGATCGTCATGAGCAAGCTCGGCGGCTTCAGTTCGCTGTGGACGGTCTGGGACAAGCTGCCCGAGGGCCACACGGAGCCGACGGCCGGCCCGTACACGGTGACCTTCCTGCTGGCGTACCTCTTCATCAAGACCTTCGAGTACAACGGCGGCATGTGGAACCAGGCCCAGCGCTACATGGCCACGGACTCCGCACGCTCCGCGACCCGTTCGGCCTACCTGTCCGCCGCCCTGTGGCTGGTCTGGCCGGTCGTGCTCTTCTTCCCGATGTGGGTGGCACCGCTGCTCGTCGAGGCCAAGAAGCCGGACGCCTCGGACAGTTACGCCCTGATGACCGAGCAGCTGCTGCCGCACGGGCTCCTGGGTCTGGTCGTCGTCGGTTTCTTCTCCCACACGATGGCCATGTGCTCCTCCGACGCCAACGCCATCTCGGCGGTCTTCACCCGGGACATCGCGCCGGTCTTCTCCAAGGCGGCCCGCACCTGGAGCAACCGCAGCGGGCTCATGGCCGCGCGGCTGTCCACACTCGCCTTCCTCGGCCTGTCCATGGCGCTGGCGACGCAGATCAACTCGCCGACGTTCAAGGACATCATCTCGGTCGTCATCAAGTGGGTGGCAGGGCTGATGGGCCCGATCGCCATCCCGTTCATGCTGGGCATGCTGCGCAGGTTCCGCCGGTCCGGCCCGACGGCGGCGCTCACCAGCTGGGCGGCCGGGCTGCTCGCCTTCTTCTTCACCAACTACAACCTCGACGGTTCGGTGAAGACGGACGTCGCCCTGCAGTACCAGGTGGCTCTGCCGCTGGCGATATCCCTCGTGCTCTACATCGTCATCGGGTTCGTCAAGCCCGAGGACACCCCGGAGCGCGACGCCCTCATCGAGACGATCAACACGGAGGGCGGTGGCCCCCGCGGCACCGCCGCCGCGGCGGCCGTACCGGCGCAGAAGCCCGGCCCGGAGAGCACGGGGGTCCCGGAGGGCGTGAAGGACTGACCGCCTCTCACGCGGGGGGGCACCTGAACGGTGGGCGGGCGCGGCGGCGCCCGCCCACTTCCGTCGTCCCGGGCCTCCGGGGGAACCCCCGCTCAGTCCCGCGGGTAGCGGGCCAGCCAGCCCGGGGCCACCGCGGTCGGGCTGTGCAGGGCGGGCCCCTGGGTCATCTCCATCGCGAAGTCGTCCGAGAGTTCGAGAAGCGTCGAGCGCCCCTCCAGCTCCGCCAGCCAGGCAGGCGGCAGCGCCGTCTCCCCGTGCAGCGCCCCGAGAAGGGCCCCGCAGACGGCCCCCGTCGCCGCGGACGGTCCGGAGTGGTTCACGGCGAGCCGCAGCCCGTGGCGTACGTCCTCGCCCACCAGCGCGCAGTACAGCGCCACGGCGAGGACCTCCTCCGCGGAGTCGGTGTCGCCCAGCGCCTCGATGAGGGCAGGCCCGGGTATCCCCTGGCGTACGGAGCCGAGGGCCTGCCGGAGCGCCTCGGTGACCTGCTCGCTGCCCGGACGCTCGGCGAGCAGGGCGAGCGCGTGCTGGACCGAGCCGTCCAGGCTCTCGCCGCGGGCCAGCCCGTGCACCATGACGGCGAGGGCACCGGCGGCGAGCTGGGCGGTGGCGTGGCCGTGGGTCTGGGCGGCGCACTCGACGGCCAGCTGGAGGACGAGCTGGGGCTCCCAGCCGACGAGCAGGCCGAAGGGTGCGGAGCGGGTGAGCGCGGCCGAGTCCCGTGCCGCGGGGTTCTTGGGCACGGCGAGGGTGCCCATCGTGGTGTCACCGAAGCCGACGAGGCACTCACGGGTCGGGGCGCGGCGGGTGTACAGCCACTCCTCCCTGGCCAGCCAGCCGTTGTCCTTGCGGCGTTCGTCGGGCCCCCAGGCGTTCTGGGTGGCCGCCCACCGCAGATGGGCGCGGTGCACGTCGGTCGGCGGATGCCAGGCGCCGGTGTCGCGGCGGACCTGGGCGCGGATGAGCCCGTCGACGGTGAAGAGGGTGAGCTGCGTGACGGCGGTGACGGCGCCGCGCCTCCCGTGCGCGGGGACGAAGTCGGCCACCCCGTCCACACCGTGGGCGGCGCGAATCGCCTCCAGGGTGAGCCCCGAGACACCCGCCCCGAGCGCGTCCCCGATCGCCCCGCCGAGCAAGGATCCCCGTACCCGGCCGCGGAAGTCCTGCTGCTGGGCACGGCCCCAGACAGCTGATGTCCCTGTGCTCACCGTGCCCCTTCCGTCCGGCCTGCCGCCTGCGACCGCGCAAGCACTGTAATCGAACAGGAAGGAGCGGTTCAGGGGCTGAACGGAATGTACGGACTGGTACGCGAGAGCGCTTCCGCGCGGCATTCCTCATGGTTTCCGGCCCGTGCCCCCGCGGCCGGGAGAGCGCCCCGGCCGCGGGTGGTGAGGTCAGCCGAACATGCCGGGCCGGTAGTCGCCCGCGGGCTGCTGCACGATGACGTTCAGCCGGTTGTACGCGTTGATCACGGCGATCAGGGCGACCAGGGCGACGAGCTGGTCCTCGTCGTAGTACTCGGCGGCGTTCGCCCACACGTCGTCCGGCACCCCGCCGGCCGCGTCCGCGATCCGGGTCCCCTGCTCCGCCAGCTCCAGGGCGGCTCGCTCGGCATCGGTGAAGACGGTGGCCTCGCGCCACACCGCGATCAGGTTGAGCCGGAGCGCCGTCTCCCCCGCCTCCGTGGCCTCCTTGGTGTGCATGTCGGTGCAGAAGCCGCACCCGTTGATCTGGCTGGCCCGGATCTTGACCAGCTCCTGGGTCGCGGCGGGCAGCCCCAGGTCGGTGACCACCTTCCCTGCCGAGTTGATGTGCCGCAGGAAGGTGGCGGCGGCCTTGTTGCCGAAGAGGTCGAGACGAGCGTTCATGATCAGCTCCTGAGCTTCTGCCGATTTCTTACACTCCCTCGACGGACCGGCCCCGGCAGGATGTGACATGGCCCCATGTGACCCGCGTCTCCCGGCGGCGACGACGACTGTCTCGAAGTGACCGACGGATTCCCTGTTCGTCGCCTACGCGGCTCAGCCCACGGCGTCCAGCGTCGGATAGTCCGTGTAGCCCGTCTCCCCGCCCACGTACATCAGGTACGCGTCCCGGACCTGGTTCACCGGCGCCCCCGTGCGCAACCGGCGGATCAGGTCCGGGTTGGCGAGGAAGGGCCGCCCCAGCGCGATCACGTCCGCTCCGGCGGCCAGCAGCCGCTCGGCGTGGGCGATGCCGCCGTCCTCCGGGATGCGGTCCTTCGGCAGGACGGGGTTGGCGATCAGCGTGCCCTGCCAGTCCTTCCGGATCCGCTGAAAGACGGGGTCCTCCGGGTCGGCGTACCCCACGTGGAGATAGGCCAGGCCGGTTCCCGCCAGGGCCGCGAGGAGCGCCGGGTAGATCTCCTCGGTATCGCCCTCCTCCATGCCGTTGACCGTGCTCCACGGCGACACGCGCAGGCCGGTCCGCTCGGGTCCGATCGCCGCCGCCACGGCCTCGGCCACCTCCACGACGAAGCGGATGCGGTGGTCCACGGAGCCGCCGTAGGCATCGGTCCGCCGGTTGGTTCCCTGGCCCAGGAACTGGTGGAGGAGGTGGCCGTTGGCGCTGTGCACCTCGACGCCCTCGAAGCCCGCCTCGACGGCGTTGCGGGCCGCCGAGGCGAAGTCGGCGACGGTGGAGGCGATGTCCTCGGTGGTCATCTCGCGGGGTACGACCGAGGGCACGCGCCCGGCCGGGGTGTGGATCGTCTCCGGCAGCGCGATCGGCGAGGGGGCTACCGGCGTCAGTCCGCTGGTGTCCGGATGGCCGGCGCGCCCGCCGTGCTGGATCTGGAGGAACATCCGCCCGCCCTCCGCACGGACCGCGTCGGTGACCCGCCGCCACCCGGCGACGTGGGCCGGGCTGTGGATCGCGGTGATGTTCGGGTACGTCTGCCCCACGGCGTTCGGTGTGGACGCCTCCGCGATGATCAGCCCCGCCGAGGCGCGCTGCGCGTAGTACGTGGCCATGAGCGGGGTCGGCACACCGTCGGCGGTGGCACGGTTCCGGGTCAGCGGAGCCATCACGAGGCGGTGGGGAAGGGTGAGGGGGCCGAGTTCGACGGTCTCGAAGAGCTTCGCGGGGGAAGTGGCTGCGTTCGTCATGCCGGAACGGTAAGAATTGACACCGGTGTGAGGTTCAAGCCCCGGAGGCGAGGAAACCATGCGGATCGGCGAGCTGGCGGCGCGTACGGGAGTGAGCGAACGCTCCCTGCGCTACTACGAGACCCAGAACCTCCTGACGGCCGACCGCACCCCCGGAGGCCACCGTGACTACGCCGAGGGCGCGGTCGACCGTGTGATCCGCATCCAGGAGTTCTACGCCGCCGGGCTGTGCAGCTCGAAGATCGCCGAGCTCCTGCCCTGCGTACGGGACACGGACGGCGGCCCCTCCGAGATCGCCACCCCGCGCCTGGTCAGCGACCTCTCCGTGGAGCGCGACCGCATCGACCGGAAGATCGACGAGCTGCGGCGCTCCCGGGAGGTGCTGGACGACGTGATCGCCACGGCGGCGGGCGAGACGCCGAGCGGACGCTGAGCCGAGCACGCCTCCTTCATCCCCCCGGCGTCATCATCGGCTCGTCGGCGGACGGACCGAGCCGCGAGCCCGCCGAATAAAGGGGACACAGGATGTCGGGTATGGCGCCGAGCATGGTTTCACCGGTCGTCGGCGACGACTTCATGGACCGGGCCGTGCCGCCTGCCAGGACTCGAGGAGATTCATGCCCGACACATCGACACCCGCACTCCACGGAAAGATCGCCCTGGTCGCAGGCGCCACCCGGGGCGCCGGCCGTGGCATCGCGGTCCAGCTCGGCGCGGCGGGCGCGACCGTCTACGTCACCGGCCGCACCACTCGGGAACGGCGCTCGGAGTACGGCAGAGCCGAGACGATCGAGGAGACCGCGGAGCTCGTCACCGCCGCGGGCGGTACGGGCATCGCGGTGCCCACCGACCACCTGGTGCCCGAGCAGGTCCGTGCGCTGGCCGAGCGCATCGATGCCGAGCAGGGGCGTCTCGACGTGCTCGTCAACGACGTCTGGGGCGGCGAGCGGCTGTTCGCGTTCGACAAGCCGGTGTGGGAGCACGACCTCGACGACGGGCTGCGGCTGCTCCGGCTGGGCGTGGAGACCCATGCGATCACCAGCCACTTCACGCTTCCCCTGCTGGTGCGGCGGCCGGGCGGGCTCGTCGTCGAGATGACCGACGGGACAGCCGCGTACAACGGAGCGAACTACCGCAACTCCTACTTCTACGACCTGGTCAAGAACAGCGTGCTCCGCATGGCGTTCGTCCTCGCCCACGAGCTGGAGCCGCACGGCGGGACGGCGGTGGCGCTCACCCCGGGCTGGCTCCGCTCGGAGATGATGCTCGACGCCTTCGGTGTGGCCGAGGAGAACTGGCGCGACGCGCTGACCGAGGTGCCGCACTTCTGTATCTCGGAAAGCCCGGCGTACGTCGGCCGCGCGGTCGCCGCTCTGGCCGGGGACGCCGCCCTGGCCCGCCGGAACGGCCAGTCACTGTCCAGTGGGCAACTCGCCCAGGAGTACGGCTTCACCGACCTCGACGGTTCCCGCCCCGACGCCTGGCGCTATCTCGTCGAGGTCGCCGACGCCGGGAAGCCGGCCGACGCGTCGGGGTATCGCTGACGGCCAGGCCGGGGGGCCTTGGTCGCTTCGGCTGAGGAGCCGAGCCGCCTACTCCTCGGCAAAGACGTCCTCGACCGACCGGGCGGTGGGGGCCCGCAGAAGCCAGCGGTTCAGGGTGTCGAGATCGCCGCAGGTGGTGATCCGTTCACGCGCCTCGTCCGATACGTCGACGCCCGCTTGCGCAAGGAAGAGCAGGATGCCCTGCGCAATGCCTTCCGTCCGGCCCTCGTCCCGGCCCTCGTCCCGGATTTCCTCTGCCATGAAGGACTTGTAGAAAGAGAGGTCCACGGCCACCAGATTCCTCCACTGTTGTGCGGCCGGGCGGTTGCCCAGGCCTTGCGCGGTGCCCCGAGCGCCGGGGTGGTTCTTGCCGGGAGCATATGTCCGCGCGCTCGCCCAGACCCGCCCGAAGGAGTCGGCTCACCCACGTGAGTGACGTACCCAGAACGGCAGTTGCGAGCAGCCGCTTCCGGAGCCCGGCCGCGCGGCTCCGGAAGCGGCAGGTGCTCCGCTACCGCGGCAGCACCGGCAGCAGTTCCGGCAGGTGGCCGTCCGACGCCGCCGCGGCCGTGACCCGCTCCTCCGGGACCTCGCCGTACAGCGTCGTACGCGGCTTCGCCGGCCGGCCCGCCAGGTCGGCGATGGCGACGAGGTCCTGGATCGAGCGGTACGAGCCGTAACTGGAGCCCGCCATACGCGAGATGGTCTCCTCCATCAGGGTGCCGCCCAGGTCGTTGGCGCCCGAGCGCAGCATCTCCGCAGCGCCCTCCGCACCGAGCTTCACCCAGCTGGTCTGGATGTTGGTGATGTGCGGGTGGAGCAGGAGGCGGGCCATCGCCGTGACGGCCCGGTTGTCGCGGTCGGTGGGGCCCGGGCGCGCGATGCCCGCCAGGTAGACCGGGGCGTTGGTGTGGATGAACGGCAGCGTCACGAACTCCGTGAAGCCCCCAGTCTCCTGCTGGAGGCGGGCCAGCGTCCTGAAGTGACCGAGCCAGTGCCGGGGCTGGTCGACATGGCCGTACATCATCGTGGACGAGGAGCGCAGGCCCGTCTCGTGCGCCGTCCTGATGACCTCCAGCCAGTCGGCCGTCGGCAGCTTGCCCTTGGTGAGGATCCAGCGGACCTCGTCGTCCAGGATCTCCGCGGCGGTGCCGGGGATCGAGCCGAGGCCGGCCTCCTTGGCCGCGGTCAGCCAGTCGCGGATGGACATGCCGGTGCGGGTCGCGCCGTTGACGACCTCCATCGGCGAGAAGGCGTGGACGTGCATCCCGGGCACGCGTTCCTTCACCGCCCGCGCGATGTCGAAGTACGCGGTGCCGGGCAGGTCCGGGTGGATGCCGCCCTGCATGCAGACCTCGACCGCGCCGACGTCCCATGCCTGCGCCGCACGGTCGGCGACCTGGTCCAGGGAGAGGGTGTAGGCGTCGGCGTCCGTACGCCGCTGGGCGAAGGCGCAGAAACGGCAGCCGGTGTAGCAGACGTTGGTGAAGTTGATGTTCCTGGTGACGATGTAGGTGACGTCGTCACCGACCACGTCACGACGCAGGGTGTCCGCGATCCGGCACAGCTCGTCCAGCGCCGCCCCGTCCGCGTGGAGCAGGGCGAGGGCCTGGTCGTCGGTGAGCTTCGTGGGATCGTCGGCGGCCTGGCTCAGGGCCTGGCGTACGTCGGTGTCGATACGGGACGGCACCATGCCGGGGGCGGCGGCCTCCCGCAGGGCCTCCCAGTCGCCGTACACCTCGTCGAAGTCGTCGCGCCGGTCGCCGGTGCGGCCCTCGGTGTCGATGGTGCGGTGCAGGTCGGTACGGCCGGACGAGCCGAACTCCTCGTCGGGCTCCTGCCAGGGCAGCCCGGCCGGGATCGCGTCCTCCTTCGCCAGGCCCGTCTCCGGGTCGGCGAGCGCGCGCACGTGCGGCAGCAGGCGGGGGTCGATCCAGGGCTCGCCGCGCTGGATGAACTCCGGGTAGATGGTGAGGCGTTCTCGCAACTGGAACCCGGACTCGGCCGTACGGGCCGCGAGTTCGTCGATGTGCGGCCAGGGGCGCTCGGGATTCACATGGTCCGGGGTGAGGGGCGAGACCCCGCCCCAGTCGTCGATGCCCGCGCCGATCAGCAGGGCGTACTCGGCGTCGACGAGATTCGGCGGGGCCTGGATACGGGCCGAGGGGCCCAGGATGTGGCGGGCGACGGCGATCGCGGCGGCCAGCTCCTCCAGCTCCGCGTCCGGCATCCCGCGCATCGCGGTGTCCGGCTTGGCGCGGAAGTTCTGGACGATGACCTCCTGGATGCCGTGGTAGGAGCGGGCCGTCTTGCGCAGCTGGAAGAGGGAGTCGGCGCGCTCCTCGTACGACTCGCCGATCCCGATCAGGATGCCCGTGGTGAACGGCACGTTGGACCGGCCGGCGTCCTCCAGCACCCGCAGCCGGACGGCAGGCTCCTTGTCGGGAGAGCCGTAGTGGGGGCCGCCCTTCTCGGACCACAGCCGGGTCGCCGTCGTCTCCAGCATCATGCCCATGGACGGCGCGACGGGCTTCAGCCGCTGCAGGTCCGTCCACGTCATCACACCGGGGTTCAGGTGCGGCAGCAGCCCCGTCTCCTCCAGCACCCGCACCGCCATGGCCCGCACATACGCCAGGGTGTCGTCGTACCCCTCGGCCTCCAGCCACTCCCGCGCCTCGGGCCATCGGTCCTCGGGCCGGTCGCCGAGCGTGAACAGGGCTTCCTTGCAGCCCATTTCGGCGCCCTTCCGGGCGATGTCGAGGACCTCGTCCGGCGACAGGAACATCCCGTGGCCCGCGCGCCTGAGCTTCCCCGGCACGGTGACGAACGTGCAGTAGTGGCAGGTGTCCCGGCAGAGCCGGGTCAGCGGGATGAAGACCTTGCGGGAGTACGTGATCACTCCCGGCCGGCCCGCGGCTTCGAGACCCGCGTCCCGGACCCGGGCGGCGGACGCGGCGAGATCGGTCAGGTCCTCCCCCCGCGCCTGGAGCAGGACGGCGGCCTCGGCCACGTCGAGGGCGACACCGTCGCGGGCCCTCCGGAGGGCACGCCGCATGGCGTTGGTCGTGGGGCGCTGAGGAACGGTCATGATCCGAGCATACGAGCGCGTCACTCCTTCCGGACCGGGGCCTCTGCCGTGCGTAACCACCCCGTCGGCACTGGCGCCTTGGCCGTTATGTCCCGCTTGCCCCGTAGGCTCGGGGAGGTGATGGAAACGATCGTCTTCGACATCGGAGAAACCCTCGTCCGCGACGACCGCCACTGGGCCTCGTGGGCCGACTGGCTCGGGGTCCCGCCGCACACCGTCAGCGCCCTGGTCGGCGCCGCCGTCGCCCAGGGCCGCGACGGCACCGACGCGTTGCGCATCCTGCGCCCCGGCATGGACGTCGGCGAGGCGTACCACGCCCGGGCGGCGGCCGGGCGCGGCGAGCACCTGGGCGAGACGGACCTCTACCCCGACGTCCGCCCGGCCCTGGCCGAACTGCGCGCGCTCGGCCTGCGGGTCGTCGTCGCGGGCGACCGGACGGCCCGGGCCGGAGAGCTGCTGCGGGCCCTCGACCTGCCGGCCGACCTGGTCGTCACCTCGGAGGAGTGGGGTGTCACCAAACCGGACCGGGAGTTCTTCGACCGCGTGCTGGAGGTGTCGGGCGCCTCGCCGGAGGCCACCCTGTACGTGGGGGACCACCCCGCCGACGACCTGTTCCCGGCGAAGTCGTCCGGACTGCGGGCGGCCCACATCCGCCGTGGCCCGTACGGACATTGGTGGGCGGACCACCCGGACGTCCTGGAGACGGCGGACTGGCGCATCAGCGCCCTGACCGAACTGCCGGGACTGCTGGGCGGAACCGCGCGGCGGAGGCCGGCCCCGGGCCGGCCCGAGGAGCCCGCGCCGCGCGAGGAGGCCACCCCACCCGAGGGTTCGGCTCCGCACGAGGAGGCCAACCCGCCCGAGGATTCAGCCCCGTCCGAGCAGGTACGAGCCTGAGCTCCTACTCCTCATCCCCCCGCAGCGAGAGCCGCAGCCGGTCGCTGGCCAGCCTCATGTGCTCGGCCATCGCAGCGTCCGCGCCCTCCGGGTCCCCCGCCCGGATCGCGTCGAGCACGGCCCCGTGCTCGTGCAGCGTCCCGCTGACCGTGCCCTCGATGTCTCCCGCCCGCTCCATCCACACCTGGAGCAGCGCCCGGATGGAGTGCAGGATGTCGCTGAGCACCGTGTTGCGGGCGATGTTCGCGGTCTCCAGATGGAAGGCGATATCGGCGTCGATGAACGCCTTGACGTCCGTCCCCGCCTCCCGCATCCGCTCCAGGTGCTCCTCCAGGCGCTCCACGTCCGCCTCGGACGCCCGGTCCGCGGCCAGCCGCGCCGACATGCCCTCCATGAAGGTACGGACCTCGACCAGGTCCTGGGTGCGGCGCTGACCGAGCATCAGGCCCCAGTTGATCGCCCGCGGCAGGAACTCCGAGGTCCCCTCGCGGACGTACGAACCGGAGCCGGGCCTGATCTCGATGATGCCCAGGACGTCCAGCGCGGACAGCGCCCCGCGCACGCTGGACCGCGCGACGCCGAGGGCGTCGGCGAGCTGACGCTCGGCGGGCAGGCGCGTGCCCGGCTTCAGGTTCCCCTCGGACAGGTGATCAAGGAGCCGCTTGGCCACCTCACTGACCGAGGACTCCCGTACGACGGGGCGCAGAAGTGACGTGAAATCGGGCGCTTCGGGCTGCGTGGACACGCTGACCAGTACATCAGACGGGGCGGCGGAACCCCGGGGCGGGCGGACGATAACGCGCTCATCGGCCCAGGAGAAGAGCTCAGGGGAGCGACCTACGTCACTTTGGTAAATTGGTGACCAATTTAGGATCCGAGGCTAGCTTGGAGTTGTTCACCGGCCGGAAACACAACCTTCCACGGTTCGCCTTCGCCTGCCGGAGTAGACACGGAACCGGACAAAGCGGTCCGCAAGCGAGGAGTCTTCCATGGGCGCCACTGCGCATTCAGCGATCGAGAGATCAGCGATCAAGAAGGTCTCGATCCGGCTCGTCCCCTTCGTGGCCCTGATGTTCTTCGTGAACTACCTGGACCGGACGGCGGTCTCGTTCGCCGAGCCCAACGGCATGGGGCAGGACCTCGCCCTCACCGCGGCGCAGTTCGGCTTCGCCTCCGGCGTCTTCTTCATCGGCTACATCATTCTCGAAGTGCCCAGCAACATGGCGCTGCACAAGTTCGGCGCCCGGCGCTGGCTGGCCAGGATCATGGTGAGCTGGGGCGTCGTCGCCCTCCTCTTCACCTGGGTGCAGAACAGCGAGCAGCTGTACACGCTGCGCTTCCTGCTCGGTGTCGCCGAGGCGGGCTTCTTCCCCGGCGCGATCCTCTTCCTCAGCCAGTGGGTGCCCTCCCGGCACCGTACGAAGGTGCTCGGCCTCTTCTACCTGGCGCAGCCCCTGACCACCGTCATCGGCGCCCCGCTGGCCGGCTGGTTCATCAACCAGCACGGGCTCCTGGGCCTCGAGGGCTGGCGCGTGATGTTCCTCGGTGTGTCGATCCCGGCGATCCTGCTGGGCGTCATCGCCTGGTTCTACCTGATCGACAAGCCGGCCGACGCGAAGTGGCTGACCTCCGAGGAACGGGACTGGCTGACGAAGGAGCTCGCCGCCGAGAACGCCGGCAAGACCGGCGCGGACGAGAAGGCCAACCACGGCAAGGCCGCCCTGAAGGCCGCCTTCACCAACAGCCGGGTCTGGATCCTCGCGCTCATCTACTTCGGCTTCATCTACGGCCTGTACGCCCTCGCCTTCTTCCTGCCGACGATCATCAACGGCTTCCAGGAGCAGTTCGGCACGACGTTCAGCGTGATGGACAAGGCCCTGATCACCGCCATCCCGTATCTCCCGGCCGCGATCGTCCTCTACTTCTGGTCGCGCCACGCCACCAGGCACGGCGTCCACACCTGGCACATCGCGGGTCCGGCCGTCGTCGGCGGTATCTCGATCCCGGTCGCCCTCTACATGGGCTCACCGGCCGCCACGGTCGCCGTCATCACCGTCACCGCCTGTGCGATCTTCGCCGCGCTGCCGGTCTTCTGGTCCGTCCCCTCGCAGTTCCTGACCGGCGCGACAGCCGCGGCCGGTATCGCCCTGATCAACACCGCGGGCAACGTGGCCGGCTTCGCCGCCGGTTACGTCACCGGCTGGCTGAAGGACTTCAGCGGTGCCTACTACCTGCCGCTGTTCCTCGTCGGGGCCTTCATGCTCATGTCCGCCGCGCTGATGCTGTGGCTCGCCAACCGGTCCAGGGGCCGGGGCGCGAACCAGGGCCGGCCCCTCGCAGAGGTCCGCTGATGACCCGCCTGTCCAACGACCCCGCCGCCTTCGCCGACGAGGCACTCGAAGGCTTCGCAGCCGCCCACCCCCGCAGGGTCCGCCAGGTCCCCGGCGGCGTGGTCCGGGCCACCCGCACCGCCCCCGGCCAGGTCGCCGTGGTGGTCGGCGGCGGCTCCGGCCACTACCCGGCCTTCTCCGGGCTGGTCGGCCAGGGCCTCGCGCACGGCGCGGCCGTCGGCAACGTCTTCGCCTCCCCCTCCGCCCACCAGGTGCGCCAGGTCGCGCGGGCCGCCGAGACCGGCGGCGGCGTCCTCCTCGCGTACGGGAACTACGCGGGCGACGTCCTGCACTTCGGCCAGGCCGCGGCCCGGCTCACCGCCGAGGGCGTCCCCACCCGCACGCTCGGCGTCACGGACGACATGTCCAGCGCCTCACCCGACGAGGCGCACAAGCGCCGCGGTGTCGCCGGGGACCTGGTCGTCTTCAAGACGGCCTCGGCCGCGGCCGAGGCGGGACTGCCGCTGGACGAGGTGACCAGGATCGCCGAGCTGGCGAACGCCCGTACCCGGTCCTTCGGTGTCGCGTTCTCCGGCTGCACCCTCCCGGGCGCCGACCACCCCCTGTTCACCGTCCCCGAGGGCCGCATGGCCGTAGGCCTCGGCATCCACGGCGAGCCCGGCATGGGCGAGCAGCCCGTACCGACCGCCGACGAGGCGGCCGAACTTTTGGTCGCCACCGTCCTCGGCGAGCTCCCCGAGGGCGTCGGGTCCCCGCGCGGCGAGCGGGCGGCGGTGATCCTCAACGGCCTCGGCTCGGTGAAGTACGAGGAGCTGTTCGTCGTCTACCGCCGGGTCGCCCAACTCCTCGCCGAGGCCGGTGTGGAGGCCGTCGACCCCGAGGTCGGCGAGCTGGTCACCAGCTTCGACATGGCCGGTGTCTCGCTCACCCTGTGCTGGCTCACCGACGAGCTGGAGCCCCTGTGGACGGCCCCGGCCGACGCCCCCGCCTACCGCAAGGGCACCGTCGAGGCGGCGGACCTGTACGTACCCGACCCGTCGGCGGAGACGGCCGAGGAGGCCGTCCCGCCCGCCACCGACGCCTCCCGCGAGGCGGCCCGCACGGCCCTCGCCGCCCTGCGCGTCCTCAAGGAGACCGTCGACGTCCACGCCGAGGAGCTCGGCCGGATCGACGCGGTCGCCGGTGACGGGGACCACGGCATCGGCATGCAGCGCGGCTCCACCGGGGCGTACGAGGCGGCTGCCCGCGCCGAAGCGCTCGGCGCCGGTGCAGAAACGCTTCTGCACTGGGCCGCCGATGCCTGGGCCGACCGGGCCGGCGGCACCTCCGGCGCCCTGTGGGGCGTCATGCTCCGGGCGCTCGGCACCGCGCTCGGCGACACCGAACGGCCCACGGCCCCCGTGGTCGCCACCGGAGTCGCCCGGGCCGCGGCGGGCGTGATGGAGCTGGGGAAGGCGGAGGTCGGCGACAAGACCATGGTCGACGTCCTCGTCCCCTTCTCCTACGCGCTCACGGCCGCCGCCGACGCGGGGCAGCCCCTGGCCACCGCCTGGGACACCGCCGCGCACTCCGCGTCCGCCGCCGCCGAGGCCACGGCGGACCTGCTCCCGCGGATGGGCCGCGCCCGCCCGCACGCCGGGAAGAGCCTCGGCACCCCGGACGCGGGAGCCCACTCGCTCGCCCTGATCGTCCGTGCCGTGCACGACGTGTTCGTACCCACCCTGGAGAACCACTGATGTCCGAGAAACGGTCCGAGAAGCGGTCCGAGAAGCGGTCCGAGAAGCCGTCCGGGAAGCTCCGCGTCGTCGTCGGCTCCGACGACGCCGGTTACGCGTACAAGGAAGCCCTCAGGAAGGACCTGGAGGCCAGCGGCCTCGTCGAAGCCGTCACCGATGTCGGTGTCGACGCCGACGGGCACACCGCCTACCCGAAGGTCGCCATCGCCGCGGCCGAGATGGTCGCCCGCGGCGAGGCCGACCGCGCCCTGCTGGTCTGCGGCACGGGCCTCGGCGTGGCCATCGCCGCCAACAAGGTCAGGGGGATCCGGGCCGTCACCGCCCACGACTCCTTCTCCGTCGAGCGCGCGGTGCTCTCCAACAACGCCCAGGTCCTCACCTTCGGCCAGCGCGTCGTCGGCCTGGAGCTGGCCCGCCGGCTGGCCTCCGAGTGGCTGACGTACCGCTTCGACGAGGCGTCGGCGTCGGCCGCCAAGGTCGCGCTGATGGACGACTACGAGAACCAGCAGGAAGCCGCAGCCTGATGCCCGCGCAGAACCGCCCCCGGGTCACGATCGGGGTGAGCCTGAAGATGTACTTCGGCCACCACGAGACCCTCAACTGGGCCCGCAGCATCGCGGATCTGGCCACCCGGCACCCGGCCGTCACCGACGGCACGGCCGAGCTGTTCGTGCTGCCCGCCTTCCCCGCGCTCGTCCCCGTCACCGGCATCCTCGCCGGTACGGAGGTACGGACCGGGGCGCAGGACCTGGCCACCCAGGACTCCGGCCCGTACACCGGCGAGGTCAGCGGCGCGCACCTGCACGAGATCGGCGCCCGTTACGCCGAGGTCGGGCACGCCGAGCGCCGCCGGCTCTTCGGCGAGGGCGACACGGTCGTCGCCGCCAAGACGGCCGCCGCCCTGCGCAACGGGCTGACCCCGGTGCTCTGCGTCGGCGAACTCGACCAGGTGTCCCCCTCCGAAGCCGCCGCCCGCACGGTCGCCGAGGCCGAACGCGTCCTGGCCACGGCGGCCCACGACGGCCCCCTCGCCCCGGTCGTCCTCGCGTACGAACCGCAGTGGGCCATCGGCGCCCCCCGGCCCGCCTCGCCCGAGCACATCCGCACGGTCTGCGAGGCCCTCACGGCCTGGCTCGCCACCCAGCCCTCCCTGGCCGGCAGCCGCGTGATCTACGGCGGCAGCGCGGGCCCGGGGCTGCTGACCGAGCTGGGCCCGTGCGTCGACGGCCTGTTCCTCGGCCGCTTCGCCCACGACCCGGCAGCGGTGGAACGCATCCTCGACGAGGCGCGGGAAGGGGCCGCCGCGTGTACGGCCTGAGCACCTACGCCTTCTTCTGGCGCCTCTCGGACAGGGCCCCCCGCCCCCTCTCCCTCGACGAGATGCTCGCCGAGACCCGTGAACTGGGCGGCGAGGTCTTCCAGATCTGCGACTACCCGCTGATCGAGTCGTACGACGACGAACAGCTCGACGCCCTGCGCGCCACCGCCGCCGGCCACGGCATCACGCTGGAGCTGGGCACCAGGGGCGTACGCACCGAGCACCTCGCCACCTACCTCCGCATCGCGCGGCGCCTGGGCGTCACCCTGGTCCGCTCCATGCTGAACACGGCCGACCACCGGCCGTCCGCCGCGGAGGCCACCGCGCTCCTGCGCGAGGCCGTCCCCGCCTACGCGGCGGCGGGCGTCACCCTCGGCCTGGAGACCTACGAACAGGTCTCCACCGACGACCTGCTGGCCGTCGTACGAGGTGTGGACAGCCCGCATCTCGGCGTCGTCCTCGACCCGGGCAACAGCGTCGCCCGCCTGGAGCGCCCGGTGGACGTCGTCGACGCCACCGCCCCGTACGTGGTGAACATCCACGTCAAGGACTTCTCGTTCTCCCGCCGCGACGGCTGGGTCGGCTTCACCTACGCCGGCTGCCTTCTCGGCGAGGGCCTCCTCGACTACGACGACATGATCCGCAAGGTCGGTCCCGACGAGCGGGGCATCAACCAGATCGTGGAGCACTGGCTCCCCTGGCAGGGCGATTTCGAGGAGACCGCCCGCCTGGAGGACCAGTGGACCCGGCACAGCATCAACACCCTTCTGAGGAGCAAGTAATGGCCACCGGATCCAGGACCGTCGCCGTCATCGGGGCCGCAGGCAAGATGGGCCGGCGCGTCTCGAACAACCTGGTCAAGAGCGACTTCACCACCCTCTTCGCCGAGAACTCCCCCAAGGGCCAGGAGCTGATCCGCGAGCTCGGCCGCGAGCTCACGGACAGCGCCGACGCCGCCGCACAGGCCGACGTCGTGATCCTCGCCGTCCCGGACGTCGTCCTCGGCACGGTCTCCGATCAGCTCGTCCCGGTCATGAAGCCGGGCGCGATCCTGCTGACCCTGGACCCGGCAGCCGCGTACGCCGGTCTGCTGACCCGCCGCGCCGACGTGCACAACGCCGTGGCGCACCCGTGCCACCCGTCGGTGTTCCTGGAGCGGACGACGAAGGAGGAGTGGGCGGACACCTTCGGCGGCATCGCCGCCCCGCAGGAGGTCGTCGCCTCCTTCGAGCCCGCCGCCGAGTCCGCCGACCCGTCGGCCCAGGAGCTCGCCGAGGCGGTCATCTCCACGATGTACGCCCCGGTCGTCGAGGTGCACTGGGTGACGGTCAAGCAGCTCGCGGTCCTGGAGCCGACCCTCGTCGAGACGATCGCCTGCATGGTCGGCGCCCTGCTGACCGAGGCCCTCCACGAGACCGTCCACACGGTGGGCGTCCCGGAGAAGGCGGCCCGCGCGATGCTGCTCGGCCACACCCAGGTCGCGCTGGCCAACACGCTCAAGGGCTCGAACCCGTTCTCCGACGCGTGCCTGATCGCGATGGACTACGGCCGCGAGTCGATCGTCCGCGACGACTGGAAGAACGTCTTCAAGGACGACGAGCTCGACAAGGTCATCACGCGGATGCTCAAGATCAAGGAGATCAAGCGCTGACCCGGTCCTGACACCGGCGCCACCGCTCAGGTCCCCGCGAAACCGGGCCGGGCTCTCCATCAGGGGTGGAGGGCCCGGCCCTCCGCATGTCCTCTCGCCTCACACCCCGAGGATGCGGGAGATCCCGTAGTCGAAGCGCTCGTCGAAGGAGGCGTCCTCGAAGTGCTCGGCGGCCCGGGACAGTGACGGGTACTCCCCCGCACCCAGCCGTCGGGCGAACACCGGGCCCCTCGCGTCCGGCAGCGCCTGCTCCTCCTGGGCCAGCCCGAGGGTGAAGTAGACCAGGGTCCAGGCCGTCCAGACCGCCTCCCGCTCCCTCAGTCCGCCGGCCAGCAGCGCCTCGACCGTCAGCTCGGCGAAGCGGAGCGTGGCGGGCTCGGCGGCGTACGTGCCGGCCACGATCCTGGCGCCGTCCCGGTGGGCGAGCAGAGCCCGGCGGTAGCGGTGGAACAGCCCGCGGACGCGGGGCTCCCAGGGCTCGGGCAGCCCCTCCACCGGCACCTCGGCCAGGATCGCGTCCGCCATCAGCTCCAGCAGCCGGGCCTTGGTCTTGGCATGCCAGAGCACGGTGTTCATCCGTACGCCGAGCCGGTCCGCGATGCCCCGGATCGAGAGACCGTCCGCGCCCTTCTCGTCCAGCAGCTCCAGCCCCGCACGCACCACCGCGTCAGGGCCGAGCCGGACGGACGCGGGACTCTCCGCTTGCTTCTTGGTCACCGACCTAGTCTACTGGGCACCCACGCCATTGGTCACTGACCAAGAAAGAAGGAGTCGCCCCATGGAACACGTCGTCATCGCGGGAGGCGGGCCCACCGGCCTGTGGCTGGCCGCCGAACTGCGCCTGGCCGGGACGCCCGTCACCGTCCTGGAGGCCCGGCACGAGCGCGACCCGCACTCGAAGGCCCTCACCCTCCACCCCCGCACGCTGGAGATCCTGGCCTTCCGGGGCACCGTGGACCCCTTCCTCGCAGAGGGGCGGCGCATCCCCAGCGGGCACTTCGGCGGCCTGGACAGCCGGATGGACTTCAGCGCCCTGGACACCCCGTACCCCTTCACGCTCGCCCTGCCGCAGGCCCGCACCGAGGAGCTGCTGGAGGAACGCGCCCTGGCCGCGGGCGCCGACATCCGGCGCGGGCACCGGGTGACCGGCCTCACCCAGGACGAGGACGGGGTGACCCTGGAGGCGACCGGCCCCGAAGGCCCGTACACCTTGCGCACCGCGTACGCCGTCGGCTGCGACGGCACCCGGAGCACCGTGCGCGGGGCCGCCGGGATCGCCTTCCCCGGCACCGACGCCACGACCTGGGGCTGGCTCGGCGACGTCGTCCTCGACGCCCCGCCCGAGGGTGCGGTGTACGCCGCGTCGGGTCCGGCCGGCGGCGTCATGGTCGTCCCGTTGCCGGAGGGCGTCCACCGGATCGTCGGCGGCGACCCGGACAGCGACGGCCCGGACCACCCCGGCGAACTGACCCTGGACGCCCTCCGCGCCAAGGTGACCCGGATCGCCGGCACCGACTTCGGGATGCGCGACCCGCACTGGCTCTCCCGGTTCGGCAACGCCACCCGGCAGGCCGCCTCCTACCGCAAGGGCCGCATCCTGCTCGCGGGCGACGCCGCACACATGCACTACCCGGCCGGAGGCGTCGGCCTCAACGTCGGCCTCCAGGACGCCACGAACCTCGGCTGGAAGCTGGCCGCGACCCTGGCGGGCACGGCCCCGGACGGGCTCCTGGACAGCTACCACACCGAACGCCACCCGGTCGGCGCCGACCTGCTGCTCGGCACCCGGGCGCAGACGGCCCTGATGAACGCCCACTCGGCCGAGGGTCAGGACCTACGCACCCTGCTCAGCGAACTCATCGCCACCGTGCCCGAGTTCTCCCGGAACCTGGCCGAACGGCTCTCGGCGCTTGCCGTCGCCTACCCGGCTGCGGCGCCCCACCACCCCCTGGCCGGCCACCGCGCGCCCAATCTTCGACTCGCCGACGGCACAGACCTCTTCACCCTGCTCCGCACCGGCCGCCACATCCTCCTGCACTTCACCGGCACCCCGGCGCCCGACTCCATCCCCCACGTCATCACGCACACCGCAGCCGAGCCGGACTCACGTCCCGCCTGGTCCACCGTGCGTGCCGCGCTCATCCGCCCCGACGGACACATCGCCTGGGCGAGCGAGCAGCCCGAGGCCGAAGCCCTGCGGGCCGAGGCGCAGGCGGCGGCAGCCACCACCCACCGCCGCGGCACCCCTCGGTCAGTGGGAAGTCGAGGAGACAGAAACCGGACATGACGTACGCATATCTGTCCGCGACCTCTCACTGACGGGGTGCGCGCCGGGAGCGCCGGCCTACTTGCCCAGCACCGCCTTCATCACTTCCTTGGCGATCGGGCCGCCCAGGCCACCGCCGGAGATGTCCGAGCGGGAGATGTCCATCGCCGTCGGGTCGATGAACACCGCGACCGCCACCGACCGGCCGTCGGAGTTCTTGCCGTACGAGACGAACCAGCCGTACGGGACTTCCTTGCTCACGTCGTCGCCGCGCTGGGCCGTACCCGTCTTGCCGCCCACCGTCACACCGTCGATCAGGGCGCGCTTGGCGCTGCCCTCCTTGGCGGTGAACTCCATCATCTCCTGGACCTTCTTCGCCGTCTCCTCGGAGACCGCCTCGCTCTTGAGCTGCGGCTCGTGCTCCTCCAGCGTGGAGAGGTCCGGGCCGTCCAGCTTGTCCACGATGTACGGCTGCATCAGCTTGCCGTCGTTGGCGAGGGCCGCCGTGACCATGGCCATCTGCATCGGGGTGCTCGTGAGGCTGCCCTGGCCCATGCCCGTGAGGGCGGTGCCGGGCTTGTCGAGCTTCTCGGGGTAGAGGCTCTTGGTGGCGAGCATGTCGCCGAAGGCCTCGGAGTAGACGTCCGCGTTGAAGCCGAACTTCTCGGCCGTCTCGCGCATCCCCTGGTCGCCCACCTTGAGGGCGGCGTCCAGGAAGACGTTGTTGCAGGAGTACTGCATGGCCGTCTTCATCGACGCCTTGTTGCAGACCGCGTCGCCGGCCTCACTGCTGATCTTGCTCGACGACAGCGGCAGGGGGTACGGGGAGACCGCGTCGGTGGGGGCGTCGACGTCCGTGACGACGCCGTGCTCCAACGCGGCGGCAGCCGTGAGGATCTTGAAGGTGGAGCCGGGCGGGAAGGTCTCGCGCAACGGCCGGTTGGCCAGCGGCTTGCCCTTGTCGTCGACCAGGGCCTGGAACTTGTCGCCCTCCTTGAAGGAGTTGCCGGCGAAGACCGAGGGGTCGTACGAGGGTGTCGAGACCAGGGCGAGGACCTTGCCCGTCGACGGTTCGAGGGCGACGACCGCTCCCCGGGCGTCCAGGTCGCTCAGGCCCTTGTAGCCCGCCTCCTGCGCCTTCGGGTCGATGGTGGTGACCACGTTGCCGCCGCGCCGCTCCTCACCGGTGAGGACGTCCTTGGCCTGCTGGAAGGCGAAGCGCTCGTCCTCGCCGCTGAGGACGCTGTCGTACGTGTTCTCCAGGAGGGACATGCCCTGCGCCTGGGAGGCGTAGCCCGTGACGGGGGCGTACATCGGACCCTGCTTGAACGTCCGCTGGTACTTGAAGTCGGTCCCCTCGACCGCCTTCGACCCCGTGACCGCCTTGCCGCCCACGATGATGTCCCCACGCGGGGTGGCGAACTGGGTGATCTTGACCCGCCGGTTGTGCTCGTGGGTGGCCAGCTCCTCGCTCTGCGCGTACTGGAGCCAGTTGGCCCGTACCAGCAGAGCAAGCATCAGCAGCCCGCAGAAGATGGCTATGTGCCGCAACGGCCTGTTCATCGTGCTCCCGCTCCCAGGCAGCCGAGCACACACGCACACGGGCCGCACCATCGATGTCCGGAGGTGATAGATGCGATTTTAGCGTCGATGGTTGCACGGGAAGCCCACGGCCGGTGGCTACCGGGCCCCAGCTCCCTCACAGATGGGCGGCGTACGCGTCCAGGGCGCGCAGCACCTCCGCCTCCCCGGCCGGGGGCAGCTGGAGGACGACCTCGTCGACACCGAGATCCGCGTAGTGCGCCAGCTTTCCCGGCGAGGGCCGCACGGCGTAGGGCACCACCTGGAGCTGCTCCGGGTCGCGGCCGGCCTCCTCCCAGGCGGCGCGCAGCTTCGGCACGGACTCCGACAGGCCGCGCCCGCCGATCGGCAGCCAGCCGTCCGCGTCCCGGGCGATCTGCGCGAACAGCTTCGGCCCAGCCGCCCCGCCGATGAGGGTGCGCGGACCGTTCACCGGGCCGCGCGGCGCCTGCACCGGCTTCGGGTGGGCGTGGCTCGCCCGGACCGAGCCGAACTCACCCTCGTACGCCGTCGGTTCCGCCGCCCAGAGGGCACGCATCAGGGCCAGCCGGTCGCTGCCGAGGGCGCGCCGGGTCGACCACTCCACCCCGTGGTCGGCGGCCTCCTCCACATTCCAGCCGAAGCCGATGCCGAGTGTGAACCGGCCGCCGGAGAGGTGGTCGAGCGTCGCGGCCTGCTTCGCCAGGTCGATGGGGTCGTGCTGGGCGATCAGTGTGATGCCGGTGCCGAGGGCCAGCCGTTCGGTGACGGCGGCGGCCTGCCCCAGGGCGACGAAGGGGTCGAGGGTGCGGCCGTATTCGGGCGGGAGCTCGCCGCCCGCCGGATACGGGCTCTCCCGGCTCACGGGGATGTGGGTGTGCTCGGGCAGATACAGCCCGGCGAATCCCCGCTGCTCCAGCTCGCGAGCGAGCCGGACCGGCGTGATCGTCTCGTCGGTGAGGAAGATCGTTGTGGCGATCCGCATGCGAGGCACCTCCGTCGTCGTCCGTGACGGGTCCCAACGTATGCCGTGCGGCGGGTGAATCGGGCCCTCGCCAGGTGATTCAGTCCTGCACGACCAGCGCCGGGGTCTCCTTCGTCAGCACCTCACCCCGGAAGAACGCCGGGCCCCGGCGGCGCATGGCCTCCATCAGCACCACACCGAGCAGCAGCAGCCCGACGCCGATGACGAAGACGGAGCCGACGCCGAACACGGAGGAACCGGAGCCGTAGGCCGGGTCCCACATGTCGTACAGGGTCTTGCCGAAGACCGCCGTGAGCAGGATGCCGCCGACGACCGGGAACAGGCCCTTGAAGACGAGGTCGCGGGCGGACCGGGTGAGGTCGGCGCGGAAGTACCAGGCGCAGGCGAAGGCCGTGAGCGCGTAGTAGAAGCAGATCATCAGGCCGAGCGCGTAGATCGTGTCGACCAGGACGTGCTCGCTGACCAGGGTCATCACCGTGTAGAACACCCCGGTCGCGACGCCCGCGACGACCGTGGCCCTGCCGGGCGTACGGAAGCGGGGGTGGACCTTGGCGTACGAGGCGGGCAGTGCCTCGTACGCCGCCATCGCCAGGACCGTGCGCGCCACCGGGATGAAGGTGGTCTGCAGGCTCGCGGCGGCCGAGGCGAGCACCGCGACGAAGAGCAGGATGCCGAGGCCGGGGCCCATGACCGGTCCGGCCAGGGCCGCGAAGACGTTGTCGGAGGTCTCCGGGTTGGCGAGGCCGAGGCCCGCGTCGCCGGTGCCGACGGCCATCTGGGCGGCGATGCCGGTGGCGAGGTAGGAGCCGACCAGGACGACCATCGCGATGAGTGCGGCACGGCCGGGGGTCTTCTCGCTGCCGGTGGTCTCCTCGTTGGCGGTGAGACAGGTGTCCCAGCCCCAGAACATGAAGATGGAGAGGGACAGCCCCGCGGTGAAGGCGCCGAAGGACTGGACGGCGAACGGGTTCAGCCAGGACCAGGAGAAGTCCGTCGAGGTCGCGGCCAGTTCGCCGCTGCCCGCCTTCTGCACGGCCATCGCGACGAACACCGCGAGGACCACGAGCTGGAGGGCCACGAGGGTGTACTGAATGCCCTTGGTGGCCGTCATCCCCCGGTAGCTGATGGCCGTCGCCACGGCGATCAGGAGGAGGCACGTGAGGATGTGGACCGGTTTGCTGTCGTCCAGTGCGGCCACCGAGCCGCTGCCGGTGATCTCACCGGCCAGCAGCCAGAAGTAGGAGGTGGCGACGCCCGCGAGGTTCGACAGGACGATGATCGTGGCGATCACCAGGCCCCAGCCGCACATCCAGCCCAGGCGCGGCCCGAAGGCCTTCACCGTCCAGGTGAACGAGGTGCCGCAGTCCGGCACGGCCTTGTTGAGCTCCCGGTACGCGAAGGCGACCAGCAGCATCGGGAGGAACCCGGCCAGGAACACGGCGGGCATCTGCGCGCCGACCTCACCGGCGGTGGAGCCGAGGGTGGAGGTCAGGCAGTACACCGGGGCGACGGTGGAGATGCCGAGGACGGCACTGCCCATCAGGCCGACGGAGTTCCCGCCGAGCCCCTTCTCGCGTACGCCACCGTCGGCCGGGGCACTTCCCCGTACCGTGTCTCCGGCCTGTGGCCGCGCGTCCAGCTCTGTCATGGAGAGGACGCTATGCGCTGCGTTTTCCACATCCGGAGGATGAGACTCCGACGTCTCACCCTTGATTACGCACACCACGGCGGGACTTGAGCACATGGATCGAAAGCTTCAGGTGAACATGACCTTGCATTCAATGACCCACACGAGGACGAGCAAGCGTACGGGAATCGCACCACCGTCCCTTTTGTGGTGATTCAAAATTTGTCCGTCGCGTGGTTGCGCCCGGGCCGGCCGGACGCCCCCACGGCCTCGCTACCGCTTGCGGTACAGCTCCTCGATCTCCGCGTCGAAGTCCCGGAGGATCGCGTCGCGCTTCAGCTTCAGCGACGGCGTGAGGTGACCGCTCTCCTCGGTGAAGTCCTTGGGCAGGACCGTGAACCTACGGATGGACTCCGCGCGCGAGACCAGCCGGTTGGCCTCGTCCACCGCACGCTGCAGCGCCGCGCGCAGCTCCTCGTCCTCGACGAGCTCGCGCAGGGGGACGCCCTCCTTCTTCCGCATCCGGCGCCAGTGCGCGAGGCCGTCCGGCTCCAGGGTGATCAGGGCGCTGATGAACGACCGGTTGTCCCCCACGACCATGCACTGGCTGACCAGCGGGTGGGCGCGCAGCCAGTCCTCCAGCGGGGCGGGGGTGACGTTCTTGCCGCCGGACGTGATGATGATGTCCTTCTTGCGGCCGGTGATCGTGAGGTAGCCGTCCTCGTCCAGAGCCCCCAGGTCGCCCGTCGCGAACCAGCCGTCCTCCAGATACGGGGTGGCCTCGCCGCGCTCGGTGTCCCAGTAGCCCCGGAAGACCTGGCCCCCGCTGAGCAGCACCTCCCCGTCGTCCGCGATGCGCACGGCGGTGCCCGGCAGCGGCCATCCCACCGTGCCCAGGCGGGGCTTGAGCGGCGGGGTGACCGTGGCGGCGGCGGTGGTCTCGGTCAGGCCGTAGCCCTCGAAGATCTGCATGCCGGCCCCCGCGTAGAACGCGGCGAGCCTGCGTCCCAGCGGGGAGCCGCCGCAGATCGCGTACCGGACGTGGCCGCCCAGCGCGGCCCGGATGCGCCGGTAGACCAGCGGGTCGTAGAGGGCGCGGGCGGCGCGGAGTCCCAGGCCTGGGCCGGGGCCCGTGCCGTGTTCGGCGGCCTCGACCGCCTCGCCGTAACGCCGCGCGATCCGGGCCGCACGGTCGAAGGACGAGGCGCGCCCCATCTTCTCGGCGGTGGCCCGGCCGGTGTTGAAGACCTTCTCCAGGACGTACGGGATGGCCAGCAGGAACGACGGCTTGAAGCCTGCCAGGTCCGCGAGCAGGTCCTCCGTCCGGATGGACGGCGCGTGCCCGAGCCGTACCCGTGCCCGCATGCAGCCGATCGCGACCATCCGGCCGAAGACGTGCGAGAGGGGCAGGAACAGGAGGGTGGACGCGGGGTACTTGGAGACCGACTTGAAGACCGGGTGGAGCAGCTCGATGGCGTTGTCGACCTCGGCGAAGAAGTTCCCGTGGGTCAGGACGCAGCCCTTGGGCCGGGCCGTGGTCCCGGAGGTGTAGATGAGGGTGGCGGGGCTGTCCGGTTCCAGGGCGCTCCGCCGGGCGGTGACGGCCGCGTCGGGTACGTCCTTGCCGAGCGTCTTCAGCCGGCCGATCGCGCCCGTGTCGAACTGCCACAGATGGGCGAGGTCCCCGAGCTGCTGCCTCTCCTGGCTGACCAGCCGCCCCTGCTCCTTGGTCTCCACCGCGCAGGCGACGGCGCCGGAGTCCTGGAGGATCCAGCGCGTCTGGAAGGCCGACGAGGTGGGGTAGACGGGCACGGTGACCAGCCCGGCCGCCCAGGACGCGAAGTCGAGCAGCGTCCACTCGTAGGTCGTACGGGCCATGATCGCGACCCGGTCACCGCTCTGCAGGCCCTCCGCGACCAGGCCCTTGGCGACGGCCAGCACCTCGGCGGCGAACTCGGCGGCGGTCACGTCCTGCCAGCTGCCGTCGGCCTGCTTGCGGCTGAGGACCGCCTCGGACGGGGCCTCCCGGGCGTTGTCGAAGGGGATCTCGGCGAGCGAGCCACGTCGCACGGCCGGCGCGAGCGGCGGCACGGAGACTTCCCGTACGGAGCCGTCGGCCGCCCTGACCTTGGTCGGCTCGACCAGGACCGGAACGGTGGGCGCGGCGGGTACGGCGGCGGGGGCGGGCGTGGTCACGAGCGGCTCCTCGACGTGGGGTACGGCGCCGGGCCCCGTCCCTGGGGTCCGGCGCCGAGGCGGCTGCTGGGTGCGCGGGGTCGTTCACGTACGGATGGCGGCTGAGGGGGCTGCGGTTGCGGTCAGGGGCGTTCCAGTACGGCGGTGACCCCCTGGCCGCCCGCCGCGCAGATCGAGATCAGGCCCCGGCCTGGCGCCCCCCGCTCGCCGAGGAGCTTGGCCAGGGTCGCCACGATCCGGGCGCCGGTCGCGGCGAAGGGGTGGCCGGTGGCGAGGGACGATCCGACCACGTTCAGCTTGTCCCTGTCCACGGGCGCGAGCCCCTGCTCCTCCCAGGACGCCAGGGTGGCGAGGACCTGGGAGGCGAAGGCCTCGTGGATCTCGACGAGGTCGAAGTCCTCCATGGTGAGCCCGGCGCGCTCCAGCATGCGCGGCACGGCGTACGCGGGCGCCATCAGGAGCCCGTCCTCGCCGTTCACGTGGTCCACTGCGGCCGTCTCGTACAGCGACAGATACGCCAGCGGTTCCAGGCCGTGCGCCTCGGCCCACTCCTCGCTCGCCAGCAGGACGGTGGCCGCGCCGTCGGTGAGCGGGGTCGAATTACCCGCGGTCATCGTCGCGTCGGGATGATCCGCGCCGAACACCGGCTTCAGCGTGGCGAGTTTCTCCACCGTGGAGCCGGGACGCAGGTTCTGGTCGCGGTCCAGGCCGCGATACGGGACGACGAGGTCGTCCAGGAAGCCGCGTTCGTAGGCCGCGGCGAGCCGCTGGTGGCTGGTGGCGGCCAGCAGGTCCTGGTCCTGGCGGCTCACCGCCCACTTCCGGGCGGTGACCGCCGCGTGCTCGCCCATCGAAAGGCCGGTGCGGGGCTCGGAGTTGCGGGGGATGTCCGGGACGAGGTGCCCGGGGCGTACGGCTGCGAGCGCCTTGATCCTGGCCCCCGCCGACTTGGCGCGGCGCGCCTCCAGCAAAATCCGGCGCAGCCGGTCGTTGACCCCGAGGGGCGCGTCGCTGGTGGTGTCCGCGCCTCCCGCGATCGCCGAGTCGACCGCACCGAGCGCGATCTTGTTGGCCGCGGCGACGACGGCCTGCAACCCGGTGCCGCACGCCTGCTGGATGTCGTACGCGGGCGTGCGCGGGTCCAGGGCGGAGCCCAGGACGGTCTCACGGGCCAGGTTGAAGTCCCGGCTGTGCTTGAGGACCGCGCCGGCGACGAACTCGCCGACCCGCTGTCCTCGCAGGCCGAAGCGCTCGACGAGTCCGTCCAGCGCGGCGGTCAGCATGTCCTGGTTCGACGCCTGCGCGTACGGGCCGTCGGAGCGTGCGAACGGGATGCGACTGCCACCGATGACCGCGACCCGGCGCGGCTGCGGAAGTGCGAGGGGAATCAACTCGACCAGCTCATCTCGACAACTCCTGACCCTTGAGTAACCTTACTCTGGAGTAAATCTACGACCGAGCAGGAGTCCAGACAATGGCCGATCGCTATCTGCACTTCACCGGCACGGCACCCGGCCGCTTCCTGACCCGCACGCTCGGCCTGCCGCAGCCCGCCCCGCTGCGCCGCTGGACACTGGAAACCCCGTCCCTCGACGGGCCGTTGCTCCACCTCACCGCAGGCAGCTCCGCCCACTCCGGCACACTCGGCCCGGTACTCGCCGCGACCGGGCTGAAGGTCACCGACCGGGCCGAACGCCCGGCCGCCGTCGTCCTGGACGCCACCGGAGTGACCACGGCCGCGGGACTCGCCGACGTACACGCCGCCCTCCACCCCGTCGTCCGCTCGCTGGCCGGCGGCGGCCGCGTCGTCGTCCTCGGGACCACGCCGTCCCCCGACGACCACCACCAGGCGGCGGCACAGCAGGCCCTCGAAGGGTTCGTACGCTCGCTCGGCAAGGAGATCGG
The DNA here is from genome assembly GCF_044751065.1 of Streptomyces sp. NPDC088746. Classification (NCBI taxonomy): domain Bacteria; kingdom Bacillati; phylum Actinomycetota; class Actinomycetes; order Kitasatosporales; family Streptomycetaceae; genus Streptomyces; species Streptomyces sp. NPDC088746. Next base: position 289,319 of record NZ_JBIVLA010000008.1, read on the forward strand.
CCGGGGCGCCACGGCGCAGTTGCTGCGGCTCGCGCCCGGTGCGGGCGCCGCCTCCGCGGAGTCCACCCTCCGCTTCCTGCTCTCCCCCCGCTCCGCCTACGTCAGCGGCCAGGTCGTCGAGCTCACCGCCGACGCGCCCGGCGAGGTCGCCGACTGGGCGGCGCCGCTGTCCGGGCGCACCGCCCTGGTCACCGGCTCGGCGCGCGGCATCGGCGCGTCCGTCGCCTCCGTCCTCGCCAGGGACGGCGCCCAGGTGATCTGCCTGGACGTCCCGCAGGCCCAGGAGGAGCTCGTCCGCACCGCGGACCGCCTCGGCGCCACCGCCCTGCCGCTGGACATCACCGCACCGGATGCCGCCGAACTGATCGCCGCCGCCGTCCCCGACGGCCTCGACATCCTCGTCCACAACGCCGGCATCACCCGGGACCGCAGGCTCGCCAACATGCCGGCCGACCGCTGGGCCTCGGTCATCGACGTCAACCTCGACAGCGTCCTGCGCACCACGGACGCCCTCATCGGGTCGGGCACCCTGCGCCGCGGCGGCCGGATCGTCGCCACCGCGTCCATCGCCGGGATCGCGGGCAACAACGGCCAGACCAACTACGCGGCCAGCAAGGCCGGAATCATCGGCCTGGTCCGCTCCCTGGCCCCGCGCGCCGCCGCCGAACACGGCATCACCGTCAACGCCGTCGCACCGGGCTTCATCGAGACGAAGATGACCGCCGCCGTACCCCTCTTCATCCGGGAGGCCGGGCGCCGGATGAACTCCCTGTCCCAGGGCGGCCTTCCGGTCGATGTCGCGGAGACCACCGCCTGGTTCGCCCAGCCCGCGTCCGGAGCGGTCAACGGCCAGGTCGTACGGGTCTGCGGCCAGAGCCTGCTGGGGGCGTGACGCCATGAACGGCCTGAGCCTCTCACTCGTCCGCGGAGCAGTCACCTCACCCTTCAAGCGGGCCGGGCGCCCCGGCGCCCCCCTGCCCCCGGCCCGTGAGGTGATCCCGCCCGGACGCATCGCCCCCGGCCCCCTCGCCGCGTACAGCAGGCTCTGCGGCTTCGCCGAATCGGGCCCGCTGCCGCTCACCTACCCGCACGTCCTGGGCTTCCCCCTGGCCATGCGGCTGATGACGGGCCGCGGCTTCCCCCTGCCGGTGCTCGGACTGGTCCACACCTGGATCGAGATCACCGCACACCGGGCGTTGCAGCCGACGGACGCGCTCGAACTCACCGTGTACGCCGACGGGCTCACGCCGCACCGGCGCGGCACGGAGGTCACGATGGTCACCGAGGCGCGGATCGCCGGGGCACTCGTCTGGGAGTCACGCAGCGGCTACCTGTCCCGGCACGCGACCGGAGCGGAGGCAGCACCGCCGCCCCCTTCCCATGCCTCACCCCCGGAGCTGCCCGCCGTGGCCGAATGGCGGCTGCCCGCCGACCTCGGGCGGCGGTACGGGGCCGCTTCGGGCGACCGGAACCCCATCCATCTCCACCCTCTGACAGCACGGCTCTTCGGCTTTCCCCGGCACATCGCGCACGGCATGTGGACCGTCGCCCGCTGCCTGGCGGAGGCCGAGGGCGGGAGCGACTCCGTCGGGACGGGCCGGATCCGGTCCGTGCGGGCGGACTTCAAAGCGCCCGTCCTGCTGCCCTCCACCGTCACGTACGCCACCGACGGCACCGCCTTCCAGGTGCGCGGCGGCAGCCGCGTCCACCTCACCGGCAGCGTGGTCCGGGAGGGCTGAGAAGCTTCCGCTCAATCCCCCCGGGACTGCCAGCCGCGCCCGTGCATGAGGTTCTCCAGGCCCGCCCACGAGAAGTTCATCAGGGTGGAGGCGGCCTCCTTGGCCGAGACTCCGGGAGTGGCGTTCGCCCACCCGGCGAGCGCCTCCGCCGCCCCCACCAGCGCCTGCGCGAGTCCCGCCACATCCCGGTCGGGCAGCGCCGGATCGCTGTGCGCCTCACGTGCCGCCGCGCCGATCAGACCCGTCACGAACGCAACGATCTCCTCACGCAGGGCCCCCACCTCGCTGACGAACGGCTCCCCGTGCGAGCTCGCCTGCTGGTGGAGGACCGCCCATCCGTCCGGGTTCTCCGCGGTGTGTGTGAAGAACCCCCGCAGCCCCGACCACAGTTGCCGGTCAGCCGGAATCCCCGGCTCCACAGCGGCCTGCACGGCCTCCACCAGCGCTTTCGACTCCCGGCGGATGCACGCGGTGAAGAGCTCCTCCTTGGAATTCAGGTACAGATAGACCAAGGGCTTGGACACACCGGCCAGTTCCGCGATCTCGTCCATCGAGGCGGCCCGGTACCCGCGCTGCGCGAAAATCCGCACGGCCGCGTCCATCATCTGCTGCTCACGCACCGCGCGCGGCATCCGTTTGCTCTTCACTGCACTCACGTCAGACGTCCCTCCCGCCCCCCACTGCCTACTCCTCGGTAAGAGTACGGCGCGGCCCCGCCCGCCGTCGTAGGGGCGGAACGGGGCCCGGCCACGATGGCCGGTAGTCGTCCCACCGGGCCGGCGGGGGCGGGGCTCAGCCCGCGAGGAGCGGGCGTCCGGAGCCCGGGGCCTGCCGCTGCTGGAGGTGGACGGCCGGGCCCTGCCGGGCGGCCGGGCGGGCGAGTGCCCGGCGCATCGCCTGGTACTGCAGATAGGAGTCGCTCAGGGCCTTACGGAGCTGGTCGACCTCTGCCGCCAGCTCCTGCTCCCGTACGGCGGTGGGGGCGGGGGCCGCCTCCAGGCCGGTCCTGCCCGCTTCGATGAAGCGCTTCTTCCAGACGCTGATGGCCTGGGCGGACACGCCGGCCCGGCGGGCCGCGTCGGCTGCTGTGATCTCACCGGCCAGTATGGCGAGCAAGATCGAGACTTTCTCCTCCGGAGGCAACGCGGGCGGCCTCGGCATGCCACGTCTCCCTTGTCTAGGCGTCGTGTTCTACGGGGGAACTCGTCCATCCGGTCAGTGCCCGGCCGCGCACGATCTCCTCGACGGTGCGCTCGACCTCGGGCGCGGACACCGCGCCCGGAGGCGTGACCGCGATGACGGCCGCGCCGTCGGCGCACTCCACGATGGCCCCCGTCCATGGCGCGGGCAGCAGGGTGATCAACCGGACAGCGGCGGTCTCGGGGGCGGCGCCGGCGGGCGCGGCTGCCGAGACCGCGATGCGGAAGTGGTGGGCAACGGTCACGTTGCTCTTGCCCTCTCGGTATGGCCTCTCGGGGCAGGCCGTGCCGGGCAGCCGGCCCGCGTCGTCGCGGGCCCGGCGGCTCCGGGGACGGCTCATCCCCAGTCGTGCACGTCCCCGGTGTCGATCACGATCTCGCCCAGGAGGTCCTCGATCAGGCCGATGGCGGGCCCGAACGGGACGTCGCAACAGAGAGCGGTGGCATCCGGCCCCGGTGCGGCTCCCCCGTCGGCGGCGGCCGTCCCCGCGCCCAGGAGGCACAGGGCGAGCGCCGCGGTGACCGAGGTGACGACTCTGCGCGTGCGGACGTGCGTACGGACCAAGACGGTGCGGTGTGACTGCTTCATGATTCCCCCTGGGTAAGACTCTCATCCGGCACCCGTGCGGTGGGGCCGTAGCCAGAACTCTGCCGTTTCGCACGGTGCTTGTGCCGCTGCCGAACGTGCACCTTGATGCATCTCGGGGTGCCGCATGCTGCATGCCGGCCCGTCTCCGGGAGGCGCTCGCTCAGACCCTGCCCTGGCACTTCATCAGCTGGGCACGTCGTGAAGGTTGTAGTGAGCACGTGGGTACGTAACCTGTCGGTGCGTACCCGATGCGGACATCTGCGTTCCGCACCGGTGCGTGCACATGCACGCGAGTGAAGCCGGGGGTGGCCGTGCGGCAGGATTTGGGATTTCTCGGTGTGGACACCGAAGTCGAACGGGCCTACCGGGCGCTGCTGAGAACCGGGCAGGCGTCGCCCGACGAACTGGCCGGACAGTGCGGCTACGGCACGGAGCAGGCCGAAGAGGTCTGCCGTCAGCTGGTCGAGCTCGAACTGGCGAACACATCGGCCTCCGGGGTCCTCACCCCGCTGTCACCGGCGAAGGCGGTCGAAGGGCTGGTGGCCGCTGCGGTCAGGCGTCTCGAGCTGCGCCTGCAGAGCGAAGTCCACGCCGGCGGCATCGTCGACGCCCTGATCGCGGAGCGCCGCGCCCCTTCTCCGGTCGGGCACCTGGGAGACGGGCAGTCCGTGCAGCTGACCGGCATGGCTGCGGTGAGGGCGGCCATCGACGAGCTGACGTTCTTCACCTGGGACGAGAGTCTGACCACGAATCCCACCGGGGTGCTCAGCAAGGAGAGCATCTCGCACGCCCGTCCCATCGACGAGCGGGTGCTGCGCCGCGGTGTGCGTATGCGCACGGTGGTCGGTCACGCCGCCCGGGAGGATCCGCCGACCATGGCCTACCTGCGTGAACTGGTGGGCAAAGGGGCCGCCATCCGCATCGCGCGCGATCCGATCGAGCGTCTGATCATCTGCGACCGGGCCGCCGCTCTGACACCTCTGGACCCGGCGCACACCGCGAAGGGCGCGATCCTGACGCGCGAGCCCGGCCTCGTCGCCGCGCTGGTCTCCCTGTTCGAACGCATGTGGAGCAGCGCGGATCCGCTGTGCGTTCCGGAGGGCGAGCCCGCCGACGAGCCCGAAGGCACACTGACGGAGCTGGAGCGCAAGATCCTGCACTCGTTGTGTACGGCGGACAAGGACGAGGTCGGGGCGCGTGAGGTGGGCATCGCGCTGCGGACCTACCGCAAGCACGTGGCCGCCCTGATGCGCCGGCTGGACGCGAGCAACCGCTTCCAGGCCGCCCTGCTCGCCCGCGAACGGGGCTGGCTCTAGCCAGGGCGGCTCCGGAAGGCGGGCCCGTCCTCACAGGGCGGCTCCGGAAGGCCGGTCCGGCCTCACACGGCCGCCACCGGTGTCCGGGCCGGCTCCGGGACGGGCGGCGGGGCCTTGCGCTCCAGCAGCGACAGCATGGGGCCGGTCATCGCCGTCGTGGCCAGGGCCATGACGACCAGGGCCAGGGTCATGGGGCCGGTGAGGATGCCCGCGCTGACCCCGGCCTGGAGCACGATGAGCTCGGTGAGCCCGCGGGTGTTCATCAGCACACCCACCTCCCGGGCCACCGCGGGCGGCCGGCCCGCCAGCCGGGCCCCCGCGTAACCCCCCAGGGTCTTGCCCGCGACTCCCAGGACGACCGTCGCCAGGAGCAGATACCAGGACACCGATCCGTAGGCACTGCTGAGGACGTTCACACCGGTGACCACGAAGAACACGGGGACCACGAAGCGGCCGGCGCGCGAGACGCCGGCCACGGCCGCGTTCCATGGTGTGCCGGCTCCGCCCGGCACGGCGAAGCCCACCATCGCGGCGCCGAGAATGGCTGTCATGCCCAGGTGCTCCATGGCGTAGCCCATGGAGCAGGCTGCGACGGCGAGGAAGACGGTCATCGTCCGCTTCCGGCCGACTACCAGCAGCCGGGCGGTCCGGGAACGCAGGGCGGCCCGGAGGACGAGCATCAGGACCACGCCGACGGCCAGTGCGGTGAGGCAGCCGACGAGATTGCTCACCGTACGTGCGTTCAGGCAGATGGCGAGGGTGAGCAGCAGCCATCCCACGCTGTCGATCACGACGGCGGCCGCCATGGTCAGGGTGCCGCTGGGGCTGTCCTGCATCCGGCGGAAGGTGAGGATACGGGCCATGACGGGCACAGCACTGATCGACATGGAGACGGCGGTCATCAGGACGAACGCGGGTGCCGGGGCGGCGCCTCGTACGGCCTGGTCACCGAAGGCGATGACTCCCCAGGCGAGCAGGGCTCCCGTCAGCATGGCCGGGATCAGCGAACCGGCCGCCACCCAGCCGACGGTGGCCTTGCCGGGACGTTCGGCCCGTCCGCGCAGGTGGTGGGCGAGACCGACCAGGTAGAGGGCGAGTGCGCCCTGGCCGATCACCGTCAGCCCCCGGACGACGTCGGCGGGCAGGACCGCGTCGAAGGCGGAGCGGCCCAGCACCGCCAGCAGGAGCGGTCCCGCCAGGAGCCCGACGCCGATCTCGCCGATGACGTCGGGCTGGCGCAGGCGCACCGCCGCGCGGCGGCCGACGGCGGCCAGGGCGAGGGCGACCAGCAGAGCTGCGGCGCCGTGCAGCAGGGTGAGCAGATGCGGCATCATGTCCGGTCCTTTTCGTGTGGTCAGGCCGCGAGGGCGTGACGCCAGCGCACCGCGGAGCCGATCTTCAGAATGCTGTTGGAGTAGATGCGTGCGGCCAGCCAGACGCAGCCACCGGTCGCCCCCGCCATGAGCGCCGCCGCGGCGAGCTGCTGGAGCAGCGAGACGTTGCCCACGCTGGCCTGCAGCGGCATCAGGAGCCCGGAGAAGGGCGGGACGTACTGAACGATGCCGACCCAGCCGGCGTTCAGGTCACCGGCCGCCGCCGCGGCGACGCCCACGGGCGCCAGGGCCAGAACCATGACGGGCATGAGGACCGACTGGAGGTCCTCGGGGCGTGAGACCAGGGAGCCGGCGGCGGCGAACAGGTAGGCGAACAGGGTGAAGGTGAGCAGGAACCACAGGGCGGCGCTGATCAGGGCCGCCGTCGAGGGCAGCCCCTCGGTCCTGTCCCCGAACATCGACCGTGCGCCGACCACGGCCGCGACCAGCACGACTATCTGCAAAACAGCGGCCGTGCCGATGCCCGCGACCTTCCCCATCATGAGCCGCAGAGGGGTGAGGGTGGCCAGGAGCACCTCGACGACACGGGTGGACTTCTCCTCCACGACCCCCTGGGCGACCAGGGAGCCCTGGCCGATGATCTGCATGAACAGGACGACGACCATGCTGATGGCCGCACCGATCTCGGTGCCGTTGGGGCCGCCACCGCCGACGGTGACGAGGGCCGGGCCCGCTGCGGCGACGTCACGCTGCAGCGCCGCGGTGTCGATCCGCTGCCGGTCGTAGGCGCGCTGCGTGGCCCATGCCTTGGCCAGAGCGACCGCCGAGGCCTGCGCCTGGGGCGGCGAGTCGGAGCGGCTCAGCACACTGACGCGGGAGCCTGAGACGGTGACCGCGGCGTCCGCGTCCTTGTCGGCCACGCGGTCGCGGCCCGCCGCCTCGTCCGTGCACGCGCTGAGGCTGATGCCCGGCGGTGCGGGTCCGAAGGACTGCGCGGGAGCGCCGCAGACGGCGACGGTGTGCGTCTTGGGGGCGTTCGCGTAGTAGAGGCCGGCGACCAGGCCGAACACGGCGATGACCATGAAGAGCATGCCGATGAAGTAGCCCTTGGACCTCAGGCGCGCGTCGATCTCACGGCGGTAGACCAGCCACACGTCGCTCAGGGTGCTGTTGCGGGGGGTGCTCACTGGGAGTTCTCGCTCTCGTTCCGGGGGGTGGTGGAGCCGTGCGGCTCCACGAGGTCGCGGAAAAGCTGGGTGAGGGTGGGGCGTTCGCGGGTGAGCCGGCGCACGGTGCCGTGCTGCGTCGCGGCGTGCAGCACGCTGTTCTCGTCGTGGCCGGGTGCCGCCTCGACGACGAGGGAGGTCCCGTCCTCGTGCGTCTTGAAGGCGCTGATCGTGTCGGGGTGGTGCAGGGCCCAGTCGGGTTCGGCCCCCTCGACCTGGAGGACCAGCGGTGCGTCCTGAGGGCGGCCGCGCAGGTCGTCGAGGGTGCCGCAGGCGGCTAGGCGCCCCGAGCGCACGATCGCCACCCGGTCGCAGAGCCGCTCGACGAGCTCGAGCTGGTGGCTGGAGAAGAGCACCGGGATCCCTTCGGCGGCCTTCTCCTGGAGGACCTCGCTCATGGCGTCGACGGCCAGCGGGTCCAGCCCGGAGAAGGGTTCGTCCAGGACCAGGACGCCGGGATCGTGGACCAGGGCGGCGGCGAGCTGCACCCGTTGCTGGTTGCCGAGGCTCAGGGAGTCGACGGGGCTGTCGCGGTGCTGGGTGATGCGCAGCCGGTCGGTCCAGCTCAGCATCGCCCGGCGGGCCTGGAGCGAGGTGAGTCCGTGCAGCCGGGCGAGGTAGGTCAGCTGGGCGGCGACCGTCATCTTCGGGTAGAGACCGCGCTCCTCCGGCATGTAGCCGAAGCGCACTCCCGCGGCCGGAAGCGTCTCCTCGCCCCAGCGCACGTGCCCGCTGTCGGCTGCCAGCAGGCCGACGACGATGCGCATGGTGGTGGTCTTGCCCGCGCCGTTGCTGCCCACGAAGCCGAAGAGGTCGCCGCTCTCGACGCGCAGGGAAAGGGAGTCGAGCGCGAGGTGGGGGCCGTAGCGCTTGGTGAGGTTGTCGACTTCGAGTGCTGTCATGGGAGTTCACTCCTGCTGGTAGTGGTGTGGGGCGCCGGGGAACACTCGTCTTTCCCTGGCGGAACTACTTGCCTAAATGGAAACTGCCTGCCAAGATGGAAACATGGACGCTGAGGAAGCACAGAAGAACCTGGCAGCTGCCCGAACCTCCTACGAGGCCTCGGTCACCCCCGCTCTGCCCGCCTGGGCGCCGCCGCTGTGCGGGCTGATGGTGGGCGGGGGAGTCGCCCTGGCCGGCATCGGCGCCGAGAGCGCGTGGGTCCGCGTCGCCGGCGTCGTCGTCGGCGTCGGGCTGGCCCTCGGCGCCCGGGCGCTCCTCAACCGCATCCGTGCGCGTCGGGGCGTGACCGGAGTGCGCGGCCCGGCCGCGCGCACCCAGTCCACGCTGGTCGTCGCGGGAGCGGCGTACGTGATCGGTGCCATGAACGCCACACCGCAGACACGCTGGGTCTTCCTCGGCATGGGGGTCGTGGTCGGCGCGATCGTCTGGGTGTCGCTCGCAAAGAAGGTGCGCCGGTGACCGACGGCCTCGACGAGGCCTTTCGCTCGTCCACCCGGCTGAGGATCGCGGCGTTCCTCTCCGGGTGCGACGAGGCGGAGTTCCGGGCCGTACAGGAGTACTGCGCGCTCACCGCCCCGACCCTCTCCAAACACGCGGCGGCGCTCGAGGGAGCCGGTTACGTGGAGGTCCGCAAGGGGCATGTCGGCAAGACCCCCCGCACCTGGCTCGCCCTCACGGAGCAGGGCCGGGCCGCCCTCGCCGGACACCTGGCCGAGCTGCAGCTCATCGCCGACACCGCGGCACGGCATGGCAATGGCCACCGCGCCTGAGGCATCGCCCGGACGGGTGGAGAAACACGGCTGCGGTGCGGCCGCCCGGTGAGAACACCGGGAGGCCGCACCACGTGTGGCCATCAGGAGATGACCGATAGAGGCAGGATGCTCGCCGCGAGGCCGCTGTCACGGCCGGCGGGTCGCGTCGTCACGCGGGCGTGTGCCGCTCCCTCACCCGGGTCGCCGAGTTCGGTGAACCCGTCGGCCCGGAGGCAGTGCGCACACCCGGAGAAGGACTTCTCTGTCACGATTCGACACATCCTTGAAGCGAGGCCGCTGAAGGGAATTCAGCAGCCGTTCTGCACGGTCAGCGAGATGCTCGCCCCTACGGCCGCGCCGGAGACGGCCCAGCTGACGGACTCGATCGAGGCAGGGGCCTCGCCGGTGGCGGCGGTCCCGTACTCGTCCGCGGTGGTGTAGGCGGCGTAACCAGCGATCAGCTGCTCGTTCATTTCGGTATCTCCCGGTGTCGGTTGGGAGGCCGAACCGGCTGAGTCACATGATCAGCACTTGTCGACGACCGACATGATGGAGAGGGCCACCGAGGCGATGGAGATACCCACGGTCTCCACGGACGCGGGGGCCTCGCCGGTGGCGGCGGTGCCGTACTCGTCAGCGGTGGTGTAGGCGGCGTAGCCAGCGATCAGCTTCTCGTTCATTTTCGGGTTCCTTCTCCGTTGTATGTCGGTAGTCGATTTCGGGCCGGGTCAGGCGATCAGCACTTGTCGACGACCGACATGATGGAGAGGGCCACCGAGGCGATGGAGATGCCGACCGTCTCCGCGGACGCGGGGGCCTCGCCGGTGGCGGCGGTGCCGTACTCGTCAGCGGTGGTGTAGGCGGCGTAGCCAGCGATGAGCTTCTCGTTCATGTCGAACTCCCAGTTTGTTTTATCTCCTTGGTATCAGCGGCCGCTTTCCTTTCGGGCTGCGGTTGCTGACAAATGAGATTCCATCACCATGGAGATCGGCAGTCGACAGGAGTTTTCACGGCGCTTGACGGAAGAACCGCTCCACCTTCGGAGTTCGCCGCCCAGGAGAAACTTTCGCCCGTTAATTGATGCCGGATCAGCCGACCGGAGCGGCCACCGCGGCCGCGTCGGTCTCGGTGCCGGGCTCCGCCGGCTCTCCGTCCCCGCCCTTCGCGGCCTTCGCGGCCTCGGCCCTGGCCGCCCGGTCCTGCATGACCTCCTGGATCCCCTCGACGCCCATCGGGTCGAAACTCACCAGCTCGGGCAGCGCCTTGATGCCCGAGATGAGGCTGATGAAGCCCACCCGCGAGTTCTCGATGTACATGCGCCCGACCCCCTGGGCCCGCTCCATGTACTCCTCACGCAGCCGGTTGGGATCCATGAAGAACCGCACATAGGCCAGGATGTCGTTGTAGAGCTGCTGGTAGGTGGCCTCGAAACGCCCCAGGGCCTGCTCCTCGGACCCCGGCTCGTCGAGAACCGCGTCCAGGGCACGGGACGCCATCCAGGCACCGGAGGTCCCGAGCCACACACCCGACGAGAACAGCGGGTCGATGAAGCACGCCGCGTCACCGACCGCGACCCAGCCGGGCCCGTGGAACCGCTCACTGATGTGCGACCAGTCCCGGGCGGTACGCATCTCGCCGGCGTCGGCCGGGTCGACCATCGTCCTGGCTATGCGGCTGCCCGCCAGGCCCTCGAGGAAGACGTCGGTGCGGGAGCGGCCCTGCGCCGTGGCCTCGGCGAGCTGCGTGGCCGGCAGCACGTAGCCCAGGCTGAGCTCGGTGTCCGACAGCGGGATGCCCCACATCCACCCGCCGCCGTCGATGGCCTCCACGAGGATGTCCTCCGGGGCCTCCAGCGGCGTGAACCTCTCGAAGTAGGTCCACACCGCCACGTTGCGCAGGTCCTCCTGGAACGTCACGTCGGTGAGCTTGCGCGTCACGACCCGGTTCTGCCCGGACGCGTCCACCGTGTACGCGGCGGAGACCTGCTGCTTCTTCCCTCCGTGGGTGTACACGACGCCGGTGACCGTGCCGTCCGCGTCCTGGACGACGTCGTCGACCCTGGCCTGCTCCAGCACCGTCGCACCCAGCTTGCGGGCGTTCTCCAGCAGGATCTGGTCGAACTCGTCGCGCCTGACGTGCCAGGAGTGGTCGTACACACCACCGGTGGCACTGAAGTCGGTGCGCCAGGGCTGCGGGTCCTTGCCCCACACCAGGTTGATGCCGGTCTTGCGCTGGAAGCGTGCCTCCAGCTCGTCCACGACACCGAGCTCCTCCATCACCGGGATCATTCCGGTGACCAGGGACTCCCCGATGTGGTAGCGCGGGAAGGACTCCCGCTCGAGTACCAGCACGCTGCGGCCGCGCTTGGCCAGCAGGCCTGCCAGGGTGGAGCCGGCGGGGCCGCCGCCGATGACGACGACGTCGTAGCGGGTTGTCTCGGACATGAGCGATTTTTCCTTTCGTCGATGACGGTTCAGAAGGTGTGCAGGATGTCGACGAGGGGGGACGAGAGATTGCGGGCCGGCTCCGCCGGGTCGATGCCCGCATCGATGAACGCCGCGGTCAGGCACTCCTCCCGTGACTCCGTAGCCCCGGGCGGGAGCGTGGCGTGGCGTACCAGCGCCTCGGCCATCACGTGCGTCCGGTGCTGGCCGAAGCTCATGCCCCGGCGTGAGGGACGCTGGTCGTCCGGCTCGAACGCACAGCCCACCGACTCGGTCAGCGGGCGGACGAAGGGCGAAGTCCCCGGTGCGAGAAGCCCGGTGGCCTGGAGGTGCTCCGCACAGGCCCGCGCCTGCTTCCAGCCGGGACGCGGGAGATAGACAACCAGCGCGTCGGTGCGCGGGTACAGCAGCAGCGACGAGGAGATCTTCGCCCGCCACGGGGTCCGGGCGCCGTCGAGGAAGTCGACCACCGCACGCCAGACCTGGGGGGCGGCGTCGGGGTCCGCCACGTGCGCGTACAGCCTCAGCGTCGCGCCGGACCCTGCGGTGGCCTGCGAACCGGCGAAGAAGAAGCCGGGCGACAGACCCGGCCGCGCCGCGGGCAGGACGACCTCCGCGCCCCCGGCAGGGGTCTCCCGCAGGGATTCCGGGGGCACGGCCACCCGCACCCCGTCCAGCACCACCACGGAATGGTCCTCACCGGCCTGGAGCACCGTCGCCCCCCGGGTGACCGTGCGCCCCTCCAGCGTCAGGCGCAGGCGCTCGTCGAACGCCGCGTCACGCCACGTGCGAGGCGTGGACTCCATCGCGGAAGCGCGCCCGGTGTGCAGCGTCTGGTACATCACGGAAGCGAGCTTCTGGACGAGCGCCTGCGGACTGCCGGTCTCGTAGCTCTCCCCGCCGGTCTCGGCGCGGTGCCCTCCGTCGCTCACCCGCACCTGGTCCAGCAGACCGGCGACACGGGAGGACAGATTCAAGGTCGCGGGCATCATGCCTCCAGGCCGAGAGAGGTGGTGAACTCACCCGGGGACAGCAGGACCGTACGGCCGATGCCGGCCGCGGCCTTGTTGATGGGCGAGAGCCGGGCGGAGGACTCCGCCGCGGCCAGCATCCGGTCGAGCATGTGCCAGCCGGCGTACGCGGCCGCCCGGCTCGCCAGACCCTCGTCGGCACGCACGTGCTCCGGCGCCGCGGCCGTGTACGAGCGGTAGAACGCACGCACCAGCGGCGCACAGCGCTCGACCTCCACCGCTCCGGTGGCCACGATCTCCTCGTGGGTGACCGTGTGCCCCACCGGAGAGGCCTCCGCGAGGCTTCCCGGGATCCGGTTGGCCGCCTGGTACAGCCACTCACCGGCGAAGGCGCCCAGGTCACGGGCCGGGTCCCCCAGGCGGGTCTCCTCGAAGTCGGTGAGGAAAAGACGGCTCCCCGACCGCAGGAACTGATCGGTGCGCAGATCGCCGTGGACCGGGCAGCGGGCAGCGTCCGTCCCCTCCCGGTCGGCTGCGCGCAGTGCGTGCAGCGCCTCGATCAGAGGCGTGTCGGCGTGCAGCAGACGCCACATCTCCAGCTCCGCGAACGAAGCGTCGGCGTAGCGCCGCAGCGGCAGCGCGGACAGCAGACCGAGCGGCGGCAGCGGGTGCTCGGTGGTGTCGAAACCGGCCGCGTCGAGGCCGTGCAGCCGTGCGACGAGGGTGCCGGCCTGCGCGGCCAGATCCTCGTCGAACTCCTCCGAGGCCACCAGTTCGGCGCCGTTGTCGGCGTCCTCCAGGTAGGCGAAGGCGATCAGTCCGTTGTCCATGTCGCTGCCCAGCACCTCGGGGGTGGCCAGGCTCCCCCGCCCGGCCTCCCACACCAGCTGGGTGCGGCGCATACGGGCCGACCGGTTCGCATCGGCCGCCGTTCCGAACTGCTTGACGAACACCTGGGCGCCGCTCGCGGTGGTACCGGCCCAGTTGTTGTTCCGGCCACGTGGGCTGGTGACCGTGTGGGGATCGAAGGCTCCCAGCTCCAGCCGACTCAGCAGCGCGTCCACATGCGGAACGGCCTGAAGGTCGACCGGCTGGAAACGGGGTACCCGTTCTCGAATGCCGATGCTTTTCGCCATGCCACGGACCATAGAGAGCCGTTCGAGGCAGCCGCAATGCTCAACTATCCGCGTTAGTTGACTCTCAACCATAAAAATCCCGCACGCGCTGCGGTCACAGGGCGCACCGCACAACAAAAAGTTGCCACACCGCTTCCGGCGAGCTTGAATCCTGGGCCATGGCCGACTTGAGGACGCGTCAACTTCCGAACGGTCTCCGGATCGTCGCCCAGCGAATACCAGGCGTATCGGGTGCGGGAATATCCGTGAACTACCGTGTGGGTTTCCGCAGCGAACCCCCTATGCGAAGCGGTTTCGCGCATCTCTTCGAACACATGATGTTCCAGGGGTCACGGAACATTCCGCGCGGAGAACATTTCGCGCGTATCCAGGCCTCGGGCGGCACGGTCAACGGGCACACGTTTCCCGACCACACCGACTACTACCAGGTGGTGCCCGGCCCCATGCTCGGCCAGGTGCTGTCCATGGAGGCGGACCGCATGACGCACCTGCGGATCGACCGGGACAACCTCGACACCCAACGCGACGTCGTCAAGCAGGAGATCGCGCTCCAGGTCGACGGGAAACCGTACGGCGGCTTCCCCTGGACCGTCCTCCCGCAAGCCCTCTACAGCCTCTGGCACAACGCGCACAACGGATACGGCGAACCCGTCGACCTCGACACCGCGACCGTGGAGGACTGCCGGTCCTTCTACGACGCCCACTACGGTCCGGGCAACGCCGTGCTCGCCCTGTGCGCGGACACCGACGCCGAGGGCCTACTCGACGCCGCCACCACACACTTCGAAACTCTTCCGGCCCGCCCCCTGCCACCCCCCGTACCACTGGAGGAACCACTGCGCGGACCGCAGCACCTCACCCGGTGGGACAGGCTGGCGCCCCGACCCGCCCTGGCACTGGGCCACCGCATGCCGCCGGCCGGTGCGGAGCTGAGGGAGTACGCCGCCCACCTGGTCCTCTCCCAGGTCCTCACCGGTGGCACGACCGGGCGCCTGAAGCAGCGTCTGGGCGCGCAGGGAGCGCGCAGCGACTCGAGCGTCGGATTCTTCGGTCCGCTCATGGCCACCGACCCGGACACCTTCGTCCTCGTCGTCCACCGGCCCGACACCCTCTCCCCCTCGGCGACCCTCGACGTCGTACGTGACGAACTGCGGGCCGTCGCCGGCGGCCTGGCACCCGCTGCCCTCAGCCACGCCGTCCACTCCGTGCGGCGCGGCCTCTATCAGGCCATGGACTCCCTGGCCCACCGAACCCGTGCCCTGGCGCGCGGCGAACTCCTCTTCGCCCGCCCGCTGATCCTCGACGACCTGGCCCGGGCGCTCACCGCCGTGACCGTCGACGACGTGCACCGGGCCGCCGCCCACCTCGCCGAGGAGGACGGCAGCGCCGTCGTCGACCTGCTGCCCGGTACCGCCCCCCTGGAGGCCGCGGCATGACACCGCCCACCGGACTCGCCCTGCCGCCCGTCGACATCGTCGGCACCCACCACAGCAACGGTGCCGACCTGGTTCTCTCACCGCTGCGCACCGTGCCCCTGCTCCAGGCACACCTGGCCGTCGAGGCCCCCCTGCGCACCGCCGCGGAGACGGCCGCCCTGGACGTCCTCGCCGCAACCGTTCCCGCCCTGGACGCCTGCACCGCCTTCGAGGCCGTCGGCGGGCAGGTCGCCGTCACCCGCCGGCAGCAGTGGCTCATGGTCTCGCTGACCTGTGTCAGCGGACAGGCCGGCCCGCTCGCCGACGCCCTGGCCGCCGTCGTCTCCCTCCACGCCTCGGACCACATGGTCGACCAGGCCCGCGCCAAGGCCGCCCAGCAGGCGACGCTCGTCTCCTCCGTGCCGGCGGTCGACTCCGCACGACAGCTGTGGGAGGCCTACTACGGCCACATCCCGCTGTACGCCGAGCCGACCGCCCCCGCCCAGCACGTCGAGCAGGTCACCACCGACGACGTCCGGCGGGCCCACCGCGCCCTGCGCCCCGACCGGTCCCACCTCGTCGTCGTCGGAGACCTCGACCCCCGGACCCTCCTCACCCGCCTGGAGAACGCCCTCGCGGACTGGCGGCCCGCCTCACCCCGGCAGGACGGGACGGCGACCGCCGTCGCACCGGCCCGGGACCGGGGGCCGCATCTGCGGCACCGGCCGGGTTGGTCCCAGACCCACCTGCGGTACGCCGCCCCCTGCACCACCCGCCAGGACCTGCCCCGCTTCGCTGCCGCCCAGGTCGCCTCGCTCCTGCTGGGCGGCAACTTCTCGTCCCGCATCAACACCGAACTCCGCGAACGCCACGGACTCGCCTACCGCACCTCCGCCGCCCTGACCGACCACCTCGACAGCGACGTCATCGTCGTCGAGGCCGACGTGTCCCCCGGCAACGCGGCCCGCGCCCGGCGCCACCTCGACGCCGTGCTCGAGGACTTCGCCGAGAACGGCCCCACCGACGACGAGCTCCGGACAGCGGTCCGCCACACCGTCGGCAAGTACACCCTCGGCCTGGGCGAGCAGACGACACGAGCGGCCTGCCTGATGTCCTACCTCACCTCCGGACTCGGTCCCTCGGGCGTCACCGGCATCCCCCAAGCGATCGCCGCCCTCACCCGGGACGACGTCCGCGACATCGCCCACAGATGGCACCCCACCGGGATGCACCGCCTCCTGTGCGGCGACCTGACCGCCGACCCAGGCATCGCCGACCCCTCCTGACCGCAGCCCGGACACCCACGCCTCACCCGGGCGCGGCCGGCCCTCGAAGGAAGCACCATGCCCACGACCAGCGTCATCTACTCAGCCATGCCCACCGAACTCGGCAGCGTCGTCTCCTACGCCCGCCTCGCCGAACAGACCTCGGGAAACCGTCTGTGGTGCGGCCAGACCCTGACCATGGAGAGCCACCACCTCTTCGCCGCACTGAGCACCCTCGGCCTGGACCTCTCCTACGGCACCGCCGTCTCGGTCATGCCCATGCGCCACCCGCTCACCGCGGCCCTGAACGCCCGCTCGATCGCCGCACTCTCCCAGCGCCCCTTCGTCGCGGGCATAGGCCCCGGCGCGGCGGTACTCCAGGAACGCCTCCTCGGCGCGCCCTACCGCCGGCCGGTGCACACCACGCGCTCGTACGCCACGATGCTGCGGACCCTGGCCAACAACGGCACCGCCGAAGCACCCGACGGCCCATGGGAGACCACCGGCATCACCCTGCCCACCCTGGGGACGCCCCCCGTCGAAGTGGGCATCGGCGTCCTGCGGGAGTCCATGGCCCGCCTGGCCGGCGAGGTCGCCGACTGGGCCATCACCTGGCTCACCCCCGCACCGTGGATAGCCCGGCACATCGCACCCGCCCTGCGCGAGGGCCACCGGCGCTCCGCCGACCCCTCCCGCCCGCTCCCGAGAATCGCCGCGGTCGTCCAGTGCGCCGTCGCCCGGCCGGGGCGCGACCTCGTCCACATCGCACGGCGCGCCGCCGGGACCCACCTGAGCGCCCCTCACTACACCGACATGCTGCGGCAGGCGGGCGTCCCCGCGCACGCCGACGACCCCGACACCGGCGCGCGCCTGCTCGTCGAACACGGGGTCCTCGCCCACGGCACCCCCCAGGAGATCGCCACGCAACTCGCCGCCTACCACGCGGCAGGCGTCGACGAAGTCGTCGTCAACGTCGGCGGTGTCCACCTGGCCGAAGGAGCCGGCGCCGCACTCGGCGACCTGAGCGCCATCCTCGACGCCGTAGAGGAGCGGGAGCAGCAGCGATGACCTTCACTCCGCAGCCCTTCGTCCCCGACACACCCCCGCCGCTGCACGCCGAACGCCTGCTCTACGTCGCCACCGGTGGGGTACAGACCATGTTCATGCCCATGTGGCTGCGATGGCTGCACAACAGCTACCCCCACATGGACATCCGTTGCGTCATGACCCACTCCGCCCGCCGCTTCGCCGGCGTCACCGCGGTCGCCGCCGCCAACGACGGCCGGCCACCGATGATCGACAACTGGCCCGAGGAACCCCACACCGCACTGCACGTCGAGCTCGCCGCCTGGCCCGACGCGATCCTCGTCCACCCCGCGACCCTCCACTTCACCGCCCGCCTGGCCCTGGGACTCGCCGACACACCCACCCTCCTGGCCCTGCAGTGCACCCAGGCCCCGATCGTCGTCTGCCCCGCCCTGCCCCCCGGCGGGCACCTCAACCCCGCCTACCGACAGCACGTCGAAGCACTGTCCCTGCGCGACAACATCAGCGTCCTGCCGCCCATCAGCGGCATCAGCATGTCCACCGGCGAGGAAGGCCTGGGCACGGCGGCTCTGCTGCCGCACGCGGTGGCCGCCCTGGAGGACCTCCGCTCCTGGCAGCAGGAGGCAGCCGCATGACCGCACCCGCACCGGCCGGCAGCGTCGTCATCGACGAGTCCGGCACCGGGAACCAGATCACCCGCGTCCTGCGGACACCGGAAGGCCATCTTCTCTGGCAGCGCGGCCCCGGACGCGACAACCCCGACCCCTACCCGCCGCTCCCCGACGCCCTCCTCCCTCAGCTGGCCGCACTCGACACACCCGCACTCCGCTTCGTACCCCCGGTCCACGCGACCCCCACCCTCCACACCTGGCGTGTGCACGGCCGCCACAGCTTCGCCGCCCTCATGACACCCGCCCAGGCCGACAGCGACGGCCATCTCGACCAGCTGATCACCACCCTCGGCAAGCAACTGCGCCGGCTCCACACCAGCCCGGCACCACCCGCCGGCGACGGCGAACTCCCCCGCACCCCGCACAGCCACCTCCGGCTGCACCGCTACCTCACCACCGGACGCGGCCCCCGCGCCGCCACCGCCTTCCACTACCGCCTGCGCACCCGGCTCGGGCCCACGCGCTTCAGCCGGCTCCAGGAGGCCACCGCCCACCTGTGCACCGCCCCCGACCCGCACGACGCCGTGACCCTGCACGGATGGTGCTCCCTGGGCAGCCTCGTCGTGGCGGACCCACCGCGCGAGCAGCCCTCCTCCGGCCCCCGCCCGGCCGCCCACATGCTCACCGGCAGCGAGGCGTACACCGGCCGCCGCGAATCCGATCTCTCCTGCCTCCTGGGCGAGCTCACCGAATACACGGCCGCGGCCCGCGGCGCCGGGCTCGACTGGCCCCTGCCCGACCGGCTGCGCACGAGCTTCCTCAGCGCGTACGGCGACGGCTTCGACCCCTCGGTCCTCGCCGCCGGCTGCACCGTCCGCATCGCCACCCACGCCCTGGCCGTCGCCGCCTACCACGGCTGGAACGACCAGCTCCACGGCTACGTACCCATGCTCGCGGAGCTCCTCGACAACGACGGCCTCCCCGCATCCACCAGCGGCTGAACCGACCCACCGAACCCAACCCGCAGAGGGGACAGCCATGCCACGAGTACCTGTGCTGCCGGCCGAGGAGAAAGCACGCATCGTCCTGGACCTGCTCTCAGGACACACCACGCTGTCGCAGGCAGCTCTGCAGGCCGGGGTGTCCACACAGTCCATATCCGTGTGGCGCCGCCAGTTCATCGAAGCCGGCCACACCGGACTCCAGCCACCCGCGCAGAGATCGGACGCCGCCCGCCGTGAACGTCAGCTCCTCGGCGAGATCAAAGGGCTGAAGGCCGCCCTGGGCGAAGCCCACCTCGCCCTGCGCGCCACCGCCCCACGCCGCATGTACAGCCTCCGCTGACGACATCCCTCCACCGAACACCGCACCCGGGAGAGCCATGTTCCGCAGACCACCTCCTTCACCCGACCGACCCGAGACCACCCTTCGGCTGCGCCGCGAACTGCTGGCCCACCCGGGCCCGTTGGCGGCCGCCGTACTGCTCGCCCTGATCGCCACGGCAGCCGGCCTCTCCGTGCCGCTCCTGGTCAAGGACATCATCACCCGCTTTGCCACCGACCGGTCGCTGACCACACCCATCACCTGGATGTGCGTCGCGGCGGTGGTCGGCGCGGGAGCTCAGGCGGCCTCCGGGTTCCTGCTGGCCCGCATCGGCGAGCAGATGATCTACCGCATCCGCACCCGCGTCATGGACCACGCCCTGCGCCTGCCCATGACCCGTATGCGCACCGAAGGCGTCGGCAACCTCACCACCCGCATCACGTCGGACGCACTCCTGATGCGTCAGGTCGTCGACGTCGGCGCGCAGCTCCCCCTGTCCGCGCTCACCGTCCTGTTCACCCTCGGTGTCATGGCCTGGCTCGACTGGGTCCTCACGCTGGTGACCGTCGCCTCCCTCGCGATCGTCACCGTCGTCCTCACCATGATCATCAGCCGGGTCAAGGACAACGTCGCCGGACAGCAGAACGCCATCGGCCGCATCGCCCAGCGTTTCTCCGCCAGCCTGGAATCGCTGACCACCATCAAGGCCTACCGAGCCGAACGCCTGGCCATGCGCGGGCTCTCCGACGACGCCGACGAACTGCGCGCCGTCTCGGTCCAGGGCGCGAAACTCCTCACCGCCATCCCGGCGGTGACCGCCCTCGGCAACCAGTTCGCCATGATCGCCGTGATCCTCACGGGAGGCGCCCGCATGGCCGCGGGCGACCTCGGCATCGCCGACTTCGCCGCCTTCATCCTCTACATCCTCCAGGCCATCCCGCCGGCCACCGCACTCACCCAGGGATTCGGCCGCCTCCAGGCGGGCTTCGCCGCCCGCGACCGCTGCAACGAACTCCTGGCCCTGCCCCAGGAAGCGGACGCCACTCGCGGCCTTCCCGAACCCGAGCCCACCCCCGGCCAGGACGCCGTCACCCTGCACGACGTCACCTACACCCACCCCGGCGCCACCGCCCCGGCCCTGCGCACCGTGTCCCTCACCACCCCACGGCGGGGCCTGACCGCGATCGTCGGCGCCTCGGGCGCCGGGAAGACCACCGCGCTCTCACTGATCGACCGGTTCGACACCCCGGACGAAGGCCACATCACCGTCCTCGGACATCCCCTCGACCGCTGGCCGCTCGACGCCCTCCGCTCACGCATCAGTTACGTCGACCAGAGCTTCACCCTGCTGGAAGCAACGGCCCGGGAAAACCTCCAGCTCGGCCGCACCACCCCGATCAGCGACGACGACATGCAGCGAGCCCTGGAGTCGGTCGGACTCCGTGACGAGTTGGCGCGCCTGCCGCAGGGGCTGGACACACCGCTGGGACGGGCCGTCAATCTCTCCGGCGGCCAGCGGCAACGCATGGCCCTGGCCCGGGCCCTGCTGTCCCAGGCCGAGATCGTCCTGCTCGACGAACCCACCAGCCAGCTCGACGGCATCAACGAGCAGCGATTCCGCGCCGTCGTCGACGACCTCGCCGAGGAACGCGGCGTGATCGTCGTCGCCCACCGGCTCTCCACCGTCCAGCACGCCGGTCACGTCGTCATGATGGACGAGGGACGGGTCCTGGACGCCGGCCCGCACCACACCCTCATGGAACGCTGCGAGCCCTACCGCGCACTCGTGAACTCCCAGATCATCGCGGGCGAGCGCGGGGCCCCCGCGCGCGACACCGTGCCCGCGGCCGCGTGAACACCCGGGCCGCCCGGCCCCGTACCGGCACACCCGGTACCCGCCCACCCCGTATCGGCACACCGTCAGGAGGAGACGCCATGGAAACCGCTCCCACGAAAGCACTCGCGTACGCCGCGCTGGCCCTGGGCGCCACCACGGCCCTGCTCGCCAACCGGCTCACCGATCACCGCGCGCACCGGGCGCGGCTCCTGGTCCGCACGATCGCCACCTTCAGCCGCCCCGCCTGACACACCCGCCCGGGTGCGGGGCAGTTGACCGCTCCGCACCCGGGCGCAGAACCGACACCCCTGCCACAGCGGCCGGTTGTCGTCCCCATACCTCCGGAGGAGCAGCATGTACGCCCCGGGTAGCCACAGGATCACTCCAGGGTCCGATGCCCTGCCCCCGCTCCGCCGCCTAACGTCCCTGGCATGACACTGAGACTCCGCAGACGAACGGCCGTCGCCGCCCTGTCGGCCACGCTCCTGCTGGCCACGCCCGTCGCCACCGCCCAGGCCTTACCTGGGCCGGCAACGGCCGCGACCGCCGCCGACACCACGCTCGAACTGCCCCGCCCCACCGGCCGGTACGCCGTCGGCACCGAGGTGCTGCACCTCACCGACCACGCCCGTACCGACCCCTGGGTGCCCGAGGCCGGGGACCGCGAACTGATGGTCTCCCTGTACTACCCCGCCCGCCCCGGCCGTCCGGGTGACACCGCTCCGTACATGACCGTCGGGGAAGCCCGGATGGTGCTGGCGAACACCGGGCTGGAAGACACCGTGCCACCGTCGGCGTTGAGCGCGCTGGGCACCCACGCCCGCACCGGTGCCCGGACAGCCCCTGGGCGCTTTCCCCTGGTGCTGCTTTCCCCCGGATTCGGCAACCCCCGGGCGACGATGACCTCGCTCGCGGAGGACCTGGCGAGCCGCGGTTACGTGGTGGCGAGTGTCGACCATGCCCACGAGGCATTCGGGACCGAACTGCCCGACGGCCGGGTACTGACCTGCGTGGCCTGCGAGAAGATGGAGTCCGCGCCGTCCGACGAAGCCCGGGAGGAGCTGGGCAGGCTCGTCTCCACCGGACGGGCCGCCGACCTCTCCTTCGTGCTGGACCGGCTGACCGGCCACCGCCCCGCCTGGAAGAGCTCCCGCATGATCGACCCGGGCCGGGTCGCCGTGGCCGGCCACTCCATCGGGGGCAGCGCGGCCGCCTCCGCGATGCTCGACGACCCGCGCTTCGACGCGGGGATCAACATGGACGGCACGTTCCAGGAACGCGTCCCCGCGTCCGGTATCGGCGAGCGCCCCTTCATGATGCTGGGCACCGCGTCCTTCCACTCCCCCGGCGGCGAGGACGAGTCCTGGGACGAGGGCTATGAGCGGCTGGACGGCTGGAAGCGCTGGATCGGCGTCGAGGGCTCCGGCCACTCCAGCTTCACGGACGTACCCGTCCTGGAGGACCGGATGGGCCTGACGCTGGACCCCACGGTCACCCTCTCCACCGACCGCCAGGTCCGGATCACCCGCGACTACGTCGGCGCCTTCCTCGACCAGCACCTGCGTGGCCGGCACCAGCGCCTGCTGGACGGCCCCACCCCCGGCAACCCCGAGGTCGTCTTCCAGAGCCCCTGACGACCCCCGCCGCACACAGGAGCGCCCCCGGACACAGAGGTCCGGGGGCGCTCGGGCGAGTGCGGGTCACGCCGTGACGGGAACGCCCTTCGGCTCCACGTCGTGCACCTCGGGCTCCTCGACCGGGGAGGCCGACGCCGAGTTGTACGCGTCGTGGTCGAGGATCTTCTCGCGGGCCGCGACGATCACCGGGACCAGAGCCTGTCCCGCCACGTTCGTGGCGGTGCGCATCATGTCCAGGATCGGGTCGATGGCGAGGAGCAGGCCCACGCCCTCCAGCGGGAGGCCCAGCGTCGACAGGGTGAGGGTCAGCATGACCGTGGCACCGGTGAGACCGGCGGTGGCCGCCGAGCCGATGACCGAGACGAACGCGATCAGGATGTAGTCACCGATGCCCAGCTGGACGTCGAAGATCTGCGCGATGAAGATCGCCGCCAGCGCCGGGTAGATCGCGGCGCAGCCGTCCATCTTGGTCGTGGCACCGAACGGCACGGCGAAGGAGGCGTACTCCTTCGGGACGCCGAGGCGCTCCGTGACCTGCTGGGTGACCGGCATGGTGCCGACCGAGGAGCGGGAGACGAAGGCCAGCTGGATCGCCGGCCAGGCGCCCTTGAAGAACTGCAGCGGGCTGACCTTGGCGACCGTGGCGAGCAGCAGCGGGTAGACGCCGAACATCACCAGGGCGCAGCCGATGTAGACGTCCGCGGTGAAGGTGGCGTACTTGCCGATCAGGTCCCAGCCGTAGTCGGCGATGGCGTAGCCGATGAGGCCGACGGTGCCGATCGGGGCGAGGCGGATGACCCACCACAGGGCCTTCTGGAGGAGCTCCAGGATCGACTCGCTGAGGGAGAGGATCGGCTTGGCCTTCTCGCCGAGCTGGAGCGCGGCGATACCGGCGACGGCGGCCATGAAGACGATCTGGAGCACGTTCAGCTCGGTGAACGGCGTGATGACGTCCGTCGGGATGATGCCGGTGAGGAAGTCCAGCCAGGAGCCCGCGCTCTCGGGCTTGGCGCCGTCCTTCGGGGTGAGGCCGGTACCGGAGCCCGGGTTGGTGATCAGACCGATCGCGAGGCCGATGGCGACCGCGATCAGCGACGTGATCATGAACCAGAGCAGGGTGCGGGTGGCCAGCCTGGCGGCGTTGTTGACCTTGCGCAGGTTGGTGATCGACACCAGGATCGCGAAGAAGACGAGGGGCGCGACGGCCAGCTTCAGCAGCTGGACGAAGATGTGGCCGACCTGGTCGAGCGTGGTGTAGAGCCAGCCGATCTCGTAGCTGCGGGTGATCCAGCCGAGCAGGACACCGAGGACGAGACCGGCGACTATCTGTATCCAGAACGGGATTCTGGGCAGGCGGAAGCCGGAGCCGGACGGCTTGCCGGCTTCGGTCTCGGCGGTGGGCGCGGGATTCGCGGACACGGACACACTCCAGATGTGACGCATCGGGACGTACGAGGGACAGACGTACGGTCGTGCGGTCGAACAGGGGGACGGGGGTGCGGCGCCCGCGTCAGGGGCGGCGCCGCTGCATGATGCCGGTTCAGACGTTGCGGCAACAGACCGCGGACATACAGCGGCAGAGATCGACGTGCAGGCGCGCCACGAGCGGGACGCTCAGAGCGTGATGGGTGCGCACTGCGGTAATCATGTCGAATACGTTAACACTGCAACTTTGAGAACCTCAAAGGTACGCTTCTTGATCATCTTGGGGGCGCGCTCGCCCGGGCACGCGGAAGCCCCGGCACGGGAGCGGCTGCTCCGGTCCGGGGCTTCGTCTGTACGTGCGTGCGGTGTGAGGAACCTTACGCGGCGCCTACCGGGCGATGCTGTCCTCGCGCGTGCGGTTCGCCTCGAGCCTGGCCTTGGTCCGGTCGACCGTCGAGATGAGCTGCTCGGACATCTCGTCGCGCTGCTTGCGCAGCAGGATGAAGCTCAGGGGGGCGGAGAGCAGCAGGCCGAGGAGGATGACCCAGACGACGTTGGAGCCGCCGACACCGGAGGGGAGCACACCGAAGTGGACCGCCACGCCGGCGACGAAGAAGCAGCCGACGAAAATCAGCAGGCGCATGGCGGTGTACCGGATCGTTGCGCTCGGCTTGGCAGCGGACACGGCTGGCCTTCTCTCTACGTCCGACGTTCCTGCGGTCGTGCAGTCTGGAATCCTGCCCGACCAGTGAAGCATGCCCCGAATTCGATCAGTTCGCAGGGTTGCCCGGTGTCGTGGAATCCGCCTGGCGGAAGAGCGGGAGCAGCATGATGACGTCGTCGCGGTAGTCGTCCTCGGCGACCCGGATGGCGTTCGGGACCCGGCCCACCTCCTTGTATCCGCAGGACTCGTAGAAGCGGTCGGCACCGGTCCCGCCCCGGCAGGTGAGGCGGATGGCGTCGATGCCGTCGAGCGCCAGGGCGGCGTCGGCCGTGGCCGCCATCAGCGCGCGCCCGAAGCCCTTGCCCTGGTGGCGCGGGTGGACCATCACGGTGTACGCGCCGATCCAGTGCCGCATGAGCCGGTGGGTGTTGTGGGTGAGGAAGGCGGTGGCGGCCACCGTGCCGTCCTCGTCGCGTCCGACGACCAGATGGGTACGGCCCTCGGCCATCCCGGCGAGGTGCTTGACCAGCTCCGGCCGGACCTCCTCGTCGGTGACGGGCGGCACGAAGCCGACGGCTCCGCCGGCGTTGCTGACGTCGGCCCAGAGCGCGGCGATGCCGTCCCGCAGGGCCCGGTCGAATGCGGGATCCACTTCAAATGTAAGCGCCATATGAGCAGATTAACTATTACCAGAAGCCTTCTTCAACCGGCGTCCACCACGCGAGAAAGCCCCGGCCGGGGGACGGCAGGCCGGGACTTTCAGTACAGCGGGAGGCCCGCTACGGGCGCGGGGCGTCGGGCGGGCGCGAGGCCTCAGACGCGCATCGGCTGCGGCGTCTCGCGCCGGCCTGCCTCCGGACCCGGGTACTCGCGCAGGATCTCGTACCGGGTGTTGCGCTCCACGGGCCGGAAGCCCGCGTCCCGGATGAGGTCCAGCAGGTCCTCGCGGCCGAGCTTGTTCGGCGTGCCGTAGTCGTCCGCGTCGTGCGTGATCTTGTACTCGACGACCGAGCCGTCCATGTCGTCAGCACCGTGCTGGAGTGCGAGCTGCGCGGTCTGCACGCCGTGCATGACCCAGAAGACCTTGACGTGCGGGACGTTGTCGAAGAGCAGCCGCGAGACCGCGAAGGTCTTGAGCGCCTCGGCGCCGGTCGCCATCGACGTCCGCGCCTGGAGGGTGTTGCGGACCTTGCCGTCCTTCATGTCCACGAAGTCGTGCTGGTAGCGCAGCGGGATGAAGACCTGGAAGCCGCCGGTCTCGTCCTGCATCTCCCGCAGCCGCAGCACGTGGTCGACGCGGTGACGGGGCTCCTCGATGTGCCCGTACAGCATCGTCGCGGGGGTCTTGAGACCCTTCTCGTGCGCGAGACGGTGGATGCGCGACCAGTCCTCCCAGTGGGTGTTGTGGTCGACGATGTGCTGGCGGACCTCCCAGTCGAAGATCTCGGCGCCGCCGCCGGTCAGCGACTCCAGACCGGCCTCGATCAGCTCGTCGAGGATCTCGGAGGCCGAGAGCCCCGAGATCGTCTCGAAGTGGTGGATCTCCGTCGCCGTGAACGCCTTGAGCGCCACCTCCGGCAGGGCTTCCTTGAGCGCGCTGAGCGAGCGCGGGTAGTAGCGCCACGGCAGGGTGGGGTGCAGCCCGTTGACGATGTGCAGCTCGGTGAGGTTCTCGCCCTGCATCGCCTTGGCGAGGCGGACGGCCTCCTCGATGCGCATCGTGTACGCGTCCTTCTCGCCCGGCTTGCGCTGGAACGAGCAGTACGCGCAGGACGCGGTGCACACGTTGGTCATGTTGAGGTGACGGTTGACGTTGAAGTGGACGACGTCGCCGTTCTTCCTCGTACGCACCTCGTGGGCCAGCCCGCCGAGCCACGCCAGGTCGTCGGACTCGTAGAGCGCGATCCCGTCCTCGCGGGTCAGCCGCTCGCCGGCCCGGACCTTCTGCTCCAGCTCGCGCTTGAGTCCCGCGTCCACTAGGGCGCCTCCCATGTCTCTCTGTAGCCGTTCCGGCAGCCCACGGTACTCCCCCGCCCTCCGGGCGGAGGCACCCCCGTCACCGCTCGGCGTCACTCCTCCTCGGGGAGCTCCCCGACCCGGTTCTCCCACTTGGTGGAGAGCACGACCGTCGTACGGGTCCGGGAGACCCCCCTGGTGCCGCTGAGCCGCCGGATGGTCTTCTCCAGGCCGTCCACGTCGCCGACCCGCACCTTGAGCATGAACGAGTCGTCGCCCGCGATGAACCAGCAGTCCTCGATCTCGGCGAGGTCCTTCAGCCGGTGCGCGACGTCCTCGTGGTCGGCGGCGTCGGAGAGGGAGATGCCGATCAGGGCGGTGACGCCGAGCCCGAGCGACGCGGCGTCGACGGTCGCGCGGTATCCGGTGATGACACCGGCGGTTTCCAGCCGGTTGATGCGGTCGGTGACGCTGGGCCCGGAGAGCCCGACGAGCCGTCCCAGCTCGGCGTACGAGGCCCTGCCGTTCTCTCTGAGGGCCTGGATGAGCTGCCTGTCCACCGCGTCCATGTGACTGAAACCTTCCATTGTTCAGCAGTACCGCGAGCTTACGTGTAGAATCTAAGGCACAACAGGGTCAGTCCCTGCAAATCTTTCTCAGTATCCAAGAAATGCTTTCGAATCTTCAGGAGTGAACTTCACCGTGTACTCGATCGAGATGGCCTACGCCCGGATGCGCGAGCTGCAGGACCTGGCCAACCGCTCGCGTGCCCACCAGCCCGCCGCCGCCCACCGCGTCGACCGCGCCCGCGCCCCGCGCATCGGCAGGAAGAAGCGCTGACCCCACCGGTTCAGCTCCGGGAGGCGCCACCGAGCTCCCCCTCCCACCGGCGGTACAGCTGGTGCGGCACCCCCGCCGCGTCCAGCACCCGCCCGGCGACGAAGTCCACCAGGTCCTGGATGTGCGTCGCCCCCGCGTAGAACGCCGGAGAGGCGGGCAGCACCACGGCGCCCGCCTCGTCGAGCGCGACCATCTGCTTGAGCGTCTGACCGCTGAGCGGCGTCTCGCGCACCGCCACGACCAGCTTCCGCCGCTCCTTGAGCGTCACGCTCGCGGCCCGCTGGAGCAGGTCCTTCGAGAGCCCGAGCGCCACTCCCGCCACACACGCCGTCGACGCCGGGACGATCAGCATCCCCTTCGCCGGATACGAACCCGAGGACGGCCCTGCCGCCAGATCGCCGGCCGCCCAGTGGCGTACGCCGTCGATGCCGGGCCGGAAGGTTTCCGGCTTCCCGTCCGCGCCACGCGCCAGCCAGCTCCGCAGGTCCTCCTGCCAGTGGGCGTCACGGAAGGCGATCCCCGTCTCGTCCAGGAGCGTCAGCCGCGAGGCACGGCTGACCACCAGATCGACGCTCTCCCCGGCCGCCAGCAGTCCGCGCAGCACCGAGGCCGCGAACGGCGTGCCCGATGCGCCCGATACCCCGACAATCCAAGGCCTGCGCTCCTGCTGACTCATCGAAGTCCCGGCTGTCACACCGCCGAGCCTATCCGGCACCCCGTCCCAGGAACTGAGCCAGGGGCTCCGGACGTTGCAACGGATGAGGGAACAGCCATGGACAGGGGGTGACCATGACGGGAACACGCACCACCGCCACCGCGCGGGCCGTCACGGCCGGCGCGGTCATGCCGCCTGGGTCGCGCTGCTGTGGCTGCTGGAAGGCATCGACATGGCGACGGGCCATTCCCTCGACAGCTACGGCGTCAGCCCGCGCGAACCCGCCGAGCTGGCCGACGTCGTCCCGTCCGCGTTCCTCCACAGCGGCTGGGAGCACGTGGCGTCCAACAGCGTCCCGCTGCTGGTGCTCGGCTTCATCGCCGCGCTCGGCGGGATACGCAGGTTCGCCGCCGTGGTGCTCGTCGTGATCGTGACGGCCGGCGTCGGCGTCTGGCTCACCGCGCCCGCGAACACGGTGACGCTCGGCGCGTCCGGCGTGGTCTTCGGCCTCTTCGGCTATCTCCTGGTCCGCGGTTTCGTGGACCGGCGCCCGCTGGACATCGTCGTCGGCGTGATCATCGCCGCGGTCTACGGCTCCCTGCTCTGGGGCGTGCTGCCGACGGATTCCGGCATCAGCTGGCAGGGCCACCTCTTCGGCCTCATAGGCGGGGTGGCGTCGGCGTTCTTCTTCCGCCGCCCCCGCCGCCCGCAGGAGCCCAAGGGCTACATCACGGTATGAGGGTCAGGGCGTGAGGCCCCGCACCAGCAGATCGAGCAGCGCACACGCGAAGAGCGCGATCCCGATGAAGCCGTTGACCGAGAAGAAGGCCCGGTTCAGCCGTGACAGGTCGTGCGGCCGCACGACCCGGTGCTCGTACACGAAGGCCACGGCGACGACCACCATGCCGATCCAGTAGAAGATCTCCGCGTCCGTGGCCAGTCCGAACCACACCAGCAGCCCGGTCGTCACCACATGGCAGACCCGGGCGCCCCAGAGGGCGGCCGGGATCCCGAAGCGTGCGGGGAAGGAGAGCACTCCGTGGGCCCGGTCCGCCTGCACGTCCTGGCAGGCGAAGATCAGGTCGAAGCCGCCGATCCAGATGCCGACGGCGAGCCCGAGAATCACCGCGTCCCACGACCAGCTCCCGGTCACCGCCAGCCAGGCGCCGATCGGCCCCATGGCCTGGGCGATCCCCAGGATCGCGTGCGGGAAGTTCGTGAACCGCTTGCCGTACGGATAGACGACCATCGGCACGACGGCGACCGGGGCGAGCGCCAGACAGAGGGGGTTCAGCAGGGCGGCGGCGCCCAGGAAGACGACGACGGCCACGATCGCGCCGGTCCACGCGGACCTCACCGTGACGGCGCCGGTCACCAGCTCCCGGCCCTCCGTGCGCGGATTACGGGCGTCGATCTCCCGGTCGATGATCCGGTTGGCGGCCATCGCGAACGTGCGCAGCCCGACCATCGCGACGGTCACGAGCAGCAGCGTGCCCCAGTGGAACGTGCCGTCCAGCTGGAACATCGCGGTCAGCGCGGCGATGTAGGCGAAGGGCAGCGCGAAGACCGAGTGCTCGATCATCACCAGCCGCAGGAACGCGCGGGGCTTGCTGCGGGGCTGCGGCACAGCGGCGGCTGAGGCACTCACAGTCCGTACTCCTTCCATCGGCGGTCGACCTTCGCCGCCGTATCCGGGTCGGACTCGACCATGGCCGGCCAGCCGCCGTCCCGGGTGTAGCCCTCCTCGGGCCATTTCCTCGTCGCGTCGATGCCGGCCTTACCGCCCCAGAACTGCTGGTAGGAGGCGTGGTCGAGATGGTCGACCGGGCCCTCGACGACGGTGAGGTCGCGGGCGTAGTCGGTGTTGCCCAGCGCCCGCCAGGAGACCTCGTGCAGGTCGTGGACGTCGCAGTCGGAGTCCACGACCACGATCAGCTTGGTCAGCGACATCATGTGGGCGCCCCAGACGGCGCTCATCACCTTCTGGGCGTGCTTCGGGTACTTCTTGTCGATCGAGACGATCGCGCAGTTGTGGAAGCCGCCCGACTCCGGCAGGTGGTAGTCCACGATGTCCGGGACGATGATCTTGAGCAGGGGCAGGAAGAACCGCTCGGTGGCCCGGCCCAGCGGACCGTCCTCGGTGGGCGGCCTGCCCACGACGATGGACTGCAGCAGCGGGCGCTTCCGCATCGTCACGCAGTCGATCTTCAGCGCGGGGAAGGGCTCCTGGGGTGTGTAGAAGCCCGTGTGGTCGCCGAAGGGCCCCTCGGGCAGCATCTCGCCCGGCTCCAGCCACCCCTCGATGACGACCTCGGCCTGCGCCG
The DNA here is from genome assembly GCF_044751065.1 of Streptomyces sp. NPDC088746. Taxonomy (NCBI): domain Bacteria; kingdom Bacillati; phylum Actinomycetota; class Actinomycetes; order Kitasatosporales; family Streptomycetaceae; genus Streptomyces; species Streptomyces sp. NPDC088746. The sequence goes on from NZ_JBIVLA010000008.1 coordinate 319,987, forward strand.
GGACCTGGAGCGGCACGGTCTTGCAGTCGACCATCTCGATCCGCTTGCCCTGGACGAAGCCGGCGAAGAGGTACTCGTCGATGTCCCCGGGCAGCGGTGCCGTGGAGGCGTACGTGACCGCGGGGGGCGCACCGAACGCGATGGCGACGGGCAGCTTCTCGCCGCGCCTGGCTGCGACCTGGTAGTGGTTGCGGCTGTCCTTGTGGATCTGCCAGTGCATCCCGATGGTGCGCTTGTCGTGGCGCTGCAGCCGGTAGAGCCCGAGGTTGCGGATCCCCGTCTCGGGGTCCTTGGTGTGGGTGAGGCCGAGGTTGAAGAACGAGCCGCCGTCCTCGGGCCAGGTGAAGAGCGCGGGCAGCTGCTCCAGGTCCACGTCGTCGCCGGTGAGGACGACCTCCTGGACGGGGGCGCTGTCGGACTTCACCTTCTTCGGCGGCAGGTGGGTCACCGCACCGAGCTTCCCGAAGGCCTCGCGGATCCCGACGAAGCCCTGCGGCAGTTCCGGTTTGAGGAGTCCGCCGATCTTGTCGCTGATCTCGGCGTAGGACTTCAGCCCGAGCGCCTTGAGCAGCCGCCGGTCGGTCCCGAAGACGTTCATGGCCAGGGGCATGGACGCCCCCTTGACGTTCTCGAACAGCAGCGCGGGCCCGCCCGCCTTGTTCACCCGGTCGACGATCTCGCCGACCTCCAGATACGGGTCGACCTCGGCCTTGATGCGCTTGAGATCGCCCTCGCGCTCCAGAGCCCGGAGCAGGGAGCGAAGATCGTCGTAAGCCATACGGTCAAGTATCGGACACCCGCTACCCTGGGCCCGTCACCGGGGGCGGTCCGTGCGCCTCCCCACCTCACCTCGGGGGACCTCCACCATGCTCAGGGCCTTGATCTATCTCCTGCCGCTGGCACTGACGATCTACGCGTTCATCGACTGCCTGAACACCCCGGAGGACGAGGCCAAGCACCTGCCGAAGATCGCCTGGGTCTTCATCATCCTGCTGTTCTGGATCGTCGGACCGATCGTCTGGCTGGCCGCGGGCAAAACGCGCCACGCGCCCGCGGGGGGCCGTACTCCCTCCGAATGGCACCGCGGCCGCCGCACGACGTGGGTGGCGCCCGACGACAACCCGGACTTCCTCAATTCGCTGAGGGACGAGAAGGCGCTGAAGGACGAGGCCAGGAGCGACGAAGTCAGGAGCGACGAGGCGCGCCTCGACGAGCGGGAGGCCGACCTGCGCCGCCGCGAGGAGGACCTGAAGCGCCGTGAGGGCGGCGCCGGCCCCGACGACTCGGCTCCGCCCGCCACCTCATGAGCCCTGTCCTCACGGGTTCATGAGGTCGTGAGGTCAGGAGGACAGGAGCCGCCCCAGCCGGTCGAGCAGGGGCAGCAGGGCCGTGCGCTCCTCGGGGGTGAGTGCCTCCAGCGCGCCGTGCACCACGCGCATCTCGGCGCGGATGCGGTGCGCCAGCTCGGTGCCCTCCGCCGTGCGGGAGGCCACCTTGGAGCGGCGGTCACCCGGCGCGGGGGTGCGCGTCACCAGGCCGCGGGCCTCCATACGGCCGATCAGACCGGTCGCGTTGGACGCGTCGCACACCAGATGACTGGCCAGCGCGCTCATGGGCATGGGTTCGTTGAGGGCGATCAGCGCCCGGGCCTGCGAGGTGCTGAGACCGTGGCGGCCGGCGACGGCGGTGAGGTCGTCGTGGTGGCCACGGACGACGACTGCGAGAGGTTCGAGCAGTTCGTCCGGAGTAGGGACGGCGCGGGGTGCCGGTTCCGTCGTCATGGTCGGTCATCCTTCGATCGGTGCGCGTGGTCCGGAGGCCCGGACGCTGTCCGCCACGCACCCGCATTCATTTGACATGCTCAACTTTGACCCGTTACATGAAGGGTATTGCTTGAGCATATCAAGCTTCATGTTCCACGCGCCTCGCGTCTCGTAGGGAGCACCCCATGTCCTCCGTACTCTTCGTCCTCACCGGTGCCGACCACTGGACACTCAACGACGGCACCGCCCACCCCACCGGCTTCTGGGCGGAGGAACTCGCCGCCCCCCACCGCGTCTTCTCCCAGGCCGGCTTCGACATCACCATCGCCACCCCCGGCGGGGTCGCCCCCACCGTGGACAGCGTCAGCCTCACCGCCGAGTACAACGGCGGCCAGGACCAGGCCGACGCCGTGGCCTCGTACCTCGCCGCCATCGACGAGACGCTCCGCATCCCCGCCCGGCTCGAGGACGTCGTGCCCACGTCGTACGACGTCGTCTTCTACCCCGGCGGCCACGGCCCCATGGAGGACCTGGCCGTCGACGAGACGTCGGGCCGGCTGCTCACCTCCGCCCTGGACTCCGGCACCCAGGTCGCCGTCCTGTGCCACGCCCCCGCGGCCCTGCTCCCCGCGCGCCGCGAGGACGGCAGCTGGCCGTTCGCCGGCTACCGCATGACCGGCTTCAGCAACGCCGAGGAGACCCAGGCCGGCCTGGCCGACAAGGCACCCTGGCTGCTGGAGGACCGCCTCGTCGAGCTCGGCGCCGACTACACCGCCGCCGACGCGTGGTCGGTGCACACCGTGCACGACCGCAACCTGCACACCGGCCAGAACCCGGCCTCCTCCGAGCAGCTGGCCCGCGAGATCCTGGCGGCCCTGTGAGCGCCGCCGAGGCCGTGCGGGAGACCCCGGCCGATGTCGTGGCCCGGCTCCGTGGAGCCTTCCGTACCGGCCGCACCAGGGACCTCGCCTGGCGCACGGACCAACTGACGCGCCTGCGCGCCCTGCTCACCGAGCGGGGTGACGACCTGGCCGAGGCGCTTCACGCCGACCTCGGCAAGAGCCGCAAGGAGGCATACCGGACCGAGATCGACTTCACGGTCCGCGAGATCGACCACACCCTGGAGCGCCTGGCCGGCTGGCTGGAGCCCGAGCCCGCCCCCGTACCGGCCGTCCTCGCCGGGGCCACCGCCCACACCGTGCAGGACCCGCTCGGCGTCGTCCTCGTCATCGCGCCCTGGAACTACCCGGTGCAGCTGCTGCTCGCACCTGTCGCCGGCGCGCTGGCCGCGGGCAACACCGTCGTGGCGAAGCCCAGCGAGCTGGCGCCCGCCACCTCCGCCGCCCTCGCCCGGCTGCTGCCGGAGTATCTGGACGCCGACACGCTCGCCGTGGTGGAGGGCGGGGTCCCGGAGACCACCGCGCTGCTCGCCGAGCGTTTCGACCACATCTTCTACACGGGCAACGGCACGGTCGGCCGCATCGTGATGGCCGCCGCGGCGAAGCACCTCACGCCGGTGACGCTCGAACTGGGCGGCAAGTCACCCGCGTTCGTCGACCGCGGCACGGACCTGAAGACGGTGGCCGCCCGGCTGGTCTCCGGGAAGTTCCTCAACACGGGTCAGACGTGCGTCGCCCCCGACTACGTCCTGACGGACCCGGAGACCGCGCCCGCCCTCACGGAAGCGCTCGCGGCGGCGGTGGAGGAGCGGTTCGGCCCGGACGCCTCGCTCTCCCCGGAGTACGGCAGGATCGTCAACGAGCGTCACTTCGACCGGCTGGTGGGCCTCCTGGACTCCGGCCGTACGGTGACGGGCGGCGCACACGACCGGGACACGAAGTACATCGCCCCGACCGTGCTGGCCGATGTCGCCCCGGACTCCCCCGTGATGCGGGAGGAGATCTTCGGCCCGGTCCTGCCGGTCCTCACCGTGGACGGCCTCGACGCGGCCGTCGACTTCATCAACGCCCGGGACAAGCCCCTCGCGCTGTACGCGTTCACGGAGTCCCCCGCCGTACGGGAACGGCTGCTGGCCGAGACGTCCTCGGGCGGGGTCGGCATCGGCCTGCCGCTGGCCCATCTGACCGTGTCGGACCTGCCGTTCGGCGGGGTCGGCGAGAGCGGCATGGGCAATTACCACGGCCGGTACTCCCTGGAGACCTTCAGCCACCGCAAGGCGGTCCTGGACACGCCGCTGGGCTGAGGCCCGTACATGCCGCAAGGGCGCGACCGCTTCGGTGCGGTCGCGCCCTCGCGGCATGTGCCGGTCAGACTCCGGCGTAGGAGTGCTTGCCGGTGACGAAGATGTTCACGCCGTAGTAGTTGAAGAGCCAGCAGCCGAAGGCGACGAGCGCCAGGTAGGCGGCCTTGCGGCCCTTCCAGCCGGCCGTCGCGCGGGCGTGCAGGTAGGCGGCGTACGCGACCCAGGTGATGAAGGACCAGACCTCCTTGGGGTCCCAGCCCCAGTAGCGGCCCCAGGCGTCGCCCGCCCAGATCGCGCCCGCGATGATCGTGAACGTCCACAGCGGGAAGACGGCCGCGTTGATGCGGTACGAGAAGGTGTCCAGGGTCTTCGCGGCGGGGAGCCGCTCCAGGACGGAGGACGCGAACTTCCCGGGCGTGCCGCCGTTGGCGATCTTGTTCTCGTAGCTGTCACGGAACAGGTAGAGCAGCGTGCCGACCGCGCCCAGGTAGAAGACGGCACCGCAGATGATGGCGGTGGAGACGTGGATCCACAGCCAGTAGGAGTGCAGCGCGGGGACCAGCTGGTCGCTGTCGGTGTACAGCGTGGTGGTCGCGATGCCCAGGTCCAGCAGGACCGTGGTGACCAGCAGCAGGCCGATCCAGCGGACGTTCTTCCTCAGTGCGAGCAGGATCAGGTACGCGCCGACCGCCACGGTGGAGAAGGTGATCGAGAACTCGTACATGTTGCCCCAGGGGGCCCGCTGCACCGACAGGGCGCGTGCGACGACTCCACCCGCCTGGACGGCGAAGGCGACGACGGTCAGGGAGACCGCGATCCGCCCCCACAGGTCGCCCTTGAAGGTGCCGCCCGCGGCGCCGGGGCCGTCCGGGACGTCACGGGTCCCCGCGGCCGAGCGCGTGACGACCTTGGGACGTTCCAGTACGGCGGTGGAGCCGCCCTTCTGCGCGACCTGCACCTTCACCGTGGAACCGTCGGTGGCCGACCCCGTCAGCGCGGCGGCCGTGCGGCCCACCTTGCTGCGGCTGCCGAACACCCACTCCGCGATGTGCGCGAAGAAGGCCAGGGTGTAGACGGCCATCGAGGAATAGATCAGCGTGTTGCTGATGTTCGCCAGATTCTCGTTGGTTGCGGCGGCGAGATTCACTTCTCAGCCCCTTCGGCAGGTTCTTCGGAAGGTTGTTCGGTCTCGGGTTCGGGTTCGGACGCGGTGGGCGCCACGGTGTTGAGCGCGACCGCGAGATCGGCCAGCTCCTCGGGCAGCTTCGCGGACTCGCTGCGGCCCAGGCCGGCCATCTCGACGACGGTGACCCCGTCCGGTCCCTTCACGGCCCGCACCCAGACGCGGCGGCGCTGGATGAAGAGCGAACCGGCGAGCCCCATGATGGCGGCGACGGCGCCGGTGAGCGCCCAGCCGCTGGCGGGCTGGCGCGAGATCTGGAAGCTGGCCCACTCCTCGACGCTCTCGAAGGTGACCGAACCCGCGCCGTCGGGGAGCTTCATGGTCTCGCCGGGACGCAGTCGCTTCTTGAGCTTGTCCCCGTTGCTGTCCTTGAATTCCTTCATCTTGGACGTGTCGAGCTGGTAGACGTTCTGCGGCAGTCCGGAGTCGACGCCGAGGCTGCCGTAGTAGCCGTTGAGCGCGAGGACCGGGTAGTCGAGTCCGGGGTACTGGGAGAACATCGTGCCCTGGCCGTCGCCCGCGAACGTCGGTACGAAGAAGGCCTGGAAGCCCAGCTGGGTCTTCTTGCCGTCGGTCCCCTTGTAGCCGTCCATCACCTTGACCGCGCCGGTCGAGGTGACGTTGTTGTCGATGGGCAGCAGGGGCACGGCGGACCTGTAGACCTCCTTGCCCTTGCCGTCCTTGACGGAGATGACCGGGGCGTAGCCGTGGGCGTTCAGGTAGACCTTCGTGCCGTCGACGACGAGCGGCTTGTTGACCTCGATGACCTTCTTCTTCGGCTCACCGTCGGCGCCCTCGGCGTACGTCACGCGGGCCTCGTAGGTCCTGGGCGTACCGCGCTGCGGGCCGCTCCGCTCGTACGTGCCGACGAAGTCCTCCAGGTCGAAGCTGAAGGGGGTGAGGTCGTCGGTGTCGAAGAGCGAGCCCGACTTGAAGTCGTCGTACTGGGTGATCGTGTTGGCGAAGCCGTCACCCTCCACGATCAGCTTGCCGCCCTCGGACTTGAAGAGCTGGCCGCCAGCGAACGCGACGAGCATGACGATCAGCGCGATGTGGAAGAGCAGGTTCCCGGTCTCGCGGAGGTAGCCCTTCTCCGCGGCCACCGCGTCGCCCACCGTGTGCGAGCGGAAGCGCCGCTTGCGCAGGATGCCGAGGGCGGCCTCGCGGACCTGCTCGGGTTCGGCGTCGGTGCGCCAGGTGGTGTACGCGGGCAGCCGGGTCAGCTTCCTCGGGGCGCCGGGCGGGCGGCCGCGCAGCTGGCCGATGAACTGGCCGGTGCGCGGGACGATGCAGCCGATCAGGGAGACGAACAGCAGGATGTAGATCGCGGAGAACCACACCGAGCTGTAGACGTCGAAGAACTGGAGCTTCTCGTAGATCGGCGTGACGGTGGTGTGGGCCTCCTTGAAGGTCTGCACCTTCAGTTCGTCCACGCTGTTCTGCGGGATCAGTGAGCCGGGGATCGCGCCGAGCGACAGCAGGAAGAGCAGGATCAGCGCGACCCGCATCGAGGTGAGCTGGCGCCAGAACCATCGGGCCCAGCCGATGACGCCCATCGCGGGCACGGAGGAGGCGGACTCTTCGCGCGGGGCGGTGGAGAGCTGTTCCCCGGCCTCGCCGAGGTCGCGCTCGTCCGTGGTGTTCGTGTTGCTCATGGACTCAGATCCCCACAGTGAAGCCGTTGGACCAGACCTGCATCTCCTGGATGAGCACGTCCCACGCGCCCGTCAGCAGGAGTACTCCGGTCACGATCATCATGCCGCCGCCGATCCGCATGACCCACGCGTAGTGGCGCTTGACCCAGCCGAACGCGCCGAGCGCCCGGCGGAAGGCGACCGCGGCCAGGACGAAGGGGACGCCGAGTCCGAGACAGTACGCCACGGACAGGACCGCCCCCCGGCCGGCCGTCGCCTGCTCGAACGCGAGCGCGTTGACGGAGGCGAGCGTCGGGCCGAGGCAGGGCGTCCAGCCGATCCCGAAGAGGGCGCCGAGCAGCGGTGCTCCCACCAGGCCGGTCACCGGCCGCTTGTGGATGCGGAACTCGCGCTGCGTCATCCAGGGCATGAGGCCCATGAAGAAGATCCCCATGAGGATCATCAGTACGCCGAGGACCTTGGAGAGCGTCCCGCTGTACTCCTGGAGCGTCTGGCCGAAGAAGCCGAAGAGCGCGCCGCCGGACACGAACACGACGGTGAAGCCGAGCACGAAGAGCGAGGCCCCGGCGACGGTCCTGCCGCGCCGCCGCTCGGCCAGGTCGGCGCCGCTGACCCCGGTGACGTAGCTGAGGTAGCCGGGCACGAGCGGCAGGACGCACGGCGAGAAGAAGGAGACGAGACCGCCGAGCAGGGCGATGGGCAGCGCCACTACGAGGGCCCCGCTGAGGACCGTCTCGTTTCCGCCGGTGACCGCGGCCAGTTCGAGCACCGGAGTCACTTCTCCGCGACCAGCGGGTCGATCATCTCGCGCAGCTTCGTGGCGTCGAGCGCGGCGAGCGAGCGGGCGGCGAGCTGCCCGTCCCGGTCGATGACCACGGTCGACGGGATGGCCTGCGGGTTCAGCGTGCCCTTCGGGAAGCGCAGGAGCAGCTTCCCGGTCGGGTCGTAGATGCTCGGGTAGGTGACTCCGAAGTCCTTCTCGAAGCTGACCGCGAGGGACTTCTGCGGGTCCCTGGTGTTGATGCCGACGAACTGGACGCCCTGGTCCTCGGTCGCCTTCGCCACCTTCTCGAAGTGCTTGGCCTCGGCGCGGCAGGGGCCGCACCAGGATCCCCAGAAGTTCAGGACGACGACCTTGCCCTTGTAGTCGGCGACGGCGAGGTCCTTGCCGTCCAGGGTCGTGCCGTCCAGCTTCGGCGCGTCGGTGCGTTCGCCCTTGGCGACGGTGGAGATCCCTCCGCTGCCGGTGACGAAATTCGTGTTGCCGCCGCCGCCCGCCTTGGCGCCGTCACCACTGCATGCGGACAGGGTCAGGGCACCGGCCACCGCGGTTGCGGCGAGCAGGGTGAAGCGGCGTCGGGGTACGCGGCCAGAGCTCATGTGAAAAGTTTCGCATGGCAGTTCCGGGGATCTTGGGCACCCCCCTCGGTGACCGTAAAGCCCCTTGTCAAGCCTGTTTAAAGAAGGCGTTCCAGCCGCCTTCGGGGGCCTGTCCCACCTGGAGCGTACGGAGCTTCGCGAGCACCGCGGGGTCCTGTGCGTCGAGCCAGTCGACGTACTGCCGGAAGGAGACGAGGCGCACATCCGGCTTGCCCGCGATGTGTTTGAGCGCGTCCTCCACGGCGTCCATGTAGATGCCGCCGTTCCACTCCTCGAAGTGGTTTCCGACGTAGAAGGGCGCCCGGTTCGTCTCGTAGGCGCGGTCGAATCCGGCGATATACGCGTCGGTGGCCTGGGTGCGCCATCCCGGATAGCGGGAGGGCATGCCATTGGTTGAATTCTTCGACTGGTTGGCGAGGATGTTGTAGTCCATGGAGAGGACTTCGAAGGTGTGGCCGGGGAAGGGAATTCCCTGAAGCGGAAGGTCCCAGACGCCCTGGCGCTTCTCGGGCCACATCTGGCTGCCGCCCGGCGAGCTCGCGTCGTAGCGCCAGCCGAGCTGCTTCGCGGTGGGGAGGAGATTGTCCTGGCCGAGCAGACAGGGCGTACGGCCCCCGACCAGTTCCTTCCGGTAGTCGAACGGCAGCGGTTCGACATCCTCCCACCCGGTGTTGGTCCGCCATTCGGTGACGAACGACACCGCCTGATCGATCTCGCTCTGCCATTGCGCGGGTGTCCAGTTGCCCACCGATCCGGAACCGCCGCAGAAATGCCCGTTGAAATGGGTGCCGATCTCGTGCCCGTCGAGCCAGGCCTGCCGGACGTACTTCAGGGTCTGCTTGACGTGGTCATCGGTGAGATAGCCGATGTCGGAGGCGCCCCGGGGGTTGTTGGGCGGGCGGTAGAGCGACTTCTTCGACTCGGGCAGCACATAGAGCCCGGAGAGGAAGAAGGTCATCGCCGCGTCGTGTTCCTTGGCGAGTTCGAGAAAGCGCGGGAAGAGTCCGTTGCCGACCTCGCCCGCTCCGTCCCAGGAGAAGATCACGAACTGCGGCGGCTTCTGGCCCGGTTCGAGCGGGACGGGGGCGGCGGGCTGATTCGGCTGCTTTCCGGTGTCCGACGTGGAGCCGTCACCGATGAGTCTCACCTGTTTTCCGGGGGCTCCTCCGCCATTCCCGTGCGTTCCTTTACCGCCGCCGGGACTCTTCTCGGGATCCGCCCGGCTGTCCGACGATCCGAGGGAGCCGCAGCCGGCCATCGACAGTGCGGCTGCGGCTCCGAGTCCTGCCCCGAGCAGGCCCCTTCGGTTGATTTCGCGCATAGCGTCCCCATCTGCGGTCGTATTACCTCAAGGCCATACAAACTGGCGATGGCTTAGATGAGGAAACCAACACGACGGTTCCACTGATAATCACAAAAGTTGTTACGTGAACAGACCCTTACAGGTGCCGCACACGGCATACAGAACGGCGGGAAACGCGAGCCCCGGCGCGCGGCATACGGGCGGCTACGCCCCGAACGCCTTGGACTTCCCCTTGACCGGCTTCGCACCCGCGAGGAGATGCGCCGGCACCAGGTCCCGGGCGGGCTCGGTGTATCCGACCGACACGATCTCGTCGCCCTGGTACGTGAAGGTCGTCAGCGAGGCCAGGGTGCACTGCCGCTTGCGCGGGTCGTGCCACAGCCGGCGCCGCTCCACGAAGCTCCGCACGATCCAGATCGGCAGCTGGTGACTGACGCAGACCGCCTCGTGCCCCCGGGCGGCGTCACGCGCCGCGTCCAGGGCGCCCATCATCCGTACGACCTGCTCGACGTACGGCTCACCCCAGGACGGCTTGAAGGGGTTGGTGAGGTGCTTCCAGTTCTCGGGCTTGCGCAGCGCGCCGTCGCCGACCCCGAAGGTCTTGCCCTCGAAGACGTTGGCGGCCTCGATGAGACGCCGGTCGGTCGCCAGGTCCACGCCGTGCGACTTGGCGATCGGCGTGGCCGTCTCCTGGGCGCGCTCCAGCGGGGAGGCCACGACATGCGTGATGTCGCGCTTCTCCAGGTGTTCGGCGACCCGGTCGGCCATCTTGCGGCCGAGCTCGGACAGGCTGTAGCCGGCGCGGCGCCCGTAGAGCACGCCGTCCGGGTTGTGCACCTCACCGTGGCGCATCAGGTGGACGACGGTGATGTCCTTCGCACTGTTCCCGCTCATGCGGTGGCCTCCGATGCGGCACGGGCGGCGGCGGGCAGCGCAGCGGCGATCCGCTCCAGAGCCTTCGCGTCATGGGCGGTGGAGACGAACCAGGACTCGAAGGCGGACGGCGGCAGGTAGACGCCCTGCTCCAGCATCGAGTGGAAGAACGCGGTGAAGCGGAAGGCTTCCTGCTTCTTCGCCTCCTCGTAGTTCCGGACGGGCTCGTCGGTGAAGAAGACGGAGAACATGTTGCTCGCCGCCGACACCGTGTGCGCGACGCCCTCCTTGGTGAACGCCTCGCCGACCAGGGAGCGCAGCTCCGCGGAGACCGCGTCGACCTTCGCGTACGCCGCGTCGTCCAGCAGCCGCAGCTGGGCGAGGCCGGCGGCGGTGGCGACCGGGTTCCCGGAGAGGGTGCCCGCCTGGTAGACGGGGCCGGCGGGGGCCAGGTGCGCCATCACGTCGGCACGGCCGCCGAAGGCCGCGGCGGGGAAGCCGCCGCCCATGACCTTGCCGAAGGTCATCAGGTCGGGCCGCACCCCGTCGATGCCGTACCAGCCGGCCTTGGACGTACGGAAACCGGTCATCACCTCGTCGGAGATGTACAGCGCGCCGTCGGCCGCGCAGATCTCCTTCAGCCCGGCGTTGAAGCCGTCCAGGGGCGGTACGACGCCCATGTTGCCCGGCGACGCCTCGGTGATCACACAGGCGATCTCACCCGGCTGCGCGGCGAACGCGGCGCGTACGGCCTCCAGGTCGTTGTACGGCAGCACGATCGTGTCCCCCGCCTGGGCGCCGGTCACGCCGGGCGTGTCGGGAAGGCCGAAGGTGGCGACCCCGGAGCCGGCCGAGGCCAGCAGCGCGTCGACGTGCCCGTGGTAGCACCCGGCGAACTTCACGACCTTGGCGCGCCCGGTGAACCCACGGGCGAGCCGGATCGCGGACATGGTCGCCTCGGTGCCGGACGACACCAGCCGCACCTGCTCCACGGGCTCGATCCGGGCCACGATCTCCTCGGCGAGCGCGACCTCGCCCTCCCCCGGCGTACCGAAGGAGGTACCCCGGGCCACGGCGTCCTGGACGGCCGCGACGACTTCCGGGTGCGCGTGGCCGAGGATCATCGGCCCCCATGAACACACGAGGTCGACATACTCACGGCCGTCGGCGTCGGTGAGGTACGGACCCGTACCGGACACCATGAACCGGGGCGTACCGCCCACGGCCTGGAAGGCACGCACGGGAGAGTTCACGCCGCCGGGCGTCACGAGGGACGCACGGTCGAAAAGCGTCTGCGAAACTGGGGCTTCGTATGAATACGCCACTTTGGTCCTGATCTGCGATTCGGGTTTCGGGGGGCCTGGCCGGTATTCCCGGCCGCCGGTGAGCAGGGAGCGCGCTCTCCCCGTATGAGGCTCGTACAACGAAAGGGCGTCAGTCTCCTCGCGTCTGCGAAACTGGGGCGTCATAGGGAAAGCTCACACATGCCATGGTGTCAGAGGCGTCGACGGTCTTGCGGACAGGTGTTTCACCGCACGCCCGTGGGGGAGGTCACTGACGATGATCGGGTTGCGCGGCGGGGCTGTGTCTCCTAAGAAGTAGTCGGGTGGATGAGATATGCATCGCGGTGGCGGAGTGGGCGAAGGGACCGACGACCTGGGGCCCGAGCCTGCCCGGCGAGGGCGGCACCGGCGTAAGGCCGAGCGCGAGGCCGAGCGCGTACGGGACGTCCAGGCGGGCGGCGTCGACGGTTCGGGGAGCAGGAGCAGTGGAAGGGTGGGGGTGACCTACAAGTACTTCGGTGCCCCTGACGGGGCCACCGCCGCACGTGTGCCCATCTCCATGCGTCCCGAGGAGCTGGGCGGTGACGAGCTGGGCATGGGCGGCATGTTCAGCAAGATCAAGCCCGAGACGGTGGCGGCCATGGTCCTCACCGGCATACAGGGCATACCCCTGAACAAGGTGCCCCCGCTGGAGCTGGTCGTGCTCCATCCCGACTACGCCGTGGTCAAGCTGCCGATGACGGTGGTCGACCCGCTGCGGGACGTCGGTGAGGAATCGGTCGGCGCGGCGGCCTTCATCTGGTCCACGGTCCCGGACCGCGGCGGCCCGCGTGACGCGTTCAACGTCTACCAACTGCTCCACGAGTGGCAGGACTTCTCCTACCGGCTGCACGACGCGGGCCACCAGGCGTACTGCCTGGTGTGGCCCTGACGGCGGCGGCGGACTCCGCTTCCGCCCATGGGCCCCGAGGTGCTCAGTTGCCCCCGGCGAGCCGGCCGCTGAGCGAGCCGTGGAGATCGGCGCTCCGCTCGTTGAGGCCGATGATCTCCACGCTCTTCCCGCGCTGTTCGTACTTCGTGGTGATGGCGTCCAGCGTCGCGACCGCCGAGGCGTCCCAGATGTGTGCCTCCGCCAGGTCGATGACGACCAGCCGGGGATCGGCGGCGTAGTCGAACCGTCCGACGAGGTCGTTGGACGAGGCGAAGAAGAGCTCACCGAAGACGGAGTAGACGATCCGGCCGCCGTCCCGGTCCGTGACGGACGTGACGTCGGCCAGGTGGGCGACCCTCCTGGCGAAGATGACCATGGCGGTGACCGAGCCGACGACCACGCCGACGGCGAGGTTCTCGGTGGCGACCACGCAGACCACCGTGATCACCATGACCGCGATCTCTCCGGCGGGCATCCTCTTCAGGGTCCCGGGCGCGACGGAGTGCCAGTCGAAGGTGGCGAAGCACACCATGACCATGACCGCGACGAGGGCCGCCATCGGGATGCGCGAGACGAGCGGTCCGAACGCGATGCAGAGCACCATGAGGAAGACGCCCGCGAGGAACGTGGACAGCCGGGTGCGGGCGCCGGAGACCTTCACGTTGATCATGGTCTGGCCGATCATGGCGCAGCCGCCCATGCCGCCCAGGAAGCCGGTCACGATGTTGGCGATGCCCTGGCCGATGGACTCACGGGTCTTGCTGGAGTGGGTGTCGGTGATCTCGTCGACCAGTTTGGCCGTCATCAGCGACTCCATCAGGCCCACGAGCGCCATGGCCAGCGCGTAGGGGGCGACGGTGGTCAGGGTGTCCAGGGTGAAGGGCACGTCCGGCAGGCCGGGGACCGGCAGGGACGAGGGCAGCTCGCCCTTGTCGCCGACCGTCGGCACCGCGATGCCCGCGGCGACGGTGATCGCGGTCAGGATGACGATGGAGACCAGCGGGGCCGGGACCGCCCTGGTGATCCTCGGGAAGAGCACCATCAGGACCAGCCCGCCGACGACCAGCGGATACACCGGCCAGGGGACATCGCTCAGTTCGGGGACCTGGCCCATGAAGACCAGGATCGCCAGCGCGTTGACGAAGCCGACCATCACGCTCCGGGGCACGAACCGCATCAGCCTGGCGACACCGAGCGCGCCGAGGACGACCTGGAAGACCCCGCCCAGGATGACTCCCGCGATCAGGTATCCGAATCCGTGCTCCCTGTTGAGCGGGGCGATCACGAGCGCGACCGCGCCCGTCGCCGCGGAGATCATCGCCGGCCTGCCGCCGACGACCGAGATGACGACGGCCATCGTGAACGCGGCGAACAGGCCGACCGCCGGATCGACCCCGGCGATGATCGAGAACGAGATCGCCTCGGGGATCAGCGCCAGCCCCACCACGAGGCCGGCCAGTGCCTCCGTGCGGAAGACCTTCGGGGACAGCCAGGAGGGCCGGAAGCCGCGCAGCCGGCCGGCCGGGGACAGTACGGATGAGGGCAAGGCGCGACCTGTCGTTGCTCGGGCATACCCGGCGGACCGGGGCGTGCGGGGGGGGGTGCGGAGGCCGGACGGCGTCCTGCGGATCGTCCACGGCGGCGGACGGACGTATGGGGGCGGACAGCGCGCGGCCGTCGCCGGGATCGCGGTGAGCGACCGTGACGGGCCCACGCGCTCCACCGGTCGCAGGCCCCTGGTCGAGCCGACCTTGTCGGCCCGCACCGCGCCGGGGGCATCGGCGGCCCCGGACAGCCGGCACCGAGCAACCCTACCCTAACGTTAGGGTAGGGAACGGAACGCCGTCCTCCCGTGGTCACGGCGGGAGTCGAGAGGGCACGTGGGCACCGTGAGCAACGAGCACATGCAGATCGGCGAGGTCGCCGCGCGCACCGAGCTGTCCCTGCGCACGATCCGGCATTACGAGGACTCCGGGCTCGTGGCTCCCTCCGCCCGCTCCCGTGGTGGGTTCCGGTTGTACACCGAGGCGGATGTGGCCCGGCTGATGGTCATCCGCCGGATGAAGCCCCTCGGCTTCACCCTCGACGAGATGCGGGGGCTGCTGGAAGTGGTCACCCGGCTCGACGAGGACGGGGAACTGACGGCGGGCGAGCGGAACGAACTCCTGGAGCGGGTCAGCGCCTACGAGCGGACCGCGTCCGAGCAGGTCGCCAAATTGCGGGTCCAGCTGGCGCGGGCCGAGGAGTTCGCCCTGGCCCTGCGCATACGACTGGACCGGAGCGGGCCACCGGACGCGTGACCCCTGGGGCCCCTTCCGGCCCGGCGGTGTTGCCGGGCTGTCGTCCTCGGGGTGCTGAGACCATCTTCGGCCATTCATTGGCCGAAGAATGATCTCCAGCCGCACCGCAGGGTCTGCCGATGCAAGGAGCACGACCCCCGAGGAGGCCCCCTCATGGACGACCTGCTGCTGACCCTGGCCGTCCCGGCGGTGGTCATCGCGAGCGGGGTGTACGCCGTCTGCGACAGCCGTCGGCAGCGCCGGAAACCCCCACCGCCGTACACACACAGGGCGGCCCGTCTCGCGGCACGCGACGTGCTGGTCCGGGCCGAGGCCGTCGTCGACAGCGCGTACGCCGGCCTCGGCAGGCTCTACGCCGACCCGGCCGGCCCCCATGAGGCCGGGAGCGCCCCGGCCGTCAGTGGCCGGCCGGGCGCCAGCCGGGATCCCGGCCCGTCACGGCCAGCACCCGCTCGAAAGCGGTAGCTCCGGGCGCCACGGGGAACGGCTCGCCGAACACCTTCATCTCCCGCGCCTGCGGGGCCATCGCCGCCAGTCCCGGCTCCAGTTCCGTCACCACGGCCGGGTCCGGCACGAAGTCCTGGCCCGTGGCCCGGGCCAGGTCCCAGGCGTGCACGGTCAGGTCCCCCAGCACCATGAGCCCCACCGTTCTGGCCGGCATCGCCATGCCTCCGGCCTCGCCTTCCTCCGCTCCCGGCTCGGCCCATGCCTTCACCAGCTGCGCAGTCCCGTCGTCGAACCGGCCGCGCCAGTCCCCCGTGACGACGTCCTCGGTGCCGCTGAAGTCGGGCGTTCCCTTGGCCGCCAGGATCCGGAAGTTGTCGATCACGAGGAAGAGATGGTTCAGCAGGGCCCGGACGTCGTACTCGTCGCACGGCGTGCCGTCGGCCAGCCGGCCGTCGTCGATTCCCCGGACGACGGGGACCGCCTGCGCGGCTGCCTTTTCGAGGAGTTCGCTGATCGTCTTCATGTCTCCGACGATGCCCCCGGCGGGCCACGGCGTCTTGAAGAAACACGACAGTGACACCCCATAGGATCCGGCCATGGCCGGACCCGGACGTGAGACGCGGGGCATCGTCGACGCCCCTGACCTGTTCGCCCGCGTGCATTTCCGCCTCCGCGACCCCGCACCCGCGCTGCGCCCTCATGTGGAGCACTACTGGCTGATCGACTGGGACCTCCGGGAGCCGTACACCTCGCACGTGGTGCCGCACCCGAGCGTCCACCTGGTCTTCCAGCGGACGGAGCCGGGCGGCGAGGCGGGGCAGGAGGACTCCGCCGAGGTCTACGGCATCGTGCAGGGCCTGTTCAGCCGGCGGCTGGAGGGCAGGGGACGGGTGTGCGGCGTGAAGTTCCGGCCGGGAGCCTTCCGGCCGTTCGCCCCGCAGCGGCCCGTGTCGGAGTGGACCGGACGCCGGGTCCCCGCCGACGAGGCGCTGGCCGTCCCGGAGCACGGACGGCCCGCCTCCGCGACGGCGCGGACGGTACTCGCCCCTGACGACGAGGACGCCCGGGTCGCGGCTCTGGACACGTACGCGCTGTCGCTCCTGCCCGCGCCGGACCCCCAGGCGGAACTCGCCACGGAGCTCGCCGAGCTCGTACGCACGGACCGCTCCCTGCTGCGGGTCGGCACCCTCGCCCGCGCGGGGGGCCTCTCCGTTCGCTCGCTGCAGCGGCTGTTCTCCGCCTATGTGGGGGTCGGGCCCAAGTGGGTCATCCTCCGCCACCGCATCCACGAGGCGCTGCAGCGCGCCGGGACGGACCCGGAGCCCGACTGGGCGGAGCTCGCCGCCGACCTCGGCTACAGCGACCAGGCGCACCTCGTCAGGGACTTCACCGCCACCGTCGGTGTCCCGCCGACGGCCTTCGCCCAGCGCTGACAGCCGCACGTGCCCGTCCCACGCGGCTGGGCGACGAGAGGCACGGGACGGGGGTGGACGGTCCTCACCGGTTCCCAGCGCCCCACCATCGCGTCGGCCGCCACCTCGGCCGTCGCGTCGGCCGCCACCTCGGCCGTCGCCGTGCCGGCCCGCTCCGACGCGGCGGCCGGAAAGCTCTCGCCGCCGCGCCTCGCGCAATGGCATCCTGACCAGGTGAACGGACCCGAGATCACCCTCGAAGTAGCCCCGGAACTGCGGCTCTTCGTCGCCCACGACCGCCGACGCGGGCGCACGGCCGTCACCACGGACGGCTCGTCGACCCTCGGACACGTCGTGGAGTCCCTCGGCGTCCCGCTCACCGAGGCCGGGGAGCTCCTCGTCGACGGCCACCCCGTGCCCGTGTCCCACATCCCCGGAGCCGGCGAACGGGTCGAGGTACGGGCGGTACGACGCCCCCAGCAGGTCCCGGGCGCACCGCTGCGCTTCCTGCTCGACGTCCATCTCGGCACACTCGCCCGGCGGTTGCGGCTCCTGGGCGTGGACGCCGCGTACGAGAGCGAGGACATCGGCGACCCGGCGCTCGCCGCCCTCTCGGCCGAGCAGCGACGTGTCATGCTCTCGCGCGACCGCGGGCTGCTCCGGCGCAGGGAGATCTGGGCGGGGGCGTACGTCTACAGCGACCGGCCCGACGAACAGCTCCGCGACGTCCTGGGCCGCTTCGCCCCCGTACTTGCGCCGTGGACCCGTTGCACCGCCTGCAACGGGCAGCTCACCGCGGCCGACAAGGACTCCGTGAGCTCCCGGCTGGAGAAGGGCACTCAGGCGGGCTACGACGTGTTCGCGGAGTGCACCGCCTGCGGCCGGGTGTACTGGCGGGGCGCCCACCACGCCCGTCTGGAATCCATCGTGACGGACGCCGTGCGCGAGTTCGGCGGGGCGGGGAGCCGGACACCGACGGCCTGAGGCGCCGCGCGGGCGCCGCCCTCAGGGCTGCTCGGCCGTCAGATAGCGCTGGACCGTGGGCGCGAGCCAGACGACGACCTCCTCCCGGGACATCGCGACGGCGGGCTCGAACCGCAGGACGTACCGGGCGAGCGCCATGCCCAGGATCTGCGAGGCCACGAGCGCCGCGCGCCGGGGGGCGTCGGCGGGGTCGGGGCAGACGCCCTCGGTGATCGGCCCGAGCTGCTCGGTGAAGACCGACCGCATCCGCTCGGCCGCGGCTTCGTTGGTGACGCCGACCCTGAGCAGGCCCGTCAGCACGTCGTCCTGCTCCCAGCGGTCCAGGAAATGGCCGACGAGCACCGCGCCGACGTGCTTGCCGGGCAGCGCGCCCAGAGCGGGCAACCGCAGGTCGAACGCGGAGGCGGCGGCGAACAGCCCCTCCTTGGAGCCGAAGTAGCGCATCACCATCGACGGGTCGATGCGTGCGTCACGGGCGATGGCCCTGATCGTGGCGCGCTCGTACCCGTCGGCGGCGAACCGCTCACGGGCGGCTTCGAGGATCGCCGCCTTGGTGGCGTCCGAGCGGCGTGGGGAGGGGGTGCGCGCTGTCATGCCAACAACTGTAGGCCAACATCCGTTGACAAGCCATCCGCACCCGCTCTAACGTTGCCAACAAGCGTTGACCAACAAGCGTTGGCATTTGCCATAACGGAGGCCGCCATGACCGGCACGTCCAGCACGCCCAGCACGTCCAGCACGGGATCCAGCCACTCCGCCACCAGGGATGTCGTCGTCGTGGGCGCGGGCCCGACCGGCCTGCTCCTGGCGGGCGACCTCGCCGCCCAGGGCCTGTCGGTCACCCTCGTCGAGCGCCGCCCGCAAGAGACGGGCAATCTGACCCGCGCCTTCGCCGTGCACGCCCGCACGCTGGAGCTGCTCGACACGCGAGGTCTCGCCGACGCGCTGGTCGCGACCGGCACGCGTCTCAGCCGGATGCGGCTCTTCGGCAGACTCTCGCTCGACCTCACGCGGCTCCGCTCCCGCTTCCCCTTCCTCCTCATCACTCCGCAGTACGAGGTGGAAAACCTGCTGAGGGAGCGCGCGCTCAAGGCCGGCGTGGACTTCCGGTTCGGGACCGAGCTGCTCGGCCTGAACCACCCCGCCACCGGAGACACGGTCACCGCCGGGATACGCGACGCCGACGGCACCCGCTCCACCATCGAGGCCCGGTATCTCGTGGGCACGGACGGGGTGCGCAGCTCCGTTCGCCAGGCCCTCGGCCTGCCCTTCCCCGGCGAGGCCGTGATCAAGTCCATCGTCCTGGCCGATGTCCGGCTCAGCGAGGCACCCGCCGGGGTGCTCACGGTCAACGGCGCGGGCGACGCCTTCGCCTTCATCGCCCCCTTCGGCGACGGCTGGTACCGCGTCATGGGCTGGGACCGCACCCACCAGGCCGACGACAGCGACCCCGTGGAGCTCGACGAGCTGCGTGAGATCACGCGCACAGCGCTCGGCACCGACCACGGGATGCACGACGCCCGCTGGGTCTCACGGTTCCACAGCGACGAACGCCAGGTGCCCGCCTACCGCACCGGCCGGGTCTTCCTCGCCGGGGACGCCGCCCACGTCCATTCCCCGGCAGGGGGCCAGGGCATGAACACCGGACTCCAGGACGCGGCGAACCTCTCCTGGAAGCTCGCGGCCGTCCTGCGCGGGCACGCCACCGACCCGGAAGCACTGCTCGACAGCTACCACGCGGAGAGGCACCCGGTCGGCTCCCAGGTCCTGCGTGCCAGCGGCGCGATCATCCGTCTGGCCATGGCCAGGACCCCGTGGCAGCGGCTCCTGCGGACCGCCCTCACCAGGGCCCTCTCGGTCGCCCGCCCGGCCTCGGACCAGGTCATGGGAAGGATCTCCGGAGTCGGGATCTCCTACGGCGCACCGAAGGGCAGCCACCGCCTCGCGGGCACCCGCGCCCCCGACCTGCGGCTCACGGAAGGCCGTCTGGCGGAGCTCCTGCGCGAGGGCTCCTTCGTCCTGGTCACACCCCGCGACACCCCCGCCGCTCCGACCGGACCAGCCCCCCTCGTCCACGCTCACTGGGCGGGCGACCGCACGACCACGCTGCTCATCCGCCCCGACGGATACATCGCCTGGGCGGCCGAGCGCCCCGACTCCGACGCCCTGCGACGGGCCCTCGGCCGATGACCGGACCCGGACGGCCCGGCCCGCCCCCGCCCCGTCTCAGAAGGCGTACACGTCACCTGTGGAGAGGGCCAGCACCTCGTGCGTGTCGTTCCGCCGGTTCCGGTCGCTGGCGCCGCCGTTCCACAGCGTGTCCACCCGCACCACGACCTCGGCCGGCCGGCTCGCGAGGCGCAGGCCGAGGGCGGTGCGCCTGGCCTCCGCGGCCACGCGCAGCGGGCCGGTCCCGCACAGCACCGTCCGGCTGTCGCTGCGCAGACAGTTTTGGGGCAGCCTCTGCCAGGGCGCGAGCGGCACGGAGAAGCGCAGCCGGACGGTCGCGTCGTCGAGTGGCGACGGCCCCCGGTTCCCGGTCCGCAGCTGGATCCCGATCCGCTCCTCCTGGAGAGAGACCCGTCCGTGATGGGACACGTCCGCCTCCGGCGCGATCCCGCGCGGCGCCGGCTCGGCCACGGCGGAGAGCCCCGGCCCCAGCACCACAGCCGCCATCATCGCCGTCACGGCGGGCACGTTCAGCACTGCTCTACGCGTCAATCGCATCAGCCGAACATACCGACAGGACGCCAATCACCCCTATGTACGGACCCGTTCGCCGCGCTGCCCCACTCGCACGGCCCACCCTCACGGCCCGCTCACCGCCGCCCTCACGCACCGGCACCACCGGCCGGGCCTCCACCGCACACGGCCTCGCCCCCGCGTGACACGCTGGCCCCATGCTCGTCGCCCGTTCCGTAGCCCTCTTCGTCGTGGCCGCTCTCTTCGAGATCGGGGGCGCCTGGCTCGTCTGGCAGGGCGTGCGCGAGCACCGCGGCTGGATCTGGATCGGCGCGGGGGTCATCGCCCTGGGCGCCTACGGTTTCGTGGCCACACTCCAGCCGGACGGTGACTTCGGCCGGATCCTCGCGGCGTACGGCGGGGTGTTCGTCGCCGGTTCGATCGCCTGGGGCATGGTCGCCGACGGCTACCGCCCGGACCGCTGGGACGTGACCGGCGCGCTGATCTGCCTGGCCGGCATGGCGTTGATCATGTACGCCCCCCGCAACCACTGAACCCGCAAACCGCTGAAGCCGGGCCGGACGCCCACGCCTATCCTGGCCCCGTATCGATCAGCTGCCCGAGGAGTTCCCATGGCCGCCACCCCCATCGCCGTCATCACCGGCGCGAGCAGCGGCATCGGCGCCGCGACCGCCAGGCAGCTGGCCACGGCCGGATACCGCGTGGTGCTCACCGCACGCCGCAAGGACCGCATAGAGGCACTGGCCGCCGAGCTCACCGAAGCGGGCCACCAGGCGACGGCCTACACCCTGGACGTCACCGACCGCGCGGCGGTCGACGAGTTCGCCACCGCGTTCCGGTCCCTGGCCGTCCTGGTCAACAACGCCGGCGGAGCGCTGGGGGCCGACCCCGTCGCCACCGGCGACCCCGCCGACTGGCGCCAGATGTACGAGACCAATGTCATCGGCACGCTCAACGTCACCCAGGCCCTGCTCCCCGCCCTCACCGCGAGCGGCGACGGCACCGTCGTGATCCTCTCGTCGACGGCCGGGCTCTCCACGTACGAGGGCGGTGGCGGCTACGTCGCGGCCAAACACGGCGAGCACGTGCTGGCGGAGACCCTGCGGCTGGAGATCGTCGGCACCCCGGTCCGGGTGATCGAGGTCGCTCCCGGCATGGTCAAGACCGAGGAGTTCGCCACCACCCGCTTCCGGGGCGACACCGAGAAGGCCGCCAAGGTCTACGCGGGCGTCGACGCCCCGCTCTCCGCCGACGACGTGGCCGACACGATCACCTGGGCCGTCACCCGCCCCAGCCACGTCAACATCGACCTGCTGGTGGTCCGCCCCCGAGCCCAGGCCTCCAACTCCAAGGTGCACCGCACCCGCTGAACCCCCGGCGGGCCGGGGCCGGCGTCCGCTACCGGCGTCGGCCCCCGGCTCAGCCCTTCACGCACACGATCTGCTTGATCTTCGCGACGACCTCGACCAGGTCCCGCTGCTGGTCGATGACCTGCTCGATCGGCTTGTACGCCGCCGGGATCTCGTCCACCACACCGGAGTCCTTGCGGCACTCCACGCCCCGCGTCTGGTCCTCGAGGTCCTGCGTGGAGAACTTCCGCTTGGCGGCGTTCCTGCTCATCCGCCGGCCCGCACCGTGCGAGGCGGAGTTGAACGACTTCGCGTTCCCGAGCCCCTTCACGATGTACGAGCCGGTCCCCATGGAGCCGGGGATGATCCCGAACTCCCCCGAGCCCGCCCGGATCGCGCCCTTCCGGGTGACCAGCAGGTCCATGCCGTCGTACCGCTCCTCCGCCACGTAGTTGTGGTGGCAGGAGATGACCGGCTCGAAGGTGACCCTGGCCTTCTTGAATTCCTTCCGGACCACGTCCTGGAAGAGACCCATCATGATCGAGCGGTTGAACTTGGCGTACTCCTGCGCCCAGAACAGATCGTTACGGTACGCCGCCATCTGCGGGGTGTCGGCGATGAAGACCGCCAGGTCACGGTCGACCAGACCCTGGTTGTGCGGAAGCTTCTGGGCCTGCCCGATGTGGAAGTCGGCGAGCTCCTTGCCGATGTTCCGAGAGCCGGAGTGCAGCATCAGCCACACCGCTCCGGCCTCGTCGAGGCAGAACTCGATGAAATGATTACCTGATCCGAGCGTTCCCATCTGCTTTGTGGCGCGTTCCTGACGGAATTTGACCGCCTCGGCGATCCCGTCGAACCGCGACCAGAAGTCGTCCCAGCCGCTCGTCGGGAACCCGTGGAGCTTGCCCGGATCCACCGTGTCGTCGTGCATCCCCCGGCCGACCGGGATCGCCTGCTCGATCTTCGACCGCAGTCGCGAGAGGTCCCCCGGCAGGTCGTTGGCCGTCAGCGACGTCTTCACCGCCGACATCCCGCAGCCGATGTCCACACCCACCGCGGCCGGGCAGACCGCCCCGTGCATCGCGATCACCGAGCCGACGGTCGCGCCCTTGCCGAAGTGGACGTCCGGCATGACCGCGAGGCCCTTGATCCAGGGCAGCGTGGACACGTTCCGCAGCTGCTGCATCGCGACGTCCTCCACCGACGCCGGGTCCGCCCACATGCGGATGGGAACCTGCGCACCCGGTACCTCTACATACGACATAACTCCTCGATTCCCCCGAAAAGACTGAAAGCGCAAAACCGGTGCCTAGGTCGGCATACAGGTCGGCCGACCGGCATTCACAGCGGCGCGTGCGATACACATTGTGTCCATCGGCCGCTATCCAGCGGCAACCCGTTTTCGTACCGAAGGGAGCCTGGGACCGTGCGACACATGGCGTACGTACCCGGCGTCGCGCTTCTCGTGGCGCTCGTCGCCGGCTGCAGCGCCGGCTCCGACGCCGACGACCCCGCCGCCGACAGCAAGCCCGGCAGCCCGACGGTCACGGCCGCGCCTCCCGGGAAGTACCGGACGCTGCCCGAATCCTGCCGTGCCGTGCCGATCTCCACGCTCAAGGATCTGCTGCCCGGCGCCGCCGGACTGCCCGAGGACCAGCAGGAGAAGGTGTACGAGGGCACAGCCACCGTCACCTACGACACCGACCGCAAGGTCGGCTGCCGCTGGAAGTCGGACGCCCCGGACGCCTCCCGGAATCTGTCCATCGACTTCGAGCGCGTCGTGTCGTACGACCCCGCCGTGAGCGACGACGACCGCGCCCGGGACGTGTACGCGAAGAAGCAGGACGCCGCCGCCCTTCCCACCACCTCGACAGGTGCCACCCCCAGCGAGACTCCCAGCGGATCGGCCTCCGCGTCGGCCGGCGGCACACCGTCCGGCTCCCCGGGCGGCTCGTCGTCCGCCTCGCCCTCCGCCGACCCGTCGGGCAGCACCACCGACGCCGACCCCGACGAGGACCTCCGGCCGCGGCTGCTCGACGAGCTCGGGGACGCCGCGTTCCTGGACGACGCTCTCACCCGGGCCGGTTCCACCGCGCAGCTCCGCACCGTGAGCGTGGTATTCCGCACATCGAACGTCATCGTGACCGTCCACTACACGGAGCAGCCGGCCCGCGTCACCGAGGTTCCCGACAGCAGGGAACTGCAGGAGAAGGCCCAGGCCCTGGCCCGGAAACTGGACGAGGCCCTCAGCGACTGACCGGGCCCCGACGGCCTCCGGCCGGGGTTCGGTGCGCGCCCCCGGGCCTCCGGCCGAAGGCGGCATCAGGACGCAGTCCGTCGTACCGTGGCCCCCGACCGACGTACCGACCGACATAGCGCGAGACGCATCGCCGCCCGACCACCCGCACGACCGAGACCGCCGTGCCGTCCGAGTGAAGGAACCATGCACCGATCAGCCCCGCGACTGTCCCGCATACTCGCCTGCGCCGCCGTTCCGGTGATGCTCGTCGTCGCCGGCTGCTCGTCGGACTCCGACGACGCGAAGGGCTCCGCCTCCTCTGCCTCCCCGAGCGCGAAGAAGTCCGAGCCCACCGTCGAGCCCGCGAAGTTCTCCACGCTGCCCGACGCCTGCACCTCGATCGGGAAGAAGACGATCGAGGACCTGGTTCCGAAGGCCAAGACCAAGGGCGGCACCCCGGGCAAGTCCAGCGACACCGCGAGCCGTGGCGGCTGCTCCTGGAACGGCCTGGACGACAACGGCGTCAAGGGCTCGCAGTACCGCTGGCTCGACGTCGGCTTCACCCGCTTCGACTCGGACCAGTCCCTGGGCAGCGGCGCCAAGCGCGCGACGGACGAGTACACGAAGCAGGTCTCCAAGGCGCAGGCGACCGAAGGCGCCGAGAAGGCCTCGGCCAAGCCCGCCACCGGCCTCGGTGAGCAGGCCACCGCGGTCACGTACGGCCTGACCAAGTCGAAGGAAGACTTCGAGTACGCGACGATCGTCGCCCGCACGGGGAACGTCGTCGTCAGCGTCACCTACAACGGGGCCGGGTTCGCCGGCGCCAAGACGCCCTCCGCCGCCGACATCCTCAAGGACGCCCAGAAGGCAGCCAAGGAAGCCGTGGCCGCGGTCGGCGACGACGGTGAGGGGAAGTCCTCAGCCTCCCCCTCCGCCAAGGCGTCGTCCTCCCCGTCGTCCAAGTCGTCGGCGAAGGCGTCCGCGAAGTCGCCTTCCAAGTCGCCGTCGAAGTCGTCCTCCAAGGCCGTCGACAAGTCGTGACCTGAGCCGGGCAGGAGCGCCAACTCTCCTGCCCACAGGCGCTTTGACGTAGCCCGGTACTCCTGCGAGTACCGGGCTTCGGCCCCTCCCCACGCAACACGCCCGGCCGGCATGTGCCAGGCTGTGCGCGCGCCGGGTGCCGAAGTGGAACCGGTTCATCGAAGTCGGGAGGGGATTCGCGGGTGGCCGCCATGCAGCTGACACGCACACACCGCGTGCTCATCGGGGTCGTCGTCGCCGGGGCCGTGCTCATCGCCGCGATCGGTTTCGCGGGCTCGTACGCCGCGGTGCGCGAACTCGCGGAGGAGAAGGGCTTCGGAGAGTTCTCCGTCGTCTTCCCGATCGGCATCGACGCGGGCATCTGCGTCCTGCTCGCGCTGGACCTGCTGCTGACGTGGATGCGCATCCCCTTCCCGCTGCTGCGTCAGACCGCCTGGCTGCTGACCGCGGCGACGATCGCGTTCAACGGCGCCGCCGCCTGGCCCGACCCGCTGGGCACCGGCATGCACGCGGTGATTCCCATCCTGTTCGTCGTCGCCGTCGAGGCCGCGCGGCACGCGGTCGGCCGGATCGCGGACATCACGGCCGACAAGCACATGGAGGGCGTCCGCCTCACCCGCTGGCTGCTCTCCCCTGTCCCCACCTTCAAGTTGTGGCGCCGGATGAAGCTGTGGGAGCTGCGCAGTTACGAGCAGGTCATCAAGCTCGAACAGGACCGGCTGATCTACCAGGCCCGTCTCCAGGCCCGCTTCGGCCGCAACTGGCGGCGCAAGGCGCCCGTCGAGTCGATGATGCCGCTGCGTCTGGCGAAGTACGGCGTCCCGCTCGCCGAGACCGCCCCGGCCGGCCTCGCCGCCGCGGGCATCGAACCGGCCCTGCTGCCGCCCGCCCCGGCAGCCGTGGAGACCGAGCAGCAGCAACCCCAACTCCCGTACGCCCCGCAGCCGCAGGAGCAGCCGGCCCCGTACGACACGTACGACGCGTACGACCAGCAGCACCAGGAGCAGCACCAGCAAGCCCAGCAGCAGTACCCCCACGAGGACCCCGGTGCGCACGACAGCCCCTGGTTCGCGGCCTCCAGGGTCCTGGACGAGACGTACGAGGGTGCGTACGACCCGGAGTACGACGAGGGCATGGAGCCCGCCCCGGTCATGATCCCCTCGGGCGCCGGCAACCGGACCCGTCCGCTCGGCAACGTGGGCACGATCGGCGCGTTCCCACACCCCCGCTCCGCCGAGCCGGGCCCCGGACAGGAGCAGGAGCAGGACGTGGCCCAGGAGCCCGACCCGACCGAATGGGCCGAGGCCGAGGCCGAGTTCAGCAAGTTCGCGTACGAGGCGTACGCCGAGTACACGCACCAGCACCAGACCCACCCGAGTGCCGAGGCGCTCGACATAACCCTTTCGGACGTCCACAACGTCCACCACCCGCGCAGCGCCGCCCTGCTCCGCCGGCTGCTGCCCGGCTTCAAGCAGCGCTTCGACAGCGAGATGGCCGCGGACCACATCGCGTAGAAGCGGAAGCGGACAGAAGGAAACGGGCGGGCCGCTGAGCGGCCCGCCCGTTGTCGTATCCGTGGTGCTACGCGCCGAGCAGCGTCCGCACCCGGTCCGCGCCCACCGCCAGGAGGAGCGTGGGCAGGCGCGGCCCGGTGTCGCGGCCGACGAGCAGCCGGTACAGCAGCGCGAAGAAGGAGCGCTGGGCGACCTTCAGTTCGGGTGTCGGCTTGGCGTCCGGCTCCAGACCCTCCAGCACCTTCGGCACCCCGTAGACCAGCGTGGTCAGGCCGTCCAGCGACCAGTGCGAGTCGAGCCCTTCCAGCAGCAGCCGCAGCGACTCGCGGCCCTGCTCGTCCAGGGAGCCCAGCAGCTCCTTGTCCGGCTCGTCACGGACGATGGTGCGGGCCTCGGCCGGCACCTGGGTGGTGATCCAGTTCTCGGCGCGGTCGAGCCGGGGCCGCGCCTCGTCGAGCGAGGTCAGCGGGTTCTCCGGGTCGAGCTCGCTGAGGATGCGCAGCGTCTGGTCCTGCGCGCCGGCGGTGATGTCCGCGACCGAGGCGAGCGTGCGGTACGGCAGCGGGCGGGGGGTGCTGGGCAGCTCCCCGGCGGCCGTGCCGATGGCCCGGGCGTAGGCGGCGGCGTCGGCGGGCAGCACCGTGCCGTCGGCCACCTTGCGGGCCAGCGAGTCCCACTCGTCGTACAGCCGCTGGATCTCCTGGTCGAAGGCGATCTTGAAGGACTGGTTCGGCCTGCGGCGCGCGTACAGCCAGCGGAGCAGCGGCGCCTCCATGATCTTCAGCGCGTCGGCCGGGGTCGGCACGCCGCCCT
This sequence comes from Streptomyces sp. NPDC088746, assembly GCF_044751065.1. Taxonomy (NCBI): domain Bacteria; kingdom Bacillati; phylum Actinomycetota; class Actinomycetes; order Kitasatosporales; family Streptomycetaceae; genus Streptomyces; species Streptomyces sp. NPDC088746. The sequence continues at coordinate 347,363 of NZ_JBIVLA010000008.1, forward strand.
TGCTGGAGGACATCTTCGCCATGCCGGAGATCCCGACGAACGCGTACATCGGCCCGATCGGCTGGACGCCGTCGAAGACCTCGCGCACGATCTGGCCGCCGACGACGAAGGAGGAGCCCGGCGAGGAGTGGTCCACGCCGCTGGGCTCGAAGATCACGCCCTCGTAGGCCCAGCGCATCGGCCAGTCGACCTTCCAGACCAGCTTGCCGCGGTTGAACTCGTTGAGCCGGACCGTCTCGGCGAAGCCGCAGGCCGAGCAGGTGTAGTTCAGCTCGGTCGTGTCGTCGTCGTAGGACGTGACGACGGTGAGGTCCTTCTCGCAGTTGCCGCAGTAGGGCTTGTACGGGAAGTAGCCGGCGGCGTTCGAGCTGCCGTCGTCCTCGTCCGCCGCGCCGGAGCCCTCGGCGGCCTCCAGCTCGGCCTCGTCGACCTTCTTCTGCTGCGGCTTCTTGCCGCCGCCCTTGGCGCCCGCCGCGCCGTCCTTCTTGGTGCGGTAGCGGTCCAGTACGGCGTCGATGTCGGCCCGGTGCTTCATCGCGTGCAGGACCTGCTCGCGATAGGTGCCCGCCGTGTACTGCTCGGTCTGGCTGATGCCGTCGTACTCCACGCCGAGCTCGTCCAGGGCCTGCGTCATCGCGGCCTTGAAGTGCTCGGCCCAGTTCGGGTACGCGGACCCGGCCGGGGCGGGCACCGAGGTCAGCGGCTTGCCGATGTGCGCCTGCCAGGAGTCGTCGACGCCCTCGACACCGTTCGGCACCTTGCGGTAGCGGTCGTAGTCGTCCCAGGAGATCAGGTGGCGCACGGTGTACCCGCGGCGGCGGATCTCGTCGGCGACCAGGTGCGGGGTCATGACCTCGCGGAGGTTGCCGAGGTGGATCGGGCCCGACGGGGAGAGCCCGGAGGCGACGACGACCGGTTTGCCAGGCGCACGTCGCTCCGATTCGGCGATGACATCGTCCGCGAAGCGGGAGACCCAGTCGGTCTCGGTGCTGCTCTGACTCGAAGCCACGGTCGGCACGTCCTTCTCTCGTGTAGGACTCGTAGGGGACGCCCACGGGGGGCACCCCCATTCTCCCAGGTACCACCCGCAGCGCGAAAACGGCTTTACACCCCGTGGGATACTGGACTGATCCTTTGTCTCCTACGGAAACGGCAGCCGGCTCATGGCTTCGGTCCATTCCCTCGCTTCCACGCTCCAGCAGCAGCTGGCGGACGCCCTGACGGCAGCACTGCCGGATGCCGGCACCGCGGACCCGCTGCTGCGCCGAAGTGACCGGGCCGACTTCCAGGCCAACGGGATCCTCGCGCTCGCCAAGAAGCTCAAGGGCAACCCGCGTGAGCTGGCCTCCCAGGTCACCGCGGCCCTCCCGGCGGGTGAGCTGATCAAGGACATCGAGGTGTCCGGCCCCGGCTTCCTCAACGTCACGCTCACCGACCGGGCGATCATCAGCACGCTCGCCGCGCGGGCCGCCGACGGCGACCGGCTCGGTGTGCCGCTGAAGTCCGCCCCCGGCACGACGGTGATCGACTACGCCCAGCCGAACGTGGCGAAGGAGATGCACGTCGGCCACCTGCGGTCGGCGGTCATCGGTGACGCGATGGTCCAGATCCTGGAGTTCACCGGCGAGAACGTCGTCCGGCGCCACCACATCGGCGACTGGGGCACCCAGTTCGGCATGCTCATCCAGTATCTCTTCGAGCACCCGGACGAGCTGAAGCACGAGGGTGACAAGGCGGACGGCGAGGCGGCGATGTCGTCGCTGAACCGGGTCTACAAGGCGTCGCGGGCCCTCTTCGACTCCGACGAGGAGTTCAAGGCGCGCGCCCGCGACCGGGTGGTGGCCCTCCAGGCCGGCGACCCGGAGACGCTGGCGCACTGGCAGCGCTTCGTCGACGAGTCGAAGATCTACTTCTACTCGGTCTTCAACAAGCTCGACATGGAGATCGACGACCCCGACATCGTCGGCGAGTCCGGTTACAACGACATGCTCGAGGAGACCTGCCGGATCCTGGAGGAGACGGGCGTCGCCGTCCGCTCCGAGGGTGCGCTGTGCGTGTTCTTCGACGACGTGAAGGGCCCGGACGGCAACCCGGTCCCGCTGATCGTCAAGAAGACCAACGGCGGCTACGGCTACGCGGCGACCGACCTCTCCGCGATCCGGGACCGCGTCCAGAACCTCAAGGCCGACAGCCTGGTCTACGTCGTGGACGCCCGGCAGTCCCTGCACTTCAAGATGGTCTTCGAGACGGCCCGCCGCGCCGGCTGGCTGAACGAGGACGTCAAGGCCCATCAGCTGGCCTTCGGCACGGTCCTCGGCAAGGACGGCAAGCCGTTCAAGACCCGTGAGGGCGTCACGGTCCGGCTGGAGGACCTGCTGGACGAGGCGGTCGAGCGGGCCACGGCCGTGGTCCGGGAGAAGGCCGAGAAGGTGGGCCTGTCCGAGGAGGAGATCGTCGAGAACGGCCGGTACGTCGGCGTGGGCGCCGTGAAGTACGCGGACCTGTCGACCTCCGCCGTACGGGACTACAAGTTCGACCTGGACCAGATGGTGTCGCTGAACGGCGACACGTCGGTGTACCTCCAGTACGCCTACGCCCGGATCCGCTCCATCCTGCGCAAGGCGGGCGAGGCCAGGCCCGCCGCGCACCCGGAGCTGGAGCTGGCCCCGGCGGAGCGTGCGCTGGGCCTGCACCTGGACCAGTTCGGTGAGGTCCTGGCCGAGGTGGCCGGGGGGTACGAGCCGCACAAGCTGGCCGCGTACCTCTACCAGCTGGCCTCACACCTCACGACGTTCTACGACCAGTGCCAGGTGCTCAGCGACGAGAACGCCCCGGAGGTCGTCGAGAACCGGCTGTTCCTCGTGGAGCTCACCGCCCGCACCCTGCACCAGGGCATGAAGCTGCTCGGCATCAGGACGCCCGAGCGCCTCTGACCCTCCGGCTGCCGCACGGGCCCGGCCGGGATCACTCGATCCCGGCCGGGCCCGTGCGCGTTCCCGCCGGTCAGCCGAACGCGGCGGCGAAGGCGCCGGGCTCGTAGGAGCCCCCCTTCTGGTGCGTGATCACGGCGAGCCGGTTGGCCGCGTTCATCAGGGCGACGAGGGAGATCAGCGCCGCGACCTGGTCGTCGTCGTAGTGCTTGCGCACCTGGGCCCAGGTCTCGTCGGACACGCCCGGCTGGGCGTCGGCGAGCCGCGTGCCCTCCTCGGCGAGCGCCAGCGCCGCCTGCTCGGCCTCGGTGAACACGGTGGACTCGCGCCAGGCGGCGACCAGGTGGAGCCGGACCGCGGTCTCACCGGCGGCCGCCGCCTCCTTGACGTGCATGTCGATGCAGTGCCCGCAGCCGTTGATCTGGCTGACGCGCAGCGACACCAGCTCCTGCGTGGCCTTCGGCAGCGCCGACTGCTGGACCACCAGGCCCGTGCCGGCGAACCGCTTGGCGAACTTCATACCGATCTCGTTCTCGAACAGGTTGAACCGTGCGTCCATGACGTCGTCCTCACTCGTTGTGGTCACTCGGACGAACACGAGATGCCGCCGGCACGCCCCCTGTGACGGGACACCTCTGTGACCTGCATCACCGCTCACCGATGTCACAGAGCGGCGGCGGCCGGCGTCTTGTGGGCGAGGCACCGTCGACAGCGAGCAGGCAGGAGCAGCCGGTGGAGAGCGAGCGAACGCACCCCAGGGACACGGCCGGGCAGCCGACCGGCGAGGGGCGCCCCGACCCCGCGACCGAGGCGTTCGTCGCCCACCGCAATCTGCTGTTCACCGTCGCCTACGAGATGCTCGGCTCGGCCGCCGACGCGGAGGACGCCCTCCAGGAGACCTGGCTGCGGTGGGCGGACGTCGACCTCGGCACGGTGCGCGACCCCCGGGCGTACCTCGTCAGGATCGCCACGCGGCAGGCACTGGGCCGGCTGCGCACGCTCGGCCGCCGCAAGGAGTCCTACGTCGGCACCTGGCTGCCCGAGCCCCTGCTCACCACGCCCGACGTGGCGGACGACGTCGAGCTGGCCGACAGCGTCTCGATGGCGATGCTGCTGGTGATGGAGACGCTCACACCGGCCGAGCGGGCGGTGTTCGTGCTGCGCGAGGTGTTCGCCCTCGATTACGAGGAGATCGCCGAAGCCGTGGGCAAGACCCCCGCCGCGGTCCGCCAGACCGCCCACCGGGCCCGGTCCCACGTCGCGGCGCGCCGCCCGCGCGGGACCGTCTCCCCCGCCGAGACCCGGGGCGCGCTCGACGCGTTCAGACGGGCCGTGGAAACGGGCGATCTGCAGGGCCTGCTCGACGTCCTCGCCCCGGACGCCGTCCTCCTCGGGGACGGCGGAGGAGTCAGGCAGGCCGTCCTCCGGCCCGTCGTGGGGGCCGACAAGGTGGCCCGCCTGCTGATCGGCGGGCTCGGCAAGGCCACCGCGCTGTCGCTGCGGACGGCGCACGTCAATGCCTGCCCGGCACTGGTCGTCAAGCTCGGCGGCGCGCTCGACACCGTGGTGACCGTACGCATCGACGACGGGCTCATCACCGGGCTCTACGCCGTGCGCAACCCCGAGAAGCTGTCACGCATGGAGCACGAGACCGTCCTGAGCCGCTGAGACCGCGGCCGGCCCGCCCCGTCACTGCCCTGCCATCACTGCCCTGCCGTCACTGGTCCTCCGGGCCCCACTCCTCCGGGACCCACTGCGCCGTGTCGGAACGGTAGTAGTACGACGGCCGGGCCTTGAGGCTGCTCGTACGGAAGGGCTTGCCCCCGTCGTCGATGCGCAGCATCCCGCTCCTGCCACCGCTGGTCCACTCCAGCTCCAGGTACCAGGTGACGTCGTGCCCCTCCACATGCGCGTCGAGGTGAAAGACCTCCACGTCGGTGGAGCTCACCCGGTACGGGAAGTCCTTCGCGGGGACGACCACGCCGGCGTCCTCGCCCGCGACGGGCTTCGTACGCGGCCGGCTGTCGTCCAGGTCGATGTCGAAGGTCTGCGGCGTGATGCCTCCTCCGCAGCCGTTCCCCATCGAGTACGCGCCCCAGGCGAGCGGCGCGTTGCGCCCCAGCACCCGTACGTGCAGCCCGTTCAGCACGACCGCCTCGCCGGACGTCCCCTGGAGGGTGAGTTCGAGCTTCATGTCACCCCCGTCCACACCGTCGAGGACCCGTGCCCAGCTACGGGTGTCCTGAGGCGGGGGCGCCGGCGGCAGGTCGTCGGGCGCCTGGTCGAACAAGTAGTACTGCCCGCAGGGCGATTCCCAGTTGTACGAACTGATGGTCGCGTGCACGGGTACGCCACCGCCGCTCTGCGTCCGGCGTGAGGACGGCGAAGGCGTGGCGCTCTTCCCGCCGGCCGTCGGCGAGGAGGCGGTCCGGCTGGCCCCGGCGGACGGACCGGCGCTCTTGCTGGGCTTCACGCTCCCGCTCACCCTGCCCGTGGGGACGACCGGCGCGAGGCTGAGCCCCGCGTCCACCCGTTTGTCGTCCGAGGGCTCATCGCTCCCGAGGCCGCGGACGGCGAAGGCGGCGGAAACGGTGAGTGCCACGACCGCCACCGCGGTGAACAGGACGCGCAGCTTCCTGCTGGTGCGACGGCGCGGAGCGGGTACGCCGTCAGGGTGTGGCCCCTGGGGCGTCACGTCCTCCGACACTGATTCCGGTTCGGGCCGCGACGGCGGTTCCGCTTCCGCCTGGGGAGCGGTGCCGTCGGCACGTGCGGGTCCGGAGGCCGCCGGCTCGGACGCGGCGGGCTCGGAATCCGCGAGCGCGGGAGCGGACGCGTCGGACGCGTCGGGCACGTCGGTCTTGTCAGGGGACCCCCCGGCGGCCCCGGCCGCTTGCGGCTTCCGAGGCACCCGCCGCTTCGCCTCGTCGGCCAGGATCCATTTCCGGTGAAGGGCCATCAACTCGTCGGAGGACGCCCGGCACACCCGCGCGAAGCGCTCGACGGGCGCGTAGTCATGAGGAACGGCGTCGCCGTTGCAGTACCGGTGCACGGTCGAGGTGCTCATGTGCAGCTTCTGGGCGAGCGCCCCGTAACTGAGCCCGGACCTCTCCTTCAGCTCCCTGAGCAGCGCCGCGAAGTCCTGGATCTCTGTGCCCACCTCGACCGTTCCCCTTCCGTGCGTTCCCGGAGCGCGTTCCAGGGACGTGGTGTATGCGCAGGTCAGAGTACGTGCAGACGTTCCAGCGTCCCGCGTGCCCCGCCAGCCGTTGCAGCGGGAATCCGGGCCTGGACAAGATGTGGACACACCGCGGCGTTCCCCGCGATCCGTACATCCCACCCTCGTCCGTCCCGGGAGCCGCCATGCGTACTCGACCTGCGCTCAGCCTGACCGACGCAGTCGCCGCAGCGGTGCTGATCGTCTGCATCGCAGTCGTCATCGCACTCCTGCAGAACCTCTGATCACGCGTCACCGACCAGTAGACCCGCCCGCACATCAGGGTGCCAAACGGCGCCCCGGGCACATGCCACCTTCGAACGGGGAGAACCACTCATGCGCAACCTTCACTTCCGCCGTGCCGCCCGTGCCTCCGTCCTGGGTACCGCGGCGCTGATCGCCGCCCTGTCCCTGACGGCCTGCCAGAGCGACAGCGCGGCCCCGGCGGCGTACGACGCCGAGGCCCCGGCGCCCCAGAAGCCGGCCGACGGCGCTTCGGCGGCCCCGGCATCGGACACGGCCCCCGCATCCGACACGGCCGACGGCAAGGAGACGGCCGGAGACGCCGGCACCTCTGGTTCCGGTTCCGGTTCCGAGAGCGCCAAGGGTTCCGGTTCCACCGCGGAGCAGCAGCGCAGCAGCACGTCCCTGCCCACCTGCACCGGCGAGAACACCAAGCTCACGATCACCAGCGTCCAGCGTCCGGTCAACCACATGCTGCTCACCGTGACCAACACGGGCTCGAAGGCGTGCAACGCCTTCTACTACCCGGTCCTGCGCTTCGGTGAGGCGCAGTCCGTCCCCCCGGTCGTCGAGGACAGCAAGCCGCAGGCCGTCGTCACCGTCGCGCCCGGCCAGTCCGCCTACGCCGGCGTCATGACCTCGTCCGCCAACGGCAGCGGCAGCGGCACGGGTGGCTACTCCACCCAGGACCTGAGCGTCGGCTTCCTGGACGCGGAGTCGGAGTCCGCGGGCGCCATGGTGAACGTCCCGCTGTCCAAGGACGTGTACGTCGACAGCACGCTGACCGTCACCTACTGGCAGACCGAGATGGACGACGCCCTCACCTACTGACCGTTCCCGCACCGAGGCTCCGCGGCCTCCGACGACGGGCGTGACACCGCAGCATCGGTGTCACGCCCGTTCGCCCGTGTCAGGGGCGTTCGGGCCGCTACGGTCCACGGATGCGTATGTATCTTTCGTCCTTCCGGACAGGGGACCACCCGGAGCAGATGCTGGCACTGCTGCACCGCCCACCCGCCTCCGAGATCACGGTCGCGGTCATAGCCAACGCGGTCGACGCACTGCCGGCCGACGAGCGCGAGGCGGCGGTCGAGCGGGAGCTCGGAGCGCTTTCCGGGCTCGGGCTGCGGCCGGTCGAGCTCGACCTGCGTACGTTCTTCGATCGCCCCGGGGCGCGGATCGCGGCCGCTCTCGCCCGGTTCCCCCTGATCTGGGTCCGCGGCGGCAATGTGTTCGTCCTGCGCCAGGCCATGGCCCGCAGCGGAGCCGACCGGGCCCTGGTGGACCTGCTGGGGCAGGACGCCTTCGTCTACGCGGGCTACAGCGCCGGCGCCTGCGTCCTGGCCCCCGCTCTGCGGGGCCTGGAGGAGTGCGACGCCCCGGAGGCGGTGGGCACCGCGTACGGCGACGAGGCCCGCTGGGACGGGCTGGCCCTTCTCGACTACGTCGTGGTGCCCCACATCGATTCGCCTGGGCACCCGGAGACGGAGATCCTCGGCACCGTGGCCGGCCGCTACCGGGCCGAGGGCATCCGCCACCGGACCCTGCGCGACGGCCAGGCCCTCGTGGTCGACGGTCGTGTCACCCGCGTCTACTGACCGGACGAGTCCGGTTTGGTGTGGAGGACGTCACGGGCCTGGTCGGCGGCGCGCATGATGTTCTCGGTGACGAACGCCATGAAGCGGGCGATGTTCTCGAGGCGGGTGGCGGCCGGGGTCCCGGCGCCGAGGATGCCGACACCCTGCTCCGCGGTCTCCACTATCTGGGCGCTGGACCGGGCGCTGGCGACCATCGACTGGTACCAGACGTCGTTGTCGACGATGTAGCGATCGCGGCGGCGTTCGTCCCGTTCCCTGCGGATGAAGGCCTGCTCCTCCAGGTAGGCGATCGCCTTGGAGACGGACGCCGGGCTGACCTGGAGGCGTTGGGCGAGTTCGGACGCGGTGAGGGTGCCCGTGTCGGTGACGATGAGGCAGACGAGCACCCTGGACATCATCTTGGGCATGCCCGACTGCACGAGGACGGTGGTGAACACCTCCTCGAACGCGAGCACCTCCCCGGCGTCGCGCCCCCCGGCCTGCCGGGGTTCTTGCATCCCCCGGCGCGCGGCCTGGCTCCGCCGGGCGGCCCGGTGCCCGGTGGCGCGGTGGGCGACATCGGCGCGGTAGGCGGTGGGCCCTCCGTTACGCATCACCTCCCGCGTGATCGTCGAGGTCGGACGGTCGAGGCCTCTCGCGATCTCCGCGTAGGCGAGGCCGTCGGCCAGTCCCAGCGCGATCTGCTGGCGTTCCTGCTGGGTGAGTCTGCCTCCGGGCATCGCGATGTCCCCTTCATGGTCCGTGAGAACGCCAGCATAGCGTTCACTTCCACTCCATTGCAACGCAACGAGGGCAGCCCGTTGCATTAGGCTTAAGCCCATTGCAATGAAATCCCCTAATCTACCTGCAATGACAAGGGGGATGAGCAACAAGGCCGTTGCCAGTGCAGTGAACGCAACGTAGCGTTTCTCTCATCGGAAACACGAACCGAAGGAGCGCACCATGCAGACGTTCACCACTCCCGCCCCGGTCGCGGCCATCCTCGACATCCCCGCGGGCCGCATCCAGTTCATCGCTGCGGACCGGGCCGACACCACGGTCGAGATCCTGCCCGCGAACGCCTCGAAGAGCCGCGACGTGAAGGCCGCGGAGCAGACCGAAGTCGCCTACAGCGACGGAGTCCTGCGCATCGAGGCCCCGGCAGCCACGAACCGGGTCCTCGGCAGCTCCGGATTCGTCGAGATCACCGTCCAACTGCCCGCCGGCTCCCGCATCGAGGCGAAGTCGGCCAGCGCCGACGTCCGGGGCGTCGGACGGCTCGGCGACGTCACCCTCGAGAGCGCGCAGGGCTCGGTCAAGCTCGACGAGACCGAAGGCGCCCGCCTCTCCCTCCAGGCGGGCGACATCTCCGTCGGCCGTCTGGGCGGCCCGGCACAGATCAGCACCGTGAAGGGTGACCTCCGCATCACCGAGGCCGTACGCGGCGCGGTCACACTGCGCACCGAGTACGGGGAGATCTCGGTCGGCGCCGCCCGCGGTGTCTCCGCCTCCCTCGACGCAGGCACCAGCCACGGCCGGATCCACAACACGCTCATGAACTCGGACGGCGCCGCCGCCGCCCTGAACATCCACGCGACCACCGCCCACGGCGACATCACCGCACGCAGCCTCTAAGGAGCCTCCTCATGACCAACTCGGCCATCGCAGCACACGGGCTGCGCAAGTCCTACGGCGACAAGACCGTCCTCGACGGCATCGACCTGGTCGTCCCCGCAGGGTCGGTGTTCGCACTGCTCGGTCCGAACGGCGCGGGCAAGACCACCGCCGTGAAGATCCTCTCCACGCTCATCACCGCCGGCCCGGGCACCGGCGCCGTCCACATCGGCGGCCACGACCTGGCCACCGCACCCCAGGCGGTCCGTGCCGCGATCGGTGTCACCGGGCAGTTCTCCGCCGTCGACGGCCTGATCACCGGCGAGGAGAACATGCTCCTCATGGCCGACCTGCACCACCTCTCCCGCAGCGAGGGAAGACGCGTCGCCGCCGAACTCCTGGAGCGCTTCGACCTGGTCGAGGCCGCGAAGAAGCCGGCGCAGAGCTACTCCGGCGGCATGAAGCGCCGCCTGGACATCGCCATGACGCTGGTCGGGGGCCCGAGGATCATCTTCCTCGACGAACCGACCACCGGCCTGGACCCGCGCAGCCGCCACAACATGTGGAACATCATCCGCGAACTCGTCTCCGACGGCGTCACCGTCTTCCTCACCACCCAGTACCTGGAGGAAGCCGACGAACTCGCCGACCGCATAGCGGTGCTGAACGACGGAAAGATCGCCGCCCAGGGCACCGCCGAAGAACTCAAGCGGATGATCCCCGGCGGACACGTCCGGCTCCGCTTCACCGACCCCGACACCTACCGCTCCGCCGCCTCTTCCCTGGGCGAGGTCACCAGGGACGACGAGGCACTCGCCCTGCAGATCCCGAGCGACGGAAGCCAGCGTGCACTGCGCTCCATCCTCGACCGGCTGGACTCGGCCGGCATCGAGGCGGACGAACTCACCGTCCACACCCCCGACCTCGACGACGTCTTCTTCGCCCTCACCGCAGGCACCGCCATCCCCGACCAGCCCAAGGAGAACGTCCGATGAGCACCCTCTCCCTCGCCGTGCGCGACTCGTCCACCATGCTGCGCCGCAACCTGCTGCACGCGAGGCGCTACCCCTCCCTCACCCTGAACCTGCTGCTCACCCCGGTCATGCTCCTGCTGCTCTTCGTCTACATCTTCGGGGACACGATGAGCGCCGGCATCGGCGGCGGGGACCGCTCGGCCTACATCGCCTACATCGTGCCCGGCATCCTGCTCATGACCATCGGCTCCACCGTGGTCGGCACCGCCGTATCGGTCTCCACCGACATGTCCGAGGGCATCATCGCCCGCTTCCGGACCATGGCCATCCACCGTGGCTCCGTCCTTTTCGGACACGTCGCCGGCAGCGTCCTGCAAGCCATCGGGAGCGTCGTCCTCGTCGGCGCCGTCGGCGTCGCCATGGGCTTCCGCTCCACCGACGCCACCCTCCTGGAATGGCTCGCCGCCATCGGGCTCCTCGCCCTGGTCTCCCTGGCCTTCACCTGGATCGCCGTCGGCATGGGCATGGGCAGCCCCAACGCGGAGGCAGCCAGCAACAACGCCATGCCGCTGATCCTCCTGCCCCTCATCTCCAGCGCCTTCACCCCGGTCGAATCCATGCCGGGCTGGTTCCAGCCCATCGCCGAGTACCAGCCCTTCACCCCCGCCATCGAGACCCTGCGAGGACTCCTCCTCGGCACCGAGATCGGCCACAACGGGTGGCTCTCGGTCGGATGGTGCCTGGCGCTCACGGTCCTCGGTTACCGCTGGTCCAAGGCCCAGTACGACCGCGACCCCAAGTAACCGTCGTGACCGCGCGGGCCATGCCCCGCACCGCGACCCGCCCAAGGCGGCGTACACCGGCAACACGCCGGAGTACGCCGCCTGTTCGTCTGTCAGCGCTCGGAGGAGGAGAGCTGTTCGCGGAGCCACGCGTGGTCAGGGTTGACGTGCGGCCGGCCCGCCACGAACACGGTCGGCACGGTCTCGTTGCCGTTGTTGACCTCTCGCACCGCTGCCGCGCCGGCCGGGTCACGCCAGATGTCGACCCAGTGCAACTGACGGGCCCTGCGGCCCAACCGGAAGCGCAACCGCATGCAGTACTTACAGCCGGCCCGCCAGTAGATGACCGGCTTGCCGTCGACCGCGCTGCGGCGTTGAGCTTCCAGCGCACTCATGGACCCGGGGAAGAACAAAGGTGAGTTCACGCCCGCGAGCAGCACGAACGCCAGGAGGAACACCGCGGCTTGGACAGGACTCCCCTGAAAGATCAGGCCGGTCGCAACGACCGAGCCACACAGCACCAGCAGTATCGGCAGTATCCACGCGCGTGTCATGAAGACGCAGGTTATCCGTGCTCAGGTGCCGGGGTGACCGCTGTGATGTGCGCACGCATCGAAGAGTGTCACTCTCTGTGTATATCCTCATGCGTTGAGTGAACCCGTACGGATTTCTTGTACGGGTCGCGCATGCGTGAACTACGTACGAGGGCGGGGAGTTCGACCGTATGCACCCCAGGAAACGGCAACGCAAGAACGCGTCCGCCATGAAGCTCGTCGGCAAGCTGGTCGGCCTGTTCCGCGTCGCAGCGGGCCTGACCCAGGTCCAGCTGGCCGACCGAGCAACCGTGCAACTGGAGACGATCGCCTCCATCGAGCAGGGCCGCCGCGCCCTCCTGCCCGACCTGGCCCGTCGCTTGGATCAACTCCTCGACACGAAGGGCGCGCTGGAGACGGCGGTGGACAACATGCCGGAAGTGGACCTGATCCCGGCGTGGGCGGAGCAGTACATGGACCTGGAGCGGGAGGCGTTGGCTCTGTCGTGGTACGAGAACCAGGTACTGCCGGGCCTGCTCCAGACGGAGAATTACGCGAAGGCCGTGTTCCGCTGCAAGGTTCCCGTCATCAGCACGGACGAGATCGATGCCCAGGTAGCGACGCGCACCGACCGCCAGAGCATCTTGTATCGCCCTGTGCCCCCGACCGTCAGCTTCATCGTCTCGGAGGCGATCCTCCGCGACCGCATCGGCGGCGATGCGGTGTACGCCGAGACGCTGCGCCACCTCCTCAGGTGCGCCGATCTGCCCGGCATCACGCTCCAGGTCATGCCGTTCGGCCGCCACTCGCACGCAGGCCTCGCAGGCCCATTCATCCTGCTCGAAACGCCGGACTACCAACGCCTCGGCTACACGGAAACCCAACGCGGAAGCCAGCTCGTCTCCGACCCCGACGAGGTCAGCATCCTGTCGCAGAATATGCGATGCTGCGCACGCAAGCCCTCAACACCGAGGACACGAAAGGTCTGTTGGACCGGCTGCTAGGAGAGTCATGAGCACCGCACACGCGTGGTTCAAATCGAGCTACAGCAGCGACGAGGGCGGCGCCTGCCTCGAAGTCGCCTACGACTGGCGCAAGTCCAGCTACAGCGGCTGCGAAGGCGGCCAGTGCGTGGAGGTCGCCACGCACCCCTCCGCAGTCCACGTCCGCGACTCCAAGAACACCGAAGGCCCCACCCTCACCGTCTCCCCCACCACCTGGTCGGCCTTCGCCGCCTTCGCCGCCCGGAGCTGACCGGGACCATCCAGCAGCCGCCGTCAGCCCTTGACGGTCACGCGCTCGGCACCGGGTATCCCCTTGTCCCACCAGTGCCCGTAACGCCCGTAGACCGCCGGATCGCGGTCGGCGACCAGCGCCGACAGCCTCTCCGCCTCCTCGGTCAGGCCCTGCCACGCCGCCCTGCTGAGCGCACGGAAGGCGGTCAGTTCCAGGCCGCCGCCCCCGGCCGCGCGCCACACACCGGCGACCTGACCGTCGACGAGGAGACAGGGCAGGACGTCGCCGTTGCGCCGGACGACCAGCGGCCGGTACTCCTCGGGTACGACGCGGCCCGCACCGGCGTGTGACAGCAGCGTGCTGTCCCACATCGGCAGCAGTCTCGGCGGCGCCGGGGTGTCCTCGGCGGGCACGGTGGCGCCCGCCAGGTCGTACAGGACGACACGGCCGGGGCCGGGCACCGGCACCACCTGGCCGTCGAGCCCGTTCAGCGCCTGCGTGATCGGCGGACGGTCCAGCATGGTGAACCGGGCGAAGTCCTGGGCCGAGGCCGGCCCGAACGCCCGCAGGTAGGAGAGGAGCAACCGCCGCACCCCGGCGGCCGCTTCCTGTGGCCCGCCCTCCGGGGCGGCGAGGTAGCTGTTGCGCTGCGCGAAGGACCACGGGCCACCGGCCGGCGCATGGTGCACGGGCCCGTACGTGCGCAGCGCCCACCACACGCGGTGCGCGTGCTCGCCGAACCGCCCCGTGAGCTCCTCCTCCACCTCGGCGGCGGTGCGGGGCCGGTCCAGGAACCCGGCGAGCTCCGGGAGCAGCGCGTCGGCATCGGTGTCCGCCAGTCCGGTCGAGGTGAAGCGGCGGTCGTAGAGCCGCGACGACCGCAGACGGCTCACCATCGCGGCGTGGTACGGCGCGTAGTCCTCGGCGTGGACGGCGTGCAGGGTGATCCGCATGAGGGACGCCTTCACGACCCGGCGGTCCGCGAACGCCGCGTCGAGGTCCTCGGGCACGAAGTCCCGCACGCGGTTCCACAGCGCGAGGTACGGCGACGCAGGGGACTGGGCCTGGAGCGCGCAGACCCGGCGCACCGCCTCCGCGACGTCGAGGTGCCGTCGTTCGAGCAGGAGCTGCCGGTCCAAGGTGGCCAGAGCGAGCTGGCGGGCGGTGAGGCTCATGGCCCGGGATTATGCCTCCGGCCCCCGGCCCCCGGCCCCAGGCCCCGGCACGGCTGAGTACGAGCGCTCATGTGCGGCTCCGACTGACGGAGTTGACTCGTACGCATGTCGGAAGACCTTCATAACCCCCGCTCCCCGCGCGCCTGGGCCGGACCGCTGATCTCCACGGTCGTCACGCTGCCCGCGGCGGCGCTCGCACTGTTCTTCGGCGGCCTGTCCCTCATGGCGTGCGACTCCTGCGACGGCGCACAGGCCGACCGCTTCACCGCCTCCTTCGACGCGGCATGGGCCGTGCTCTGCACCGGTCTCGTGCTGTCCCTGATCGTCCTCGTGGCGAGCTGGTCCCTGCCCTGGCGTCAGCGGCAGGCCGCGGCCCGGGTGCTCCTCTCCCTGGCCGCACCCGCCGTCGTCCTCACCGCCTACGTGGCGTTCACGGCCCTGGTCGACTGGCCCTGACCAGGCGGCCGGACGGCTCGGTGTCCGATCCGTTCAAGACGACGGCGCCCGGACTGGGTAGCGTCGCAGCCATGAGCACTTCGGACACCGGAACCCGTCACCTCAGCATCCGCATCGACCGCCCCGCCGACGAGGTCTACGACTACGCGTCGGACCCGGCCCACCTGCCCGAGTGGGCGGCGGGCCTGGGCAGGTCGATCGAGAGGACCGACAGCGGCTGGATCGCCGACTCGCCCATGGGGCGGGTCGTGGTCGACTTCGCGCCCAGGAACGACTACGGCGTGCTCGACCACCACGTCACCCTGCCGTCGGGCGAGACCGTCCACAACCCGGTGCGGGTGATCGCCGACGGCGCCGGGTGCGAGGTCGTGTTCACCCTGCGCCGCCGGCCGGACGTGAGCGCCGACGAGTTCCGGCGCGACGAGGCCGCGGTGACAGCCGACCTCGCGACACTCGCACGCCTCATGGAAGAGCGCTGACGCAGCGGCCTCGCCGCCTGGTCAGAGGAAGCGTGAACTGGTCACCGGGCCCGGTGACCGGAGTCCTGCCCGGTCTCCCCGGAGCCAGGTGCCGCGCACGGCCGAGACGAAGTCCGTCAGCTTCTCGACGGGGTCGGCGGGCGTCTCCCCGTCCCCGCCGTCCGGCGTCGGATCGGCGCCCACGATGTCGGCGGCGATCTCCGCCTCCGGCCTCCCGTCGGCCTCCCCGCGCTCCGCCTCGCCGTCGTCGCCCAACCGAAGGGTCTCCCCCCACGGGGGCACGACCGACTGATGAAGCAGCGTGACACTGTCGGCGGCGACGCCGGGCGGGTCGGTCCAGCAGCTCGCGTGCTCGTGCAGCACCTGGCCCGGCACCCGGTGGAGGAGCTGCCGGATCACCTCGGGTCCCTGGGCGGCGCGCGCGGTGTCGCCGAGGTCGTAGGCGATGACGACGGTGTCCTCCCGTCCGGCCGCGAAGGGCTCCGCCGGCAGGCCCAGCACCTCGGCCGCCGCCAGGCCCAGGATCCTGCTCCCCCGGTCCGGCAGCAGGGACACCGAGGCCGGCCGCGCCCCGGCGGCCCCCAGCACCGCCTTGAGCCGCAACAGGCCCTGAAGGCACTGGTCGTGGGAGTCCTGGAACCAGGCGTACCGGCCGGTCATCCCGGCGTCGTAACCGTGCGGGGACAGCGTGCCCAGCACGGTGCCGCCCATGACGTACTGCCAGCCGCGGAGGTCCGAGTGGTCCAGCGGACTCACCGGCCCCGCGGTCGCGGCACGCTCCAGCACCCGGTTCTGCCGGTCCCGCGCGCCGAGCCAGACATCCTCGTCCGGGCCGGGCAGACGGGCGTGCTGACGGCGGGCCAGCTCCAGGTCTCCGGCCAGGACGGCGTTGAAGACCAGGAGGTAGCGATCGGGCCAGTCGGCGAGGCCGCCCTCGTGTGCGAGCAGTGCGTCGGCCGCCTCGCGGTGCCGGCCCTCGTCCTCGTACGCCGAGACCAGTTCCCGCAGCGTGCCGGAGGAACCCGGCGCCAGGCGCAGCGCCTCCCGCAGCGCGGGTATCGCCAGGTAGGGCACGCCGCGCTCCACGCACGCGTACCCGTAGTCGTGGAGGAGCCGCACCCGGTCGGGGTGCGCGGCCAGCGCGACGGCAGCCCGCCGGAGGTCGTCGAACCCGGCCGCCCCGGCCGCCCCGGCGGCCCGGCCGACCACGGCGGCGACCTCCCCCAGCGGCGCCGACGGGGTCTGCCGCAGTCGGCGCAGCGCGCCCGGTACGTCACCTCCGTCGAGGCACTCCCAGGCCGCGGCGAGTTCGGGGGACGTGGGGCGGCGATTCCTGCGCGAGAACATGCGGGCGATCCTCCCCCTAGCAGGGAACGCCCTCAACCGAATTGATCGCCCCGCGGTGCCTGTCCCCCGTGCGAGCTACGCGCAGGTGTCCACCGTGAGGTGACGATCTCGGACCGCCCGATCCGTAGCGTTCGAGGCGCCGCGGCACCCCGGCCGCGGATCCGTCGGAGGAGCGTTCATGAGATTCGTATGGCAACTGCTGGCTGTCGTGCTGGTCACCGCGATCGGCGGTCAGGCCGTCGCCGCCGTGGAGGACAGTCCGTGGCTGCAGCTCGCCCTGGGGCTCCTGACCGCCGTGGCCGCCGTACTCGTCTACGGATGGGTGGTACGCAGGACGGAGCACCGCCCGCCCACCGAGGTGGCCCGCAAGGGTGCCGGGGCCGCGTTCGGCAGGGGTCTGCTGATCGGCGTCGCGATGTTCGGCGCCGTCATCACGAACATCTACTTCAACGCGCACTACGAGATCAACGGCCTGGGCTCCCTCACCGGCGCCGTCGGACTGGCCGGCTTCATGGCGGCCGCCGCCGCGACCGAGGAAGTGATGTTCCGTGGCGTCCTGTTCCGGATCATCGAGGAGCGCACCGGCACCTGGATCGCGCTGACCCTGACCGGAGTCCTGTTCGGCGCCTCGCACCTGCTGAACCCCCACGCCGACCTCTGGGGCGCCGTCGCCATCGCGATCGAGGCCGGCGGGATGCTCGCCGCCGCCTACGCCGCGACCCGCAACCTGTGGGTACCGATCGGCCTGCACTTCGGCTGGAACTTCGCGGCGGCCGGCATCTTCAGCACCGAGGTCTCCGGCAACGACACCCCGCAGGGACTGCTGGACACCGTCACCTCGGGCCCGGAATGGGTCACCGGCGGCGCCTTCGGACCGGAAGGCAGCGTGTACTCGGTGGTGTTCGGAGCCCTCATCACCGCCGCGTTCCTGTGGCTGGCCCACCGCCGCGGCAACCTGGTGCCCCGCCGCGGCGCCGACAAGACCGCCGCCGCCACTACACTCCCCCGATGACCGGACTCCCGCGCATCCCGGAACGGTGGCGCCGGCCGGACGCCGCACTCTGGTACGCCCCGCTGGCGCTGCTGCTCCTCACCGCCTCGTTCCTGCCGGGTTTCCGCAACAACGGTACGGAGCTCGGCGGCCTGCCGAACCGCCCCTTCGACACCCT
Source organism: Streptomyces sp. NPDC088746 (assembly GCF_044751065.1). Taxonomy (NCBI): domain Bacteria; kingdom Bacillati; phylum Actinomycetota; class Actinomycetes; order Kitasatosporales; family Streptomycetaceae; genus Streptomyces; species Streptomyces sp. NPDC088746. The sequence goes on from NZ_JBIVLA010000008.1 coordinate 365,095, forward strand.
GGCCGTCGTGGCGATCGCCCTCCAGTGCCTCCCGCTCGCCGGGCGCCGGCGGTGGCCGGTCATCTGCTTCAGCGCGGTGTCGCTCGGCTTCGCCCTCGACCAGCTCCGCGGCTACCACACGCTCGCGGGCACCGCGCTGCCGATCGCGCTGATCAGCGTGGCGTCCCTCGTGGAACACCACCGGCGGGCCACCGCGATCGTCTTCTCCGCGGCGTACGTCCCGCTCGCGGTCGCGCTCCACCGGCTCGGGCCGGGCGACCCGCCGAGCGAGTTCGTGACGTTCTACCTGGCCGTGGCACTCGCCTGGGGCGTCGGGGTATGGCTGCGCAACACCCGGGCCGTGGAGGCCGAGCGCCGCCGCCGCGTCGCCGAGGACACCCGCGCCGCCGAACGGGCGCGCATCGCCCGCGAACTCCACGACGTCGTGACCCACCACGTGACGGCGATGGTCGTACAGGCCGAGGCGGCCCGCTATCTGACCGCCGCACCCGACCGCCTCGACCAGAGCCTGACGGCCGTCACGGACACCGGCCGACGGGCCATCACCGACCTGCGGCACCTGCTCGACCTGCTCAACCCCGACCACGGCACCCGGCCCACACCGCCGCCCGTCGGCAGACTCCTCACACTCGTCGAACAGACGCGCCGGGCGGGGCAGCCGGTGGAGTTCACGGAGGAGGGCGCACCCGCCGAGTCGACCGGCAGCGCCGACCTCGTCGCCTACCGGGTGGTGCAGGAGTCCCTGACGAACGCCCTCAAGTACGCTCATGGCAGCGCCACTTCGGTCAGGGTGCGCCACAGCGAGAAGGAGATCTCCGTGGAGGTCAGCACGGACGGCTCCAGCTCGAAGACCGCACCCACCGGCGGCAGCGGGCGGGGCCTGGCCGGTCTCCGCGAGCGCGTCGACGTGCTGGGCGGCGACTTCAGCGCGGGCCGCCGGCCGGACGGCGGCTTCGTCGTCCGGGTCCGCATACCCGCCGGGAGCCCCTCGTGACCGAGCCGGTCCGTGTCCTGATCTGCGACGACCAGGTACTGATCCGCACCGGACTGGCGACGATCATCGACGCGCAGCCCGACCTGGAGGTCGCAGGCGAGTGCGGGGACGGGCGGACGGCGGTCGACCTCGCAGAGAGACTGCGCCCGGACGTCGTGGTCATGGACATCCGCATGCCGGTGCTCGACGGCATCGCGGCCACCCGCCTGCTGGCCGGCGCCGGAGTGCCCCGCCCCGTCAAGGTGCTCGTGGTGACGACGTTCAACCTGGACGAGTACGTCTACGAGGCACTGCGCGCCGGCGCGAGCGGATTCCTCCTCAAGGACGCCCCGCCGGACCGGCTGCTCCACGGCATCCGCACCGTGGCAGCGGGCGCTGCACTCCTGGACCCCGAGGTGACACGCCAGCTGGTGGGCCGGTACGCCGCCCGGATCCGGCCCACCGAGGACAAGGGCCACGACATCCCGCTGACCCCCCGCGAACTGGAGGTCCTGCGCCTCATCGCGGACGGCCTCTCCAACAACGAGATCGCCGCGTCCCTCGTGATCAGCCGGGAGACGGTCAAGACCTTCGTCTCACGCATCCTCACCAAACTCGGGCTCCGCGACCGCGTCCAGGCGGTCGTCTACGCCTACCGCCAGGGCCTGGTGTCCTGAACGGGCCCGGCCCGCTTCAGCGCCTCAGCTTCCGCGCGACCTCCGTCGCCCAGTACGTCAGGATCATCCGCGCACCCGCGCGACGGATACCCGTCAGGCTCTCCAGGATCGCCGCGTCCCGGTCGATCCAGCCCTTCTCCGCGGCGGCCTCGATCATCGCGTACTCGCCGCTGATCTGGTACGCCGCGACCGGCACGTCCACCGCGTCGGCGACCTTGGCGAGGACGTCCAGGTAAGGACCGGCCGGCTTGACCATGACCATGTCGGCGCCCTCCTCCAGGTCCAGCGCCAGCTCGCGCAGCGACTCCCGGAGATTCGCCGGGTCCTGCTGGTACGTCTTGCGGTCCCCCCGGAGCGAGGAGCCCACCGCCTCACGGAACGGACCGTAGAACGCCGAGGAGTACTTCGCGGTGTAGGCCAGGATCGACACGTCCTCGTACCCGGTCTGGTCCAGGGCGTCCCGGACCACACCGACCTGGCCGTCCATCATGCCGCTGGGGCCCACCACGTGCGCACCCGCGTCGGCCTGGACCTGGGCCATCTCGGCGTACCGCTCCAGCGTGGCGTCGTTGTCGACGCGGCCGTCCTCGGTCACCACCCCGCAGTGGCCGTGGTCGGTGTACTCGTCCAGACAGAGGTCGGACATGATCACCAGGTCGTCCCCGACCTCTTCCCGCACCGCCCGCAGGCCGACCTGGAGAATGCCCTCCGGATCGGTCCCCGCCGTGCCCCGCGCGTCCTTCTTCTCGTCCAGCGGGACGCCGAAGAGCATGATCCCCGAGACACCGGCCGCGACCGCGTCGACGGCGGCCTTCCGCAGCGTGTCCACGGTGTGCTGCTGCACGCCGGGCATGGCCGAGATGGCGACCGGGGCGTCGATGCCCTCGCGTACGAACGCGGGCAGGATCAGATTCGCCGGGTCGAGCCGGGTCTCGGCGACCATGCGCCGCATGACGGGGGTCGTCCGCAGCCGGCGGGGCCGCGAGCCGGGGAAGTTTCCGTAATCGGTCATCCTCCGAGACTAGACCCGTACACATCACCGATTTACCGACACCCGAGCCGGAAAAAGCGTGCCCTCGGAAGGTGGAACGGGACCGGCCGGATTCGAACCGGCGTCCTCCTACATGCCGTGAAGGCGCGACGACCACTGCGCTACGAGCCCCGTCCCGCCCGGGATCGTACGCGACGCGCGGACCCACCGGCCGGCGGGCAGGGAACAGGACGGGCCCGGCCGCTCCGCGAGGAAGCAGCCGGGCCCACACACCCGTTCCGGCCTGTCAGGTCGTCGTCCGGCGCCGGCGCGCGCCCGGACGCCGTTCGCTCGGCCGGGTCACCGGGTCACCGGCCTCCTTCGCCGCGTCCCGGCGCTGCGCGCCGAAGTCCGCCAGCGCCTGGGCCAGCTTGTGGACCGACGGCTCCGGGGACAGCACGTCGACCCGCAGGCCGTGCTCCTCGGCGGTCTTCGCCGTGGCCGGGCCGATGCACGCGATCACCGTGACGTTGTGCGGCTTGCCCGCGATACCGACCAGGTTGCGGACGGTCGAGGACGAGGTGAAGAGCACCGCGTCGAAACCGCCGCCCTTGATCGCCTCACGGGTGTCCGCCGGCGGCGGCGAGGCGCGGACCGTGCGGTACGCGGTGACGTCGTCGACCTCCCAGCCCAGCTCGATGAGCCCGGCCACCAGGGTCTCCGTCGCGATGTCGGCACGCGGCAGGAACACCCGGTCGATCGGGTCGAAGACCGGGTCGTACGGCGGCCAGTCCTCCAGCAGACCGGCTGCGGACTGCTCACCGGAGGGCACGAGATCCGGCTTCACACCGAAGTCGACCAGCGCGGCGGCGGTCTGCTCACCGACGGCCGCGACCTTGATCCCGGCGAAGGCACGGGCGTCGAGCCCGTACTCCTCGAACTTCTCCCGCACGGCCTTCACCGCGTTGACCGAGGTGAAGGCGATCCACTCGTAGCGGCCCGTGACCAGGCCCTTGACCGCGCGCTCCATCTGCTGGGGCGTACGCGGCGGCTCGACGGCGATCGTCGGGACCTCGTGCGGCACGGCACCGTACGAACGCAGCTGGTCGGAGAGCGACGCCGCCTGCTCCTTCGTACGCGGCACGAGCACCTTCCAGCCGAACAGCGGCTTGGACTCGAACCACGCGAGCTGGTCGCGCTGTGCGGCGGAGCTGCGCTCCCCGACCACGGCTATGACGGGCAGGTGCCCGTCCGGCGACGGGAGGACCTTGGCCTGCTTCAGGACCTGGGCGATCGTCCCGAGGGTCGCCGTCCACGTCCGCTGGCGCGTCGTCGTCCCGGCGATCGTGACCGTGAGCGGGGTGTCGGGCTTGCGGCCCGCCGAGACCAGCTCACCGGCGGCCGCGGCCACCGAGTCGAGCGACGCGGACACGACGGCCGTCGCGTCGCTCGCGCCGACCTCGGACCAGCAGCGGTCCGACGCGGTACGGGCGTCGACGAAGCGGACGTCGGCGCCCTGCGCGTCACGCAGCGGAACACCGGCGTACGCGGGCACACCGACCGCGTTCGCGATGCCGGGCACGACCTCGAAAGGCACACCCGCGGCAGCGCAGGCGAGCATCTCGGCACCCGTGTTGCCGTCCAGGCCGGGATCGCCCGTGACGGCACGCACCACCCGCCTGCCGCCCTTCGCTGCCTCCATGACAAGATTGGCGGCGTCCCTGAGGACGGGTACTCCGGCGGGTGTTGACGCCATGTCAACAACCGCCATCTCAGGCGTGCTTACCCCTGCCCGTGCGTGGCAGCGAACGACGTCGAGGACGTCCGGTTCGGCTACAAGGACGTCCGCGCTCGCGAGCGCCTCGACAGCGCGCAGAGTCAGCAGTCCCGGGTCGCCGGGACCGGCGCCGAGGAAGGTGACGTGCCCTGAGGACAGGACAGGGAAGTCGGATACGACAGGGCCGGTGGGGCTCAAAGTGCTCGCTCCCCCATAAGACCGGCCGCACCCTTGGCAAGCATCTCGGCCGCGAGCTCGCGACCGAGGGCCGCCGCGTCGTCGTGCGACGTGGGGACGGGACCGGTGATGGACAGCTGCACCAGGGAAGTGCCGTCGGTTGAACCGACGACACCGCGCAGGCGCAGTTCGTTGACAACCTGCCCGTCGGCCAGGAGGTCGGCGAGCGCACCCACAGGTGCGGAACAGCCGGCTTCCAGGGCGTTGAGCAGGGCGCGCTCGGCGGTCACGGCGACCCGGGTGTACGGGTCGTCGAGCTCGGCGAGCGCTGCGGCGAGGTCCGCGCTGCTTTCAGCGCATTCGATCGCCAGTGCTCCCTGGCCGGGAGCGGGAAGGACGGTGTCGACCGGCAGGAAGCCGGTGACCTCGTCCGTGCGTCCGAGGCGGCTGAGCCCGGCGGCGGCGAGTACCACCGCGTCCAGCTCCCCGCTTCGTACAAAACCGATGCGCGTATCGACGTTGCCGCGGATGGCGACGGTCTCTATGTCGAGACCGTGCGAGCGGGCGTACGCGTTGAGCTGCGCCATGCGCCGCGGCGAACCGGTGCCGACGCGGGCGCCGGCCGGCAGCTGCTCGAAGGACAGCCCGTCCCGCGCCACCAGCGCGTCGCGGGGGTCCTCGCGCACCGGCACGGCGGCCAGCACGAGGCCCTCCGGCTGCGTGGTCGGCAGGTCCTTGAGCGAGTGGACGGCGAAGTCCACCTCGCCGCTCAGCACCGCTTCACGCAGAGCCGCGACGAACACGCCCGTCCCGCCGATCTGCGCCAGGTGCTCCCGGGAGACATCCCCGTACGTGGTGATCTCGACGAGCTCGACGGCACGCCCGGTCACCTCGCGGACCGCATCAGCGACCATGCCGGACTGCGCCATGGCGAGCTTGCTGCGCCGGGTGCCTAGCCGGAGCGGTGTTGTGGTCTCCCCGCCCAGGAGTGAGTTGTCGGTCATGACCGCCCTCTATTCGGGTCGTTCAGGTCTGCCCGGGAGACGGCGGCCACCGTCTGCGGGTCGAGGTCGAAGAGTTCCCGCAGCGCATCGGCGTACCCGGCGCCGCCGGGCTCGCTGGCGAGCTGCTTGACCCGCACGGTGGGCGCGTGCAGGAGTTTGTCGACGACGCGGCGCACGGTCTGCGTGATCTCGGCGCGCTGCTTCTCGTCCAGGTCGGGGAGGCGTCCGTCGAGCCGCGCGATCTCGCCGGCCACCACATCGGCGGCCATGGTGCGCAGGGCGACGACGGTCGGGGTGATGTGCGCGGCGCGCTGGGCGGCTCCGAAGGCGGCGACCTCGTCGGCGACGATGGTGCGCACCTGGTCCACATCGGCGGCCATCGGGGCATCCGCGGACGCCTCGGCGAGCGACTCGATGTCGACGAGGCGCACACCGGCGACGCGGTGCGCCGCTCCGTCGATGTCGCGCGGCATCGCGAGGTCGAGCAGGTGGAGCCGGGCGGGGCCGGTGGAGGCGGGACGTACGGGGACCCGGCGCACGGCCCGGTCCTGGGCGGCAGCGGTGGCGGAACCGTTCTCCACCCACGCGGCGTGCTGGTCCAGCTCGTCGGCCACGGCGGCGGGGGCCTCGGCCGCCCGCTCCGCGGTGTCGAACTCGACGCCGAGGGCACCGGCGACGGCCTCCGCGGTCAGCACGAGACCGGTCGCACCCGTACAGGAGACGACGACATCGGCACGTGTCAGTTCACCCGCGACGCCGTCCATCTCCACGGCGCGCGCCGTCGGGACACCGGCCTGGCCGAGGATCTCGACGAGGCGGTCGGCACGCGCCCGGGTCCGGTTGGCGACGACGATCTCGTCGACGCCCGCACGGGCCAGGGTCGCGGCGGCGAGCGAGGACATCGAGCCCGCGCCTATCACCAGGGCGCGCTTGCCGGCCGCCCACTCGGTGACCTCGGCGCCGTCGGCCAGCTGCTCGAGACCGAAGGTGACGAGCGACTGCCCGGCACGGTCGATCCCCGTCTCGCTGTGGGCGCGCTTGCCGACCCGCAGGGCCTGCTGGAAGAGGTCGTTCAGCAGACGGCCGGCGGTGTGGAGCTCCTGCCCCAGCGCGAGCGCGTCCTTGATCTGCCCGAGGATCTGGCCCTCGCCGACGACCATCGAGTCCAGTCCGCACGCCACCGAGAAGAGGTGGTGGACGGCGCGGTCCTCGTAGTGCACATAAAGATAGGGAGTGAGCTCGTCCAGCCCGACCCCGCTGTGCTGCGCGAGAAGGGTGGACAGCTCGGCGACACCCGCGTGGAACTTGTCCACGTCCGCGTACAGCTCGATGCGGTTGCAGGTGGCCAGGACCGCGGCCTCGGTCGCGGGCTCTGCGGCGAGGGTGTCCTGAAGCAGCTTCGTCTGGGCCTCGGCCGCCAGGGACGCCCGCTCCAGCACGGAGACGGGGGCACTGCGGTGACTCAGCCCTACGACCAGGAGACTCATGCCGGCATCACGGCGGGCATGTCCCCGTCAGGTCCCTTCCGGCCGGAGGGCGTGGCACGCATCGGCGGCGCCTCGTCGGCTTCCTCGTCGCCCGCCCTGCCGTCGGCAACGGCCTCCTCGCCGGCCTTGCGCTGCTCGTGGAAGGCGAGGATCTGCAGCTCGATCGAGAGATCGACCTTGCGCACGTCGACACCGTCGGGCACGGAGAGCACCGTCGGCGCGAAGTTCAGGATGGAGGTCACACCCGCGGCGACGAGCCGGTCGCAGACCTGCTGGGCCGCGCCGGGCGGAGTGGTGATGACGCCGATGGACACACCGTTGTCACTGATGATCCGGTCCAGGTCGTCGGTGTGCTGGACGGCGATCCCGGCCACGGGCGTACCCGCCATGGCGGGGTCGGCGTCGATCAGCGCGGCGACCCGGAACCCGCGGGAGGCGAAACCGCCGTAGTTGGCGAGCGCGGCGCCGAGGTTACCGATGCCGACGATCGCGACCGGCCAGTCCTGGGTGAGCCCCAGCTCACGCGAGATCTGGTAGACGAGGTACTCGACGTCGTACCCGACACCACGCGTGCCGTAGGAGCCCAGGTAGCTGAAGTCCTTGCGCAGCTTCGCGGAATTGACTCCCGCCGCCGCGGCGAGTTCCTCGGACGAGACCGTGGGGACCGAGCGCTCGGAGAGCGCTGTCAGTGCGCGGAGATACAGCGGAAGCCGGGCGACGGTGGCCTCGGGAATTCCTCGGCTACGGGTCGCCGGTCGGTGAGTTCGGCCAGTTGCCACGGTGCTCCTGCGGGATGAGCGGGGCTGCAGGCGGCCGTATGTCCTATGACCGCCCCGTCGACAGCAGGCTATGTCTTTGTGAACGCGTGCACAAAGATAGTGTCCGTTTTGTCCGGTCAAAGTGACCGGGGTCACGCACATTCCCTGCGCGGCCCCGGAACCCGGGACGGCATCAGTCCGTTGCAGGCCCGAAGGGGGCAAGACGGTACACACTCCTCATGTCCACGCCCCCGAGACCACTCAAAACGCCCATGATGTTAACCGGGTTTCGCCCAGGAAGCCCCCTCACGTACGCAGTGCGGTGCGCAGCCGCGCCGGATCCACCCGCCAGAAGGTGTGCTGTTCGTCATCGATCAGGACCACCGGGATCTGCTCCCAGTACTCCTTGTACAGCGCCTCGTCCCGGGTGATGTCCTTCTCCACCCAGGACGCGCCGGTCTCCTCGCAGACCTCACTCACCACCAGCCGCGCATCGTCACAGAGATGACAGCCGGGCTTCCCCACCAGGGTCACCACCCGGTCCGCGGGCTTCTTCCTCGTACGACGCAGCAGAGCACTCATACCTTCATTCTGCTCCCCCCGGCGAACCCTTCCGGGCCTCCCGCGGACGCGGAATCACCCGTTTAACGCTCCGGCCCCGGAGAGTTCACACCGCCGCATCCCACCAGGTCGGGAAGAGCCGAACAGAATGGCTATGCTCACGACATGGCCGCTCTTGGATGGCTCACCCCCCGCAGGCGCCCCGCCACGGCACGCAGCGTGCTCGCAGGCGAGGCCGCAGCCGAGGCCGCGCAGAAGTCGGCACTGCCGGCCGGCGCCGAAGAGCTGCTCATCACCCCCGAAGAGGCCCGGGAGCCCGTCTTCCCGGTGGCCGGGGACACCCGCGCCGCGGCCTTCTTCGACCTGGACAACACCGTCATGCAGGGCGCCGCGATCTTCCACTTCGGCCGCGGCCTGTACAAGCGGAAGTTCTTCCAGCGGCGCGAACTCACCAGGTTCGCCTGGCAGCAGGCCTGGTTCCGGCTGGCGGGCGTCGAGGACCCGGAGCACATGCAGGACGCCCGCGACAGCGCCCTGTCCATCGTCAAGGGCCACCGCGTCTCCGAGCTGATGTCCATCGGCGAGGAGATCTACGACGAGTACATGGCCGACCGCATCTGGCCCGGCACCCGCGCCCTGGCCCAGGCCCATCTCGACGCGGGCCAGAAGGTCTGGCTGGTCACCGCCGCCCCGGTGGAGACCGCCACGATCATCGCCCGCCGCCTCGGACTCACCGGCGCCCTGGGCACGGTCGCCGAGTCGGTCGACGGCGTCTACACCGGCCGGCTGGTCGGCGAGCCCCTCCACGGCCCGGCGAAGGCCGAAGCGGTACGCGCGCTGGCGGCCGCCGAGGGCTTGGACCTGGAGCGCTGCGCCGCGTACAGCGACTCGCACAACGACATCCCCATGCTGTCCCTGGTCGGCCACCCGTACGCGATCAACCCGGACTCCAAACTGCGCAAGCACGCCCGCTCCCTGGACTGGCGGCTGCGCGACTACCGCACCGGCCGCAAGGCGGCCAAGGTCGGCATCCCCGCCGCGGCGGGTGTCGGCGCGCTGGCCGGCGGCACGGCCGCCGCCGTGGCGATCCACCGCCGCCGCCGCTGACCCCCTCTTCACGACGGCCTCCTGCGCGGAGGCCGCTCCCCTGCGGCACCCTTCTCGGCCGCGCAGCGGCACGCCCGGGTGCGTACGCCCGATCGGGAGCGGAACAGCGGCGCGGACACCCATCGCTCCGGCCAGTCGCGTTACGTACGGGCGACCACAACCCGTCGCCGCCGTAGGCAGATCCCGAAGCTATTCGATCAATAACCGGTCACGATGTGCCACTTGAACCGTCACTTAGAGGTTACGGAAGCGACCTAATCGGTGATTTGAGCAACTGGGTGTAGCACGGCCTGTACGAAGCGTTATTCTCCTCAGACGCACAAGGAACCCGTCACCCACTACCACGAGTGACGGTTTTCAACTGCACGTGATGGAAGCTCTGCCTCTGGGAGTCCCGTGTACCCACACGTCGGGGTTGACACCTCGGGCCTGGCTACGCTGCGCGCAACGGTCCTCGACCGCTTGCGCGGCTTCGTCCCCACCGCGTACGCCGTCCCCCAATTTGCCACCCCTGTACCTGCCGGCCCTTGCTATGCGCTGGCCGAACGCAGCGCGGCCGTCGGAAGACGAAGCAACCGCGGCGCTGCGGCTGCCGCGTCGTCGGCTCCCGTCCGCCGTCCGACAGCCGACAGCGACAGCGCGCGCATGATGGATCTCGTCGAGCGCGCGCAGGCCGGTGAGGCCGAGGCCTTCGGCCGCCTGTACGACCAGTACAGCGACACCGTGTACCGGTACATCTACTACCGCGTGGGAGGCAAGGCGACAGCGGAGGACCTCACCAGCGAGACGTTCCTGCGCGCACTCCGCCGCATCTCCACCTTCACCTGGCAGGGCCGTGATTTCGGCGCCTGGCTGGTCACGATCGCTCGGAACCTGGTCGCCGACCACTTCAAATCCAGTCGTTTCCGACTGGAAGTGACCACCGGCGAAATGCTCGACGCCAACGAGGTCGCACGGAGCCCGGAGGACTCCGTCCTGGAATCCCTCTCCAACGCCGCACTGCTGCAAGCCGTACGCCGGCTCAACCCGCAACAGCAGGAGTGCGTGACCCTGAGATTCCTGCAAGGTCTCTCGGTCGCCGAGACCGCCCGGGTCATGGGAAAGAACGAGGGCGCGATCAAAACCTTGCAGTACCGAGCCGTGCGTACGCTCGCACGACTACTGCCGGACGACGCCCGCTGACGTCACCATCCGTGACGTGTTCGTGACACACCGATCGGATCATCCGCTGTCCGTAACCCAACTGCCGCGCCACTCGTTGTGCCGGATGCAGGCCCCCTGTCGCCACACCTGACCGTTTCCACTCGCTCGTTCGTGTGGAATCGGCTCCGGTGGGCAACCTTCCGGACCCTCAGGGGAGTCGACCGTCATGACGAGAGGAGGTGCCGCCAGTGATCGCAAACGTTTCGGCACACCGGCGGGCGAACGCCTTCGCCCAGGCCCTGGAGGATCAGTCCCCCCAGGGTGCGGCGGCCGTACAGCCCGAGGACCCGGCCCAACCGGCCGACCACGGAACGCTGTTGGCCCTGGCGAACGGCCTCGGTGAGCTACCGGCGCCGGAATTCGATCCCGAGGTCAAAGTGGTGCAGCGAGCCCAGCTCCTCGCGGCCATGGAGACCATGTTCGCCGAAGGCGGTGCGTCCACGGGCCCTACAGTCCCCGAACAACGGAGCAAGGGAGCCCACCGGGCCTCCCCGATCCGGAAGCTGCGTCCCCGCTCCCGCTGGGCGAAGGGCCTCACCGCCGGCGGACTCACCGTCGGTGTGGCCGCGGGAGCCTTCGGCGGAGTGGCCGCTGCCAGTTCCGACGCCCTGCCGGGTGACTCCCTCTATCCGCTCAAGCGCGGCATGGAGGACATCAGCCTCGGTATGGCCAGCGGCGACGCCGACCGGGGGGAGGCCTACCTCGACCAGGCGTCCACCCGCCTCGGCGAAGCCCGCCGGCTGATGGAGCGGGCACGCTCCGGCGAGATGGACCACGAGTCGATCGGAGACGTCAGGCGCGCGCTCGACGGCATGACGCACGACGCCACCGAGGGCCACCGCCTGCTCCACACCGCCTACGAGCGCGACGGCGCCATCGGGCCCATCCAGACGCTGGACTCCTTCTCCCGCTCGCACCGCGCGAGCTGGAGCAGCCTCCGCGACCGGCTGCCCGTCCAGCTGACCGACATCCGCGACAAGGTCAGCTCCGTCTTCGCGGCCATGGACCAGGAAGTCGCACCCCTGAAGTCCCTGCTGCCCCGCACACCGGGCACCGAAGAGGACGCGCCCCCCGCCGGAGCCACGCAGGAGGGCCGGGACTCCAGGGCTCCGGAGAAGGCTCCTTCCTCCTCCGCGGCCCCGGACGACAGCGCGTCCACCAGCAGCACCCGGCCGAAGCCCTCGGGCTCGGGCTCCACCCCTGCCGACGGCCTGCTCGGCGGCGGCTCCGACGGCCTGCTGGACGACCTCCCGACGGACGGCACCACCCCGTCGTCCCCGGGTGGAGCGCCCGGCGCGTCCCCCGCGCCCGACGTCACCCTGCCGCCGCTGCTCCCGGGCCTGCTGCCCGGCCTGGGCATCGACAGCGAGGACGTCGAGCCGTAGGGACCACCGCATGTGAGGAGGGCGCCGTCCGGACCGGACGGCGCCCTCCTCACGCGCGCGCCCTGCGGCCGCGTGGCCGACGTACGGTCAGAAGAAGACCGACCGGCGCTGCACCAGCAGCTTGTAGAGCGTGTGCTGGATCTGCTCCCGCACCTGGTCCGTCAGGTTGAACATCAGCATCGGGTCCTCCGCGGCCTCCGGCGGATACCCGTCCGTGGGGATCGGCTCCCCGAACTGGATCGTCCACTTCGTCGGCAACGGCACCGCACCGAGCGGTCCCAGCCACGGAAAGGTCGGCGTGATCGGAAAGTACGGGACCCCCAGGACCCGTGCCAGCGTCTTGGAGTTGCCGATCATCGGGTAGATCTCCTCGGCGCCCACGATCGAGCACGGCACGATCGGCACCCCGGCGCGCAGCGCCGTCGACACGAAGCCGCCCCGCCCGAAGCGCTGGAGCTTGTAGCGCTCACCGAACGGCTTCCCGATGCCCTTGAAGCCCTCCGGCATCACCCCGACGACCTCACCGCTCTGCAGCAGCCGCTCCGCGTCCTCCGCGCACGCGAGGGTGTGCCCGGCCTTCCTCGCCAGCTCGTTGACCACCGGGAGCATGAAGACCAGATCGGCCGCGAGCAGCCGCAGATGCCGCTCGGCCGGGTGGTTGTCGTGGACCGCGACCTGGAGCATCAGTCCGTCCAGCGGCAGCGTCCCGGAGTGGTTGGCCACGATGAGCGCCCCGCCGTCGGACGGGATGTTCTCGATGCCCTTCACCTCGACCCGGAAGTACTTGTCCGCGAGGGGCCGCAGCATCGACATGAGGACCTGGTCGGTCAGCTCCTTGTCGTAGCCGAACTCGTCGACCTCGTAATCCCCCGTGAGCCGGCGCCGCAGAAAGGCGAGCCCGCCCGCGATCCGCCGGTCCCAGCCGCTCCCGGGGCCCTCCCCGCCGTCCGGGGAGGCGGCACCCGTGGCCTCAGCGGCCCCTTCAGGCACCTGACCGCCCGGCAGGGCGCTCACGGGCGCGGGACCGGCCGACGCGGGCTGCTGGGCCCTTCCGGCTCCCGGCAGTGCTCCTCTGCGCCGCCCCGCGCCGGAGCGCGAACGGTCGTCGTCGAAGGGAATGACCTTGGCGTCCGCCATCGTCGGTCGCGCTCCTCTACCTGGCGACGTGAGTCGAATGTGTGCTGCCTGCCCGTCCGCCGCCGAGCTGCAGCTCGGCCAGCCTCCCGACCGCCCTGCCCACCCGCTCGGGAGGCAGCAGCCCCGGTCCCCGGCTCCGGGCGAACTCCGCGAACGTCTCGGCCGTGGTGAACCTCGGCCGGAAACCCAGCGTCTCGCGCATCTGGACGGTCGAGACCACCCGGCCGTGCGTGAGGAGCCGGATCTGTTCCGGCGAGAAGTCCGTCATGCCGATCGTACGGAGCGCCGACCCCACCCAGGTGACGGCCGGCAGCAGCACCGGGACGGTCGGCCGCCCCAGCCTGCGCGAGCACTGCGAGAGCAGCAGCACCCCGGCGCCCGCGATGTTGAACGTGCCGCTGTTCAGCGTGCCGCGCCGGGGTTCGCGGGCCGCGATCTCCAGTACGTCGACGACGTCGTCCTCGTGCACGAACTGCAGCCGGGGGTCGTACCCCAGGACCGTCGGCAGGACCGGCAGCGCCAGGTAGTCGGCGAGCGGCGAGTCAGGCTCGGGGCCCAGGATGTTCGCGAACCTCAGCACGCACACGGCCACGTCCGGCCTGCGGCGCGCGAAGCCGCGGACATAGCCCTCGACCTCCACCGCGTCCTTGGCGAAGCCGCCGCTGGGCAGGGACTTGGGGGGCGTCGTCTCGGTGAAGACCGCGGGGTCGCGCGGGGCGGAGCCGTACACGTTGGTGCTGGACTTGACCACGAGCCGCTGGACGGTCGGGGACTTCTGACAGGCACCGAGCAGCTGCATCGTGCCGATGACGTTGGTCTCCTTGACCGTCGTCCGGCCGCCCGCGCCGAGCGCCTTCGCGGACACATCCAGATGGACGACCGTGTCGACGGAATGCTCCGCGAGGACCCTGGCGATCGCCGACTGCCGGATGTCCGCCAGGACGAATTCGGCGTCGCCCAGCTCATGTCCCGGCGCGACCGCGTCCACGGCGATCACCCGGTCCACACCGGGATCCCGCTGGACGCGCCGCACGAAACGGCCCCCCAGCTGCCGGGCCGCGCCTGTGACGAGCACGATCTTCCCCAAGATCAGCGCCTTCCGTCGATCGTTCACCGAGCGGGGTCTTCCCCTGGCCGTCACCGTAGTCGGTGGATGTTGCCCTGTGATGACCCCGGGCGGGCTTTACCGAAGCTGTGGCGGGAATACCACCGGATCCGCCGCACACGACCGGGCCCGGAACACCCGCCCGGAAACGCGCCGAGGCCCTCCCGCCAGGACGGCGGGAGGGCCTCGGACTCACGAACCGCGTTCGCTTACTTCTTGTTGCGACGCTGAACGCGCGTGCGCTTGAGCAGCTTGCGGTGCTTCTTCTTGGCCATCCGCTTACGCCGCTTCTTGATAACAGAGCCCACGACTACCCTCGCTCACTTCTTCTTCACTGGTGCGGGGCGTCTGGGCCCACACGACCTACGTCGGCCTAGCCTACCCGCCACAGAGTGAGGGGCGTAATCCGAGGGCGACGTCAGGCCGACTCCACCCCCACGAAGGACTCTCGGAGATACTCGTGAACCGCTTGCTCCGGGACCCGGAAGGACCTTCCCACCCTGATCGCCGGCAGATGACCACTGTGCACCAAGCGGTACACGGTCATCTTCGACACCCTCATGACCGAGGCGACTTCCGCCACGGTCAGAAACTTGACCTCGTTGAGAGGCCTCTCGCTGCCAGCAGCCATGACCCACCTGTACCTTCCGCACGAGACGCGCACCGGCTTCCCCTCCGGTGACTCTTCGTCGTTGTGCGCTCACTCCCCAGATTAGGGGCGGGTGATGCGAGTGGGGAAGAGGTGAGACGATCGGCCGCCTACTGTGACAGACACGCCCGATTGAGCACATACCGAGTAAGAGGCCGGTAGTAGTCCGACCGCACGCCGTCATCAACCGGAACGGCGACGGACACCCGCCCCTCCGCCTCACCCACGAACAGCGCGGGGTCGTCCGTATCCGCCAGCCCGATGGCCTCGATGCCCAGCTGACCTGCCCCGCAGACCCATCCGTGGTCCCCGACCACCAGCTCGGGCAGCGCTCCCCGGGCGTTCACGGCCTCCTCCAGCACGGCCCGAACCGGCAGCGGCGAATGGGTGTGTGCGCCGGTGGCACTCCCCGGAGCCCGCACGCCCGGTTCGCGCACCAGCGCGACGCCTTGTACGTAGTCGAGGTTGTACGTGCGTACGCCGAACCGGGTCGTTATGTCGACACATCGGCCCTGCGCGGGAGTGAGTACCGCGCACCCCGCCGCCGACAAAGCGTCTGCCAGTCCGGCGTAGAACCCGAGCAGCCGGTGCGGATGCCCGGTGCCCAACAGCACCGGAGCCCGTCTCTCCGCAGCCCGGGCGAGCCGTTCCGCGAACGCGTCCAGCGCGGCCAGGGTCCGCTCGGGATCGATGACGTCCTGACCTGACACATGATCAGGATCGTCCGAGACCCCGCACTTGTCGGCCATCAGCCGTAGCAGGTCACGCTCACCCCACGCCCGGTCCGGATCGAGCCCGAGCAGCACACGAGGGTCTCTCGCCGCGAAGAGCCGATAGCTCCGCAGACTCGTCTCCCGCGGCGTGGCCACGGGCCCGGCGAGCCGGGCCGCCAGCAGATGAGCGCGAAGCGCTCCGGTGCTCAACACCCTCCCGATGCTCCCGCACCGCGAGCACTCCCGGGCCGGAACCCGGATACCGCACCACAGTTGGCGTAACGACCTCGCGGACGGTCCCGTGACCCTCCCTCAGGCCAGCAGCCCCCGCAGCGGGAACGCCGACCGCCGTGTCGCCAGCACCGCCTGGTCCAGCCGGTCCGCCGGGTCGTACCCGTCCTCCCAGGGCTTCCACGACGGCGTACGGCCGTCCGTCATCCGGGCCGGGCCCAACTGCCGCGTGCGGGCGTAGACCTCGTCCCTCCACGACGACGGGATGACCGACTCCGGTGCCACCGGCGCGTGGGCGGCGATCGCCACGAGATGGGTCCAGGAGCGCGGCACCACATCCACCACCGCGTAACCACCCCCGCCCAGCGCCACCCAGCGCCCGTCCTCCGCGTAGGTGTGGGCGAGATCGTGACAGGCCTCCATGACGGCTCGCTGGGCGTCCAGCGACACCGCGAGGTGAGCCAGCGGGTCCTCGAAGTGCGTGTCCGCCCCGTGCTGGGTCACCAGCACCTGCGGCCGGAAGTCCTCCAGCAGCTCGGGCACCACCGCGTGGAAGGCGCGCAGCCACCCCGCGTCCCCCGTACCCGCCGGCAGCGCCACATTCACCGCACCGCCCTCACCCGCCCCGGAACCGGTCTCCTCCGGCCAGCCGGTCTGCGGGAACAGCGTGCGCGGATGCTCGTGGAGCGACACGGTCAGCACCCTGGGGTCCTCCCAGAACGCCGCCTGCACCCCGTCCCCGTGGTGGACGTCCACATCCACGTAGGCCACCCGCTCCGCACCCAGCTCCAGCAGCCGGGCGATGGCGAGCGCCGGATCGTTGTACACGCAGAAGCCCGAAGCCGCCCCCGGCATCGCGTGGTGCAGCCCGCCGGTGAAGTTCACGGCGTGCGCGGTCTCCCCGCGCCAGACGGCCTCCGCGGCTCCCACCGAGAGCCCGGCGATCAGCGCGGACGCCTCGTGCATCCCCGCGAAGGCGGGATCGTCGGTCGTCCCGAGCCCGTACGCCTGATCGGCGGCCCTCGGATCCGCGGACGCCGCCCGTACGGCCGCCACGTAGTCCTCACGGTGCACGAGCCGCAACGTGGAGTCCCCGGCCGGCTTGGCCGCCCTGACATCCACCGACCCGTCCAGTCCGAACGCCCGCACCAGTCCCATCGTCAGGGCGAGTCTGACCGGGTCCATGGGGTGACTGGACCCGAAGTCGTATCCCGTTACTGCCTCATCCCACATCAGCCGCGCGCGCCCGCTCATGCCCGCCACCGTATCGGGCGGGCTCCGCGCCGAACGACCGGGCGTACACGAGCGTCGCGAGGACCAGGACCATGGGCACGAGCATCGCGCCGCGGTAGCTCCACGCGTCGCCGAGCGCGCCCACGAGAGGCGAGCCGACGAGGAAACCCACGTAGTTGAAGACGTTCAGCCGGGCGACGGCCACATCACTCGCCCCGGGGAACATCCTCCCCGCCGCCGCGAAGGTCTGCGGCACGATCACACAGAGCCCCAGCCCCAGCAGCGTGAAGCCGAGCATCCCCCACCAGGCACCGGGCGCCACCGCCACCACCGCGAAGCCGACGGCGGCCAGCACACTGCCGCCCCGCACCACGGCCGCCGCCCCGAACCGCCGCACCCCGAGGTCCCCGACGGCCCGCCCCAGCAGCGTCGTCACCATGTAGACGTTGTACGGAACCGTCGCCAGCTGCTCCGAGCTGCCCAGCACGTCCTGCAGATACTTCGCGCTCCAGTTGGAGACCGTCGAGTCCCCGATGTACGCGAACGCCATCACCAGACAGAGCGGCAGCAGCAGCCTGAACGGCACGGCGCCGCCCTGCCCGGGCTTCACCCCCGCCGGGTCTCCGCCGGTCCCGCCCTCCGCGTACCACCTGCTGCCGATCAGAGCCGCGGGCAGGAGGACGACCACCACGGGCAGGTAGGACACGAGCAGTGACAGGTCCCAGTGCGCACCCGCCCAGGCCAACGACGCCCCGGCGATGCCGCCCAGGCTGTACGCCGCGTGGAAGCCCAGCATGATGCTGCGCCCGTAGGCCCGTTGAAGACTGACGCCCATCATGTTCATCGAGGCGTCCAGCGCCCCGACCGCCAGCCCGAAGACACCGAGCGCGACGACCGCATGCCAGACCTCGCTGCCGGCGCCCACGCCGAGCAGGGCGAGCAGCACGACGGGCTGCGCCCACCTGAGCACGACCCCGGGCCGTACCCGCGCGACCACCTTCTCCGTGGCCACGCTGGCGACCCCCGCCAGGACAGGCACCGCGGCCAGGAAGGCGGGCAGCAGCCCGTCGGATATCCCGTACCGGTCCTGGATGGCGGGGATGCGCGTCACGAGCAGGGCGAAGGCCACCCCCTGCACCAGGAAGCTGAGCGCCAGGGAGGCTCTGCCGTACCGCAACCGCGCATCCGTCATGGCCGCGAGCGTAGAGCCCCGGTCTACCGCTGGGTAGATCGGTCAGGCGAGCAGTTTCGGCAGCTGCGACATGTCGGAGAAGTGCCCGGTGACCCCGACGAGCCGGTCCGCCGGCATCATCGAGGTGAACCCGTACACCTCCATCCCGGCCGCGCGGGCCGCCTCGACGCCGAGCGGGCTGTCCTCGATCACGACACACCGCTCGGGGGCGACGCCCATCCGTTCGGCGGCGTGGAGGAACAGGTCCGGGGCCGGCTTCCCCCGCCCCACGTCCTCGGAGCTGAAGATCCACTCCTCCTCGAACCACTGGTCGAGCCCGGCCTTACGGTGCCCGGCCGCGATCTTCTGGTGGCTTCCGGACGAGGCGACGCAGTACGCCACCCCGTCGGCGACGAGCTCGCCGAGCAGTTCCTGGACCCCGTCCACCGCTGTCAGTTGCTCCGCCTCGAACGCGGCGAGGGTGCGGCGGTGCAGCTCCTCGTCGAACTCCGCGGGGAGCTTCTGGCTCGTCCGCTCGTCCACGAGGTCGTGGACCCGGTGGATGGCGGCCCCCATGTAGTCGCGGAGGGACTCCTCGTACGAGGTGGGGTGGCCGAGCTCCGTGAGGTAGCCGGCCAGGACCGTGTTGGAGATCGGCTCACTGTCGACGAGCACGCCGTCGTTGTCGAAGATGACCAGTTCGTAGCGCATGGTTCGACCCTAGACGCTCAGAACGCAGAAAAGCCCCGTGCCACAAGGGCACGGGGCTTTCCCGGAATAATTGTTCGGCGGCGTCCTACTCTCCCACAGGGTCCCCCCTGCAGTA